>CAVSNJ010000017.1:0-16063 GCA_963729295.1 uncultured Alphaproteobacteria bacterium
ACCCTGATTGGGTTCGCTCGGTCAGTTCGCGCGCACCGCCCGGAATTGGGTTCGTTCGGCAGGATCGCCTTCATCGGGATATTGCCTTCGGCGCGCCCAACCCATCGGTGCGTCGGGAAACTTTACATTTGCCGGGCGCGATTTGGCCCGGACGCTGATTCGCCAATAGGTTGCGCGGCTGGTCCGGATTTTGCATAGTTGCCATGAGCCAACCGCTGGGGGGACAGTCACATGGCGACGCAATTCGGGCGACGGTCGGCATTCCTGAGCGCGGCCGGCGCAGCCGCCTTGACTCTTGCCCTGGGCGGACTCTCGTCCGCCTCTGCGGAGGTCATCACAAGTACGCCCGACCCCGGCAACACGACGGCGATCACGTCTCCAACCGACGAAATCGATATCAACAAAGGCGGTGATTTCACGGTCCCCATCTATTATGAGTTCTACTGGGGCGGTGGCTCGCTCAGCATCTTCGGCGGCTTTTTCGAAACGAGCGCTCTGAGTTCTCCCTTGGCCCTGCAGCTTTACACTGTCGGACCGCTGCCGACCGAAATCGACGACACCGGGTTCGACGGCGTGGTCACGGGCGACGACGGCATCATCATCTACACGGCGACCATCTTGGACGATTTGGCGGCCGGCAACTACGACGTAGGTATCGGCGCTCAGGTCACCGACGACCCATTTGGAGGCAGCATCACATTCAACACGGCCGACGGCGCGAGCGTCGACGTTGACGCGCCCAATGTCCCCGAGCCCGCATCGCTTGCGCTCTTCGGATCGGCGCTGGCTTGCCTCGGCCTGTTCCGCCGCCGCAACAAGCGCGCCTCATAGCGGCGTCAATCGCTTTCGGTTCTCCGCTCGGCTTCCGCTTCGCGATCGCCCCTGGCCGCGCCCGCTCGCAAGCCGTGCGCTCTGCGCGGCGGTGGTTTTCGCATTGCGCCGGCCTTAGTCTCTATTCCCGAGAGGGACGAGGGAGGACGAGATGCGGATCGACCGGCGCGGCATGCTGATGGGCGGAGCGGCGTTCCTGGCGGTGTCGCGCATCCCCGGCGCGCGCGCCATGGAAGCGGCTTCATTCGCGCCGCAGCCGGGCACATGGCGCAAATTCGAGATCACGACCGAGATCGAGATCGCCAAGCCGCAAGGTGTGACGCGCGCCTGGGTCCCGCTGCCGGCGATCGCCGCCGCGGACTGGATCCGCCCGCTCGGCGACGAGCATCAGGTCGCCGGCGGCACGGCCGCGGTCCATCGCGCCGGCCCCTATCGCGCGAAGTTTCTGGCGATCGAATGGCCGGATGGAACGCAGAGCCCCGGAGCCACGATCACGAGCCGGGTCGCGACGCGCGACCGCGCCGTCGATCTGGGGAAGCCGGGCCATCCCGCGCGGCTCGGCGTCGCGGAACGGCACCTCTACACCGCGGCGACCAAGCTTCTGCCGACCGACGGCATCGTCAAGGAAACATCCCTCAAGATCACCGCCGGCGCCACGGACGATCTGGTGAAGGCGCAGCGCATCTATGAATGGGTGGTCGAGAACACGTTCCGCGATCCGAAGACGCGCGGCTGCGGGCTCGGCAACATCGCCTTTATGCTGCGCACCGGCGACCTGGGCGGCAAGTGCGCCGATCTGAACGCGCTCTATGTCGGCCTTGCGCGCGCGGCAGGGCTGCCAGCGCGCGATCTCTACGGCATTCGCGCCGCACCCTCGCGCTTCGGCTACAAGAGCCTCGGCGCCAACAGCGACATCATCACGGGCGCGCAGCATTGCCGGGCAGAAGTGTGGCTTTCGCGCTTCGGCTGGGTTCCGGTCGATCCCGCCGACGTGCGGAAGGTCGCGCTCGAGGAGCCGCCCGGCCACCTGGCCATGACCGACGCCAAGGTCGCGGCGGCGCGGCAGACGCTGTTCGGCGCGTGGGAGACCAACTGGATCGCCTACAACGACGCGCACGATGTGGCGCTGCCGGGCGACCGCGAGGGCGACGTGCCGTTCCTCATGTATCCGCACGGGCAAACGGCGGCCGGCACGCTCGACTGCCTCGATCCGGCGAACTTCCGCTATGAGATCGGGACGCGGGAAATCACGGCGGCGTAAGAGCGGGCGCGATATGAGGGCGCGAGGATTTGGCGCGGCACTCGCGGCAGTCGTGGCGCTGGCAGCGCCGGCGGCTGCCTCCGAGACCATCGTCACCGGCCTCATCGGCTCGCCCAATTCGGGCGCCTGGCCCTATTACATCGGCATCGACAAGGGATTCTTCGCCGCTGCCGGCATCACGCTCGACCTCGTCTATGTGCCGACCGCTGCGGGCCTCGTGCAGCAGCTCACCGGCGGCTCGCTCGACATCGTCGGCACGATCGGCACGGTCGAGCCGATCCACGCCATCGAAAAAGGCGCGCCAGTCGCGATCCTGCGCCTCGTCGGGCGCGTCACGCCCTATGAGATGGTGGCGAAACCCTCGATCCAGAAATTCGAGGATCTGAAGGGCAAGACCATCTGCATCGGCGGCCTGCGCGACATCAACCGCGTCTACCTGAACCGCATCGCCGAGGCGCACGGATTGAGGGACGAAGGCGATTACGACATCGTCGTCATCGGCAACACGGCGCAGCGCTTCGCCGCGCTCCAGTCGGGCACGGTCGACGCCACCATGCTGGTGCCGCCCGTGAATTTCATCGCCGAGAAGGCGGGCTTCCGCAACATCGGCATGATCAAGGACTATACCGAGGATCTGCCGATGGGTGCGGCCGACGTATCGCTCGCCTGGGCGAAGACGCACATGGAGACGGCGCGCCGGATTGTCGGCGTGCTCGATCGCTCGATCGCCTGGTTCGACAACGACCAGAACCGCGACGAGGCGATCGACATCCTGGCGCGCCTGATGAAGGGCGACCGCGCCGAGATCGGCCAAGCCTACGACCTGATGCGCCGGATCGACGGGTTCGAGCGCAGCAACAAGGTCTCGCGCGCGAAGCTCGTCGCCCTCATCGCGGCGATGAAGGCGATGGGCGACATCGAAGGCACGACGCCGCCCGAGCGCCTCGTGCTCCAAGGCGTGACCGAGCTCGGGGACTAGGGTCTGTACTCAAACTGCTTGTGTCGGATCGGGAGGAGTGATTCAAGGATTCCGGAAGGAGACCTTGGATGGCTCGGTTCGATCTGACGGATGCGGAGTGGGAGATCATTGGGCCAATGCTGCCGAATGCGCAGCACCGGCCTCACGGCGGCCGTCCGACACGGGATGATCGGCGGGTTTTGAACGGGATTTTCTTTGTGCTGCGGACGGGCACGCCTTGGCGCGATCTGCCGGAGCGATATGGCCCGTACACGAGCGTCTATAACCGGTTCAACCGTTGGGCCAAGGCCGGGGTATGGCTGCGGGTGTTCGAGGCCTTGGCGGCGCGCTCGCCGCAATCGCTGCATCTGGTCGACAGCTCCATCATCCGAGCGCATCAGCACGCGGCGGGCGGTAAAAAGGGGGCGAAGATCACGCCATCGGTCGTTCTCGTGGCGGACTGAGCACCAAAATCAACGCCGTCGTCGACGAGCGCGGCCTGCCGATCCGCCTCGTAGTGACCGCCGGGCAAGCCTCGGATAAAGCCGCCGTACCGGCACTTATCGACGGGCTGCCACCCGCCGAAGCTCTGATCGCCGATCGCGGCTACGATGCCCAGGCAATCATCGACCTGGTCGCCCAAACCGGCGGATGCGCCCATATCCCGACCCAGCGCGATCGCAAAATCCAGCGATCCGTCGAGCCAACGCTCTATCGCCACCGCAATCTGATCGAGCGCTTCTTCGCCAAGCTCAAGCAATTCCGACGCATCGCGACCCGCTACGACAAGCTCGCCAGAAACTACCTGGCGGCCGCCTTGCTCGCCGCGACCAGACTTTGGACCAGGTTTGAGTCCACGCCCTAGAGCGTGATCGCCTTAAGCTGAAGCATATCCTGAGTTTGCGAGATAGTTGGCGCATTCCTGTGGCGTGAAGGCGTCGAGCAGCTTGCCGATGCGTTGCCAGGTCGCGGTGATGGTTCGCTCGGCGGCCTTTCGCAGGAGCGCTTTGAGCTTCGCGAACACCTGCTCGATCGGGTTGAGGTCCGGCGAGTAGGGCGGCAGGAAGAAGAGCCTTGCGCCGGCGGCGCGGAGGATGCTTCGGATGACGCGGCCCTTGTGACTGCCGAGATTGTCCATGACGACGATGTCGCCGGGGGCCAGCGTCGGCACAAGAAACTGCTCGACATAGGCGCGGAAGCTCAGGCCGTTGATGGGGCCGTCAAGCACGCACGGCGCATCGATGCGGTCGTTACGCAGCGCGGCGAGGAAGGTCAGCGTTCGCCATCGTCCATGCGGGACCTTGGCGACGAGCCGCTTGCCCCTGGCGCAGCGGCCATGGGTGCGGGTCATGTTGGTCTTGGCCCAGGTCTCGTCGATGAAGACGAGGCGCTTGGGATCAAGCCTGCCCTGATACGTCTTCCAGCGGGCGCGCCGGCGCGCGACGTCCGGGCGATCCTGCTCGCTGGCGTGCAGGCTTTTTTTTGAAGCTGATCCCCTCGTGCTCGTAGAAGTGCCAGACCGCGAAATAGCTTACGGCGATCCCGCGCGCCGCGAGCTCGGCAACGAGCGCCCGCAACGTCAGGTCGGGGCGCGCCGCGATCCGCGCCAGAAGCCAGTCGCGCTCGCCCGCCAGAGCCAACCGACGATAGCCGCCCATCCGCTTCGCCGCCGCGCTGCCCGTCGCGCGGAACCGCTGCGACCACTTCACGACACTCGCCACGCTGACCCCGAACCGCACCGCCACCGCGCGACAGCTCTCACCCGCCATCACCCGGCTCACCACGCGTTCTCGAAGATCCAAGGAATAGGGTCAACTCATCGATGCTGGCCCCCAATCCCAGCCAGCACCTTAAATCAGAAACCAGCGTCCCTGGGAATCCCTAAAAGCAATTCAGCCAAAATCAATCACGCTCTAGGTCCGATTTCTTCGAGTCCAGCCGGTTTTGCTGCTGAAGATTGCCCTGCAATCTGCGGAACTGTTGTGAGTCTTGGAACTGGAAGATCGTAGGACCAGGCGGAGATGCGCGCCAACTGCTTCACGCGAGCGCCTTCGCCTGGTCGCGCAGCACGTATTTCTGCACCTTGCCGGTCGAGGTCTTGGGCAAGGCGCCGAACACGACCGTGCGCGGCGCCTTGTAGTGCGCCATGTGCGCGCGGCAGAAGGCGATGATCTCGTCGGCCGTTGCGGATGCGCCGTCCTTCAGCGTGACGAAGGCGCACGGGCTTTCGCCCCAATGCGGATCGGGCCGCGCCACCACCGCCGCCTCGAGCACGGCGGGATGGCGGAACAGCACGCCCTCGACCTCGATCGTTGAGATGTTCTCGCCGCCCGAGATGATGATGTCCTTCGAGCGGTCCTTGATCTCGATGTAGCCGTCCGCGTGCATGACGCCGAGATCGCCGGTGTGGAACCAGCCGCCGGCGAACGCGTCGCCCGTCGCCGTGTCGTTCTTGAGGTAGCCCTTCATCACGATGTTGCCGCGCATGAACACTTCGCCCATCGTGGCGCCGTCTTGCGCCACCGGCGCGAGCGTTGCGGGATCGGCCACCATGAGCCCATCGAGCACCGGGTAGCGCACGCCCTGGCGCGCCTTCAGCGACGCGCGCTCGGCCACGGGCCGCGCGTCCCATTCCTCGTGCCAGTCGCACACGACCGCGGGCCCATAGACTTCGGTCAGGCCATAGACATGCGTCACGTCGAAGCCGAGCTTCTCCATGCCCTCGATCACGGCGGCGGGCGGCGCCGACCCCGCCGTCATGAGCGCGATCCTGCGGCCCAATTCGCGCCGCGCCTCGGGCGGCGCGTGGAGCAGCATGTTCATGACGACCGGCGCGCCGCACATGTGCGTCACGCCATGCTCGGCGAGCGCCGCGAACACCGGCCCCGCCTCGACCCGGCGCAGGCACTCATGCGTCCCGGCCAGCGCCGTCACCGTCCAGGGAAAGCACCAGCCGTTGCAATGGAACATCGGCAATGTCCAGAGATAGACCGGATGGCGCGGCATGCTCCACACCAGCGCGTTGCCGAGCGCGTTGAGATAGGCGCCGCGATGGTGATAGACGACGCCCTTCGGGTTGCCGGTCGTGCCGGACGTGTAGTTGAGCGCGATCGCGTCCCACTCGTCGGCCGGTCCCTGCCACGGCGCTTCGGGATCGCCCTCGGCGAGCAGCTCCTCGTAGGTGAGCGCGCCCAACAGCTTGCCGCCGACCGCGAGCGCATCGTCGATATCGACGACGATCGGTCGTCTCTTGAGCTGCGCCAGCGCCAGCTCAATCACGCCCGAGAATTCGCGGTCGGTGAGCAGAACCTTTGCCTCGCTGTGCTGCAGGATGAAGGCGATCGCCGCGGCGTCGAGGCGGACGTTGAGCGCGTTCAGCACCGCGCCTGCCATCGGCACGCCGAAATGCGCCTCGAACAGTTCCGGCGTGTTGGCGCCCATGACTGCGACGGTGTCGTTCTTGCCGATGCCGCGCCCCTTGAGCGCGCTCGCAAGCCTGCGGCAGCGCGCGTAGGACTCCGCCCAGCTATAGCGCCGCGCGCCGTGCACGACCGCGAGCCGCGTGGGAAAGACGGCCGCACTCCGCGCGATGAAGCTCAAGGGCGACAGCGGGACGAAATTCGCCGCGTTGCGGTCGAGCCCGGACGAATAGGGATTTTGCGCGCGCTCGTTCATGCCGTCCTCCGTGCCCGCGAGGGAGATTGCGGCGCTTTGCGCGCAATGACAACCGGGAGACATGTCGTTGCCCCGCCGCCCCTGACTTGACAGTATCGGCGCGGGGGAAAGCCGGCGTGACGTACCCACTTCATTTCAATCTCAGTCTGATCCTCATCGTCCTCGTCTTCGCGGTGTTCGTCATCGCGAAGTGGCGCCAAGCGCGCTCCATCGCGCGCCATCGCGAAGTGCCAGGGACCGCGAATCCCTCATGGGCGGACGGCCGCATTCCCGCCGCCGGCACGAGCGGCGGGGCAATTGTCGGCCGTTGGCTGTTGATCGTCTTCCTTACCCTACCCTGCCGCTGCCGCTTATCGCGTGGCGGCTGCCGCCGGAGCTGCGGCCGGGCATGACGCTGAGAGAACCCTTTAGGCTGTTCGAGACCGCCTTCGCCGCGTTGTGGATTCTTGCGCTCCTCCTGCTCGTGCGCATCGCCTCCCGCCGCGCCCGCGGCGCCGAGTTCCTCATGGACCCATTCCCGGGCTGCGTTGGCGGCGCGGTTTCCGGCCGTGTCGAATTTCGCCCCGGCGACGCGCCGCTCGGTGAGATCGAGGCGACGCTCAGATGCGTCAATCGCCTGGCCAGCCTCGACCACGACATCGTGACCGAGATGTGGAGCGAAACGCGCACCATTGTGGTCACCGGCGACAGCTTCATCCCCATCGCCTTCACGACGCCCGCCACTCTGCCGAGCAGCGCCAACCCGATCGGCCGCTACGGCATCCGCTGGGTCCTTTCCATCGTCGCCGAGACACAGCGCGGCAAGTTCGCGGCCGAGTTTAACCTTCCGGTCTTCGCGGCCGAGCTCCGCGCGCGAGCTTCGCATCGCCTGAGGATTGCCTGGCACCCGGTCCGCGCCGATACTGGCGCCATGACCGGACGCTACGAGGAAGCCTGGCGCCGCTCGCTCGCCGATCCCGAGGGATTTTGGGGCGACGCGGCCGAGGCGATCGACTGGGAGCGCCGTTGGGACAAGGTGCTCGACGCCGCCAACCCGCCGTTTTATCGCTGGTTCCGCGGCGGGCGCATGAACACCTGCTGGAATGCCTTGGACCGCCATGTCGAGCGCGGCCGCGCCGAGCAGGCGGCGCTGATCTACGACAGCCCCGTCACCAACACGAAAACGTCCTTCACCTATCGCGAGCTGCGCGACGAGGTGGCGCTGCTCGCCGGCGCGCTCGCGGCGGCCGGAGTCCGGAAGGGCGATCGCGTCCTCATCTACATGCCGATGGTGCCGGAAGCGGTGATGGCGATGCTCGCCTGCGCGCGGCTGGGCGCCATTCATTCCGTCGTGTTCGGCGGCTTCGCCGCGCCCGAGCTTGCCGCGCGCATCGACGACGCGCAGCCGAAGCTCGTGCTCGCCGCCTCGTGCGGCGTCGAGCCGGGCCGCCTCGTGCCATACAAGCCGCTGCTCGATCTCGCGATCGAGCTCGCGCACCATAAGCCCGAGACCTGCTTCATCCTGCAACGCCCGATGCTCGCGGCCAGCCTCGTCAAAGGCCGCGACCGCGACTGGCGCGAGGCGGTCGCCGCGGCGGCGCCTTCGCCTTGCGTGCCGGTCGAGGCGACCGATCCGCTCTACATCCTCTACACCTCCGGCACGACCGGCGAGCCCAAGGGCATCGTGCGCGACAATGGCGGGCACGCCGTGGCGCTCAACTGGTCGATGGCGAACGTCTACGGCATGAAGCCGGGCGATGCGTTCTTCGCCGCCTCCGACGTCGGCTGGGTCGTCGGCCATTCCTACATCGTCTATGCGCCGCTGCTGTTCGGCTGCACCAGCCTGCTGTTCGAGGGCAAGCCCGTCGGCACGCCCGATGCCGGCGTCTATTGGCGCATGATTGCCGAGCACGGCATCAACGCCATGTTCACCGCGCCGACCGCCTTTCGCGCCATCAAGCGCGACGATCCCGACGGCAAATTCATCGCCAAATACGATCTCTCGCAGTTCCGCACGCTCTTCCTCGCCGGCGAGCGCGCCGATCCGCCGACCGTCGAATGGGCGCAGCTGCACCTGAAGCGGCCGGTCATCGACCACTGGTGGCAGACCGAGACCGGCTGGGCGATCACGGCGAACTGCATCGGGCTCGAGCATCTGCCGGTGAAGCTCGGCTCCTCGACGAAGCCCGCGCCGGGCTATGATCTGCACGTGCTCGATGCCGACGGGCACGAGATGAAGCGCGGCGAGATCGGCGCGCTGTGCGTCAAGCTGCCGCTGCCGCCGGGCTCGTCGCCTACTCTGTGGAACGCCGACGAGCGTTTCGTGAAGGCATATCTCACCGAGTTTCCCGGCTACTACCACACCGCCGACGCCGGCTTCATCGACGACGACGGCTACGTCTTCGTCATGACGCGCACCGACGACATCATCAACGTCGCCGGCCACCGGCTTTCCACGGGCGCCATCGAGGAAGTGCTGGCGTCCCACCCCGACGTCGCCGAATGCGCCGTGATCGGCGTCGCCGACGCGCTGAAGGGCCAGGTGCCCTTGGGCTTCCTCGTCCTGAAGGCCGGCGTCAACGCGCCGCCCGAGCGGATCTCGGCCGAGACCGTGGCGCTGGTGCGCGAGCGCATCGGCCCGGTCGCGAGCTTCAAGGCCGCCGTGGTGGTGCAGCGCCTGCCGAAGACGCGCTCCGGCAAGATCCTGCGCGGCACCATGCGCCACATCGCCGACGGCGAGGAGTATCGCATGCCGGCGACGATCGAAGATCCCGCGGCGCTCGCCGAAATCACCGATACGCTGAAGAACGCGGGTCACATCGCCACGAAGAATTAGCGCTTCACGCCGCCACTGCTTTCTTGCTGCGCATGAATCGCCGCGCGAGGCGCACGAGGCGCGGCACGATCCGGGGGCGCAGCAAGCGCTCGTCATAGCCCGCCATGCGCCGCTCGTTCTCGGCCAGGCACGTATCCATCAAGCCGGCGACATCGACGTCGATCCCCATCGATTCGTGCCCGGTCATGGCGAAATTGTCGCCGCCGCCGACGTCCTTCGCGGTCTCGATCCGCTCGCGCACGAGCTTCGCCCAGACGCCCAGGCGCCGCGCGTCGAAGATCGGCTTCTTCCACCACGGCAGGTTCTTCCTGTGCCAGGCGGCCCAATTGACGAAGAACAGGATGTGGCGGCATTCCTCCTGCATCACCGGCTCGAACGTCGCGACGAGATCGCGCGGGAAAAATCCCGAGCGCTTCGCCAGCTCGAACAGCCCGAAGGCGAAGAAGCTGTCGATGCATTCGCTATAGCCCGTCACCATGAAGGCCCATTCGGGATCGCGCGGCTTCGCATAAGGCGGCTCGGGCGCGAGTGCGATGCCGTAGGCTTGGACCATGTTGGAGAGCACGTCCTTGTGCCGGCCTTCCTCGAAGCCGTTGAGCCTGACCGCGTCGATCAGCAGCGGATCCAAGATGCGCTCGGCATAAGTCGAGACGCGGATCTTGGCCTTCCCTTCGGTCTGCACCGCGATGTCCCAGATCGGCAAGCCGACGAGGCGCTTGCGCTCGTCCTCGCCGAGCTTCGGCCAGTCGATGACAGCCGGCTTATAGGGATCGTGCGTGTCGAGCAGCATGCGGCAGAAGAGCCGCTTGTGCGCCTCGCTGCCGATCGGGACGGGCCCGTTCTCGGCCCCGCGCCAGCGCCGCGCCGCGCGGTCGGAGGCGACGGTTCCGGCCGCGTCGCTCATCATTCGGCCTGCGCGCCCTCTTCTTCCTCGACCGTCGGCGGCGCAACCTCGACCTTCTTGCCGCGATTGGCGCGCGTCACCGCCGCCTCGAGCTCCTCGAGCGTGCAGAGGCCCAACGACACCGGATGCTGCGGCTTGATGTTCTGCGTGTTCCAGTGCGTCCTGTCGCGCACCGCGCGGATCGTCGGCTTCGTCGTGCCGACGAGCTTCGAGACCTGCCCGTCGCTCAGCTCGGGGTGGTTTTTCACGATCCACGCGATCGCGTTGGGCTTGTCCTGGCGCTTGGCGATCGGCGTATAGCGCGGGCCGCGATGCTTCACGATCGACACCGGCACCGCTTCCTTCGCGAGCGCGAGGCGCCCCGTCGGATCGGCTTGGCAGCGCTCGATCTCCTCGAGCGTGAGCTGGCCGTTCGCCACGGGGTCGAGCCCCAGCATCTGCAATGCCACCTCACCGTCAGCGATCGCCTGCACCTCGAGCGGATGGAGGCCGCAGAATTCGCCGATCTGGTCGAACGAGAGCGACGTGTTCTCGACGAGCCACACTGCGGTCGCTTTCGGCATCAAGGGCTGGGCCATCGCGGTCTCCTGCAATCCCGGCGCGGCTTTCTGGCCCGCGCGCCTTCTTAAGGGCGCCGGACGAGGCCGCCGGCCATGTCCTGGATCGCCTCTATATAGGCGCGGGCCCCGGCCCGGTCAAACCGTGAGCACGATCTTGCCGATATGGGCCGAGCTTTCCATCAGGCGATGCGCTGCGCCCGCCTCGCCGAGCGGAAAGGTCTTGTAGATCTCGGGCTTGACCTTGCCCGCGTCGAAGAGCGGCCAGACATTGCGCAAGAGCGCGGCCGCAATGGCGCCCTTCTCCTCGACCCGGCGCGCGCGCAAGGTCGAGCCGGTGACGGTGAGGCGCTTCAGCATGATCGGCACGAAATTGACGCTCGCGGTGGCGCCGCCGAGGAAGGCGATGAAGACGAGGCGCCCGTCCGGCGCGAGCGCCGAGAAATCGCGCTGGATGTAATCGCCGCCGACCATGTCGAGCACGACATCGACGCCGCGCCCGCCCGTCGCGTCCTTCACCACCTTGACGAAATCCTGCGTCCTGTAGTCGATGCCGCGCGTGGCGCCGAGCCGCTCGCACGCATGGCATTTGTCGCGGCTGCCCGCGGTCGCGAAGATCGGCGCCGCGCCGAACGCTTTCGCGAGCTGGATCGCCGCCGTGCCGATGCCGCTCGTGCCGCCGTGGATCAGCACGCCCTCGCCCGCGCCGAGCCGGCCGCGCTCGAAGAGATTGTGCCACACGGTGAAGAAGGTTTCCGGCAGCGCCGCCGCCTCGACCATGGAAAATCCCTGCGGCACCGGCAGGCATTGCGCCTCGGGCGCGGCGCAATACTCGGCATAGCCGCCGCCCGCGACGAGCGCGCAAACGGCGTCGCCCGGCTTGAAGCGGTTGACGCCGAGCCCGACCGCGGCGATGCGGCCCGCGACCTCGAGCCCCGGCAGGTCGCTCGCTCCCGGCGGCGGCGGATATTCGCCCTTGCGCTGCAACACGTCGGGGCGGTTGACGCCCGCCGCCTCGACCGCGATCAGAACCTCGCCCGCGCCAGGAAGCGGGAGAGGCCTTCGCGCGAGGCGCAAAACGTCCGGGCCGCCGGGTGCGGCGATCTCGATCGCGCTCATGCTGGCGGGGAGGCTCATCGCGGCGATTCTCGGCTTGTCGGGCGCGTTGCACCTCTAGCCGGATCGCGCCATGCTGGCAATCTCCGCCGCGAGGAGAGATGAGATGGACGAAGAGGATCTCCTTCCCCTCCGTCAGCCCAAGCCGAAGCGGGATCTGGCGCCCCTGGGGATCACCGAGCTTCAGGCCTATATCGCCGAGCTCGATGCCGAGATCGCGCGCGCCAAGGCCGAGATCGCGCTGAAGCAGAAGCACCGCGGCGGCGCGGAATCGGTGTTCAAGCGTTAGCTTCTCCGCGCCATCGACCCGCGTTCCTTTCCCCTTAATCCCGCGCCCTTCGCGCGAACGGATCGTCGCCCGGGGGCGGCGCGGTTGAGGTTCCCTTAACCACGCCCAGCCATAGTCGCCCGTGCCGTTCGGGGCTCCGTTCCGGCGGCAGCAAGAGTTCAGAGCGAGCACCTTCGAACCTTCGCACATTGGTGGGTGGGAGCCGTCCCTCGGGGACGGCTCCGTTTTTTCGCCCCGCGCCAGGCGCGCGCGAAAAACGGCGGCGCTCTGATGCGCGCCGCCGTCCCATCGCCAAACCTTGTGGCGGAGTTACGCCGCCTTCTGCTCGATCGCCTGCGCGCCGGGCGTGCCCGCTGCGATCGCGATCTTGCGCGGCTTCATCGCTTCCGGCACCTCGCGCACGAGCTCGACATGCAGGAGCCCGTGTTCGAGCGCCGCGCCGGTCACCTTGATATGGTCGGCGAGTTCGAAGCGCCGCTCGAAGGCGCGCCGCGCCAAGCCATGATGCAGGAACTGGCCGCGCTCGTCCTTCTTCGACCGGCCTGAAACGAGCAGCTCGTTCTCCTTGACCGTGATGTCGAGATCTTCCTGCGCGAAGCCCGCCACCGCCATGGTCAGGCGATAGGCGTTCTCGCCGGTGACTTCGATGTCGTAGGGCGGATAGGAGACGCCGCCATCGCCGCGCGTCGCCCCTTCGGCAAGGCGCATCAAGCGGTCGAAACCGATCGTCGAGCGGAACAGGGGAGAGAAATCGAAACCGTCCATGACCACATCCTCCTTTGAGCAATATGGGTCGCGAGCCCGCCGGAATGGCCAGGCTCAAGGTTAATGTCCGCAAGACCCGCGCTGGGCGTCCCCGGACCTTTTTCAAATGGGCGCGCGACGGCCCCGTTCAAGGGGTTTCGCGCTTTCGAATTGCGTCCGGACTCGCATCGCCGCGCGCCCTCTGGTAGAGAAAAGGCATGGGGATGAGCGCGATGAGTACGATCGCCGGCGGCACTTTGTTCTTCGGCAAGACCTATGGCGAGGCCTTGAGCCTCATCGTCGAGGCGCGCGACTATCTCGAGCGGCACGATTCCGCCGAGGGCCTCGATCTCGCGCCGGTCGCACGCTTGCAGATGTGCGCCGAGACCTTGCGCCTCACCGCGCGCCTCACCCGCATCATGGCCTGGCTTCTGGCGCAGCGCGCAGTCGAGAGCGGCGAGATGTCGGTCGAGGAAGCCTTGGCCGAGCCGCTCGACGCGTTCGACATTTGCAGCGCCGGGGCGGAGCACGAAGACACAGCATTGCCGCCGCGGCTCAGCGAACTTTTGGGCCGCTCGCGGCTTCTCTATGGTCGGGTGGCGCGGCTCGACGCGCTTGCGCGGCGCGCGCTTACTTTATCTTGAAGCCCTGGAAGCGCTTGTTGAAGCGCGCGAGCTGACCGCCGCTGTCGACGAGGCGCTGCTGTCCGCCGGTCCAGGCCGGATGCGATTTCGAATCGATCTCGAGCCGGAGCGTGTCGCCCGCCTTGCCGTAGGTCGAGCGCGTCGTGTAGCTCGTCCCGTCCGTCATGATGACGGTGATGTCGTGATAATCGGGATGAATGCCTTCCTTCATCGCCCGCTCCTTTGCGTGCGCGCTTATAGCGGCGTCGCGACGTGCACGCAACCGCGTCCAGCTTCGGTATTTCCGTTCGACTTTCCGGAAATCGTAACATAGGATCGGCGGCAAGTCGCAAAGGCACGAGGGGGTGAGGCCAATGTCGAACGAGTCCGATCAATTTCCGCCGATGGGCGGGCCCGCGCCACTGATCCCGCCGATGCCGGCGCCAACGCCCGCACCCGCGGCTGCGCCGGCCAAGAAGGCGGCGCCGAAGCGGCGCAAGGCCAAGGCAAAAAAGGCGGCGAAGAAGGCGCCGGTCAAGGCGGCGAGAAGAAGAAGGCCGCGAAGAAGAAGGCGGGCCGCAAGGCCGCCGGCCGCAAGGGCGGCGCGCGCAAGACCGCCAAGCGAAGATCGCCAAGCGCAAGGCGAAACGGAAGGGCGGCCGCAAGAAGGGCCGCCGCTAGAGCAACATCGCTTCGAATGGAAACGGCGAATGCCATTCGAAGCGGGAACTGTCTCACTCACGCGGCTAGACCATGATCGGATCGGGCGAATCGCAGAGCGATTCCGCCCGAACCGATCATGGTCTAGCACCCCGGCGCGAGCGAGACGCGAAAGCCGCGGTCCGTCGCGGCCATAAAATTGTCTGCCCGTACGCGCCCCTACCGCTCGGTCAGCTTCAGCTCGATGCGCCGGTTCTTGCTGTACGCCTCGGGCGTGTCGGCCGGGTCGATCGGCTCGTACTCGCCGAACCCGGCGGCCGAGAGCCGGTCGGGCGGAATGCCTTGCGACACGAAATAGCGCACGACCGAAAGCGCGCGCGCGGTCGAGAGCTCCCAGTTCGAGGGGAATTGCGCCGTCGCGATCGGCTGCCGGTCGGTATGGCCCGCGACCTGGAGCACCCACGGCAGGTCGTTCGGGATTTTCGGCGCGAGCTCTTTCAACGCCGCCGCCACCGGCGCCAGGCGCTGCTGCGCTTCAGGGCTCAAGGCGGCGTTCCCCGGCGCGAACAGCACTTCCGACTGGAACACGAAGCGGTCGCCGACGACGCGGATGTCGGGCCGGTCGCCCAGAATCTGGCGCAGCCGCCCGAAGAATTCCGAGCGATAGCGCGCCAACTCCTCGACCCGGCTCGCGAGCGCCTGGTTGAGGCGCTGGCCGAGATCGGCGAGCTGGACCTGCTGCTCCTTGTTCTTGGCCTCGGAGGCGTCGAGCGCGTCGCCGATGCGCGCGAGCTCCGCCTTCAGATTCTCGATCTGTGCCGCGAGATCGGCGACCGTCGTTTGCGCCGCCGAAAGCTCCTTGCCGCGCGCCTCGGACTCGGTCTCCGCCGTCGCGCTGCGCTGCTGCTCGACCGCGAGCTGCGAGGCAAGATCCTGTTCGCGCGCGCGCGATGCCGCGAGATCGTTGTCGTTCTGCTGCAGTCTCGCGGTGAGCTGTTGCACCTGGTTTTGCAGCGCGTCGCGCGCCGCGTTCGTCGCGCCGAGCGAGGCCGCGAGCTGCGTCACCTTGACCTGGAGATCGGCGTTCTGCTGCTTCTCGAGCGCCAGAATGTTGGTGAGCTGGTTGATCTGGTCGGTGAGTTTCCTGAGCGCCGCGTCGCGCCCGGACAGCGCATCGGTCAGGAAGAACTGCCCCGCTGTGAAGAACAGCAGGACGAAGATGATGACCATGACGAGCTGCGACAGCGCATCGACGAAGCCCGGCCAAATATTGATGGCGTGCCGATCGGAGCGGCGCGAGGAAAAGGCCATCGCCTAGGACCGCTGCGGCTCTTCGGCGAGCGCGGCGATCGTGCGGGCGAGGAGGCGGATCTCGCTGCGCATCTCCTTCAGCACCTCGCCGCGGCCTTGCGAAAGATCATCGCCAATGCGCGCCAGATGCGTCTCGATCGCGCGCAGATGCGCGCGCATCTCCTCGCTCAGCGAATTGGACGCGACGGTATCCGCGAGCTTTTGCAGCACCGGGCGCAATTCGAGCTGCTGTTCGGCAAGGCGCAGCAGCAGGCTCTGCTCGGCGCGCATCTGGTCGGTCAAGGTGCCGAGCCGTTCGGCCAAGGCGAGAAGCGGCGCG
>CAVSNJ010000018.1:0-12597 GCA_963729295.1 uncultured Alphaproteobacteria bacterium
CCATCCATCAAAGGCCCGTGGTTCCGGCACTCCCGCGCGGTTTCTCGTTTCGTTTCCGCCGCGCCTCTTTGTGTATTTTCTGTGTAGCGGCGCGCTGGCGGAAAGAGATCACGTTGGTGAGGTCGGGCACCGCGCGGCCGATCGCGGCGATGGCGCGATCGATCTGCGGCGCGTGAACGTGCGTGTAGCGCATCACCATCGCCGTCGTCTTGTGGCCGCTGATGCGCTGCACGGTCGCAAGATCGGCACCCGACTGCACCAGGTTGGTGATCGCCGTGTGGCGCATGACGTGCGGCGTGATGCGCTTGGGGTCGAGCCCGGCCGCGATCACCGCATCACGGAAAGGACCGTCCATGCGCACGCGGTGCCCGGTCTTGGCGTCCTGGTGCGGCGACGGGAAGATCCAGCCCTTGCGGTCCTTGCGCGTCTCGCGCTCGTTCGCCAGCGTGTCCGCCAGCTCGGCCGTGATCGGCTGCTCGCGCGCGCCCGCCTTGGCGCGCGGAAGGTAAAGCCGGCGTGCCTCGAGGTCGAGATGTTCCCACCGCGCTTCCATGATCTCGCTGTGGCGCATCGCCGTGTTAAGCCCGAAGGCGACGAAGAGCCAGAGGTCCTTGTCCGGTCCCTCGATCGCCGCGCGCATGAGCGCGTCGCACTGCGCATCGGTCAGGGCCTCGATCCGGCCCGGGCCTTCGCGGTCCTTCCTCGGCCGGCACGGCAGGCGATCGATCCATTTCCATTCGACGGCCTTGTTGAGAATGTGCGAGAGCGTGGCGAGCTCGCGGTTGATCGTTGCTGGCGCGGCGCGAGCGGCGCTGCGCTGCTTCTTGTAGCGCTCGACGCTCTCGACCGAGATCGCGTCGAGCGGCATCGCGCCGAAGAACGGTCTGAGATACATGCGCGCCTGGCGCTTCTTGACCGGGACGTTCTTCCCGTTCTCCGTCGTCGCGAGGCGACGGAGATAGTCGTCGATCGCCTCGTCAAAGAGCCGCGTCAGCTTGCGCCCTTCCGGGAGGTTGAGCCGGCCGCGCCGCGCGTCGGTGCGCGCCTGCTCGATGAACTCCTCGCACTGCGTGCGCGTCACCCCTTCGCTCTCGCAGCCGATTGCGCGATGGATGCGGCGCCCGTCGACCATGATGGCGACGCACCAGCGGAGATCACCGTCCGCGGTGCGCTCGGCCTCGATGCCATGCTCGACGATGCGATCGCCGACAGTCGTCGTTTCGCCTTTGCGCTGGCCCTTGGTGATGACGCGCTCGTGCACCTCGAGCGCTCGCAGCCGCTCGCGGGTGAGTTTCGTGAAGCGCAGGGTCATGGCTTTGATCCTTCGAAGCTAGAGTTCGCGCGCGGCCCTTATCTGTGCCGCAGATTCTGTCGAAGCGCGCCAGCCCGGCGGCGACGTTCTGCACTGCCGCGCGAGCAGCGTCGAGATCGTCGCGGGCGAGGAGAACTTCCATAGCGCGCGCGCGGTCAATGCTCGCCTGCACGTCGCGTTGCGATGGCGGCGCCTTCGGTTTCGCTTCATTGAGGACTAGCTCATTCGCCCTCTCGCTGCGAGATAAAGCTCAGGGTCGTCAAGCCAGCGTCCGTCGCCGACGTTCGAGCGCGGCAACATGCGCGAGCGCGCGAAACAGGGACGCGGAACGGGGACCGCCCAATAACGCCTCGGCGTGAGCGGCTAGCGATGCCTCGCGCTCGAGCGACCCGCTCGAGGCGGTGCTCGATCTCCTGGGCAAGCGAGCGCCCGGACGCGGCGGCGGCCTTTTCGAGATTCGCACGAGTTGCCGCCGTGGTGCGCATATTGAGGGGATACCGCTTCCCGTCCTGCGGGGGTTTCCGGCGCCCTTTCGGCGGTCGCGCGAGCTTAGGCATCTCTAACCTTCTCGTTTTTTCCGTCTGCGCCAAAGAGTACGCAGAAGTCGATTGACTTGGCAAGCGCATTAGAGGCAAAAGCGCGTCTGCGCGATCTATCACGCATAGGAAAGGGCCGCACGCTTATGAGCGAAATTTCCCTAGAGCCCGGCGCGGTGCCGGTCGAGACCGTGATTGTCGAACAGCGCCGCGTCCGCATGTTGCCTGACGGCCGAATGGCGCGCGAGGACGCCGCGCTCTATCTCGGGCACAAGCCGAAAACGCTGGCAATGTGGCAGCTTCAGGGGAAAGGCCCGCGGAGCCTACTCGTCGGCGGCCGCCGCTTTTACTTCAAATCCGATCTCGACGAGTTCATTAGAGCCGGCAAATCCGCGGCGGCTTAGCGCCCGTCGCGAGGTCGACATGGGCACTACTCGACGATGCCTTTCGGCGCCGGAGCTGGCGCGCGCACTCGTGCCCGAGGCGGTGCGCCTTGCCGGCGCGCTCGGCATCGCGGGCCGCGTGCGCGGCAACGAGTTCATGGCGGCGAGCCGCGCGCAAGGCGGCATCGGCGACAGCTTCGCGATCGTCTTGAAAGGACCGAAGGCGGGCCGTTTCTTCCACAATGCAGCCGGCATCGGCGGCGATCTCCTGGCCTTGATCCGCTACATGCGTGGCGGCGACTGGCGCGACGCGATCGAATACGCACGTCGATTTCTCGGGGAAGATTTCGTTTCCGCGCGCGAGCCACTGCGCCAGCCCGCGCCGTCGGGCGAGGAGGCGAGCGCGACCGCGAAGCGCGCGAAGGCGGAGAAAGTCTGGGCGGGCCGCCAGGCGCTCGCCGGGACACTGGGCGAGCGTTATCTGCGCGCGGTGCGCGGGCTCGCGGCCGTGCCGCTGCCCGAGACGCTCGGCTTCGCGCCGCACTGCTGGCACGAGCTCGAGCGCCGCAGCTTTCCGGCGATCATCGCCCGGGTCGAGAACGACGCCGGCGCATGCCTGGGCCTCTGGCGCATCTATCTCGACCGCGCCACCGGCCGGAAGGCCGCGATCGAACGCCCACGCCTCGGCCTCGGTCCCGTCGCCGGCGGCGCCGTGCGGCTCTCGGCCGCGACGGGCGCGCGTCAGGATCTCGGCGAAGGCGTCGAAACCTCGCTCTCCGTCCTGCAGCGATTCCCCGACCTCGACATGCGCGCCGCGCTGTCGACGAGCGGCATGCGCCTGTTCCGCTGGCGCGCGGGCGTCAGCGAGATCGTCATATGGGCCGACCGCGATGCAGAGGACCGGCGCGAGTTCCTCGTCTTCACGCGGCCGGACGGCCGCACCGTGCGGCGCCGGAACCCGATGTATGGCATGCGGCCCGGCGCGCTCGCGGCCGATGCGCTCGCCAAGCGGGCGCAGGCCGCAGGCCTCGGCGTCGCGGTCGTGTCGCCCGGAATCGACGGGACCGATTTCAACGATCTCTGGCGCGAGGCATCGTGAGCGCGCCCCGCTCTCCTGCGAATGTGGCGGCGGAGCTGATCGAGGGCGGCAATTTCCTGACCGTCGACAGCGGCACGGTGTATCGCTACACCGGCACTTTTTGGGAACCGCTCTCCGATGCCGCGCTCCAAAATCTTGCGCTGATCGCGGACGGTCAGAGGCGGTCGAGCGGTCGCCGGCGTTCCGAAATCATCGGCCAAATCAAGGCCGCGTCGTTCCGGTCCGGTCATCGATGGGGCCGCGTCGCGGATTGGGAGATACCGTGCAACAACGTCGTCGTCGACGTGCGCACCGGCGCCGTGCGGCCTCACCGGCGCGAGGATTTCCTCGAGAAGGTGCTTCCGTGGGATTACGAGCCTGGCGCCGAATGCCCGCGCTGGGAGCGCGCGCTCGAGGAGTATTTCCCGGGAGACCAGCGCGATGAGCCGGCGGCGCTTCAGGAGTTCGCCGGCTATGTCGCGCTGCCGCACGCGCGCTTCAAGAAGGCGCTCGTGCTCTATTCGCTCGATAGCGACACCGGCAAGAGCGTGTTGCCGTTCCTGCTGATGCACCTCGTGGGGCAGGCGCAGACCTGTTCGCTTCCGGTCGACAAGATGGATGACCCGATCGCGCGCGCGGTGCTCGTGGGCAAGCAGCTTAATGTGGTCTCCGAGCTGCCGATCGAGCGCGCTCTTGCGGATGACGGATTCAAGGCGCTCGTCTCGACCGAAGAGCCTGTCTTCATCAACCAGAAATTCCTGCCGGCCTTCATGTACGTGCCGACGGCGAAGCACGTCTTCGCCACGAATGCGCTGCCGCGCATGTCGGCCGCGGTCGAGAATATCCTGCCGCGCCTGCTGATCGTGCCGTTTACGCGCGTCTTTGCCGGTGAGGATAAGGACGAGCGCCTACAGGAACAGCTCTTGAAGGAGATGCCGGGCATCCTGCTCTGGGCGATCGCGGGCGCGAAGCGCCTGGTCGAACGCCGCGGTCGCTTCGTGCCGCCGGTCTCGGCCGCCGTGCTTTTCGCCGAGATGCGCAACGATGCCAACCCGGCGATCGCCTTCATGCGAGAGCGTCTCATCGTCGACGGCGACGGCAAGAGCGCGATACCGCTCGCGCGGCTCGTCGATGTCTTCAACCGCTGGCACAAGGGCTCGCGCAGGACGACGGTCAAGGGCCTCGGCCGCATGTTCCGCGCGGCGCGTGCCATCGTGAAGGAGGTGCGTTATCCGCCCAAGGCGGACCGCCGCCACCAGAAGGTCGTGACATGCCTCCTCGGATTCGAATATGACGACAGCGAAATTCCGGCTTCGATCGAGGTCAGCGGCGACGCACTCACTTCCGCGGCGCCCGAGGTCGAAGCCAAATGATGTGGTTGCGATCTCAGCGCCCTAAATCGCAACCACTCCGCAACATCGCAACCAGATCGAGCGGAAGAGACGGGCGGTTGCGATCTGGTTGCGATCCATCCGGCATGATCGCAACCGGAAAAGTAGCGTCGGGACCGCGCATTAGGGCCCTTGGTTCGGCGGTTGCGATCTTTCTTCTCGTGCTATGTGATGGAGAAAATAGAAATAGCGGGCCCTACACGCGCGCGCGCGCGAGTATCGCAACCGCAACCGCGAGCGCCGAAGCGCCGCCAGTGCGCCGCGAAGGGGAATCCCAATTGGGATTCCCCCTCGCGCCGAGAGTGCCAATTTGGCACTGCCGCTCGCGCCGCGCTTCCGCGGCCGCCACGCGCGCAAGACCTTCGAGGTCCGAAAGGCGAGGGCATCCGCATTCAGGATGGGGTAGGGGGTCATCATTGCGTTCTCGTTTTGGTCCAGTAACCTAGCTATGCGCACGCGGGGAAAATTTGCGGCCGGGATTGTCAGAATCTTTTTATTTTCGCGCCTCTCTCGCCGTGGCCGGGCGGTGACATGAGCGGGACGAAGCTTGCAGCCCTCCTCGCTGCCGCCGTGCACGCCGCCGCGCTCGCCGCGATCGAGAGCGGCGCCGATCTCGAAGCGGCGGTGCATCGAGCGGCAGCGAAAACGCTGGCGCAGGCGGATGGCGATCGCCCCACGCACCACGCCGAGGGCGCGGCGGTGCGCCGCCGGCGCTTAGAGGCGGAGATGCTCGCGCAGCTCGAAGAGCTCGAGCGCACGAAGGGCTGCAACGCCGCGCGAATCTTGGCAGGACGCCTCGCCTGTGACCCACACGATCCTCGCGAGGTCGAGCGTATCGCGCAAAATCTGCGGCGGTTCCGGCGAAAAACGCGCACCTGTTCGTTTTCGGGCGAAAAAGCGGAGTAGAAAGCATCATGCCTCGCACGACCACGTCATCGAATGACATCGAAGCACTGACGGCCGCCGAGATCGCGCGCCAGCTGGAGCACTATGGGCGCCGGCGCGACGAGGCCACGGCCGAACTCGCCAGCATCTTCGCGGCGCGGCAAGATGGAAGGTCGCCCCAGCCGCAGCCGATCCCCGATCAGGTGCGTAGGGCCCGGGAACGTGCCAAGCAGCTGCTCAACGGGCAATCGCCGGCAAGCCTCAATCTTCCTGCTGCGGTCGGCCGCGAAAGCGAGCTCGAGCTCGAGCGCGATGCGCTTGATATCGTAATAACCGCGTTGCGGCAGACGGAGACTGCGGCACGCGCCGCCGAGAGTGTGATCTGGATGGAGCAGCACTCCGACGAGTGGGTGGGACTGTGTCGCCAAAGGCTGCTGACCGCGATACGGCTCGAGGCGCTGGAACGGCGCTCCAATGAAATGCTGCGCAAGGTCGAAGTCGGGACGCCGATTCGGCTCGGGATCTTCAATGGTTCCTCGATCGTGGGTGCCGACTGGTCGATCGATCCGCTGCGCGAGTTCCGCGAGGCGCTGCTGCGCGAGAAGATCATCAGTGCGAGTGATATCGAAAGGGCCGAAAATGCTTGACCGCGTGCGCGCTTTCACCGGACCCGGCGCCGAGCAGCGCGCCGAGCGGGTCGGACATTTCTTCAAGGCACTTGCTGGTAGGGACGTATCGCGGGACTGGTGCATCCGCAACGGCATCGGCCTTCAGAAAGCGACGGCGGAGAGCGTCAACAGCGTCGGCGGCTTCCTCGCGCCCGAGGACTTCGACCAGGCCATCATTGCCGTCCGCGACACGGTCGGGGCCTTCCGCCAGGGCGCCGACGTTCGCCCGACGAAGTCCCTGTCGCAGGTGCGCCCGCGCCGGTTCGGCGGGGCGACCGCATATTTCGTCCCCGAGAACACGACGATCACCGAGAGCAGCATCGAGTGGGACGCCGTCTCGACAAGCGCGAAGAAAATGGCGATCCTCGTGCGCGCGTCGCTCGAGCTCTTCGAGGATTCCGCGCCCGATCTCGGCGAGTTTCTGACGACCGAGATCGGCTATGCGTTCGCTGCGCTCGAGGATGATTGCGGGTTCAACGGTAACGGAACATCGACCTATAGCGGCATTACCGGCTTGGGCCAGAAGCTCGTCGGCATGAAATCCGCCGTTGCGGCCGCGAGCGGCCACGGCACGTTCTTGGAGCTCGACGAGACCGACCTCGGCAATTTGATGGCGGGCGTTCTCGCGACGGCGATTCCCGGCGCGGCCTGGTACGTGAGCGCCACCGCCTACGCGCAGACTTTCTGCCGCCTGGCCGCGACCGCCGGCGGACTTGTCGCGCGAAAGCGTTCCGACGGCACGATCGACGCCGTCTATCTCGGCTTTCCCGTCATATTCAGCGCGAAGCTGCCGAACGTGCAAACCAGTTTGACCGGGAGCGCGATGATGTTCTTCGGCGACTTGCGGCAGGCCTCGACGATCGTCGAGCGCGAGCAGCACACGGTCGTCGCCATGTCCGGGCACCGATTGCTCGACACTGACCAGATCTATGTCCGCGGCACGCAGCGCCTGGACATAATCAATCACCTCGGCGGCGCCGGCGATCCCGGCGTGATCGCCATGCTCGTGGGAGGTTGATCGATGAAAAGGAAAGCGGCGTCGAAGCCCACAATAGCGCCGGACACGAGCGCCACGATCCGGCCTTCTGAAGGAGCCGCGCGCGCGGGAAAGCCCGTCGCTACCGCGGGCCCGGGAACAATGATGCCGGCGCTGCAACCCGACGATGCTCCGCTCATAATTGTGCGCCCGGTGAAGCCAGGGTCCGATCTCGTGGCGCCCGATCCTGGTCCAGGCGGTCTCCCGGGCGCCCCTGGCCTCATTCAATGAATTTGCGCGAGGAACATTGGTGCGCATCAGGCCTCGCAGGGTCTAGTCGGACAGTGACCCTAACAACGCCGACCGCATGCAGCGGCACCCTTCATCGCCGCGTGGCAGGCAAATCGTCCATCGCGATGGCGCGCCCGGCTTCGGCCGGGCCTGCCTCGCTTTAAGGAGCAAACAAATGAGCATAGAGAGAGCGAAGCGGCGCATCGGCGACTGCGCCCGCCGGAAGAGCCGCCCGTGCGGCCTCAAGAACCCGCGCGAGTGCGTCGTGCATGGCAAAATGGCCGACGAGCTCGCCGAGCGCGCGGAGCGCCGGAAGATCGAGACAGAATGGTCGGCGGCAACACTGCACTAGGATTCGCGATGGAACATGAATTTCAGTGGGACGGCCCCGATCTCGTCGAAAAATCGCTCGATGCCGAGGCGACCGAGCTTCGCTATCTCTTCGGCGGTCTTGTCGGCGTCCTCGAGCGCTTCATCCATGATGATCGCCTCGCGAACCGTCCCGACCTTGTCCGACCGCTCGAGGACCTCGTGCGCGCCTATTCGATGGCCGCACCGATTCTCAGCCACGCGCAGCAGCCCATCGCGCACCGCAACGCAAACGCTGGCGATACGGCTCGCTGCTCGCGCGCGTGACCATCGCCGAAGTGCGCGCGGTCGCGGCGCTCGCCGATGCGCGGTCGCGGTTCTTCTATCGCCTCTTGCGTGACGCGAGCGTGAGCGAGGGATAGCGGCATGTCCTCCAACATCTCCGTCGCCATCACCGCCGAGACGGCCGACCTCCAGGCGAAGCTCGCGCTGGCGCAAGTCGAACCTGCGCGCATTCTCGACCGAGACGCGCTCGGCGGCGGATGCGCTGCGGCTTGCCGGCGCCGCCGCGAACGACGACATGAAGGGCGGCCTCGACCAGGCCGCATCCAGCATGGCGCGCGCCAAGGCCGAGGTCACGAGCCTCAAGACGGCGCTCGGCGAGGCCGGCGGCGCGCAAGGCTGGGGCGGCCTGCGCGAGCGCATCATCAACGGCAACATCGCGATCCGCGACATCATCGGTGCCTTCAGCGAGCTGGGCGCGGCGATCGGCGCCGTCTTCATCGCCGAGCGCATCCGGTGCAGGTCGAGCGCACGGCCGAGCTCGGCGAGAGCCTGATCAAGATCTCGAAGGAAACCGGCGTCGCGGTCGAGACCTTGTCGGGCTGGCATTACGCCGCCGACCAGATGGGGGTTTCGGCGGATTCGCTCGACACCGGCCTCGTGCGCCTGGGCCGCAACATCCAGGCCGCGCTCACACGCCGACCTCGCAGGCGGCGCAGGCGTTTCAGACCGCCGGCATCAGCCAGGATTTCCTGCGCAAGAACTCGAACGATTACGTTGCCGTGCTGATGCGGCTCGCGGATGCCTTCCACGAGCATGCCGACGGCGCCCAGGCCGACGCGATCGCCATGGCGCTCCTCGGCCGCGCCGGCGCCGAGCTTGTGCCGTTTCTGCGCGAAGGGTCGGGCGCGATCGAAGAGATGGTCCAGCGTCAGAAGGCGCTCGGCGACCAGATGACGACCGGGATGGCCGAGGCGATGGAGAAGCACCGCCAGGCCGTCAAGGATTTGACGGCGGCGTGGAACGGCTTCGTGCTCGAGCTGACCGGCGCCGTGGCGCCGGCGCTGACGGCGCTCGCGCGCGGCCTGACGGCGGCGATGTCGGGCTCGAGACGACGCACAGATCGCCGCCTTGCAGGCACAGCTCGACCTGCTCGCGCAGCGCCGCGCCGCCGTGCTCGCCAAGTTCAAGAACGAGGTGGCCGATCCTCTCGAAGCTCGACCTCTTCTCGAAGCCGATCTCGCCGGCTTCGACAGCATGATCGGCCGAGCAGGCGCAGCTCAAGGCGCTGAAAGCGAAGGCGTCGGCGGCAACAGCGGGCGCGCCTGGCGCCGGGCCGGTGCTGGCGTGGCGGCTCCGGCGCGGCGCCGGGCGGCTAGGGCGGTACCAGTGCGCGGCGCAGGCGGCGCGGGCGATAAACCGCCCTTTGGCGATCTGTCGCAGCCGGTCGCGGAGCTGGAGAAGTTCCGCGCCAAGCTCGACGACGTGAAGCTCGCCTTGCAGCAGCAGGGCGCGTCGGCGCAGGACGTGCTGCTGCGCGAGGCCGAACTGTGGCGTCAGGAAGCGAGCGCGGCCGGATTGACCGCGCAAGAAGTGATCCAGGCGCGCCAGCAGCTCGACACGACGTGGTCGCAGCTGCTGAAGCAGAAGGCGGCCGAGGCCAAGGCCGAGGCCGACCAGGAGACGCGCGCCGCCAAGCAGGCGGCCGACGAGCAGACCCGCGACGTGACCACGAACTATCGCCAGCAGATGGAGCTGGTGAAGGCCGACGACGACGAGGTGATGGCCGCGATCAAGGCCGCGCACGCCGCCGACCGCCGTGAGGAATTGCTGGCCGAGCAAACGGAGTGGCAACGCCGGGTCCAGATCGCGGTCCAAGGATCGCAGCAGCAGATTGCGGCGATCAAGCAGCTCGGCACCGTCACGCAGCAGATCACGACCGAGCAGGCGGCGCAGTGGCAACAGGCCGAGCGCCAGCTCACGGAAAGCTTCACCGGCCCCGCGACCCGCGCTTTCGACACGATGGTCCAGAACTTTATCAGCCGAACGCAGCCCTGGGAGCAAACGCTCGCGAAGGCTTTCGAGCAGATGGCCGAGAGCTTCATCGAATCCGTCGCCAAGATGATCGCGCAATGGCTCGCCTTCGAGGCGCTGACCGCGGTCGGCGGCGGCGGCGTCGCCTAGGCCTTGGGCATGACGGGCGGCCCGTTGGCGGCGCTGTTCGGCGGAGGCGGAGCGGGCGCGGCGGCCTTCGGCGGCGGCGGCAGCGGCCTCTTCTCCGCGAAGGCATGGCGATGTTCGCGGCGCGGGCTTCGATACCGGCACGATGGGCGTGCCGCAGACCATGATGGCGATGGTGCATCAGGGCGAGATCATCGTGCCGCCGGGCTGTCGGGCTTCGATCCGCTCCGGCGGCGCCACGCTCGGCGGTCCCGGCGCCGGCGGCGGGATGACCTTGGCGCGACTTCAATCTCAATCTCGCCGCGCTCGACGCGCGCTCGGTGCAGCAGCTCTTCTCTAACCCGACCTTCACGCGGATGCTGACCAATCTCGTCAACCGCAGCACCATGCTCAATCCTTCGCTGAGCTAAAGGCGCACCATGGAAATTCGATCGACCTTCAAAATCGGCGCGCGCGCGATCGTCATTCCGGCCCTCGATGACCTTACCCTTTTACATATCTGTCGCCGGTCTGGCAAAGATTGCGCAACGGCAACGGCGCAACCATCGCCGATATTGCCGATGCCATCCTGCTCGCGCTCAAACAAGACGACGCGTTAGTCACGCTCGACGAGCTCGATGAGCTCGACGATGCAACGGCGTTCGCCATCATGGAGAATCTGGCGGCGCAGATGCAGATGGCAGTTGCCGCGCGGAAGGCCGGTAGCGCAGGGACGCGGCATTGACGCGCGGCTAACGCTGAAATCTGAGGCGCGCGGTTTGAGCCGCGTGATATAACTTGACGCAATGCAGCCGCTCCGCCTTGACGCCTCGGTCGATCGTGTCGACGAGCTCTGTGAGGCCGCGCACGAGCTCGCCCGCCGTGCCCGCGCCGAGAAATCGCGCCGCTGCTACGCGAGGCGACGGCCGCGCTCGCGACAGATCTCGAACTTCTCGCCGGCGCGCTCGACTGTTCCGAGGGCGCCGAGCAGATCAACGTCGTCATCGATGAGGCCCGTGACGTGCTGCCGCGATGCTTCGCCGATTTCGCCATCGCGCTGGTCAACGATATCATCCGCGATCTTAGCCGGCGGCCTACGGCGCCGCATGGGCAGCGGGCGAGGCCGCCCCGCGCACTGCGTTGCCGCGCGGGCGGCGCGCACGCGCTAGCGGCGGTTTCTGAGCATTTGTGCCAGGTTCGGCGAATCGGCAGGACCCCTTGCGGGGCGAGGCGAGATCGAAGAAAATCGGCGTCGGAGCCTGAGAACTCCCGCGGCGAGCCCGGCCAAGGGTTAGCGCCGCATCGCGATAGGCAGAAAGCCCGGCTTGCCGGCCGGCGTCTGCCGAATGACGACGCGCCCTGCCGTGGGCGCGACCGGCGCGTTATGCCGGGAGTGCCCGGCTATAAAAAAGCCTTCGGGTGAAGGCCGTGGCGCACGTTCTCGCGAGCGTGTTCTCGAAACTCCCGGTGCCAGCGCCGACCGCTGGCGCCCGGCCCTAACATGCCGGCTAAGATCGCGAGAACATCATGTCGCACAGCGCCAATTCCGATAAGTTCTCTGCAACCGATCTCAATCCATTGCCCCTACTCGCACGACGCGATGAAGCGTCAGCGGAGGAGGCAACAGATGGACACACTCGAGAAGCTTGCCGCCAGCGTTACGCGTGGCACCTTGCGCCTGCTCGACACCGGGCCCTTTCCCGGCGTCAGCCAAGAACTGATCGCGCGCTATCACGAGGCCGGCGCCCGCGCGAGGGAATGGGGGCCGAGGCAAGAAGCCGTCGACCAGCTCGGCATCGCGCTCCGTCGGGGTGCGCCCGAGGCCGTTCGCCCGGGAGCGAGATTTCGAGACGCTGACCCAAGTCGCAGAGGAGGCGTCCGAAACGCCGGGCTGCGGCCGAGCTCATGGTTTCCGACTTCCCGTCCGCATCGCTTCACGACGTGCTCTTCAAGTTGCGTCTCGCCGCGCGCGAATCCGAGATCGGCGACGAGGAGCCGATCGGTCATTTTGGGCCGAGCGATGGCAGGCCGAACTCGAAGCCGGAAGAAGAGCGGTATTGTGATTATGACGAGTTCTTCGTCGCCGCGATTGGGACCTCAACCGGCTCAGCGGGGCGAACATCGCGCGCGGGAATCTGCCCCGCGACCTCCGTGGCGCCAGGCGCAGGAGAGACGTATTTCCCCGGACCCCAAGGGCGTCATGGACGTGATCGAGGCGATTGGGTGGGACGACCCGGCACAGGCCTTCGCGGCCGCCATGACTACGTTGCGGTACATCGAGCGCGTCTTGGGCAACGGCACGGGCAAGGAGCAAGCCACGGTGAAC
>CAVSNJ010000019.1:0-117411 GCA_963729295.1 uncultured Alphaproteobacteria bacterium
TCTGCCTTCGGAGGGCAGCGCTCTATCCAGCTGAGCTACGGGCGCGCGAGGGGCCACGATAGCCGAGCCCCCGCGCTCCCTCAATGCCGCGTGCACCCGCGGCCGGCGCCCCAATATTGCCACGGGGTGATCAATCAAGGGTTGGGTCTACTACCCCTCGGCGCGCTCCTGTGGAAAGCGGGGAAGATGGCTGCCTACCGATTTTATCTCATGGTCGGGACGATGATTATCGCGCGCGAAGATGCGGCCTGCGGCAACGATAGCGAGGCGCAGGATCACGCCGACCGGCGCCTGCGCGAAACCGGCGCGACCTACGACGCGATCGAAGTCTGGGACGGCGCGCGGCACGTCTGCCGCACCGAGCGCCGCGTCACGCAATGATCCGCCGGCGGCTCAGTCGTGCGCCGTCAGAATCGCCGCTCGCGCGCGGTCCGCGCCCGAGGGGAGCGGCGCCGCCGGATCGAGGATCCAGCTCTCGACGTCGTGGGTGACGAGCGGCGCCTCGAGATCGCGCAGCAGCATGTGATAGCCGTCGCGATAGAAGGCGACGCGGCTGCCGGCGTCGGTCGCCGGCGGCAGCGCCGCCAGGAACATGCGCACGGGCTCGGCCGGGATGAGCTGGTCGTGCGCGCCATAGAGCATCAGCAGCGGCGGGCGCAGCTTTGGCGCCGAGGCGAGCGCCAGGTCCATGAGATCGACCAGGCCCTCGATCGCATCGACCCGCGTCGCCTTGATCTCGAGCGGGTCCGCGGCGAGCCGGCGCAGCATCGCGATATTATTGGACGGCAGGACGTGCAGGCCCTGGCCGGTGAGCGTCATGCCCGGCACGGTGTTGTAGGCGGACCACAGCGCAACGCGCTCGAGCAGAGTCATCGCGGCGCGGCCCCACACCGCGGGCGCGGCGAGCACGAGCCCATCATAGACCGGCGTCGGTGCGCCCGTGACGCCGGCGGCGGCGGTGATCGCGATGGCGCCGCCCATGCTTTCGCCGAGGATCAGATGCGGCACGCCGGGATTGCTCGCGGCGACGAGCCGGCTCGCGATCGCCACATCCTCGTCGAGCCGCTTGGCGCCGACCCAATAGCCGCGGTCGGGCGCCTGGCCGAAGCCGCGCTGGTCGTAGGCGTATGTGGCGATGCCGTGCTGGGCCCAGACCTCGGCGGGGCCGGCGAAGGCGTTCGAATAATCGTTGAACCCGTGCAGCGCCAGGATCGTCGCCTTGACCTTGCCTTGTGGCAGCCATTCGCGCAGCGGCAGCCGCGCGCCGTCGTCGGCGATGAACGCGTCCGAGGCAAGCTGCGGCTCGGTCGGCACGATCGCGGGGCGCGGCAGAGGGCCGATGCCAAGCCCGGCGCACGATAGCAGGGCGAGCGTCAGCAGCAGTGCCGCGGCGTGCCTCATCGCCCGCCCGTCCCGCCGGTGAGGTGCAGAAAGATTTCCTCGAGCCCAGTTTCCTCGCTCGTCACGTCGCGCACGACGAGGCCGCATTCGCCGATCGCCGCCAGCACCGGCGCGAGCGACGTTCGCGTCGGGTGATAGTGGAGAACGAGTTGCCGCGGGCCCGCAAGCTCGAGCCCGACCGCGGCGAGCGCCGGCAGCAGCGCCTGCACCGGCCGGTCGAGCGTCACGATCAGCGTCTTCTCGTCGATCTTGGCGATCAGCGCCGCGGTGGTGTCGCAGGCGACGACGCGGCCATTGTCGATGATGGCGATGCGGTCGCAGAGCCGCTCCGCCTCTTCGAGATAGTGCGTCGTAAGAAGGATGGTCGTGCCGGCCGCGCGCAGATCGCACACATGCGCCCACAGTTGCTGGCGCAGCTCGACATCGACGCCGGCGGTCGGCTCGTCGAGCACCAGGATCGGCGGCGCATGCACCATCGCCTTCGCCATCATCAGGCGGCGGCGCATGCCGCCCGAAAGCGATCGGGCAAGATCGTCCGCTTTGTCGAGGAGCGACAGGACCGCGAGAATGTGCTCTGTGCGGCGCTCGGATTTCGGCACGCCGTAGAGCCCGGCCTGCGTCTCCATCAGCTCGCGCGGCGTGAAGAAGAAGTCGATCACGATCTCCTGCGGCACGACGCCGATCGCGGCGCGCGCCTGGCGCGGCGCGCGGTCGATGTCGATGCCCCACACCTGGACCTCGCCCGCCGTCTTGATGACGAGCCCAGCGAGAATGTTGATGAGGGTCGATTTGCCGGCGCCGTTGGGGCCGAGAAGCCCGAAGATCGAGCCGCGCGGAATCGCGAGGTCGATCGCGTCGAGCGCCGTCTTCCCCGCCGCGCCGCGCGTGCCGCGATAGACCTTGGTGAGGCCGCGGATCGAGACGGCCACGTCGGGCGCAGGCCAGTCCGGGGGCTGCGCGCGGGGACGTTCGATGAGGGCGGCGGCGGTCATTGCTTGTGCGTCACCGCCATGGGTATCATCGCTGCTGCCGTTCGGTCAACCGGCGGCAGCCTCCCGATCCTGTCGAACAGCCCTGCGCTGGAAGGGGGGCTTGGCGCAGCGCTGCGGTGGAGACGATGCCGACATTCGAGACGATCGAGGTGGACACGACCGTGGTCGCGTGCGACGGCGATTCACACGGGCCCGGCGGCCATCCCAAGGTCTATCTCAACCTCGCTGCGCACGGCAAGGTCGAGTGCCCCTATTGCTCGCGGCTTTACGTGCGGCGCGGAACGCCCGGCGCGCACGATCCGAATGTCGGGAGGCCGCATCTGTGAGCGCGCCGCGCCACGTCTTCCTGGTCGACGGCTCGGGTTTCATTTTTCGGGCATATCACGCGCTGCCGCCGCTGACGAAGCCCGACGGCACGCCGGTCGGCGCGGTCCTCGGATTCTCCAACATGCTCTTGAAGCTGTTGCAGGGCACCGACGCCGACCACATCGCCGTCATCTTCGACAGCGCCAAGACGACCTTCCGCAACCGCATCTACGATCTCTACAAGGCGAACCGGCCCGAGCCGCCCGACGATCTGCGCCCGCAATTCAAGCTCGTGCGCGAGGCGACCGACGCCTTCAACGTGTGCCGCATCGAACGCGAGGATTTCGAGGCGGACGATCTCATCGCGACCTATGCGCGGGTGGCCGCCGAGGCCGGCGCGATCGTCACCGTCGTCTCATCCGACAAGGATTTGATGCAGCTTGTCGGCGACAAGGTGCAGATGCTCGATCCGCTGAAGGACCGGCCGATCGGCGCGGCCGAAGTGCAGGAGAAGTTCGGCGTCGGTCCGGAAAAAGTGATCGACGTGCAGGCGCTGTGCGGCGACAGCGTCGACAACGTGCCGGGCGTGCCCGGCATCGGCGTCAAGACCGCGGCCGAGCTCATCAACACCTATGGCGATCTCGAAAACCTTCTCGCCCACGCGCCCGAGATCAAGCAGCCGAAGCGGCGCCAATCCTTGATCGATTTCGCCGAGCAGGCGCGGCTCTCCAAGCGGCTCGTGACGCTCGACCAGAACGTGCCGCTGCCGGTGCCGCTCGAGAGCCTGCACGTGAAGGCATTGGATCGCGACAAGCTCCTCGCGTACCTGAACGAGATGGGCTTTCGCACGCTCGCGGGCCGCGTGTCGCGGCTCGGCACCGAGCCGCCGCGGCCCGAGCCGCTCGCGCCCGCCGCCAACAGCGCCATCATGCCGCAAGCGCCGCAGGAAACGCCCGACACGGCCAAGGTCGAGCAGGCCTATGAGCTGGTGCAGGATGCGGCGGCACTCGAGCGCTGGATCGCCCGCGCGCGCGCGCAAGGCGCCGTCGCGCTCGACACCGAAACGACCTCGCTCAATTCGTCATTGGCCGAGCTCGTCGGCATCTCGCTGGCAGTGGAGCCGGGCCAGGCGTGCTACATCCCCTTGGGCCACCGCGCCGCCGACGGCGAGCTCGGCGAGACGCCGCGGCAAATTCCGCGCGAAGCGGCGCTCGCGCTCTTGAAGCCGCTGTTCGAGGACGAGAGCGTCCTCAAGATCGGGCACAACATCAAATACGACATCGCCGTGCTCGCCAACGCCGGCGTCGCGGTCAGGCCCAACGATTGCACCATGCTCATGTCGTTCGTGATCGATGGCGCGCGCCATGGCCACGGGCTCGACGAGCTCGCGAAAATCCATTTCGAGCACGACACCATCAAGTACAAGGACGTCGCCGGCAGCGGCAAGGATCATGTGGGTTTCGCCGCCGTGCCCCTGGAGCGCGCGCGCGACTATGCGGCCGAGGATGCCGACATCGCGCTTCGCCTCCATCGCCGCCTGAAGCCGCTTCTCATCAAGGAGCACATGCTCTCCTTCTACGAGACGGTGGAGCGGCCCTTGGCGGCCGTCGTCGCCGCGATGGAGCGCGCCGGCGTCTCGGTCGATCGCGCCGAGCTCGCGCGCCTGTCCGAGGATTTCGCCACCCGCATCGCCGCGTTCGAAATAGAGATCCACAAGCTCGCCGGGCACCCGTTCAACATCGGCTCTCCGAAGCAGCTGGGCGAGGTGCTGTTCGACGAGCTCGGTCTCCCCGGCGGCAAGAAGGGCAAGACCGGCGCCTACGGCACCGATGCGAGCATCCTCGAACAGCTTGCCTTGACGCACGATCTGCCGGCGCGCGTCCTCGACTGGCGGCAATTGGCGAAGCTCAAGAGCACCTATGCCGACGCGCTGATCGGGGAAATCAATCCCGCGACCGGCCGCGTCCACACCTCGTTCGCGCTCGCCGCGACCTCGACGGGGCGGCTTGCTTCGACCGAGCCCAATCTTCAGAACATTCCGATCCGCACCGAGGAAGGGCGCAAGATCCGCCGCGCGTTCGTCGCCGAGACGGGCAATCTCCTGATCTCGGCCGACTACAGCCAGATCGAGCTGCGCCTCGCCGCGCATGTCGCCGATGTCGGCCCCTTGCGCGAGGCGTTTCGTGCCGGCGCCGACATTCACGCGCTGACCGCGAGCGAAGTGTTCGGCGTGCCGATGAAGGACATGACCCCCGACGTGCGCCGCCGCGCCAAGGCGATCAATTTCGGCATCATCTATGGCATCAGCGCGTTCGGATTGGCGCAGCAGCTTGGCGTGCCGCAGGGCGAGGCCGCGGACTACATCAAGGCCTATTTCGCGCGCTTCCCCGGCATCCGCGACTATATGGAGCGCACCAAGGCCGAGGCGCGCGAGAAAGGCTATGTCGAAACCTTGTTCGGCCGGCGGTGCTACATCCCCGGCATCAAGGAGCCGAACGCCGCGCGCCGCGCCGGAGCCGAGCGCCAGGCGATCAACGCGCCGCTGCAAGGCGCCGCCGCCGACATCATCAAGCGCGCCATGCGCCGCATTCCGGGCGCGCTCGAAGCGGCGGGCCTCACAGCGCGCATGCTGCTCCAGGTGCATGACGAGCTCGTCTTCGAAGCGCCGGAAGCTGAGGCGCGCGACACCGCGGCGCTCGTGAAGCGCGTCATGGAAGGGGCGCCGTCGCCCGCGCGCGAGCTCTCCGTGCCGCTCGTCGTCGAGACGGGCATGGCGAAGAACTGGGACGAGGCGCACTAGCCTAGTTCAGCCGCACATACTCGTATTCGAGCGGACGCCCGTCGATGCCGCTTCTCGGCGGCGCGATCCAGGCGGCCATCTTGCCGGGCTCGATGACGGCGCGCATGAGGCTCTTGATGAAGGCCTTGTCCTCGTCGGTCGGGAGCCAGGCCGTGAGCCCGGCCTGGTAGTGGGATGGCGGCACGATCCGGCCGGCCGGATCGACCGGCTGGCCCGCCCAGGCGCCGATCGTGCGGCGGAAGCGCCGGCTCGGCAGTGCGAGCGGGGATGCGTGTCCGGCCCTCTCGATGAGGCGGTTTGCGAATTTGAGGCCGAGCTCGCAATCCCGGATATAGGCGCTGCGCGTCACCTCGTTCATGGCATTGCGCATCGCCACCGTCTCGCTCACGACTGCATCGCCCGCCGGCCGTTCCACAGTGAAGGTGGCGTCCCCGCAGACATGGTCCTCGAACCTTGTCTCGTCCGGGCGGCCCTTGATGCCGGATGCGAAATAGGCGGCGGCATTCGACGAGATCTCGGCTCCGAACAGATCGAGCGACGAGCTCGCCCAGAAATTCAGGTAGCGCTGCAAGGTCGGAAAATCGATCGCGCCGGCGCGGCGGATCGCGGCCGGATCGTCGGTGCTTGAGCTCCTTCATCACCTCGAGCGTGCGCATCACGATGCGCGTGAGGCCGGTCTCGCCCACGGACATGTGGTGCGCTTCTTCCGTCAGCATGAACAAGCAGGTGCGCGCCAAGGGATCGAAGCCGCTTTCGGCCAGGCTCTTCAGCTGGAACTTGCCGTCGCGGTCGGTGAAGTAGCAGAACATGAAGAAGGCGAGCCAGTCCTCGATCGGCTCGTTGAATGTGGAAAGGATGCGCGGCTTATCGGGGTCGCCGGAATGGCGCGCCAGCATCTCCTCGGCCTCCTCGCGCCCGTCGCGGCCGAAATAGGCGTGCAGCAGATAGACCATCGCCCAGAGATGGCGCCCCTCCTCGACATTGACCTGGAAAAGATTGCGCAGATCGTAGAGCGACGGCGCGGTGTGGCCGAGGAGCCGCTGCTGCTCGACCGAGGCGGGCTCGGTGTCGCCTTGCGTGACGATGAGGCGGCGCAAGGTCGCGCGATGCTCGCCCGGCACGACCTGCCACGCCGGCTTTCCCATCTCGTCGCCGAAGCCGATGCGGCGGTCGGGTTCGGGCTCGGCGAGAAAAATGCCCCAGCGGTAGTCGGGCATCTTGACCTTCCCATAGGTCGCCCAGCCCTTGGCGTCGACCGAGGTCGCGGTGCGAAGATAGACCTCCGCGGCGGCGAAATCGCTCGGCCCCATCTCGCGCCACCAGTTGAGGAATTTCGGCTGCCAGTTCTCGAGCGCGCGCTGCAGCGTCTTGTTGTTGGCGAGATCGATGTTGTTCGGGATCCGCTCCTGATAATCGATCGGCATGGGTCAGATCCTTTCCCGGTCGAAGCGCGGCCGCGATCCGGTGCCAAAAAGTTTGAGCGCGCCCTGCGGCCCGACCGCGTTGGGGCGGTTGAAGATCCAGTTCTGCCACGCGGAGAGCCGCCCGAAGACGCGCGTCGCCAAATTCTCGGGCCCGGCAAATCGCAGATTCGCCTCGAGACCCGAAAGCGCATCGGGCGAAAGGCTCGCGCGAACCTCGATGGCGAGGCGCAGCTCGTCGTCCCAGTCGAGCTCGTCGGGCGCGAACGTCACGAGGCCCAATTCGAGCGCGGCCGCCGCGTCGAGTTTCTCGCCGAGACGCTCCTCGATCCGCCGGACGGCGTGCGCATCGCCGGCGAAGCGATTGCTGAGCCGCGTTCTCCCATTCGCCATCTCGAGCAAGGCGAGATTGGAAGACCAGAGCGCGATCTGCGGCGGCTGGTTATCGCCCGCATCGGCGGTCGAGAGCATGAAAGTGCGATCGGCCGCGAGCAGCAGTTCGGCAAGCATGCCCGCGAAGCATGACTGACGATCGACGATCGCGAAGACGCTGCGCGACATGACGTCGATCCGTTGCAGCGTCCGGCGCAGGAAGGCGATCGTCTCGCGAACGAACCAATTGGCGCGTTCGCCGGTCATTGCCGAATCCGCCGCGAGAACGTGATCGATCGATCCGCGCGTCCTGACGAGGACGGTGCCGAGCTCCGGCTCGTTGGCGCGCAGCATCAGGATCGCATCGTCGAGCTCGCGCGCCATCGCCAGCGGCCACCAGCGCGCGCCCGCTTCGAGAATTGCCGCAAGTCCGCTCGCACCGCGGTCATGGGGCCCGTGGATCGTGAGATTTGCCGTGCCTGCCGCGCGATCGAAGGCGACATCGACAGAGGCGTAGTGATATCCCGCCTCGTCGATGCGGCGCTCGATCGGCGGGAGATCCACGCCCTTCGCCTCGCGCGGCCGGCCACTTTCCTGCGCCAGCGCCTCGGCGCGCGCTTTTGCCGTCTCGGCAAAGCGCGCCGGCGCCGCCGCTTCGTCAACGAGGTTCCACGCCTTGGCGCGGTCGGCGCGCACGCCTTCCGCCGTGGTGCAGAACACGTCGGCCAGGTCGCGCCGCACCTTGCGCTTGTCGATGAGGCGGGTGAGGCCGCCGGTGCCGGGCAGCACGCCCAGGAGCGGCACTTCCGGCAGGCTCACGGTCGAGGAGCGGTCGTCCACCATGACGATCTCGTCGCACGCGAGCGCCAGCTCGTAGCCGCCGCCGGCGCACGCGCCATTGATCGCCGCCAGAAATTTGAGCGAGCCGTCGCGCGAGCTGTCCTCCATGCCGTTCCGCGTCTCGTTGGTGAACTTGCAGAAATTCACCTTGGCGCCGTGCGTGCTCTGGCCGAGCATGTAGATGTTGGCGCCGGACGAGAAGATCCGCTCCTTGCCGCTGGTGATGACGACCGCGCCCACCTCGGGATGCTCGAAGCGGATGCGAGTGAGCGCATCGTGCAATTCGATATCGACGCCCAGATCGTAGGAATTGAGCTTCAGGGCATAGCCCGGCGCGATGCCGCCATCCTCGGCGACGTCGAGGATGAGCTTCGCTACCCGTCCCTCGAACTCCATGCGCCAATGGCGATAGCGCGAGGGCTCCGTGTCGAAGAGGATCATGGCGGCACTATAGCGGAGCCTCACGCGCGCAGCACGGGGAGCCAGAGCGTGCGCGTCAACGCCAGCACGGCGAGGCCCTCGAAGCCGAGGAGCGCCGTTGCATAGGGCGCGCCGATCCAGTCGGCGAGCAATCCCAGATGCAGGAAGCCCAGCGGCCCAAGCCCGATGCAGACCGAAAGCACGCCGAAGATGCGGCTCCTGATCTCGGCCGGCGCCAGCACATAGATCAGGGTCGACTGCATGGTCATGAAGGCGCTGCCGGTGACGCCGGTGAAAAGCAGCGCGGCGCCCGCGACGACGGGATGGGTGACGAGCGCGAAGACCGGAAGCGCCGCGAGGTAAAGGCCGGTGCCGCAGAGATAGATCCGCGAATATGCCCGCGGCCTTGCCAGGAGCGCGATGAGGCTCGCGCCCAGGAACGCGCCGAGTCCGTCCATGCTCGCGAGCATGCCGATGCCGCTCGGATCGAGCATGAGCCGGTCCTGGCCGATCACCGGGATCATGCTGGTGAAGGGCCAGCCCCACACGTTGAAGATGATGGTGATGGTCAGCGCGCCGACGATGCGCTTCTCGCGCCGCGCCATGAGGATGCCCTGGCCGATGCGGGCGAGGAGCGAGCCCTCCGCCGGCGCGCGGATGCCGGCGCGGTGGCGGATGCCGAGCGCGATGACGAAGGCCGCGGCATAGCACGCCATGCTGAGCGCGAAGACGCCGTGAATGCCGACCGTGGTCAGGATCACGCCGCCGATCGTGGGCCCGATCATGCGGCTTGCATTGTTGGTGCCGATGTCGATCGACATGGCGCGGCCCACTTGCTCCGGCCGCACCACCTCGCCGATCAGGATGCGCCGCACCGGGTTGTCGCTCGACCAGGTGACGCCGTTCAAGAGCGTCGCCGCCGCCAGGTGCCAGATTTCGAGCTTGCCAAGCGAGGCCAACACCGCGAGCGTGGTCGAGCCGGCCAGCAGCGCGAGCACGGCGATAAGGAGCAATGTGCGGCGCTCGAACCGGTCGGCGACCACGCCCATGAAAGCGCCGAAAAACGCCATCGGCAGAAGCCGCAGCATGGTGATCATGGCGACGAGGAAGGGCGAGCCGGTCTTCTCATAGACGAACACGCCCATCGCCAGCATCTCGAGCCAGCGCACGACGAAGAAGATGAGGCCCAGGAGCCACAGGCGCACGAAGTCGCCCGAGGCAAAAATTCCCTGCACCGGGAGCGATTGCGGCGTCGCGGCGCGACCGGCGTCGCTGTCCATGCTGCTGAGCTGCCCCGTCGCCAGTTTCCGCCCCGCCGTGCCGCGAAGTGTAGTGGGCGCGCGCTTCTGATACCATGATGCGAGAAGAAAGGGGGCGTGCGGTGAGGAAGCGAATTCTGGTGCTCGCGGCGTGCTGCTCTCGCTGCGGCGGTGCCGGCCTCGTCGGCCGAGCCGGTCACGGTCAATGTCGGCATCGTCAGCACGATCAGCGACGGGCTCATCTTCATCGCCGCGGCGAAGGGCTATTTCGCCGCTGAGGGACTCGCCATCAACACCGTGAATTTCCCATCGGCCGCCAACATGGTGGCGCCGCTCGCCGCAGGCGAGCTGCAAGTGGGCGCGGGCGCGCCCTCGGCCGGGCTCTACAACGCCGTCATTCGCGGCATCCACTTGAAGATCGTCGCCGACAAGGCCTCCTCGCAGCCGGGCTACACCGTCAACAAGATGCTGGTGCGCAGCGATCTCGTCGCCAGCGGGCGCTACAAGGACCTGCCCGACTTAAAGGGCATGAAGGTGGCGCTGAATGGCGCCGGCAACACCAACGTCGCGACGCTCGCCTACACGCTGCGCAAGGCGGGCCTCGCTTACGATGCTGTCACGACCGTCGATTTGGCATTTCCCGAGCATGTGACCGCCCTCGCCAACAAGGCGGTCGATGCCACCTTCACGACCGAGCCGTCGGCGACCGTCGCGGTGACGAAGGGGTTCGGCATCCTCGAAGCCGACGACGCCGAGATCGATCCGGGGCATCAGATCGCGGTGCTGCTCTATTCCGAGGCGTTTGCGTCCAATCGCGGCCGCGCCGAGGGGTTCATGAAGGCTTATCTCGAGGCCGTGCGCTATTACCGCGGCGCGCTCGCGGGCGGCCGGCTCGCCGGGCCCAATGCCGACGATGTGATCCGCATCCTCGTCGCCTCGACCGCGATCAAGGACCCGGCCGTGTTCCGCGCGATCACGCCGAACGGCGTCGATCCGATGGGCCGCGTCAACCGCAAGAGCCTCGCGGACGATCTCGATGTGTGGCGCGGGCAGGGGCTCATCAACGGCCCGGTCTCGCTCGACGATGTCATCGACATGAGCTTCGTCGATGCCGCGAACACGGCGCTCGGGCCGCCGCAAGACGGCGGCAAATGACGCCTAGTTCGACGGCTTCTGCGCCGCGCGCCACTCGGAGACCGCGCGCATCGTGTTGGCGACGTGGTCGTCCGGCGCGAGATCGGTGAAGGAATAGATGATCCTGCCGCCCGGCGCGATGACATAGGACGTGCGGTTGGCATAGGGCACGAGCGGCGCGAGCACGGCGTTGTACGACTTCGCGATCGCAAGATCGGTGTCGGCCGCGACCGGGAACTTGCCCTGACACTTCTCGACCGAGAATTTGTTGAGCGTGGCGATCGTGTCGTGCGAGACGCCAATCACGGTAGCGCCGAGCGCCGCGAAGCGGTCCATTGCGTCCGCGAAATCGTGCGCCTCGATGTTGCAGCCGGGCGTGAAGGCGGCGGGATAGAAATAAAGAACGACCGGCCCCTTGGCGAGCGCGTCGGCGAGGACGAAGGTGAAATCCTTGCCGCCCATCGAGGCCTGCGCCGTGAAGGGCGGCGCCTGATCGCCGGCCTTCAAGGCCGCATAAGCCGGCACCGCCGTCGCCATCAGTCCGAGCGCGGCGGTCACGAGACGCAAAGGCTTCATGCGGCGATTATAGGCACGGATGTGCGGTCTTGAGAACGGGCCGTGCCGCGCCCATGCTGGCCGCAAACGGGAGGCACGAATGGCAGACACGCATCAAGGCTGCGTCGCGATCATCACCGGCGCCGGGCGCGGGCTCGGCCGCACCATGGCGCTGGGCCTCTTGCAGGCCGGCGCGCAAGTGACGGGGGTCGATATCGATCCGCCGGCGCTCGAGGAGCTGAACGGCGCGGCCGGCGCCGCACGCCAGCGCCTCCTGCCCTTGAAGGCCGACGTCACGCGCGAGGACGAGGCGCGCGGCATCGTCGCGCAGACGATCGAGCGCTTCGGCCGGGTCGATGTGCTCGTCAACAATGCCGGGCTCAATCTCTCGACGGTCGATGCCGCGAAGATCAAGACCGCGCCGAGCATCCGCGACATCGCGCCCGCCGACTACCGCCGCATCCTCGAAGTCAATTCGATCGCTCCCTATCTCGTCGCGCGCGCCGCGATCGAGCCGATGCTGAAGCAGAAATGGGGCCGCGTCATCGGCGTCACCACGAGCCTCGACACGATGTACCGCAAGGGCATGATGCCCTATGGCGCGAGCAAGGCGGCGCACGAGTGTCTCGTCGCGGCCTTGGCCGACGAGCTCGAAGGCTCGGGCGTCACCGCCAACGTGCTGGTGCCGGGGGGCGCCGCCATCACGCGCATGACGGCGGGATATGGCGCGGAGCAGGCGAAGCTGATCCCGCCCGACGTGATGGTGAAGCCGCTCCTGTGGCTCGCCTCGCGCGGCTCCGACGGCGTCAACGGGCGGCGCTTCATCGGCATGCAGTGGGATGCGAACCTTCCGCCCAGGGAAGCCGCCGAGAAATGCAGCGCGCCCGCCGCCTGGCCGCAACTGGGCCGCCAGTCGATCCTGCCGGATGGGCCGATCCGCTAGCGCCGCCTAGAGTCCGATCCACGCCGATCGAATCGCCCGGGACCCTCGCCCCGAGGGTAGAGGGTTTCCGTTTCCAAGCGGATGGATCGCCACCTAGCCGGCCAAGCGGCGCGCGCCCTTGGCCGGGAGCTCGATATTGATCTCGAGCACCGCGGCGTTGCCCTGATGGCCGAGCCGCACGTCGATCGCGTCGTCCTTGGCAGCGACGTATTTCCGCACGAGCGCGATGAGATCGTTGCGCAGCGCCGGCAGGAAATCGGAGCCCTCGGGACCCGCGCGCTCGTGCGCGAGGACGAGCATGAGGCGTTCCTTCGCGAGCGAAGCCGATTTCGGACGCTGCGGCAGGAGAAGATCGAGGAACCTCAACATATCATGCCCTGCCGAACAAGACGCTGAACAGGCTGCGGCGTTCTTCCTTGTCGAAGCGCAGCTCGCGCTGCTCGCCAAGGAAGCGCGCGACCGCGTCGTCATAGGCGCGGCCGGCGGGACTGGCCGGATCGAGGATCACGGGCGTCCCGGTGTTGGACGCCTTCAACACCAATTCCGATTCCGGAATGATGCCGAGGATCGGCACCGCCAGGATCTCCTTCACATCGTCGAGCGACAGCATCTCGCCGCGCCGCACGCGCTCGGGCGAATAGCGGGTGAGGAGAAGATGCTCCCTGACCGGCGCCTCCTTGCGCTCGGCGCGGCGCGACTTCGAGGCCAGGATGCCGATGATGCGGTCGCTGTCGCGCACCGAGGAAACCTCGGGATTGGTCACGATGATCGCGTGATCGGCATGGTAGAGCGCGGTGAGCGCGCCATGCTCGATCCCGGCCGGGCTGTCGCACAGGATGTATTCGAACTCGGCGCGCAGCTCGTCCATCACCCGGTTGACGCCCTCGCGCTTCAGCGCGTCCTTGTCGCGCGTCTGCGAGGTCGGAAAGATGGAAAGCTTGTCGATCCGCTTGTCGCGGATCAGCGCCTGGTTGAGCTTCGCGTCGCCGTTGATGACATTGATGAAGTCGAACACGACCCGGCGCTCGCAGCCCATCACCAGGTCGAGATTGCGCAATCCCACGTCGAAATCGATCACCACGGTCTTGTGCCCGCGCAGCGCGAGCCCGGTCGCGAGCGCCGCAGCGGTCGTCGTCTTGCCGACGCCGCCCTTGCCGGAAGTCACCACGATTACCTTCGCCACCGATCCTCTCCTTCAAAACCCGACATGATGCGCAACGCGCCATCGACGAGCGCCACTTGCGCCGGCTGCCTCAGGTACTGGTGCGCGATCGCCTCGCTGACGATGTAGCTGCCGGCGATGGCGAGCAGCTCGGCCTCGAGGCGCTGCACGAAGATGCGGGCGGCGCGGTCGCCCTCTGCGCCGGCGATCGCGCGCCCGCGCAGCGCGCCGTAGACGTGGACGTTGCCGTCGGCGATGAGCTCGGCGCCCGCGCTCACCGGCGCCGTCACGACGAGATCGCCGCCCTTCGCGTAGATTTGCGTACCCGACCGCACCGGCTGCGTCACGATTCGCGTGCGGACCGCGCGCGGATTGGGCCCCTCGCCGCGCGCCGCTTCGCGCCGGCCGGATGGCGGAAAGACTGCAAGCTCCGCCGCAAGCGCCGGCGGTTTTTGCAGCGCGCTCGCATTCTGCACTCCGGCTGCGGCGAGGCCGTGGCGGCGCAGGAGCTGCTTCAGCGTGGCGAAATCCGCGGCATCGATGCAGGCAAGGCAGGCGCCGAGGTCGAGCACCACCGGCGCGCCGGCGAAGAATTCGGGACTGCGGGCGACCTGCCCGGCGATCGCGGCCTCGAGCGCCGGGTCGTGCGGATCGCCGATGGCGAGCACGAGGACGGAGAAGATGCTGCCTTCGAGACGATTGATCGACATTCCGGAGAACGACCTCTGCGTCGCCGCGACGAGACTTCAGCATCGTGGAAATTTGATGGTGATATGACGGCATTCTCCGACCGTCGCCCGAGTCAATTATGGGGCCATGTTTTTCAACCAATCGCGCAGTTACCGCGGCCGCTGATCGCGATAGCTTGGAGGCAAGCGGATTCGGGAGAGACACCATGCCAGCAGTCAGAAGGAAAGGGATCGGCGGGATCGAGGCTGCGGCGGCCACCCCTGCGGCGGCGCTTGCCAACGGCGCCGAGGCCTGGATCGAGGCGCAGGAAGCGTTCGTCGCGGAGCTCGATCAGTGCGCCCAGTCGTGGGTGCGGCGGCGGCGCGAGGCGATCGAGGAGGCGCGGCGCATGCTCGAAGAGGTGCACCGGAATCCCGATCCCTCGACCGTCTTCGTCGCGCAGCAGAACTGGCTTTCGGGCTCGCTCCAGCGCGTCGTCTCGGATTTCGGCGATTTCGGCGCGCTCGCGCTGAAATGCATGAGCCGGACCGGCGACCGCTTCCTCGAAGCATCGCAGCGCACGCGCGGCGTGGCGGAGGAAAGCCTCGCCACCGCCGGCGCGAAGCCGGGCCAGGGCGATGACGAGGAGCCCGTCTCCGAGGCCTAGTGGTAGCCGATATCGGCGCGCACTTTGCCGCGAAAGACCCAGTAGGACCAGCCGGTGTACATGAGGATGACCGGCAGCAGGAACAGCGTGCCGACCGCGAGGAAGGCCTGCGTGCTCTCGTCCGAGGCGGCCTGCCACAGCGTGTAGTGATAGGGCACGATCATCGGCCACAGGCTGATCGTCATGCCGACATAGGCCATGACGAAGAGCGCGATCGCGCCGATGAAGGGCGCGGCGTCGGCGCCCTTGCCGAGCACGCGCCATTCCCAGATCGCGAGCACGAGCGTGATGAGCGGCACCGGCGAGAACAGGGCGATGTCGGGCCAGGTGAACCAGCGCGCGGCGATATCCTGGTTCATCAGCGGCGTCCACAGGCTCACCACGGCGACGGCGGCGAGCACCAGCGCGAAGCAGACGCGGCCGTGCCGGCGCGCGCGGGCCTGCGCCTCGCCGCTCGTCTTGAGGATGAGCCAGCCCGCGCCCAGAAGCCCATAGCCGAAGACGAGCGCCGCGCCCGTGAAGAGCGAGAACGGCGTGAAGCAGTCGAAGGAGCTGCCCGCGAAATGGCGGCCCTCGACCTGGAAGCCTTGGATGAAGGCGCCCAGGACCACGCCTTGCGCGAATGTCGCGATGGCCGAGCCGTAGTGGAAGGCAAAGTCCCAGAAGGTGCGGCGCGTCGCGTCCTTGTAGCGGAACTCGAAGGCGGCGCCGCGGAAGACGAGCGCCAGCAGCATGATGAGGATCGGGAAATAGACCGCCGGCATGATGATGGCGAAAGCCAAGGGAAATGCCGCGAGCAGCCCCATCGCGCCCAGGACGAGCCAGGTCTCGTTGCCGTCCCAGATGGGCGCGATCGAATTCATGACGAGATTGCGCGCGGCCACATCGGGCACGAAGCCGTAAAGGATGCCGACGCCCAGATCGAACCCGTCGAGCAGGACATAGAGGAAGACGCCGAGCCCCAGGATCAGCGTCCAGAGCGGCACGAAATCGAACGCGGCGCTCATGCGCGGTCCTCCGGCCCGAGCGCGGGGATCGCGCGCACCGGCCCGCGCGGGCGGCCGCTTTCGACCGGACCCGCCTCGACCGGGTCCGACGGGCCGCCGCGCACGATGCGCGCCATGAGCGCCAGGCCGAACGGGTACATGACGAGATAGACCACGATGTATCCGGCGAGCGACAGCGCGACATCGGCGCTCGTCAATGACGGGCTCACGGCGTCGCTCGTGCGCAAGAGCCCGTAGACCACCCACGGCTGGCGGCCCACTTCCGTCGTCACCCAGCCGGCGATGACGGCGACAAAGCCCGCGGGCGCGGCGAGCTCGCACAGGCGCAGGAACCAGGCGCTGTCGTAAAGCCGCCCGCGCCAGCGCAGCCACCAGCTCAGCGCGACGAGCGCCAGCATCAGCATGCCGATCCCGACCATGATGCGGAAGCTGAAGAACGGGATGGCGACGGGCGGCCGCTGGTCCGGCGGAAAATCGTCGAGCCCGCGCACGACGCCGTTCAGATCGTGCGTCAGGATCAGGCTCCCGAGCAGCGGGATCTCGATCGTGTCGCGGTTTGTCGCGTTGGCCTCGTCCGGCCACGCGAACAGCACGAGTGGCACGCGCGATCCGGTCTGCCAATGCGCCTCGATCGCGGCGAGCTTCGCCGGCTGATAGTGGAGCGTGTTGAGCCCGTGCTGGTCGCCGAGGAAAATCTGCACCGGCACCAGCACGCTCAGAAGCCACAGCGTCATCGACAGCATGAGGCGCGCATCCTCGGCGTGCATGCCGCGGCGGATGTAATAGGCGGCGACGCCGACCACGACGAAGGCCGTCGTCACATAGAACGCGACCACGGTGTGTGCGAAGCGATAGGGAAAGGAGGGATTGAAGATGACGGAGAGCCAATCGGTCGGATAGAAGCGGCCGTCGACCTCGCGATATCCGGCCGGCGTCTGCATCCAGCTATTGGCGGCCAGAATCCAGAACGACGAGAAGAGCGTGCCGCTCGCCACCATGATGGCGGCGACGAAATGCGCCCAGGCCGGCACGAGCTTGCGCCCGAACAGGAGTACCCCCAGAAACGCTGCCTCGAGGAAGAAGGCGGTCAGTCCCTCATAGGCAAAGAGCGGCGACAGCACGTTCGCGGTCGCATCGGCATAGCCGCTCCAATTGGTGCCGAACTGGAACGGCATGACGATGCCCGAGACGACGCCCATGCCGAACGAGATCGCGAAAATCCGCGTCCAGAAACTCGAGAGGCGAAGAAAGACGGCGCGCCCGGTCGCGAAATTGAGCCCCTCGAGGAGCGCAACGAACGAGCCGAGTCCGACCGTGAATGCCGGCAGCAGGATGTGCCAGCCAATCACCCATGCGAACTGGATGCGCGACAGGAGGACCGGCGTCATGGCTCTTCTCCCGAGCGGTAGTCTACGCCAACGCGGCGGCGCTCAAAACGTCCACTGAAAGGCCGCGTAATAGGAGAACTCGTTGGTCTTCGTCGCGTTCTCGAGCCCGCGCCCGGCCGAGACGAGAAGATGATAGTTTTCCGACAGATCATAGACGGCGCCGAGATTGAAGCCGGTGCTGTCGCTGCCGCCCTCTGTGTCCGCGGTCTGGTGAAAGAGCTCGCCGCCGAGCGCGAGCGCGTCCGTCACCTGGCGCTGCACAAGCCAGCCGGCGAACCAATAGTCCTTGTTGCCGGCGCCCGGATTGCGCCAATAGCCGCCGCCGGCGTCGGTCGTCCACGCGCCGAAGCTCTTTTGGATCCAGACCGGCAGGAAAAACTCGGTCTCGCCCGTGCCGAGGCCGCGCTTCTCGTTGGCGGTCGGGAGCTCGACTTGCGGAAAGATCCCGATCTGCGGCCGCCAGCCGTCTTCGTCCTCGGTGAGGAAGCGGTATTTGACGCCGAGCTCGGTGTCGCCCATGCCGAACTTGGTGCCGCTGCCGCTCGGCGCGTCGAACGCCAGCGGCGCGATCAGGTGGAGCTGCAATTCCGGCAGCGCGCCGTAATTGAGCTCGACCCCCGGAAGCGTGCCGGACGTATCGCCGGCGACGCCCGTCGCGGTCGAGAAGGCATAGACCTCCCAATGCTGGTAGTCGACCGGGACCGGATCGTCCGTCAGGAAGGGCGGCCCGGCGCGCGCGGCGAGCGCCGTGGCACAAGAAAGCGCGGCCGCCGCGCCACAGCCAAGCCGCCAGCCCGTCACCAAACCCATCGCCGATTTATATCACGGGAGCGAGCCCGCGCTCGCGCCCGTGCGCCGCCGGTTCCCGCTTGCGGGGGCAGCGGCCGCCCGCCAGAGTCGCGGCAGATTGCGAGGAGGCATCCCGTGAGCACATCGCCAAGCGTTCGGTCCGGCGCCAACGATTTTCATGCCGCGATCGAAGAGGCGCATGTCGTCGCCTTGTGGGAGATGTTCGGCGGCGCCGGCGGGCCGCAGCCGCAGCCGGAGCCCGCCTTCCATTGGCCCTGGCGCGTGCTCGGGCCGCTGATGGACCGGGCGATCGCCGAGGTCGGCATGGAAAAGGCCGAGCGCCGCGTGCTCTCGCTCGCCAATCCCGCCTATGGGCGCGACGATTATTTCCGCGCGACCACCAATCTCAATGCCGGTCTCCAGATCCTGATGCCGGGCGAGCGCGCCCGCCCGCACCGGCACTCGATGGACGCGCTGCGCTTCGTCGTCGAAGGCGAAGGCGCCGCGACCATTGTCGACGGCAAGCGCTGCGAGATGGCGCGCGGCGATCTGATCCTGACCCCCGCCTGGTGCTGGCACGAGCACGAGCACACCGGCTCGAAGCGCGTCATCTGGCTCGATTCGCTCGACGTGCCGCTGGTGATGGATCTCGACGCCTCGTTCTTCGAGCCCGGGCCGGCGAAGGATTTTCCGAAGCTGCCGGCGGATGCCGCCTTCACCGCGCCGGGCCTCGTTCCGGCGGAAACGATCGCGACCGCCTATTCGCCGCTCTTCCGCTACCCCTGGCGCCAGGCGCGCGCGGCGCTTGCCGCGACGCAAGCGGCCGAAGACGGCTCGCGCCTGCTGCATTACGTCAATCCTTCGACCGGCGGTGCGGTGCTGTCGCGGCTCGACTGCTACCTGCTGGGCTTGAGCGCCGGCAAGGCGACGCGGCGCTATCGCTCGACCTCGAACGCCGTCTGCTTCGTCGTCGAAGGCGAAGGGAAGAGCACCATCGGCGACCGCACCATCGCCTGGGCGGAGAACGACATCTTCACGCTCCCGCATTGGAGCTGGATCAGCCACAATGCGGCGAGCGCCGACGCCACGATCTTCCAATCGACCGACCGCGACGTGATGCGCCGCCTCAACCTGTTGCGCGAGGAGCGCGAGTAGCGGGGTTCGCTCGTCTCATGGCGCATTTCACGCCCGTCTCCGCGGTCACCGGCGGGCTTCTGATCGGCGGTTCTGCTGCGATGCTGTGGCTTGGGCTCGGCCGCATCGCGGGCATCAGCGGCATCGTCGGAAGCCTGCTCCCGCCGGACGCCCGGGATGCTGCTTGGCGGCTCGCCTTCCTTGCGGGACTTGCGTTCGGGCCGGTCCTCTACGGACTTGCTGGCGGCGCGCTGCCGCATATCGTTGTCCCGGGATCAGCCGGATCAGTTGTCGCTGACGGGCTTCTGATCGGATTTGGCACTCGCCTCGGCAGCGGCTGCACCAGCGGCCACGGCGTCTGCGGCATCGTCGGCTTTGCGGGCTTCCAGTCGCTTGCGCCGCGCAAGCCGCGCCGGGCCTGATTCCGACCGCCGTGCAGTCGTTCCTGGCGGTCCTGTCGGGCTCGGTCGTCGGATTTTCGCTCGGCCTCATCGGCGGCGGAGGCTCGATCCTCGCCGTGCCGCTACTTCTCTACGTCGTCGGCGTATCCGACCCGCACATTGCGATCGGCACGAGCGCATTGGCGGTCGCCATCAATGCCTTCGCCAACCTCGTGCAGCACGGACGCGCCGGGACCGTCAAATGGCCATGCGCGAGCATCTTCGCAGGCGCTGGCGTGGTCGGCGCATTCATCGGCTCGACACTCGGTAAGGCGGTTGGTGGCCAGAGGCTCCTCGTCCTGTTCGCGTTCATCATGATTGCCGTCGGAGTTTCGATGCTGCGCCGCCGCTCATCGGAAGGCGACGCGGCGGTGCGGATCGACCGGCGGATCGCGGGGCGCCTTGCCGCCGTCGGCTTCCTGACGGGCGGGCTCTCGGGCTTCTTCGGCATCGGCGGCGGTTTTCTGATTGTGCCCGGCATCATGCTGGCAACCGGTCTGCCGATGCTGAATGCGATCGGATCGTCGCTCTTCTCGGTCGGCATGTTCGGGCTCACGACCGCCGTCAACTACGCGGTGTCCGGCCTGGTCGATTGGCCGATCGCCGGCCTTTTCATCGCGGGCGGCCTAGCGGGCGGCGCGGCGGGCATGAAGGCAGCGGTCCGGGTCGCGCGCCGCCGTGGCGCGCTCGCGCGCATTTTCGCCTTCGTCATATTCGCCGTTGCCGCCTACATCCTGTTCCGCACCGCGACGACACCGGCGTGACCGCGGCTCAGATCGGCGCCCACGCCTTCTGCACCGCGGGCCGCGCCGTGATCGCGTCGTGCCAGCGCTTGAGGTTCGGGAAGTCCCCGAGCGTGATCGCGCCTTCCGCGCCGTGGATGTGCACGTCCGGATAGCACGAGATGTCGGCGATCGAATAGGCGCCGCCCGCCAGGTATTCGTTGTCCTTGAGGTGGCGGTCGAAGGTGCCGAACATGTCGCGCATCAAATCGCCGTAATATTTCTTTGCGGACGGCACGTCCTCGCCGAAGCGGTGCATGAAGAGGCCGTATTGCTGCGACCACGGCGTGAAGGTCGCGCTGCCGTAGAAGAACCATTGATCGACCTTGAGGCGCTGGCGCGGCTCGGTCGGATAAAGCCCGTTGCCGGCCTTCTCGGCGAGGTATTTGAGGATCGCGCCGGACTCGCACAGCGAAACATGCGCGCCGCCGGGTCCTTCGTCGTCGGTCAGCGCCGGGATCTTGTGGCCGGGGCTGATCTTCATGAATTCCGGCGCGAAATTCTCGCGCTTCTGAAGGTTCACCGGGCGGCGGCGATGCGGCAGCCCTGATTCCTCCATGGCCTGGAGCGCCTTGCGGCCATTATCGGTGGTCCAGAAATAGATCTCGATCATCCCTCGTCCTCCTTGGGGCCTCGTTCTTCCCGCGCATCATCGCGGCCAAAGGCGCCGCTGTCCATCGAGGGGCTATGCGCCCGTGCCGTGGAGGAGAAGGAGGATGCGCGTCGCCTCGCGCGCGCGCCGCGCGATCTCGCGCTCGTCGCGCGGCGGGCCGACGCGCAAGAGGAGCCGCATCATCAGATCGCCCCAGAGGAGCGACAGGAACTGGCCGGCCATGACGCGCGGATCGCCGGGCCCGAGCAGCTTGCGCTGCTGCGCGCCGAGGAGGAAATCGTCGAGCGCCGCGCGGTTCGTCTCGCGCGCCGCCTTGTCGAGCACCGCGGCGGCATCCGTGTCGGGCTCGGCGATCGCGAAGCGAAAGGCCGCGATCGAGGTCGGCAGCGTCCCCTCGCTGAGCGCGGTCGTGCCGAACCGTTCGAGCGTCTCCCGCAATGACGCGACCGTCTGCGGCGGCGGCAGCGCGAGCGGCTGGCGCATGTCGCGCGCGCGACCTTCGATGCAGGCCGCGAGGATCGCCGCCTTGTCCGCGAAATTGGCATAGAGGTCGCGCTTGGAGACGCGTGCGCGCGTCGCGATCGCGAGCATGCTGGTCTTGGCATAGCCGACCGTCATGAAGGCGTCGAACGCCGCGTGGAGAATGCGCCCGCGCGGCGGCAACTCCGCCCAAGGGGCGGCGGGCCCAGGCTTGCGGCGGGGGGCTCGTTTTTTTGCTTGCAATGGTACTGCTCCGTACCGTAGGATCGGCACGATGGTACGTCATCGTACCGAGAATGTCGAGGAGGAAGCGATGGACGAGCCCGTCGTCCGCCTGCGCAACGTCGCCAAGACCTATCACGCCGGCAGCATCAACGTCGCCGCCGTCAAGGGCGTCACGCTCGAGATCGCGCCCGATCGCTTCACCATGGTGGTCGGCCCCTCGGGCAGCGGCAAGACCACGCTCTTGAACCTCATCGGCTGCATCGACGCGCCGACGAGCGGCACGGTCGAGGTTGGCGGCGAGGATATCGGGGCGCTCGGCGACAACGCGCTCTCCGATTTCCGCGCGCGCAACATCGGCTTCATCTTTCAGAGCTTCAATCTCGTGCCCGTGCTCTCGGCCTACGAGAATGTCGAATATCCCCTCCTCATGGTCGGCATGGCGGCGTCCGAGCGCAAGCAGCGCACGCTCGATCTGCTCGCGGCGGTCGGGCTTGCGGCGCAGGCGCGCCAGCGCCCGAACGAGCTGAGCGGCGGTCAGAAGCAGCGCGTCGCCATCGCCCGCGCCCTCGTCAAAAGCCCGCAGATCGTGCTCGCGGACGAGCCGACCGCCAATCTCGACACCGAGACCGGCGCCGCCATCATCGAGCTCATGCGCCGGATTCAGGCGCAGTCGCGGACGAGCTTCATCTTCTCGACGCACGATCCGCAACTGATGTCGCATTCCGACGAGACGTTCACGATCCGCGACGGCGTCCTCGTCGGCCATGACGTGCGAGGCCCGGCATGATGACGCTCTTCAAGATCGCATTCCGCAACATCCTGCGCAACCGGCGCCGCTCGGGCATGACGGGCTCGGCGGTCGCCGCGGGGGCGCTCGCCATGCTGCTCTTCGGCGGCTTCGCCGGCGCCATCTTCACCCAGATCGAAACGGCGAACGTCGAGCGCATCGGCCATCTCACGGTCTTCCGCGCGGGCTACTTCCTCTTCGGCGCGGGCGACCCGGCCGGCTACGGCATCGACCGTTATCGCGACGTGATGCAGCTCATCGGCAACGATCCGGTCCTGGGCCCGATGATCAACGTCCTCACGCCGACGCAATCGCTCGTCGGCATCGCCGGCAATTTCAGCGGCGCGAACGATGCGGCGAAGACGTTTCTCGGCGTCGGTCTCATCCCGTCCGATCGCGACCGCATGCGCGAATGGAACGAATATGGCACCGCCGCGCCTTATGTTCCCGACACCCGCCTTGCCGACAACGACGAGACGCGCGGCCTGATCGGCGGCGGGCTCGCCCGCATCCTGGGGCTCTGCGCCGAGCTGAAGCTCGCGAATTGCCCGTCGCCGCCAAAGACGGAGGACGAAGCCGCCGAAGGGCCGGTGAGCGCCGACATCGCCGGCCTTGCCGCGCGCGAGACGGGTTCGGGTGCCGCGAAAGACGGCATGCCGCAGATCGACCTGCTCGGCGCGACCGCGAACGGCGCGCCCAACATCGTGCGCCTCTCCGTCAGCGGCGTCGACCCGCAAGGCGTCAAGGAGCTCGACGACAATTACGTCGCCATGCATTTGGCATTGGCGCAGCAGCTCGTCTATGGGCGGGGCGAGCACAAGGTCACCGGCATCGTGCTTCAGCTTCATCGCAGCGAGGACCTGCGCGCGGCCCGCGCGCGGCTCGAGCAGATCGTCTCGCAAAACAAGCTCGACCTCGAAGTGCGCGACTTCGGCGAGCTCAATCCGTTCTACGGCCAGGTCGTGCGGCTCTTCGGCGCGATCTTCCTGTTCATCGCGCTCGTCATGGGCGTGATCGTGCTGTTCGCCGTCGTCAACACCATGACCATGAACGTGATGGAGCGCACCAGCGAGATCGGCACGATCCGCGCGCTGGGCCTGCGGCGCGGCGTCATCCGCCGTCAGTTCGTGGCCGAAGGCCTCATCCTCGGCGCGTTGGGCGCCACTGCCGGCGTCATTCTCGCGCTCCTCGCGGCATTCGCGATCAACCACGCGGGCTTCACCTGGACCCCGCCCGGCAACGCCAACGCGATCCCGCTGCGCGTCGGCGTCTGGGGCCGCCCGGTGCTGCTCCTCGGCACCTGGTTCATCCTCGTGCTGGTCGCGACAGTGGCGGCGCTCATGCCGGCGAACCGCGCGGCGAAGCTCCCGGTCGTCGACGCGCTGCGGCACGTCTGAGGAGGAATGTGATGCGACCCTTGCTACTCGCCGTCTTCCTCGCATTGGCCGCGGCCGCCGCGCACGCGCAGGGGGCGCAGGAGATCGTCGCCAAGGCGGATTTGGTGCGCAATCCCGGCAAGCCGTTTCGCACGATGAACCAGCTCACCGAATATGTCGCCGGCAAGCCGCGCGCGGACGACACGCTCGTCGTCTTTTCCAAGGAGGATCCGGCGACGCACCAGTTCCGCAATCTCGTGCACTATGTCGCACCGCCGCGCGACGAAGGAAAGATGGTGCTGCTCGACGGGCATGTGCTGTGGTTCTACGACCCGTCGTCGAAGGCGTCGGTGCGCATCTCGCCGCAGCAGCGCCTGATCGGCCAGGCCGCGATCGGCGACATCCTCACCGTCAATCTCGCGATCGACTATACCGCAGCGCTCGTCGGACCCGAGACGATCGAGGATGCCGAGCGCCAGAACCGGAATTGCTGGCATCTCGACATGAAGGCCGCGAACGACCAGGCGACCTATAGCCGGGTCGAGGCCTGGATCGAGCAGGGCACGTACTATCCGATCAAGCTCAAGGTCTATTCCGACAGCGGGCGCTTGCTGAAGATCCTCTACTATCGCAGCTATGCCGAGCGGCTCGACGGGATGCGGCCGAGCGAGGCCGTCATCATCGACGCCGTCGACAATTCGCTCGTCACGACGGTCAAGTTCAGCGACAGCCACTATCAGGACATTCCCGAGGCGTGGTTCCAGCGCGATTATCTGCCGCGGATCCCGGTCGAGTGATGCGCCGCGCGGGGGCCGGGCCGCTCGCGCTCGCCATCGCCCTCGCGGCGGCGGCGATGGCGGCGCGCGCCGACGAGAACAGCGACCTCAATCTCATTCCCGAGGCGGCGCAGCCCGGCGCGCAAAGCCCCGAACAAGCGGCCCCGCCCGCCTCCGGCGGCGGCACCGGCCGCCTCTATCTCGAAGATGCCGCGAGCGTCGACGCGGTCCGCAGCCCTCTGCTCGTGCCGGCGCCGCCGCCGTCCGGGCAGGATTGGGAGGAGCGGCTCTTCTTCGACGCGCGCGAGGAATGGAAGCTCGGCGATGGGCTCAGCGCCGACTATAGCGGGCGAATGAATTTCCGCGCGTCGGACCGCATCGACTTTCCGACGCACGAGACCATCCGCCACGATTTTCGTGAGGGGTTCGTGACCTGGGCGCCGACCGACGGCGCGTTCTTCGATTTCGGCCGCATCAACCTCAAGAGCGGCGTCGCCGCCGGCTACAATCCGACCGATTTCTTCAAGACCCATGCCGTCGTCGAGCCGATCTCGCAAGACCCCGCCGTGCTGCGCGAGGACCGGCTCGGCACCGCGATGGCGCGCGCGAGCTATGTCGGCGCTGGCGCGTCGATCACCGCCGCCTTTGCGCCGCAATTCGAGCGCGAAAGCCCGGTCTTCACTGATACGAACCTGCCGAGCTTCGATCCGACCTTCGGTCGCACCAACGCGCATCCGCGCATGCTCTTGAAAGGCAGCTTCGATCTCGGCGCCGACGTCGCGCCCGAGCTGCTCGTCTATCACGAGGGCGCCACCACGCGCTTCGGCGCCAATCTCACGCACGGCATCGGCCAGAAGATCGTCGCCTACGCCGAATGGGCTGGCGGCAACGAGACGAGCCTCGTCGACCAGGCGCTGGGCTATGGCCGCGCCACCGGCACCATTCCCGAAACCGCGCCCGCCGTGCTGCCCGACACTCCACTCAAATCCTTCCGCAACGATGCGTCGATCGGTCTTTCCTATGCGACCGAGAACAACATCACTTTCAATCTCGAATACCACTATGCCGGCGACGCGTTCACGCACGCGGACTGGCGCACCTGGTTTGCGCTCGGGCAGCGTCTTGCCGCCATCCCCGGCGTCGACAACCAGCTCTGGTACATCCGCGGCTACGCGCTCGACGTCGAACAGCCGATCGCGCGCCAGGGCGCGTTCTTGCGCTTCGACTGGGTCGATGCGTTCATCCCGAAGCTCGAGCTCACCGGCTTCGTCAGCGTCGATCTTTACGACGGATCGCAATTGACGCAGCTCGAAGCAGACTACTATCTCACGAATCTCTGGACCGTCGGCGCGATCGCGTCGAGCAATCTCGGGGTTCGCCACAGCGATTTCGGCAGCCTGCCGCAGGCCGAGAGCTTTCTCGTCAAGATCGCGCGATATTTCTGACATGCGGCGCTGGCACCGGCGGCCCGCGCGCCTTATCGTTGCGTCCTCCCATGCCGAGCCGATCCCGCGCGAAAACACCGGCCGAGTTCGAGGCGAAAATCCGCGAGGCGATTTATGCGCCGGTCGCGGACCTCGATGTTACCGCCTGGGTCACGCCCGAGCCGATGCCGTTTGTTTCACGTGAAACCGGCCGGAAGATCGCCTTGCGCGCGGGCGATCGGTGGAGCGCGGAGCCGTTCGATTGCGCCTGGTTCCGGTTCCGTGGCGCGGTGCCGAAAAGCGCGGGCGGCCGCGAGATCGTTCTCCTCATAGACCTGAACGGCGAGGCTTGCGTCGTCGATCGCGCCGGCGACCCGGTCCTCGGCCTCACCAGCGGCAGTTCCACATTTCAGCGCGAGTTGGGCGATCCGCAAAAGCGCGTCGTGCCGCTCGTCGCCGGGGCGCAAGGCGGCGAGCCCGTCGAGCTCTGGGCCGATGCCGGCGCCAACGATCTTTTCGGCAAGCGCCAGGGGAATGGCACGCTGGCGATCGCCAAGATCGCTGTGCGCAATCCCGCGCTTGCGGCGCTCGCCTACGATTTCGCGGTGCTGAACGACCTTGTGTCGCTGCTCCCGGCGGAAAGCGCGCGCGCGGCGGAAATACGGGCAGCGCTCGCGGCGGCGTGCGGCGTGCTCCGCAAGTATGATGATGCGGAAGCCCAAAGGGCGCGCGCGCTCCTCGCGCCCGCGCTCGGGAAACGCGGCGACGAGCGCCTGACGGTGAGCGCCATCGGCCATGCGCATATCGATCTCGCCTGGCTCTGGCCCATTCGCGAGACGATGCGCAAATCGGCGCGCAGCTTCGCGACGGCGCTGGCACTCATGGAGCGCTATCCCGAGTATGTGTTCGGCGCCAGCCAGCCGCAGCAATATGACTGGGTGAAAGAACGCCATCCCGCGCTTTATGCCCGCATCAAGGAGCGCGTCGCCGAAGGACGGTGGGAGCCGCAAGGCGCCATGTGGGTCGAGGCCGATCTCAATCTCACCGGCGGCGAATCGCTGGTGCGGCAAATCCTCTACGGCAAGCGCTTCTTCCGCCAGGAATTCGGCGTCGATCCCGCGAGCCTCTGGGAGCCCGATGTGTTCGGATGCAGCGGCGCGGTGCCGCAACTCCTCGTGAAAAGCGGCATCGAATTCTTCATGACCCAGAAACTGTCGTGGAACTGGGTGACGCGCCATCCCCATCACACGTTCTGGTGGGAGGGAATCGATGGCTCGAAAGTGCTTGCCCATTTTCCGCCCGAGGACACGTATAACAGCTCCGCCGCGCCGCGAGCGGTGCACAAGGCCGCCGAGAATTTCATCGACAAAGCCGCGTCGGACCGCGTGCTTCTGCTGTTCGGGATCGGCGACGGCGGCGGCGGCCCCGGCGAAGAGCATCTGGAGCTTCTGGCGCGCGAGAAGAATCTTGCCGGGCTCGCGCCGGTCGTGCAGGAGCGATCGGATGCGTTCTTCCGCCACATCGCGAAAGACGCGGCGGCCTATCCGACCTGGCGCGGCGAGCTTTATCTGGAGCGCCATCAGGGGACCTATACCACGCAAGGGCGCAGCAAGCACTTCAACCGCAAGCTCGAGCTCGCGCTGCGCGAGCTCGAATTTTCGGCGGCGATGGCGGCACAGCTTGCCGCATATGAATATCCCCACGCGCGGCTGGCAAAAATCTGGAAGGAAGTGCTGCTCTACCAGTTCCACGACATCCTGCCGGGCTCGTCGATCGCGCGCGTCTATGACGAATCGCTCGCGCGCTATGCGGCGCTCACGGCCGAGGTCGCGGAGCTGACGCGAGCGGCGGACGCAACTCTCCTCGGTGCGATCGCGCGCGGCGATGCCGCCCGCCCCGTCGTCGTACTGAACAGCCTGTCGTGGCCGCGCACGGAATGGCTGCGTCTCGATGCGGGATGGGTGCGCGCGAGCGTGCCGGCGATGGGCTGCGCCGTGATCGAGGAAGCCGCCGCGCAGCACTTCGCAGCCCCGCTCGCCGCGCCCGGCGCGCTCGAGAACGAAGCGTTCCGCCTCGAATTCGCGGCGGACGGTTCGATCGCGCGGCTCTATGACAAGGACGCACGGCGCGAGGTTCTTGCGCCGGGCATGGCGGGCAACGTGCTCGTCGTCTATGCGGATTCGGGCGACGCGTGGGACATTCCGATGACCTATCGCGACGTGGCGCCCGAGCGCTTCGTGTTGACAAGCGCCGAGCCTGCCCTCGACGGCCCGTGCGCCATCATGCGCATGCGCTATCGCTATCGCAATTCTACGCTCGAGCAGGACGTCGTGCTGCGTGCGCAGAGCCGCCGCGTCGATTTCGAGACGCGGGTCGATTGGCGCGAAGATGGGCGCATGCTGCGCACGAGCTTCCCCGTCGCGGTGAGCGCGCGCCATGCGACCTGCGGCATCCAGTTCGGCTCGATCCTCCGCCCGACGCACTCCGATACGCCGGCCGACCGCGCGAAATTCGAAATTTGCGCGCAGAAATGGGTCGATATCTCTGGCGACAGCTATGGCGTGGCACTGCTCGATGATTGCAAGTACGGTCACAGGGTGCAGGACGGCATCCTCGACCTCAATCTTCTGCGTAGCCCCCATGCGCCCGATCCGACGGCGGACCGCGCCGCGCACGTCTTCACCTATGCGCTCTACCCGCATGAGGGCGACCACGTCGCGGGAGGGGTGGCGCGCGCAGCTTACGAGCTCAACATGCCGCTGCGCCCGCTCGGGATCCCGCGCGGCACGGAATTGCCGCCGCGCGCCGCATGGTTCGAGGTCTCGGCGCCCAACGTCATCATAGAGACCGTGAAGCAGGCCGAGGACGGGCGCGGCATCGTCATCCGGCTCTACGAGGCGGCGGGCACCGCGACGGAAACATTGCTGGGAAGCGGCCTCGACCTTTCCGCCGTCGCGATGACGAACCTCGTCGAGGAGGGCGGCGTGCCGCTGCAAATTTCCGGCACTGCGGTTCGTCTTTCCTTTCGGCCCTTTGAAATTCACACTCTGCGTCTCGTGGCGCATCACGCTAAGGGGTGAGTCTTGGAGAAGCGGCATCAGGTCATCATTGTCGGCGGCGGGCCGGTTGGCGTCGGGCTCGCGGTCGAGCTGGGCTTGCGCGGCATCTCGTGCGCGCTGGTCGAGCGCCGGCGCGGCTTGCAGCAGATTCCAAAGGGCCAGAATCTCTCGCCGCGCACGCTCGAACATTTCTGGCGCTGGGGCATCGTCGACGAACTCCGCGCCGAGCGCCTCTTGCCGCGCCCCTATCCGATCAGCGGCATCGTCGCCTACGGCAATCTGATGAGCGATTATTGGTACGCGCCGCCGCAGCGCGAGCTGATCCGCCAATACTATTATCAGGATGTCGAACGCCTGCCGCAGTACCTCACGGAAAAGGTGCTGCGCGCGAAGATGATGAGCCTGCCGAACGTCGCTTCGTTCTACGGCTGGTCGGCCGAGAGCGTTACGCAGGACGAGGCCGGCGTGAGCGTCAGCATCGTCGAGGAGGGCGGGCCGGGCCGCGCGGTGCTCGAAGGAGACTATGCCGTCGGCTGCGATGGTGCGCATTCGAGCGTGCGCGACCAGATCGGCATCGAGCGGAGCGGCGCCGATTTCGATCAGATCATGGTGCTGGCCGTGTTCCGCTCGCGCGAGCTACACGAAGGTTTCAAGCGCTTTCCCGAGCGCTCGACCTACAACGCGCTCCATCCCGACCAGAAAGGTTTCTGGCAATTCTTCGGGCGCATCGTCGTCGGCGAGAGCTGGTTCTTCCACGCGCCCGTTCCGGCCGGCACGACGCGCAACAATTTCGATTTCACTGCGCTTGTCCACCGCGCGGCGGGATTTTCTTTCGCGGCCGAATTCGAGCATGTCGGATTCTGGGATTTGCGCGTGTCGGTTGCCGAGAAATACCAGGTGGGGCGCGTCTTCATCGCCGGCGACGCCGCGCACAGCCATCCGCCCTATGGCGGCTTCGGCCTCAACAACGGGCTCGAGGACGTGACCAATTTGGGCTGGAAGCTCGCGGCGAAGCTCAACGGCTGGGGGAGCGACGCGCTTCTCCTATCCTACAGCGAGGAGCGGCGGCCCATCTTCCACGAGACCGGTGAGGATTTCATCGCCGCGCGCATCAGGACAGACCAAAAATTCCTCGAACGCTACAGCCCCGAGCGCGACCGCGCCGAGTTCGAGCGCGCCTGGCATGACCGGCCGAAAGCCACCGCCGGATCGCTACAATCCTACGAGCCCAATTACGAAGGCTCATCGGTCGTGTGCGGGCCGCCCGGCGGCAAATGCACGGCGCACGGCGTCCATTCCTATGCCGCACGCAGCGGCCATCACCTCGCGCCGCAAGCGCTCTCGTCCGGCGAGAATGTGTTCGAGGCGCTCGGCCCCGAATTCACGCTGTTGGCATTCGATGCAGCACCCCAGGCGGTGCAGCAATTCGAGGCAGCGGCGCGGACGCAAAACGTGCCGCTCACGGTCGTGCGCGACAGTTTTGCCGGCGGGCGCGACATCTATGGCGCGCGGTTGATCCTCGTGCGGCCCGACGAATATATCGTCTGGACCGGCGATGGCGCGCTGGCGGATGCCGCCGCGTTGCTGCGCCGGGTCGTCGGCCGCGCCTGAGAGGAGCGGGGAGACGCATGAAGCTTGGCTTCCTGGTGGGATATTCCGGCGCCGAGATGCATCTGCCATTGGACCGGGTGCTCGAGGCCGAGCGCCTGGGATTCGATTCCGTCTGGACGTCGGAAGCCTACGGCTCGGATGCGGTTGCGCCCGCTGCGTGGCTCATGGCGCGGACGACGAAGATCAAGGTCGGCACGGCGATCATGCAGATGCCGGCGCGCACGCCCACCGCGGCGGCGATGGCGGCGATGACGCTCGATGCTCTCTCCGGCGGCCGCTTCATTCTCGGCATTGGCCCCTCGGGGCCGCAGGTGGCCGAAGGCTGGTATGGCGTTCCCTATGGCAAGCCGCTTTTGCGCACGCGCGAATATATCGCAATCGTCCGCAAGATCCTGGCGCGGGACGAGCCGCTCGCGCACGCGGGCGAGCATTACCAGATCCCCTATGCCGGCCCCGGCGCCACCGGCCTCGGCAAGCCCTTGAAGAGCATCATGCACGGCAATCCCAAGCTGAAGATCTATACGGCGACCATCACGCCGGCGAGCATGCGCAACTCGGCCGAAATCGCCGACGGCATGTTTCCGATCCACATGAATCCCGAGCGCTTCGAGCTCTTCAGGTCCGACCTCGAAGCGGGCTTCGCCAAGGCCGGCGCGGGCAAAAGCCTCGAGACCTACGACATCTGTCCGTTCGTGCCGGTCTCGATGGAGGACGATCTCGACGCTGCGCGCTTGCCGATAAAACGCAATCTCGCCCTTTATATCGGCGGCATGGGCGCGCGCGAGAAGAATTTCTACAACGACTATGCCAAGCGCCTCGGCTACGAGGGCGAGGCGGCGGCGATCCAGGACGCGTTCCTCGCTGGCCGCAAGGACGAGGCGGTAGCGGCGGTGCCGGACCGCCTCGTCGACGAGATCGCGCTCGTGGGACCTGCCGCCCGAATCCGCGATCGGCTCGAAGCCTGGAAGGAAGCGGGCAAGCGCCGCCACGTCCACGCGATGCTGCTGGGCAGCAACGCCAGCATCGCGGCGATGCGCGTCATCGCCGCGGCCGTGTTCTAGCCTACCGGATGAGGCCTTCGGCCTTCATCGCCTCCTGCACTTTCGGCCGTGCGCGCACGCGCTCCATGTAGGCCGCGACGTTGGGCCAGGGCGTGAGCTCGATTTTCTGGATGCGCGTCCAGTTGGTGATGGTGAAGGCATAGGCATCGGCGACGGTGAAGCGCTCGCCCATGAGATATTGCCTGCCGGCGAGCTTGCCGTCGAGGAAGCCATAGCGCTCGGCGAGCGTGTCGCGCGCGATCTTCTTGTAGTCGTCGGGCGTATTCGGCTTGAAGAGCGGCGTGAAATTCTTGTGCAGCTCGGACGTCACGAAATTGAGCCACTCCATCAAATGATAGCGCTCGATCGTGCCGGATGCGGGCGCGAGGCCCGATGCGGGATTGCGGTCGGCGACGTACTGCACGATGGCCGGTCCTTCGGTGAGCCGCTCGCCATTGTCGAGCTCGAGCACCGGGACCATGCCCTTGCCGTTCACCGTGCGGAAATCGCCGCCCGTTTTAATTTCCTTGCTGCGCAGATCGACCTGCACCAACTCAAACGGAAGCCCCGCTTCGCGGAGCGAGATGTGCGGCGACAGCGAGCATGCGCCGGGCGAGAAATAGAGTTTCATGTCCTGCTCTTTCCTCCGTGTGCCTCTACCGCCCATTCTGGGCGGCGCACGCTCCCTCGTTCAAGCGCCGAGCCTTGCGCCGCATGCAGGACAGACCGATCAGCGCCGCCGCACGCCGACCTCGTCCCCGCCCTCAGGGAAATGCGAGACCGCTGTCGCGGCTTACGAGGAAGAGATCGCGCCGCTCGAAGAATTCGCGGGCGATGAAGGCCAGCGCTTCCGGCCGCTCGCGCTCGACCTCGTGCCCCGCCTCATAGGCGAACATCAGGTGGCAATCGGGCAGGAGCGTGCGGTAGCGGCCGCCCTCGCCGGGCGGCGTGGAGCGATCGTTGGTGCCGAAGAGCGCGAGCACCGGCCGCTTCAGCTCGCCGAGCCGTTGTTCGAGCTCCGTCCCGCGCTCGGCGAGCGCCGTCGGGCTCACCAGCACGATGGCGCCGGTCTCGGCCGGCTTTGCCAGTGCGAGCCAGAGTGTGGCCGCGGCGCCCGCGCCATGCCCGATCAGGTCGAAGCGCGCGAGGCCGAGCGTGCCCAGCGCGGCGCCGATGCGGCGCGCAAAAACCTGCGGCGCCGCTCCATCCTGCGCGAACAGGATCACGCGCCGGTCCTTAGCGAGAAGGACATGGCCGTGCGCGGCCGCCAGGCTATTGCCGATTGCGACGATCGCCCCGCCCGATCCCGCCTCGGCATAGGCGATGGCGCCGCCTTCGGCCGCGACGCGCGCTTCGCGAAATTCGGCGCTCATCTCAAAGCTCCCGCATGCGCGGCAGCACCTTGGTGCCGAACAGCTCGATCGAGCGCAGCGTCTTGTCGCCGAGCTGCGCGCCGACGACGAGATCGAGAATTCCGGCGCCGAGCTCGTCGCGGATGCGCTGCACCTGCGCCAGCGCCGTCTCGGGGGAGCCTACGATCACCTGGCCGAGCTCGATGCGGTCGGCGAGATCGCGCCGCGCATTGCGCGTCGATTGCTCGAGAAGCTGGGTCCCGTAATAGCTCGTGTCCTTCACCGCTTCCGAGATGGCGGCGTTCTGATCGGTGAGCGCCACGCGCGGCGGCAGCGTGGAGAGATCGGCGAAAGCCTGCTCGTCGCTTTCGGCGATGTGGAACATGGCGCGGTAGATCACCTGGTCGGGTGGCGGGTCCCAGCCATCCTTGTTCGCCACGGCGCGATAATGCCGCACCGCTTTCTGCGCCATCGGCACGGTGGTGAAGGCGAAGCCGATGCCGATGCGGTTCTTCGCCGCGAATTCGCCGGCCTCGGGGCTCGAGCCCGACATGTAGATCGGCGGATGCGGTTTCTGAATCGGCCGCGGCCAGATCGCGATCGCGCGATACTGGTAATAGCGGCCGAGCCAACCGAACGGCTGCGGCTCGGTCCAGGCGCGGCGGATGAGATGAAGCGCCTCGGCGAAGCGCTCGCGCAATTCCGACGGGTTTATGTTGTAGGTGACGTACTCGTTGGGTGTGCCGCGCAGCATGCCGGCGATGATCCGCCCGCCCGACATGGTGTCGAGCATCGCGAATTCCTCGGCGACGCGCACCGGGTTGAGGATCGGGATGGTGGGGCCGAGCACGGCGATCTTGGCGCGCTTCACCACCTGCGTCAGCGCGCCCGCCATCACCATCGGGTTGGGCGTCAGCGAGAAGGCCGAGTAATGATGCTCGGCGGTCGTCACCCAATCGAAGCCGAACTCGTCGGCGCAGCGGAACTGCTCGAGCGTCGTCTCCATCGAGCGCTGCGCCACGTCGCCGGAAAAGGTGTCGGCGGCCAGGGGCCAGATATTGTGCGGCGCAGGCCCCATGTAGCGCGCCGTGCAGAAAAGCGATGCCTTCATCCGGGATCCGTCATCTATGGCAGGTATTGTTCCGTCGTGAGCTTTGCGAAATCGAGCGGGCCGTCGAGGATTTTCAAATCGGCGAAGATCGTGCGCAGGCGGTCGAGCGCGTTGCGCTTGAATTTGCCGTCGGTCGAGAAATCCTTCATCAGCAGGTCGTACTCCTTATCTTCGACCGCCGTGGAAAAGCCCGTGTTCTTGCTGGTGATCGCGACGGCTTCGTCCTTGTGGCCGCGCATATAGGCGATCGATTCGTACCACCCTTTCAGGAAGCGCCGCACGCCGTCCGGATCTTTCTGGATGATCGCCGTGCTGGCGAAGATGGTGAAGAGCTCGAAATCGTCTTCGTAGGCCGAAGCGGGCGTGAGAAAGCGGGCCGTTCCTTGCTCTTCGAGGAAGAATCCGGCGCCCGTATTGGCCAGAAATCCGTCCACCTGGTGCGTCTTGATCGCGGCGTTCTGGATCGAGGTGGCGCCGCCGATCGCGACCGGCGTTACGCCATCGGCGCCCCAGCCCCTGACGCGATTGAGTTCTTCGACGAGCCAATAGGTCAGCGAGCCGGTGCCGGTGACGCCAAGTTTCTTGCCCTTCAGATCATCGACGCTCGCGATGCCCGAATCGCGTCCGACCGTGATCCCCAAAAATCCGGGCGAGGCCGTGATCGAGCCGACCGCAATCTCGGGCGCGCCCTTCACGACGAGGGCCAAGTCCGTGCCGCCGCTCAAGGCGATATCGATACTGCCCGCGTTCAGCGCCTGCTGCAGCTTCAAGCCGCCGGTGAAATCGTATTCGTCGATCTCGAGCCCGTTCTTTTTGAAGACACCCTTCGCTATGCCGACATCGACCGGCACGAAGCCGAAATTCACTACCGCCTTGCCGACGCGCAAGGTCTCGGCCTGGGCCGGCGCCGCGCCCGCGAGCAGGGCCGCGGCGAAGCACCATGAGAGACGTGCGATCGGCATGGCCCGGCTTCCCACGGAAACCTACTGCGCGGCGAGCCCCGCGTGACTCGAGATATGTCTCGGCCTTGGCATAGTCGAACTGGATCGGCTCGATCTTGCCGGCGACGATCTCCGTGATGCGGGAGTCCGGCAGCGGGTGGCTGAACTGCGAATTCCGCATGTAGAGCCGGAGCCGCAGGATCTCGCACGTGACCTCGATCACCTCGTTCCATTCGGCGCGCGCTCAGGTCGTCGATGTCGGTGCCGAGCAGGCCCCACATCATATGGCCGAACTCGTCGTCATAGACTTTCTGGCAGGCGCGCCCGATGCGTCCGTCGGCGCCGGGCCGGCTTTGCAGCTTCGCGCCTTCGGAATAGAGCGTGCAGTAGCCGCCCTCGGTGAAGCCCGTCGCGCGCGCATATTTCTTCACGTTGGTGCGGATGTGGTTGCGGTACTGCGCGAGCGCGTCCTCCTCGGGCCAGACGGCGAGCTCGTTCGCCTTGATGCGCGCCTCGCCCGGCTGCAAGAGGCTGTCATAGATGTCGGCGAAGAGGCAGTAATGCGTGAACTCGGCATGGACCTTGTCCAAGAGCTCGCGCAGCTCGTGGCGGTCGACGCTCTCGTCGAGCTTCGGCACCATCTCCATCAGGTCGCGCGCGAGCTCGGTCGGCATCGCCACTTCGACCGTGGGTCCGGGAAACTTCGCGACCCCGACATATTCCTTCCAGCATTGGCGCTTCAGCCACAATTTGTCGGCTTCGCGGTTGCGCACGGGAGAGGTCCAATAGGTGCGCACGATCTCCGCCTCACCGGCCCAAAGGGGCGCATTCGCGTCGATGAGCCGCCTCACATTTTCCCGCACGGGCATGGCCGATCCCCTTCCTTGCGGCCCCAGTATATGCGCGCGGCGCCGACCGGCAGCGATCTCTTTTTTACCGGGGCTTGGTGCTAGATTTCCGGCATGAGCGAGGCCGGTTCCCTTCCCGTCATCGTCGCCGGCGGCGGCATCGGCGGCCTCGCGGCCGCGCTGGGGCTCGCGCACAAGGGATTCTCCGTCCTCGTGCTCGAGCGCGCGCCCGAGCTCGGCGAGATCGGCGCCGGCATTCAGCTCGGCCCCAACGCTTTCCATGCCTTCGACTATCTCGGCGTCGGCGAGGCCGCGCGCGCGATGGCCGTCTATATCGACCAGCTTCGCCTCATGGATGCGCTCTCCGCCGAAGAGATCATGCATCTCGATCTGGGCGCGCCCTTTCGCGCGCGCTTCGGCAATCCCTACGCGGTCGTCCATCGCGGCGATCTGCACAAGGTGCTGCTGACGGCGTGCCGCGACCATCCGAAGATCGAGCTGCGCGTGAACAGCGAAGTGTCGGGCTACGAACAGGACGGCGCACGCGTCGCCGTGCGGTTGGCCTCAGGCGCGCCCGTGACCGGATCATTCCTGGTCGGCGCCGACGGGCTCTGGTCGAACGTGCGGAAGCAGGTGATCGGCGACGGCAGCCCGCGCGTCTCGGGCCACACGACCTACCGCTCGGTCATTCCGACCGAGCGCATGGCCGAGGACCTGCGCTGGAATGCGGCGACCTTGTGGGCCGGTCCCAAATGCCACCTGGTGCATTACCCGCTGTCGGACTGGAAGGTGTTCAACCTCGTCATCACCTGCCACAACGAGGCGCCCGAGCCCGTCGCCGGCAAGCCGGTCGCGCGCGAGGAGGTGCTGCCGGGCTTCGCGCATGTGCACGAGAAGGCGCGGAAGATCATCGACCTCGGCACCGACTGGCGGCTCTGGGTGCTGTGCGACCGCGAGCCCGCCGCCAACTGGGTCGACGGACGGGTGACGCTCCTGGGCGATGCCGCGCACCCGATGATGCAATACATGGCGCAGGGCGCGTGCATGGCGCTCGAAGACGCCGTCTGCCTATCGCACATGGTGGCGTCCCACCCCGGGCGGGTCGAGGAAGCGCTGAAACTCTATTGCGCTCGGCGCGTGCTGCGGACGAGCCGCGTGCAGCTCCAATCGCGCGCCCTGGGCGAGCATGTCTATCATCCGGCCGGCGCCCATGCCGATCTGCGCAATGCCGTGATGCGCGGAAGATCGCAGACCGAGTGGTACGACGCGCTGCAATGGCTCTACGGCAGCACCGGCCTCGGCGAGAACAATTTCGGCTGAGCGCTAGCCCGCCGTCCCCTCGACCAGGATGACGTTCGACGTGGCGCTGGCGAGGCGCAGGCCCAGGACCGGCTTGTATTCCGGGCTGTCATAGAATTTCTGCGCCGCGGCAAGCGTCGGGAATTCCAGGATGGCGAGCCGCTTGATCGGCGGATTGCCTTCGAGCACCCGCGCCTCCGCCCCGCGGACGAGAAAGCGCCCGCCATATTGCGCGACGATCGGGTTCACTTGCTTGCGATACTCCTCGAACTTCGCCGGGTTCGTCACTTTGATATTGGCGATGAGATAGCCAGCCATTGTCCCCTGTCTCCGGTTTTATCCCCTTATCGTGCACGTTTCGCGAGGCTGCGCCAGCATTTTGCAAGCCTGGCGCGGTTGCGCCGCGCGCCCCGCCTCCCTATCTTCCGGCGGTCCATGACCGATCTTCAGCGGATTCGCAATTTCGCCATCATCGCGCATATCGATCATGGCAAATCCACGCTCGCCGACCGCCTCATCGAGTTCTGCGGCGGGCTCGAGGCGCGCGAGATGCGTGCCCAGGTGCTCGACAGCATGGAGCTCGAGCGCGAGCGCGGCATCACCATCAAGGCGCAGACCGTGCGGTTGACATACCGCGCGAAGGATGGCGAGACCTACGAGCTCAATCTCATGGACACGCCGGGCCATGTCGACTTCGCCTACGAGGTGAGCCGGTCGCTCGCCGCCTGCGAAGGCTCGCTCCTCATCGTCGATGCGAGCCAGGGCGTCGAGGCGCAAACCCTCGCCAACGTCTATCAGGCGATCGACGCCGGGCACGAGATCGTGCCGGTGCTGAACAAGATCGACCTGCCGGCGGCCGAGCCCGAGCGCGTCAAACAGCAGATCGAGGAAGTGATCGGTCTCGACGCCGCGGGCGCCATCGAGATCTCGGCCAAGACCGGGCTCAATGTCGATGCCGTGCTCGAGGCGCTGGTGACGCGCCTACCGCCGCCCGAGGGCGTGGAAAGCGCGCCATTGAAGGCGCTCCTGGTCGATAGCTGGTATGACTCCTATCTCGGCGTCGTCACGCTCGTACGCGTCAAGGACGGCGTCCTGAAGCCCGGCCAGAAAATCCGCCTCATGGCGACGGGCGCGACGCACCAGATCGAGCGCGTCGGCGTCTTCACGCCGAAAGCGGTGCAGATCGATGCGCTCGGCCCCGGCGAGATCGGCTTCATTACCGCCGGCATCAAGACCGTGGCCGACTGCCGCGTCGGCGACACAATCACCGAGGATCGCCGCCCCGCCGCGGCGCCGCTCCCCGGCTTCAAGCCGGTGCAGCCCGTCGTGTTCTGCGGCCTCTTTCCGACCGACGCCGCCGATTACGAGCGGCTCAGGGATTCGCTGGCGAAGCTGCGCTTGAACGACGCGAGCTTCGATTACGAGCCCGAGACCTCGGTCGCGCTGGGCTTCGGCTTCCGCTGCGGCTTTTTGGGGCTCCTCCATCTCGAGATCATCGAGGAGCGGCTCGAGCGCGAATTCGATCTCGATCTCATCGCGACGGCCCCCTCGGTCGTCTATCGCATCCACCGCACCGACGGCGAGGTGCGCGAGCTGCACAATCCCGTCGACATGCCCGACCCGGTGCGCATCGACCATATCGAGGAGCCGTGGATCAAGGCGACGATCCTGGTACCGGACGCGTATCTCGGGCCGATCCTGGCGCTGTGCGAGGAGCGCCGCGGCGTCCAGAAGGACCTGACCTATGTCGGCACGCGCGCCATGGTGGTCTATCGCCTGCCCTTGAACGAGGTGGTGTTCGATTTCTACGACCGCTTGAAATCAGTGAGCCGCGGCTATGCGAGCTTCGACTATCAGCTCGACGGCTATGCCGAGGGCGATCTCGTGCTGTTGAACATTCTCGTCAACAGCGAGCCGGTCGATGCGCTCGCCGTCATCGTGCATCGCAGCCAGGCCGATCGCCGCGGCAGGGCGCTGTGCGAGCGCCTGAAGGACCTGATCCCGCGCCAGCTCTTTCTCATCGCGATCCAGGCGGCGCTGGGCGGCCGCATCATCGCGCGCGAGACGGTGAAGGCCCTGCGCAAGGACGTACTGGCGAAATGCTATGGCGGCGACGTGACGCGGAAGCGCAAGCTGCTCGAGAAGCAGAAGGAAGGCAGGAAGCGCATGCGCCAGTTCGGCAAGGTCGAAATCCCGCAATCGGCCTTTCTGGCGGCGCTCAAGATGGGGGACGAGTAGCTAGCGCCGGCGATGGCGCCGGCGCGGCCGGCGGGCGATGAGCACGAGTGCCGCTCCCAGAACGAGAAAGCTCGGCGCCGCCCAGAGCGCGATGATGCGCTGGAAAATATAGAGAAGCTCCGAGGAGAGCGCGTTCGAGACCGCCTGATAGCTGTGGCGCGACAGTTCGAGCCAGAGCGGCCCCAGCGCAACGGGATCGATGTGCCCTGTATCGCGCCAGGCAACGACGTCGCGGCCCAGGACGACGAGCCCGGCGAGCAGCAGCAGGTAGCCCAGGGCGCGGACGACCGCCATCGCGCGATGCTGCGCGAAGCTTTCCCCGCGCGCAAGTTTTCTCCCGAGTCGCGGAACCGGCGACCCGCGAGTCGCTCAGGTAAAGCGCGCCGAAAGCGGCACGGGGCCGAATTTCTGGCCCTCGGCCGCGCGCGTCATGGCGGCGAGCGCCGCGCCAAGCGCCATAAGATCGGCGGCGGCACTCTCCCCTTGGATCTTCCCTTCGGCGAAATCGCGGCCGGTGAGATAGACCGAGTTCGGCAGCGCGATCGCGCCGAACCAGGCGAGGACGAGGCGCAGATGGCCGTCGACGGCGAGGTAGTGATGCGGCGAGCCGCCCATCGCCACGATCGCCACCGGCTTGTCGCGCAGCGCTTCGACCGGAAGGATGTCCAAGAGGTTCTTGAGCACGCCGGGAAAGCTCGCGCGATAGACCGGCGCCGCAAAGGCGACGCCGGCAGCACCCGCGATGGTGGCGACCGCGTTTCGCGTCGGCGCATCGTAATCTTCGAGCTTGCGCCCATCGCACAGTTCGACCCGAGTCGTGGCGAGGTTGATGGTCTCGACCTCGATCCCCGGTTCCTTGGCGAGCGCTGCCGCGAGCTCGGCCACGGCGCCGCTCAACCGTCCAGGCGGCGTCGCCGCTCCCACCACCATGACGAGCTTCATCGCTTCCGCCCTTGCCTCGTCGACATGCCTTGGCGGATGATCGTATCGCATCACCGCAATCGACCGCCAGTAGCGAGGACGCCCATGCACAAAGCCGGCAGAACCGTCGCGGCCTTTCTGGCTGCGGCATCACTCTCTGCTCCCGCCGCCGCCGCCCGGGCCGACGAGCCTGTGACGATCGGCGTGGTCGGTGCGGTCAGCGACACCGTGCTCTATCTCACCGAGAAGAAGGGATTCTTCCACGACGAAGGGCTGAAAGGCGACATCACCGTCTTCGATTCCGGCGCCAAAATGGTCGCGCCCTTGGGCAAGGGCGATCTCGATGTCGGCGCCGGCGCCTATTCGGCCGGCCTCTTCAACGCCGTCGCGCGCGGCATCAACATCAAGATCGTCGCCGACAAGGCGACCAACAAGGCGCCCTATGACTATCGCGCCGTGGTCGTGCGCACACCACTCGCCGGCACGATCAAAACCCTTGCCGACCTGAAGGGCCGCAAGATCGGCGTCACCGCGCAAGGCGCTTCCGACAATTCCGTGCTTGCCGTCGGGCTGAAATCGGTGGGATTGGGCCTCGGCGATGTCGAGCGCTTCTATATGGGATTTGCCGCGCAGTTCGTCGCTCTGCAGAACGGCGGGATCGACGCGGCGATGAGCTCGGAGCCCGATGCGACGCTGATGGCGCGCCAAGGGATCGCGGTGAAGTTCGAGCCGTACTCGGCGTTCTATCCGGTCTATCAGAGCGGCGTGATCCTGTTCGGCACGAGTTTGCTCGACCAAGACCGCGCCAAGGGCGAGAAATTCATGCGCGCATATCTGCGCGCCGTGCGCTTTTATGATTCGGCGCTGAAGGACGGTCACATCGTCGGGCCCAACGCCGACTATATCTACGATGCGATCGCCGAACTGACGAAGCAGAAGGACAAGACCGTGTTCCACGACATGGTGGCGTCCTGGTGCAATCCCAACGGCGCGATCGAGATCGCGAGCGTCAAGACCGACCTCGCCGATTTCAAGGCCGAGGGCGAGGTGCCGCCCGACATCGACGCGGACCGCGTCGTCGACATGTCGTTCGTGCAGGCGGCGCTGAAACAGCTCGGCCCCTCCCAGGCGGCGCAGAAATAGCTCAGTGCCGCGCCGGCGAGAAATCGCGGAGCAAGCGGCACTCGGCCACCCGAACGCGCTTCTTGGGCGCGGGCGTGTTGCGGCTCTGGCCGACGAAGCGCGGCTCGCCGTCGGTGACGACCGCGCCGACGGCGCACGGGTCGCCGTGCTTGAGCGCTGCGAGCGCCGTGTCCTGCGTGCCGCCGACCGGCGCATCGACGATCGCGACATCGGCGTCCTTGCCGGCGGCGATGAAGCCGCTGTTGAGGCGATAGACCCGCGCGTTGTTGCCCGTGGCGGCGCAGACCGCATGCTCGGCCGGCATGTCGGTGAGGCTCGCGAGATGCGTCATCGTATAGATCATGCCGAGCGGCATGACGCCGCTGCCGGTCGGCGTGTCGGTCGCAATGAGGAGCCGGTCCAGCGCGCCGTGCTTGCGCGCGAGCCCGGCGCACATCAGCGCCGTGCGCAGATTGCCGGCGGTGCAAAGCTGGAGCGCGATGTCGCTGTCGCAGACGACGCGCTCGAAATCGCGGTCGGGCATCGCCGTCGGCCCGCCATTGATGTGGAACGACACATGCGGTCGCATGGCGAGAAGATGGTCGCCGGTGATGGGCGATGAATCCGGAATCGACGCGCCGCCGGTGTGTACCGTCGTGATCATGCCCGCCGCGCGCGCCCACTGCACGAGCGGCACATAGTCATAAGGCGTCTTGACCGCGCCGAACCCGGCCTTGGCGAGCCACACGCCTTTTGCGGCGATCTCGCGGAAATCGGCCTCGGTGAGGCCCGGCTCGAGAATGATCGAGCCGGCCCAGACGCGGATGCCGCCCGGCCGGAAATGCTCGAAGCAGCGCTGCGCCGCCAAGGCCAGCGCCTTCACGCCCTCGGGATCGCGCGGCCGGCCCGGCACGTGAACCTCCGACGCGCTGATCGCCGTCGTCACCGCGCCGTGCACATAGCTTTCGAGGAACCCCACCGTCTTCTGCCGCGGCGTGTAGTCGCCGAACGTGTTGTGCACTTGCGAATCGATGAGGCCGGGAATGATCGTCGCGCCGGCGGCGTCGATCACCACATCGCACTGGCCGAGCTGCGCGGCGCTGCCGGTGCCGACACTCTCGATCTTGCCGCCCTCCATGACGATCGCCGAGGCTTTGACGAACGGCTCGCGCCAGTCGCCGGACACGATCTCGCCGGCATTGACGATGGCGGTTCGCATGGGCGCCTCCCTAGTGCCTGATGTTCACCAGCACCATCGAGATTTGCGGCACATAGGTGATGAGCATCAGCGTCGCGAAATTTATCACTACGAACGGCAGCACGCCGACATAGACCTTGTGCATCGGCGCCTCGAACACGGCTTGCGACGAGAAAAGGTTGAGGCCGAAAGGCGGCGTGTACATGCCGATGCTGAGATTGACCGCCATGATGATGCCGAAATGGATGGGACTGACGCCGACCGCCACGACGATCGGCAGAAGTAGCGGCGTCAGGATCAGGATCGCGGGCGCCGGCTCCAAGAAGCTTCCCGCCATCAGGAGCCCGGCATTGAGATAGAGCAGCAGCTCCCATTTCGCCATGTGCATGCCTTCGACCGCGGCGACGATGTGCTGCGGAATGCCGCTCGTCGTGAGCAGCCAGGAGTAGATCCCAGCCGCCGTCACGATGATGAGGATCTGCGAGATGAGGAAGGCGGCGCTCGTCACGATGCGCCACATGCCGGCGAGATCGACCTCGCGATAGATGAACAGCGTCACGATCAGCGAATAGACGACGGCGACGCCCGCCGCCTCGGTCGGCGTGAAGACGCCGCCATAGATGCCGCCGAAGATCACGACGAGCGTGCCGATCGACCAGCTCGCCTCCTTCGTCGTGGCCCAGATATTGTCCCAGCGCGCGCGCGCCGCGAGCGGCACCATCTGAACCTTGGCATAGCCCATGACGAACACGGCATCGACGAACCCGATCAGAAGGCTCGGCAGAACTCCCGCGGTGAACAGCATCACGGCCGATTGCTGTGCCGACATCGAATAGAGGATCATGGCGATCGACGGAGGGATCACCACGGCGATGGCACCCGACGATGCGACGAGGCCGACGGCGAAGCGCTCGCTATAGCCGTTCTCGCGCAACGAAGGATAGATCATGCGGCCCATGGCGATGACGGTGCCGACGGCGGTATGCGACATGGCGCCGAAAAGCTCGCTCGCGGCGACCGTGGTCACGGCGAGCGAGCCGCGCACGCCGCCGATTAGGGACATGACCCAGGCGATGACGCGTCGCGCGATGCCGCCTTGCGCCATGATCTCGCCGGCGAGCACGAAGAACGGCACCGCGAGCAGCGGAAAATTGTCGAGGCTGCCGAACATGTAGGTCTGGATCGTCTCGGTCGGCACGTCGGCGACGGTGAAGACCGCGACGATCGAGGTGACGATGAGGATGAGGAAGATCGGGAACCCGATGATGAGCAGCACCACCGGCAGGCCGAAATAGACGAGATAGGGCAGCATGGCGTTTATGCCGCTCCAGGCCGGCTCGCGGCGCGCTTGGCGCCGGTGGCAGCCGCGCGCTGCCGGACCGCGCTCCGGGTCAGGATCCGGATCGCGACGAACAGCGCCATGAAGCCGAAGCCGATCGGGATCATCGCCTGCGGGATGACGAGCGGGAAATTGGCGGCCTGGCTGCGCTCGTCGAAGGCGGCGAGATCGACGATGACCGGCGCGGCAAAGGCGACGATGAGCGCCGCCGTCGCAAGGAAGACGAGATCGGCCAGCAGGTCGAAGAATTTCTTCGCCGTCGGCGGCAGCATGTTGACGAGGATGTCCATGCGGATGTGGCGGTTCGCCCACGACACCGGGCCGACGCCCAGGAAAACGCAGCCGCACATCAGGAACAGCATGATCTCTTCCGCCCACGAGATCGAAACGCTGAAGAAATAGCGGCCGATGATGTTGGCGAAATTGAGCGCGACGCTCAGGATGAGCAGGATCGCCGCGAGCGCGCGCGCGAGCACGATGAGGGATTCCACGCCCTTGAGCAGCCGGTCGATCATTGGCGCGCCCTCCCCTGCGCGCTCGCGTGCCTCAGAACTATTGCGCCGTACGTTTCACCGCCGCGACCAGCGTCTCGTAAGCCGCGTGGAGCTCCGGCTTCGATTTCGAAAGGTCCTCGCCCACGGTCGAAAGAGTCTTCATCATCGCGGCCTCCTCCTCGGGCGGCAGCTCGATCAGTTCGCCGCCTTTCTCGACCCAGACTTTGCGCTGGCCGTTGAAGAAGTCTTTGGCCCAGGGGTCGGTCTCGTCGCTCGCCTTGGCCGCGTCGTCGCGCAGCACTTTTTGCAGGTCGGCGGGCAGCGCATCGAACCATTTTTTGCTGAAGAAAGCCATCGAGAAGATGAAATTGTGGTTGGTCTCGGTGATGTATTTGGCGGCGTCTTGATACTGCATGGTGCTGAACACGGCGACCTGCGCCACGGCGCCGTCGATGGCGTTCTGCTGGATCGCCGGCAGCACGTCGGCCAACGTCATCGCGATCGGCGTGGCGCCCAGGCGCGAAATCTGCTCGTTCGCGAAGGACGAGGCGAGGACGCGGATCTTCAGGCCCTTGAACCCGGCGACGTGCCGCACCGGCGTGCGCGTGATGATCGAGGATCCGGCCGAGATCCACAGCGCGGCGCCGACGAGCCCCTTGTTGGCGCCGAGGCCGAACATCAACTTCTGCAGCTCCGGGTCCTTGGTCAGGCGGATCGCTTGATCGAGATTCTGGATGAGGCCCGGCGCGGACATGATCTCATAGCGCTCGTCGACGCCGACCAGGAATTCGGGCGGGCCGATATAGGCCTGGATCGCGCCGAACTGCGTTCCTTCGATCTCGCGCGGGATCGGGCCGAGCTGGCTGTTCGTATAAATCTCGCTCTTGATGCGGCCGCCCGAATCCTTCGCCACCTGCGCCGCGAACCATTCCATCCAATGCTGCTGGGCGTCGTTGATCGTGGCGGTGCCCATCTTCATGACGTAGGTCTTGTCGCTGTCGGCGGCGCGCGCAGGCCCGACGAGAGACACCAGCGTCGCGAGCGCCAGCGTGCCGAGGATGAACCCTTTCTTCTTCATAATTTGCTGATCTCCGCATAGGGATTTTCGGCGCGGATGAGCGCGTCCAAGGCGCGCCGCACCTGCAACTGGCCGGCGTCGGTCGCGACGTCGATGAGGCCGTCGAGCGCGGCGCCTGAGAGGTTCTGCTGCTGCGCCTCGAGCATCGCCTTGTCCTGAAGGAACGTGTCGCGCGAACCTTCGTAGAGGAGGCGCGACATGTCGGCATCGTCGCGCTTGAAATTTCGTGCGAAGGCGAAGCTGTAGTGACAGCTCGTCGCGCTTTCGGCCGTCACCAGGTGGGTCGACCAGAGGGAAATGCCCTGGCTGCGGTCGCCCTCGGGCGCGCCGGTCCCGTGCACGGCGCAGCCGACATCGATGTAGATGGTCGAGGGCGCGATCCACGTCGACCACTGCCAGCGATCGACACTGCCGGTGAAGCCGCCCGCCGCGGCGAAGAGCGGCGGCGGGTTTACGTCGATCAGCCAGCGCCCGACGCGGATGCCGTCATTGCGCCGCTCGGTCTTGATCGGCACCGTCGCCTCGCGCGGATCGCCGGCGAGCGTACCGGGATGGACATAAGGCACGTGCGTGAAGTCGAGCAGATTGTCGACGAGAAGCTGCGCGTTGGCCTCGACATGGAGATATCCCGGCGTCGTCGTCCAGTCCGGGCTGTCGAGCCACGGCAAATCCGGAATCCTGGCCGGATCGGCGCGCGCCGCATCGCCCATCCACACCCAGAGGACGTTCTGGCGCTCGATCGCCGGATATGAGGGCACCTGCGCGCCCTTCGGGATCTGCTCCTGGATCGGCACCTCGACGCAGCGTCCGGCATGGTCGAAGCGCAAGCCGTGATAGCCGCAGCGCAAGCTGTCGCCCACCACCTCGCCCTTCGACAACGGCGCCGCGCGATGGCAGCAGCGGTCGGCGAGCGCCGCGGGCCGTCCGCTCGCGCCGCGGAACAGCACGAGTTTTTGGCCGATGATGGTGCGCGCGATCGGCCGCTCGCGCAGCTCCTTCGACCAGATCGCCGCGTACCACGCGTTGCGCAGAAACAAGGCTCGCTCCGTTACGCTCGCTCCGTTACGGACCGGCGGACCTTAAATGCAATCCCAACCTGTGACAAGTTGACGACAGGGCCGATTGCGGGCCAGTTTCGCAGGATGGGAGGGGTCATGGCGCCAAGGAGCTATGACTATGTCGTGGTCGGCGCGGGCTCGGCCGGGTGCACGCTCGCGAACCGTCTGAGCGAGGACCGGGTAACACGCGTTTTGCTGCTGGAAGCGGGCGGATGGGACCGCAATCCGTGGCTCCGCATCCCGCTTGCCTGGGGCCGGGTGCTGGCACGACGGATGAACGACTGGATGTATTTCGCCGAGCCCGAGGCGAGCATGGACGGGCGCGCGCTCGAATGCGCACGCGGAAAAGTGATCGGCGGCTCGTCCTCGATCAATGCCATGGCCTATGTCCGCGGCCACCGCTCGGACTACGAGCGCTGGGCCGCAAGCGGCCTGCCGGGCTGGTCCTATGCGCATGTGCTGCCGTATTTCCGCCGGCAGGAGAGCTGGGAGGGCGGATCCAGCGAATTCCGCGGCGGCGACGGGCCGCTTTCGACCCGCTTCTCGCGCTTTTCCGATCCGCTGGTCGACGCATTCGCGGCGGCGGGCGCGGCGGCGGGCCACCCCTGGACCGACGACTATAACGGCGCGCGCCAGGACGGGTTTTGCCGCTGGCAGATGACGATCCGCGATGGCCGGCGCTGGAGCGCCGCCAACGCCTATCTTCACCCCGCCGCCGGCCGGCCCAACCTCACCGTCGCAATCAATGCGCACGCGACCCGGATCGTGCTGGAGAAGGACCGCGCCGTCGGCGTCGTGTATCAGGCCGACGGCGCCGAGCACGAAGCGCGGGCCGAGCGCGAGGTCATTGTCGCCGCCGGCGTCATCAACTCGCCGCAACTTCTGATGCTGTCCGGGATCGGCGACCCCGCGGAACTGGCAACGCATGGGATCGGCTTGGCGGTTCCGTTGCGCGGCGTCGCCAAGAATCTCCAGGACCATATCTCGGCGTCGGTCGCCTATGCCCGCCGCGCGCCAGGGCCGATCCATGCACGCATGCGCGCCGACCGGGCCGCACGCGATCTCGCCTTTGCCTATTTTTTCGGCAAAGGGATCGCGAGCGACATGTTCGGCGGGGTGATGGCCTTCCTCAAGACCGGGCTCGGCGGCGCTGGGCCGGCGGCCGCGCCGGACGTGCAGCTTCTGTTCAACGCCGCGCCGATGACCGCCGGCCCTTATCTCGCGCCGTTCGTGCCGCCTTATGCCGATGGGTTCGCCTGCCGCGTCGCATTGCTCCGGCCGGAAAGCCGCGGCGAACTCAAACTGCGCTCGGCTAACCCGGGCGCGGCGCCGATCATTCGCCAGAATTTTCTGGCGACCGACACGGATTGGAAAATCCTGCGCGCAGGCCTGCGCATGGTGCGCGACATCGGCCGCCAGGCGCCGCTCAACCCCTTCGCCGGAGCCGAGCTTGCGCCGGGCGATGGCGGCTGGTCGGATGACGCGCTCGATGCGCATGTGCGCAAGACCGCGATCACCGTCCATCATCCGCTCGGCACCTGTAAGATGGGCCCGCAGTCCGACCCGATGGCGGTGGTCGATGCCGAGCTCAAGGTGATGGGGGTGGAGCGCTTGCGCGTCGTCGATGCCTCGGTCATGCCCGATCTCGTCGGCGGCAACATCAATGCCGCCGTGATCATGATCGCGGAGAAAGCCGCCGACATGATTCGGGGCCGCCCTGCCGAGGCGCCGGTCAATGTCTAGGACGATTCTGCGATGACCCGCGCGCTCGCCGGCATCCTGGCGCTCGATTTCTCGACCACCATCGCCGGGCCCCATTGCGCGCGGCTCCTGGCCGATCTCGGCGCCGAGGTCATCAAGATCGAGCCGCCCGAAGGCGACATCATGCGCGCGCGTCTGCCGACGCGGAACGGCGCCAGCGCCGTCTTCGGCGAGCTCAATGCCGGCAAGGCGAGCGTCGTGCTCGATCTCAAGAACGAAGCGGCGGCATCGGCCGCGCGCCGCCTCGTCCAAAAGGCCGACGTGCTGGTCGAGAACTACCGGCCCGGCGTGATGCGGCGCCTCGGCCTCGATTACGCCGCGCTCGCGCCCGACAACCCGCGCCTCATCTATTGCGCGATCTCGGGCTATGGCCAGACCGGCCCGTCGGCGCTGCTGCCGGCCTATGCGCCGGTGATCCATGCCGCCTCGGGCTATGACCGCGCGCATCTGGCCTATCAGGTGGGCCGCGCGCGCCCCGACAATTCCGGCATCTTCATCGCCGACATTCTGGCCGGGACCTACGGCTTCGGTGCCATCATGGCGGCGCTCCATCAGCGCCATACGACCGGGCGCGGCCAGATGATCGACCTCTCGATGCTTGAAACCATGCTCGGCCTGATGTTGACCGAAGTCGCGACGGCGCAGTTCGAGCTCGAGCCGGCCGGCCGCTCGATCTTCGGGCCGATCGAGGCGGCGGACGGCTTCCTCACCGTAGCCGTCGCGAGCGAGCGCACCTTTCGCGCGTTGTGCGCGGCCGCGGGGCGCGAGGACTGGATCGCCGATCCGCGCTTTGCCAAATATCGCGATCGCCGCATGAACTGGAATCACCTGATCGACGAGCTCGAGCTCTGGTCGAAGGCGCGCAGCAGCAAGGACTGCCTTGCCGCCTTCGCCGCTGCGGGCGTGCCGGCTTCGGCCTATCGCACGGTGGCCGAGGCGATGTGCGATCCGCAAGTGGCCCATCGCGGCGCGCTTGCCGAGGTGCGCGACGCCGGCGGCACGTTCAAGACGCTCAACCCGCCCTTCCGCATGTCGGGGACCGACACCTCGACCGGCGCCGAGGCGCGCTCGCTCGGCGCCGATACCGCGTCCGTCCTCGCGCGCGTCGGGCTATCCTCGGCCGAGATTGCTCAGGCGATGGCAGGGAGCAAGGGATGAGCGCGATGCCCGAGGGTGCGCCCGGATTGGGCGAGCTTCTGATCGAAAGCCGCGCGATGGCGTGGCACGAAAAGTCGCTGAAGGGCGTCTTCGAGAAAATGCTGTGGCGCGACGAGATTTCGGGCGCGTCGATCGCGCTCATCAAATTCGCCAAGGGCGCCGGCATCCCCGAGCCGCATCTTCACGCCTCGAACCAGTTCATGTTCTGCCTCGAAGGCCGCTACGAATACACCGCGACGGGCGTCGTGCTCGTGCCGGGCTCGTTCTACATGAACCCCAAGGGCAACGTGCACGGGCCCGCCATAGCGCACGAGGAGACGGTGGTGGTCGAGATCTATGACGGGCCGCATTATCCCGAGCGGCCGAGCTTCTACACGAACGATGAGGATGCACGCTGATGGCGAAGCGACAGATCACCTCCGACAAGATCAGTCGGCCCTCGGGCCATTTCTCGCAGGCGACCGTGATCGAGGCGAAAGGTCGCCTGGTCTTCATCAGCGGCATGACCGCGAAGAAAGCCGATGGCAGCATGGCCGGCGTCGGCGACATCGAGGCGCAGACGCGCCAGGTGTGCGAGAATCTGAAGGCCGCAATCGAGGCGGCGGGCGGCACGATGGACGACATCTGCCGCGTCGACGTCTATATCCGCAACATGGAGCATTTCCCGCAGATCCATAAGGTGCGGCGCGAGTATTTCGGCGCGCCGGCGCCGGCCTCGACGATGATCGAGGTCAACAAGATGACCTCGCCCGACTCGCTCATCGAGATCAGCGCGATCGCCGTCTTGCCGTGATTGACAGGAAAGCGCGCGCCGCCACAATCCGCGCGATGCACGAGAAGAGCCATCATGCCGGTCCGTGACACGACGACGCGCGAGCGCATGGAGATGCGCACGGAGAACCGCCTGAAATTGGGCCTCTTCGGCGCCAACTGCTCGTCCGGCCGCGCCGTCACGTTGGTGCCCGAGCGCTGGTCGGGCGGCTGGCACGACAATCTCCGCCTCGCCAAGATGGCGGACGAGGCCGGGATCGAATTCATGCTGCCGATCGGCCGCTGGAAAGGCTATGGCGGCGATACGGATTATCAGGGCGCGACGCTCGAGACCATGACCTGGGCGACCGGGCTTCTGGCCAATACCAAGCGCATCACCGTCTTCGGCACGGTCCACGCCCCGCTCTTCCATCCGCTCATCGCGGCCAAGGAATTCGTCACCGCCGATCATGTCGGCGAAGGGCGCTTCGGCCTCAACATCGTGTGCGGCTGGAACGAGGGCGAGTTCGAGATGTTCGGCGCCACGCTCCGCGATCACGAGCAGCGCTACGAATATGCCGAGGAATGGATTGGCGCCGTGAAGCTCGCTTGGTCGAGCGACCAGACTTTCGATTATGACGGCCGCTTCTTCAGCCTCAAGAAAATCCGCGCCTGGCCCAAGCCGTGGGGCGGCTCGCGCCCGCTCATCATGAATGCCGGCGCGTCAGATACGGGCCAAGCCTTCGCCATCCGCAATTGCGATGCGCTTTTCATGTCGACGCGGCTCGCCTCGCTCGAAAGCTATGCGAAGAACGTGCGCGACGTGAAGGATCTGGCGCGGCGCGAGGGACGAGAGCTGGGATTCTACACGGTGGGCGTCATCACTTGCGCCAAGACGATGAAGGAGGCGCAGGACTATTACCATCACTGCATCGTCGAGCATGCCGACTGGAACGCGGTCGACAGCATCCTGGCGATGAAGGACATCACGCCCGCGACACGCGGCCAGGAAACCTACATGCGCCTCAGGAACGAGTACGCGAACGGCATGGGCGGCCTGCCGATCGTCGGCGATCCCGATTATGTCGCCGACCACCTCGCGATCCTGAGCGAGGCGGGGCTTTCCGGCATTGCCGTGTCGTTCGTCAATTACGCCGACGAGCTTCCCTATTTCTGCGGCGAAGTCCTGCCGCGGCTCGAGCGCAAAGGGCTGCGGGCGCCGGCACAGCGAGGATGAGCATGGCCACTCCCGAATTCCGTTTGCGCCAGCGCGGCATCACCCCGGCGCGCACGCCGTTCACTCTGCCGCCCATGCTGCAGCGCATGGCCGACCGCGGCAAGGACCTGCTGACGCAGGATTTCCGCGGCGTCACCGCGGACGGCACCGTGCAAGGCGGCCTCTATCGCTTGGAAAAGACCGGCCATTCGCTCGCCGGCGTGGCCGATGCGGCGCGCGCATATCTCGCCGCCTTGAGCGACGATCAGCGTCGCCTCACGCGCTTTCCGCTGGAGGACAAGGCATGGCAGGCGTGGAGCAACGTGCACCCCTTCATCATGCGGCACGGGCTTTGCCTTGCCGACCTCACCGGCGAGCAGCGCGAGCGTGCGCTGGGCCTTCTGCGCGCGAGCCTCAGCGCCAGCGGCTATCAGACCTCGCGCGACATCATGCGTCTGAACGAGACGGTGCTGGAGATCACCAACCGGCCCGACGAATACGGCGAATGGCTCTATTGGGTCAGCGTCATGGGTGAACCGTCGGCCACCGAGCCTTGGGGCTGGCAGATCGACGGCCATCATCTCATCGTCAATTGCCTCGTCATCGGCGATCAGATGGTGCTGACGCCGATGTTCATGGGCTCGGAGCCCGTGCACGCGACGACCGGCAAGTATGCCGGCACGAAAGTGTTCGAGGACGAGGAGAAGAAAGGCTTCGTCCTCATGGGCGCGCTCTCGCCGGAGCAGCGCGCGCGCGCGACGATTGGCGAGAAGCTTCCCTTCGACGTGATGGCGACGGCGTTCCACGACAACGACGTGATGCCATTCGAGGGCCTGCGGACCGGCGACATGACGAAGGAGCAGCGCGAGTTGCTGGAGCGCCTCATCGGCATCTACACCGCGCGCATCCGCCCCGGCCACGCCGAGATCCGCTATGCCGAGGCGAAGCGCCACCTGGACGAGACGTGGTTCGCCTGGATCGGCAAGTTCGACGACGAGAGCCCGTTCTACTACCGCATCCACAATCCGGTGGCGCTGATCGAGTTCGATCACCAGTCGGGCATCGTGTTCGACAATGACGAGCACACGCGGCACCACATCCACACGATCGTGCGCACGCCCAACGGCAACGATTACGGCAAGGATCTGCTGCGCCTCCACTACGCGCACCAGGATCACGCCGATCCGCGCTCGCCGCACCGGCAAGGCCGGCAATGATGCGGCTTGCCGGCGCGGCCATTCTGCTTGCCCTTTGCGCGGGCGGGAGCGCCGGCCAGGCGCGGGCGGACGATGTCTTCGCCGGCAAGCAGATCACGCTCTATATCGGCTCGACGCCGGGCGGCGGCTATGACAGCTATGCCCGCCTTGTCGCGCGCCATTGGAGCGAGCACATTCCCGGCCATCCGACGATCGTGCCGGTCAACATGCCGGGCGCGGGCAGCAACAAGCTCGCTTATTACATCTATTCCGTGGCGCCGAAGGACGGCACCGCGGTCGGCGAGATCTATCCGGGCGCGGTGCTGGAGCCCCTCATCGGCGATAAGCCCGTTCCCTACGATCCGCAAAAACTTCTCTATGTCGGCAGCGCCAACCGCGAGGAGTTCGTCTGCGTGCTGCGTTCCGACACGAAGGTGAAGTCGTTCAAGGACGCCTTCACCTATTCCGTGCGGCTTGCCGCGAGCGCCGAGGGCGGCTCGACCCGCGAGCTGCCGCTGATGCTCAACCGCATCCTCGGCACCAAGTTCGAGATCGTCGCGGGCTATCCCGGGAGCCGCGAGATGATGCTGGCGATCGAGCAGGGCGAGGTCGCGGGCCTGTGCGGCATCTCGGTCTCGAGCATCGCCGAGGCGCATCCCGACTGGCTGGCGAGCGGCAAGTTCTTCGTGCTGGCGCAAGAATCGACGGTCCCCGATCCCGAGCTCACGGCCGAGCACGTGCCGCTCACCGGCGATTTCGCCAAGACCGAGGAAGACAAAGCGGCGCTCGAGCTCATGTACAGCCAGCAGGACTACGGCCGTCCGTTCATCGTGCCGCCCGGCACGCCGGCGGACCGGCTCGAAATCCTCCGGAAATCCTTCTCCGAGGCGCTCGCCGATCCGGCGACGGTCGCGGATGCAAAGCGCATGGGCCTCGCGCTGCGCCCCAAGGGCGGCACCGAGGTGCAGGCCGTCGTCGACAAGGTTTTTACGACCCCGCCCGCCGTCGTCGCTCGCCTCAAGGCGGCGATCGCCACCGCGCAATAGCGCCCGTTCGCGATTGGCCGAAGGGAGCAAGCTCAGCGAGGTCGCGCGGCGGACCGTTGCGCTCGAATGGTCAGGGCTCACGCTCGGCCTCGCCTGCCGGCTCGCGCCCGCGCTCGTCGTCGTGCTCGCTTGCGGCCTCGTCGCCGGCGTGCCCGCCGCGGGCGCCGTCGCCGCGGGGGGCGCGCTCACAGTCGGATTCGGCGCGTTCCAGCGGCTCACCAGCTCACGCGCCGTGCCGATGCTGTTCGCGTTCGTCGGCATCTCCGCCTCGACTTTCATCGGCACGCTCACCGGCGCATCGGCGCCGCTCACGATCGGCCTCGCGCTCTTTTACGGTTTCTGGTGCGGCATGCTGCCGGCGGTGTCGATGGGCGCGTTCTGGATCGGCCAGCAATGCACGATCTATTTCCTCATCGCCGGGGCATATCCCGGCGATGCCGAGCAGGCGTTCGTGCGCATGGCGCTGGTGCTGGCGGGCGGCATGGTGCAGATCGCGCTCTTCGGGGCGATCCTCACGGCCGAGCGCGGCCGCGCGCCGCACCCGCTGCTGCATCGCATGCTCGCCGAGGGCGCGATGCTCGTCGTCAGGCTGCGCGTTGCCGAAGGCTTGCGGTTCGCGCCGAGCTTTGCCGTGGCGCTCGCCGTCGCCGTGGCGGCGGAGCGCTGGCTCGATCTGCGCAACGGCTATTGGGCGGGGATGACCGCGCTCATCCTGCTGCGGCCGGATTTCCATGACACGCTCGCGCGGAGCGTCGGCCGCGTCGGCGGCACGATCGCGGGGGCGCTTCTGGCAAGTCTCGTCGCCCACCTCGTCGCGCCGGGGCCAGTGCTGCTCGCGACCTTCGTGGCGTTCTGCGCCTTCTGCGTCTTCGCCACGGTGCGGCTCAATTTTGGCGTGTTCGCGCTGTTCCTCACCGGCTACGTCGTGTTCCTCCTGGTGCTCGCCGGGGTCGCCGAGGCGCAGGTGGCACTTGCCCGCATCGAGGCGACCGCATTTGGCGCCGCGATCGCGCTCGTCACCCATCTCCAGCTTTATTTCGCGAACCGTACGCGCGCCGCGCCGAGTCCGGGCTGACATAGCCCTCTTCGATGTCGCGTTGCACGGCTGCCGGGTCGCGCTGCTGCGGATCGCCCCAGCCGCCGCCGCCGGCCTTGTCGAGATAGAAGCCTTCGCTTGCCTTCATCTCGAACCGGCCCGAGCTTGGCACGGTGCGCTCGCTGCCATCGCGCGCGACGAGGACGAAGCGGCTCGCCCGTCCGTCGGCGCCGCCTTCGGCCCCGCTCGCCGGGAAGCGCGCGCGGTCATAGCGGCGCACGACGGTCGCATCCTGCAGGAGGCGATAGCGCCGGCGGAACGCAACGCCGCCGCGATAGCGTCCGGCGCCGCCCGAATCCGGAATGATGGAGAATTCGGTGATGCGGCACGGGAATTCGGATTCCAAAATCTCGATCGGCGTGATGTGCAGGTTCGAAAGATGCGTCGCCACCATCGAGGCGCCGTCATGCCCGTTGCCGCCGCCATAGGCCGAGGCGAAGATCTCGTATTGGAGGTTCCCGTGGCCGGCGCGCCCCTCCGACCAGTTGATGAGAAGCGAGCCGGACGAGCCCGATCCGGCGATGGCGCGCTCAGGCACGAAGCGGCCAAGCGCCTCGAGGATCACGTCGACGAGCTTCAGGTTCGCCTTCTGGTAGCTCGACACCGGTGCGGGGGGCGCTGCGTTGGTCACGGTGCGCGGCCGAAAGCGCAAGCTCACCGCGTCGCGCATGCCGTCGTTGAATTTGAGCTCGGGCGCCAACGCGCCGATGAGCGAATAGAAGACGCATGCCTCGACCATCGACGGGCGCAGATTGACCGGCCCCTTCGCCTGGGGGCCGCTCCCTGAGAAATCGAACTCGATGCGGCCGCCCGATACGGTGATGGTGACGGCGAATTTCACCGGCTTCTCCAATTCGACGCCGTCGTCGTCCATGAAGCCTTCGGCGGATTCCGTGCCTTCGGGCAACGCCCGGATCGCCGCCGCGATTGCCCGCGCCGTGCCGTCCAGAATCGCGGCGAAGGCGGCCATGACGGTTGTCGGCGCCGAAGCGCGCGCCGAGCTCCGCCATGCGCCGCGCGCCCATTTCGGTGGCGGCGATCTGCGCGCGCACATCGCCGCGCACGAGATCGGGCTGGCGGCTGTTGGCGAGGATGAGGCGCTCCATATCCTCGTCATAGCGGCCCTTTCGCGCGATCTTTACCGGCGGCACCAGAAGCCCCTCCTGAAACATCTCGGTCGCATTCGCCGAGGTGCTGCCGGGATTGGTGCCGCCGATATCGGCCTTGTGCGCGATCGAGCCGCTGAAGCCGATGAGTTGTCCCTGCGCGAAGATGGGCGAGAGAAACCCCATGTCCGAGACATGCGGCATGCCCGCCTCGTAGGGATGGTTCGAGACGAACACGTCGCCGGCCGCAATCGCGCCCGCCGCCGCGCCGTAAAGCTCGAGCACGCGCGCCGTGAAATGGCGATAGACGGGCGCGTGAAAGAACATCGGCGGCGGCGTGATGAGCCGTCCGGCGCGATCGAGAATGACGCAGCTGAAATCGCGCGATTCGCGGATGATGGTCGAATAGCCCGAGCGGTAGAAATGATAGTGCATCTCGTCGACGAGGCTCGCGACCTTGTTGCGCACGATCTCGACCGTGACGGGGTCGATGCGCGATCGGACACGCCGCTTAGCCATTTTGCCTGCGCTCCAAGATGAGATTGAGGAACTCGTCCACCGTCGCGCGCCAGCCCGGCGGGATCACCGTGGTGGCGTCGAACTGCTCGACGATCGCGGGCCCTTCGATCCGCGCGCCTGCGGCAAGCCGGTCGCGCTCGAAAATCCGCGTGCGCGTCTCGCGCGCGGCATCGAAGCGCACCCGGCGGAACCCCTTGGCCGCGCTCTCGGGCACGATGCGCGCTCTTTTCATCGCTGATTTTTCCGGCACGTATTTGGGCGCGGCAACGCGCACGCGCAGGCGATAGCTCACGATCTCGACCGGCCGGTCGGACGCGGCATGGAAATGGAGCCGCGCATGGAGCTCGTCGAAGCGTCGGCGCGCCTCGTCGAGCGCGCGTTGCGTCAGCGGCGCCTTCAGTCCCGCAAGCGACACGGTGAGCTCGTAGCCCTGGCCGGTATAGCGCATGTCGAGCGCGCGCTCGCGCGATGCCCGCGCATCGCCCAAGCCTTCCTCGGCGAGCTCGGCCGCTGCGCGCCGTTCGAGCGCGCGGAAAATCGCCTCGGCGTGGTCCGGCGTCACCTGCGCCATCGGGCGCAGCTCCGAGCGGACATAGTCGTGCACCACGTCGCTGCACAAGAGTCCGAGCGCCGAGAAGGCGCCGGGCCGCGGCGGCACCAAGATGCGCGCGACGCCGAGTTCCTCCGCCACCGCGGCGGCATGGACCGCGCCTGCGCCGCCGAACGGCAGCAGCGTGAAGTCGCGCGCATCGACGCCGCGCTTGGCCGCATAGACGCGGACTTCGTCGGCCATGCGCATGTCGACGATGCGGCGGATGCCCGACGCCGCCTCGGCGAAGCTCATGCCAAGCGGCGTCGCGATCTTCGCCGCGATCGCCGCGCGCGCCGCCGCAATGTCGAGCCGCTGGGTCCCGCCGAGAAAATAATCGGGGTTGAGGAATCCCAGCACGAGATCGGCGTCGGTCACGGTCGGGTCCGCGCCGCCGCGGCCACAGCAGGCGGGGCCGGGATCGGCGCCGGCGCTTTTCGGGCCCACGGCCAGGAACCCGCCCTGATCGACCGCGGCGATCGAGCCGCCGCCCGCCGAGATGCTGGTGAGGTCGAGCGCCGGCACGCCGAGCGGCCGCCGCGCCACGGTCACCTCCGTCACTTCGAGCGGCGCGCCGCCCTCGATGAAGCAGATGTCGCAGCTCGTCCCGCCCATGTCGAGTGTGATGAGGCCGCGTTTCGATTCCTTCGGCGCGAGATAGGCGCTCGCCTGCGCGCCCGCGGCGGGGCCGGAAAAGAGCGTGTGCACCGTCTTGCCGCCCGCGGCCGCGGCCTTGAACGGCATCACGCCGCCGTTCGACTGCATCAGGAAGCGCTGCTTCGTGCCGATGCGAGCGGCGTCGAGCCCTTGATCGAGATTGCGGATATAGTGCACCAGCACCGGCTCGAGATAGGCGTTGAGCAAGGTCGTCGACAGGCGCGGCCATTCGCGGATGCGCGGCAGCACCGCCGACGAAAGCGAGATCGCGGCCTCGGGAAACTCGGCGCGCAAAATCTCCGCCGCGCGCGCCTCGTGATCCTGGTTGGCGAAGGAGAAGAGGAAGCACACGGCAATCGAGCGCGCCCCCTTCGCCTTCAGCTCGCGCGCGGCGTGGCGCACCGCCCCCTCGTCGAGCGGCTCGAGCTCCGATCCGGCGAAATCGATGCGGCCGCCCACCTCGTACGTCATGCTTTGCGGCGCAAGCTGCGGCGGCTTCTCGTAGAAATAGTCGAACGGATTTCCGTCGCGCGCCTGGCTCTGCACCTCCTGGACGGCGCGGTAGCCCTTGGTGATGAGGAGCCCGATTTTGGCGCCCTTCATTTCGAGGAGCGCGTTCGTCGTGATCGTCGTGCCGTGCGCGAAGAATTCGATCGCCTCGGGTGCTACGCCACGCGCGAGAAACCGCCCGATGCCGTCGAGGACGCCGAGCGCCGGGTTGGCCGGCGTACTCGCGACCTTCTCGACCGCGAGAGCGCCGCTCTTCACGTCGAGCAGCACGAGATCGGTGTGCGTCCCGCCGACATCGACGCCGAGCCGATAGCGGCCGATCTTCCCCCTGCGCGCCACGAAGAACCTATTCGGCGGCGTGTACCTGCTGCTGCAATTGCAGATCGACGAGATCGAGCGGCGAGGCCGTCGCCTCGAGCATGCCCCAGCCCTTGAGCCAGTCGTAGGTGCGCTGCATCTCGTCGATCGGAATGGGCGCGGGATCGACGACAACGAGCCGGCTCGCGCGCAAATCATCGACCGAGAGACCGGCGATCTCCGGCTCCTTGCCTTTGTAGTAATCGATGAAATAGTGGAGATATGCCCTCTTGTCGGCATTGATGCGCCGCACCGCCTCCTTCACCGCGCGCGCAAAGGCGGCATAGGTCTCGGCATCGACGCGGCTCGATGCGACCTCGGTGCCGTGGAAGAAGGCGCTGCAGATGATGCGGCAGCCGCGCTTCTCGGCGAGGCTCACATGCGGCTCGGTCAAGGTTGTCGCCTCGATCTCGCCCGTCATCATCGCCTCGTAGCGATAGCGCGAGCCGTTGGGCGCGCTGCACAGCTTGATCATGTCGCGCGGCACGAAGCCTTCGAGCATGTGCAGCGCGATATAGTGCGTGCCGAAGAAGAACGGCACGCCGATCAAGCGGTTCGCGAGCTGCTGCGGCGTATAGACCGGCGAGTCGGGTCGCACGACGAGCGCCGAATAAGCGACGATTGCGCGGCGCCCGACCTGGCGGCTTCCCTTCTGCGTATCCTGGACGCGGCAGTAATTGCCCCATTCGCAAGCGTTGTACATGTCGGCCTTGCCCTGCTCGAAGAGCTTGCCGTGGCTGGCGAAAGGATCGACCCCGCGCTCGCTCGTAATGTCGGTCCGCACTTTTTTCTCGACACCCTGCTCGCGGTCGGCCCATTCGATCTCGAGCCCTTCCTTGGCGAAAAGCCCTTCGTCGTAAGCGACGAGCTCCGGTAGTCCCTGGAACGGCGCGGTCGTCTCGAGCACGAGCTTCTTCATGGCATCTCTCCTCGGCCGACCCATTATAATCCGTGGCACACCCGCGTGGTATCATGCCGCCGGGAGGACAGGCGATGCAGAAACTCAGCGAAAGCTATGTCCACGGCGCCTCGCCGCAGGGATTGATCGGCGCCACGATCGGCCGGTTCTTCGACGAGGCGGCGGCGCGCTGGGCCGGCGAGCTGGCGCTCGTCGTGCGCCACGAGGGCGTGCGCTGGACCTATCGGGAGCTGAAGCGGCGCGTCGACGATCTCGCCGCGGGGCTCGTCGCATTGGGCCTCGAGCCGGGCGAGCGCATCGGCATCTGGTCGCCCAACAACGCCGAATGGGTGGTGACGCAGTTCGCGACGGCGAAAGCCGGGCTCATCCTCGTCAACATCAATCCGGCCTATCGCCTCACCGAGGTCGAATACGCGCTCAACAAGGTCGGCTGCCGCGCCCTCATCACCGCGCATTCCTTCAAGTCGAGCGACTATGTCGGCATGCTGCGCACTCTGGCGCCCGAGATCGCGCGCCAATCCGCGGGCGCGCTCCAGTCCGCGCGGCTGCCGGAGTTGCGCACGCTCATCCGCATCGGCGAGGGCGAGGAGCGGGGCTTCCTGCCGTTCGACGTGGTGATGCGCGGCGGCGGCGCGCGCGAGCATCAGGCGCTCGCGGAGCTCGCGCCGAAACTGCAATTCGACGATCCGATCAACATCCAGTTCACGAGCGGCACGACCGGCGCGCCCAAGGGCGCGACGTTGACGCACCACAACATCCTCAATAACGGCCACTTCGTCGGCGAGACGCTGCGTCTCTCGCCGCGCGACCGCGTCGCCATCCCGGTGCCGCTCTATCATTGCTTCGGCATGGTGCTGGGCAATCTCGCCTGCGTTACGCATGGCGCGGCGATGGTATTTCCGTCCGAGGGGTTCGAACCGCTCGCCACGCTCGAAACGGTGGCCGAGGAACGCTGCACCGGGCTCTACGGCGTTCCCACCATGTTCATCGCCGAGTTGAATCATCCCGAGTTCAAGCGCTTCGACCTCACGTCGCTGCGCACCGGCATCATGGCGGGCTCGCCTTGCCCCATCGAGGTGATGAAGCGCTGCGTCTCCGACATGCATATGAGCGAGGTCACCATCGCCTATGGCATGACCGAGACGAGCCCGGTGAGCTTTCAGACCTCGCACGACGATCCGCTGGAGCGCCGCGTCGCGACCGTCGGCCGCGTCCATCCCCATGTCGAGGTGAAGATCGTCGACACCGACGGCCGCATCGTCGCGCCCGGTGCGGCCGGCGAGCTTCTGACGCGCGGCTATTGCGTCATGCTCGGCTACTGGAACGACGAAGAGATGACGGCCGACGCGATCGACCGCGCCGGCTGGATGCACACGGGCGATCTCGCCACGCTCGACGAGGACGGCTATTGCAACATCGTCGGCCGCATCAAGGACATGGTGATCCGCGGCGGCGAGAACGTCTATCCGCGCGAGATCGAGGAATATCTCTTCCGCCATCCCAAAATCGAGGCGGCGCAGGTCGTGGGCGTGCCCGATCCGCGCTATGGCGAGGAGCTCGCCGCCTGGATCAAGCTGAAGCCGGGCGAGGCGTGCGTGCCCGAGGAAATCCGCGCTTTCTGCGAAGGCCAGATCGCGCACTACAAGATTCCGCGCTACATCCGCTTCGTCGACGGATTTCCCATGACCGTCACCGGCAAGGTGCAGAAATTCCTAATGCGCGAGGAAATGATCCGCGAGCTCGGGCTCACGGTCGAGAAGACGGCGTAATGTTCGGCCGGCCACGGATAAGGTCCGTGGCCTTTTCCGCGATCATCAGCACGCAGGCATTGATGTTGCCGCTGACGAGATCCGGCATCGCCGAGGCATCGACCACGCGAAGATTGTCGATCCCCTTGACGCGAAGGTCGGTGTCGAGCGGCGCGTCGTTGCCAGTTCCCATCGCCACGGTGCAGGACGGATGGTGCGCCGAGCGCGCCGTGCGCCTGATCCACTGATCGAGCTCGGCGTCGGTCATGAGCTTTTCCCCCGGCGCCTTCTCGGCCGCGCGATAGGGCGCAAGCGGCGCGCGGCCCAGGATGTCGCGTGCGATGCGGATGCCGGCGCGGAGCGAGCGCAAATCGTTCTCGCGCGACAGGAAATTGTGGACGATCCGCACTTTTTCGCGCGGATCGCGCGAGCGCAGGTAAAGCCGCCCGCGCGCCTCGGGATGGAGCAGCACGGGCGTCATGTTGAACCCGTCGGCAAAGGGCGCGCGCCAATAGGGAAACCACAAATCCGCCTCGATCGCCGTGCCGCGCGTGAAGAACTGGATGTCGGGCACGGATAGATTCTCGCGCGTGCGCAAGAAACCGGTGACGCCGCCCGGCAGGGTCGCGGCGGGTCCGGTGCCGAAGAGATATGCGCGCGCCATCGCCAGCGCCGCGCGGTCGGCCCGCATCAGCGCTTGGAACGGTCCCGGCTCGGTGCGGAAATACTGCACCGTCACCGCCAGGTGATCCTGGAGGTTGCCGCCCACGCCCGGAAGATCGACGACCGGCGTGATCCCCGTCTCGCGCAGTTGATCGGCCGGGCCGATGCCCGACAGCATCAGAAGCTGCGGCGTGTTGAAGACGCCGGCCGACAGGATCACCTCGCGCTCGGGTAGCGCACGATAGGTCTCGCCGCCCGAAACATATTCGACGCCGATGGCGCGCTTCCCGTCGATGATGATACGGGTCGCGAGCGCGTGCTGCGCGAGCGTCACGTTCCCGCGCGCCATCGCCGGGCGCAGGAAGGCCTGCGCCGCACTCCACCGGCGGCCGTTTTTGATTGTCGCCTGGCCGCGCGCAAATCCGTCCTGGCTCGCGCCGTTATAATCTTCGGTGAAGGGGTGCCCGGCCTCGCGCGCCGCCTCGAGCAGCGCCGCGAAATAGGGGTCGGCCGGCTTCAGATGCTGGACCCGAAGCGGCCCGTCCGCGCCGCGATAGGGGTCGGCGCCGCCTTCCCAGCTTTCATAGCGCCGGAAATAAGGGAGCGCGTCGTCATAGGTCCAGCCGGCAGCGCCGTTCGCAGCCCAGCGGTCGTAGTCGCCGCGATTGCCGCGCACATGCGTCATCACGTTGATCGAGGACGAGCCGCCCACGACGCGCCCGCGCATCGATTCGATCGACCGGTCGGCAAGTCCCGGCTCGATCTCGGTGTCGTAGCCCCAATCGTGCAGCCGCTTCTGGTGGATCTTGCCGACGCCCATCGGCACATGGATCAGCGGATCGCGGTCGGGCCCGCCGACTTCGATGACGAGGACGCGCGATCCGTCGGCCGAAAGCCGGTCCGCCAGAAGGCACCCGGCCGACCCCGCGCCGACGATGACGTAGTCGAATGCGCTTCCTGTCATGCCATTCTCACTATGGGCAGCGTCGCGCCGGAACGCTACTCTCTTCCCGAACGCAGGAGGCAGCAATGCTCGATGCTCCGGCCAAGACCCGGATCGCGGTGATCGATCTCGGCCCCTATCTCGCGGGCAAGCGGGGCGCGCTCGAGAAAACGGCGGCCGAGCTCGGTGCCGCGAGCGAGGAATTGGGCTTCTATTTCATCGCCAATCACGGCATCCCGCAGCTGATGATCGACCGCGTCTTCGCCGCGGCGGAGCGCTTTCATTCCCTGCCGCTCGAGCGAAAGCTCGAAGTGAAGGTGCAGGGCAAAAGAGTCGTGGGCTATCTGCCCTTGGGCGGACAGACGCAGCGCCTGCGCCACAAGGGCCACTCATATCCCGATCGCAGCGCGTCCTATTACGTGAAGGCCGAATACGGGCCCGATCATCCCTATCGCCGCGCCGGACATGGCTGGGTGTTTGACAATCTCTGGCCCGAAAACCTGCCGGGGTTTCGCGCGACGTGCCTCGACTATTACGAGGCGATGACCGCGCTCGCGCTGAAGCTCCTGCCGCTGCAGGCCGTGGCGCTCGGGCTCGCGCCCGATTTCTTCGCCGCGCACGAGGCCTTCAACCCACCGGTCAACACGCTTCGCCTCCTGTGCTATCCGCCGCGCGAGACCAAGAACGAGGGCCAATTCGGCATCAGCCCGCATTCGGACTATGGCTACATGACGCTCCTGGCGCAGGCGAAGAAGCCCGGCCTCGAAATCCTGACGCGCGAGGGCGAGTGGGTCGCAGCACCCGCGCTCGAAAATTGCTTCCTCGTCAACACCGCCGACATGGGGCAGCGCTGGACCAACGACCGGTTCCGCTCGGCGCTGCACCGCGTCATCAATCTCGAAGGCGACACGCGCTATTCGATCCCGTTCTTCTGCGGCACGCGCTGGGACGTGAAGCTCGAATGTCTGCCGACCTGCCAGGGGCCCGGCAATCCGCCGAAATATCCGGCGATGTCGTTCGGCGAATACATGGCCGAGGTGACGCCGAAAGTTTACGACGCGCTCTACGAGTGACGCCGTCGCTCCTGGCGCTCGGATCGGGCCGCATCGAATACGCGCTGGCACCCGCGCCGTCGGGCGCGCCGACATTGGTCTTCCTGCACGAAGGATTGGGCTCGCTCTCGACCTGGCGCGATGTCCCGGCGCGGCTCGCCACGCGCACGGGCTGCGGCGCTTTGGTCTATTCGCGCTTCGGCCATGGCCAGTCCGATCCCGAGGCAACGCCGCGCGATCCCGATTTTTTCTGGCGCGAGGCGCGCGAGACCTTGCCATCGATCCTGAAGGCGCTCGGCCTCGACGATCTCGTGCTGATCGGCCACAGCGACGGCGGCTCGATCGCGCTTTGCTACCTTGCGCTCGGCTTGCGCGCGCGGGGCGCCATCCTGGCGGCGCCGCATGCATTTAACGAAGAGCTGACGCGGCGCGCGATCGCGGGCCAGCGCGCCCAGTGGGCCGACGGTGCGCTGAAGCAGCGCCTCCTCCGCCATCATCGCGATCCCGATGCGACCTTCACATCCTGGTCCGATCATTGGCTTGCGCCGGAATTCCGCGGCTGGACCATCGTGCCGCGGCTCAAGGCGATCACCGCGCCCCTCCTCGTCATGCAGGGCGAAGACGACATCTACGGCTCGATGCGCCAGATCGACGAGATCGCGGCCCATGCCGGCGGCCCGGTCGAGCTCGTTAAACTCGCCGGTTGCGGCCACGACCCATTCCGCGACCGGCCCGCGGACGTGCTGGAGCTGTGCGCCGGCTATGTCGCGCGTTTGCGGTAGCGCACGATTCCCGACGCATCGCGCGCCTTCTCCATCCGGCCAAGCGTCACCAGGTGGTTCAGATGCGCGATCGCCTCGCCCATGGCGAAGCCCATCTGGTGCCCGTCGAGCGTGCGCTGGAACAGCACGTCGATGAGGTCGGCGGCGGTCGTCTCGTGCGCGGTCGCGTCGAGGATTTGCTGCAAGCGCTGGCGATGATGCTCCGCAAGTTGCGTGAGGCGCCCGCGCACGTTGCGGAACGGGCGCCGGTGCGACGGCAGCACGAGCGTTTCGGGGTCGATCCGCAGCGCGAAAGCGCTCGCCGCTGGCGAGGAAGAGTCCGAGCGGATCGGCCTCGGGCTCGGTGGGCCAGACGCTGATGTTGGTGGTGATGGTCGGCAGGATCTGGTCGCCGGAGATGAGGATCTTGCGCGCCGCGCAATAGAGTGCCGCGTGCTCGGGCGAATGGCCCTCGCCGGTGATGATGGTCCAGCGGTCGGCGCCGATCGCGATCTCTTCGTCCTCGCGGATGCGGAGGAAGGCGGGCGGGAGCTCGACGCCCGACGAATAGAGATGCGCGCCCTCGGCGAACATGCGGATGCGCGCATCGTCGAGCCCGTGCTCGCGAAAAAACGCAACGCGAGGGCCGACGCTGTCCTCGCTCCGGTCGCGCAGCGCGATGTTCGCCGCGAACCATTCGCCCTGCGTCATCAGCGGCATGAGGCTCCAGCGTGTCGATATCCAGGCGGAATTGCCGGCATGATCGGGATGGAAGTGCGTAACGACGAGCCGCGTGACGCGCTTGCCGCCGAGTGCCGCGCGCCATGTGCCGTCGACCGCGGCGCGCGCCGCGTCATCGCCATAGCCGCAATCGACCATGGTCCAGCCGTCGCCGTCGCGCAAAAGCCAGAGATTGATCTGGCGCAGGCCGATGAAAGGCAGCGGCGTCGAGAGCCACAAGATGCCGGGCGCGACCTCGATCGCCTCGCGCTCGGGCGGATATTCTTCGAAAGGATAGGAGAGCTCGTCCTCGTCGGCTGTGTGCGTCACGGATGTTCTTTCCTGGCGAGAAGCGCGTGGATGCGGCGCGGCGTCGCCGGCAGCGGCACATCCTTGATGCCGCTCGCGTCGGCGATGGCGTTCGCGATGCACACCGGCACGCTCATGCAATTCCCTTCGGCGAGCCCCTTGGCGCCGAGCGGCGTCAGCGGCGAGGGCGAGTGGATGTGGAGGATCGTCAAGGGCGGCACCTCGGCGACGGTCGGCACGAGATAATCGGCGAACGTGCCGGAGAGGAACGCGCCCTCCTCGTCGTACAGGAATTCCTCGTAGAGCGCCGATGCCAGGCCCTGCACGAACGAGCCGCGGATCTGCCCCTCGGCCAACATCGGATTGAGGATGGTCCCCGCATCGTGCATCGAGACATAGCGATCGACGCGCACCGCCGATGTCGCGGGATCGATCTCGACGCCGCAGAAATCGAACACGAAGCCATAGGTCAACGCCGGGTTGATGCGATCGTCGGGTGAGGGCGCTTCGAGCTCGGGCGGCGACCAGGCGCCGGTCTCGCGCAGGGTTGGCGGCACGCCGTCCGGCAACAGCGCCGGCGACCAGTGCGCCGTCCCCGCGACGCGCGAGAAGGAGAGCGCGTTGTCGGGATTGCCGCGCCCGAACAGCTTGCCGCGCGCGAACTCGACCTCGGCGGCGCGCACGTTGAGCTGCTTTGCCGCGATCGCCGCAAGCTGCGCCCTGAGCCGCGTCGCCGCCATGTGCGCCGCGACCGCCGTGCCCCCGGCAAAGCGCGAGGAATAGGTGCCGGTTGCGATCGACCATGCATCCTTGCCCGTGTCGATTTCGAGATCGACCCGCACGTCGTGCGGTTCGAGGCCGAGCGCGTCGCCCACGATCTGCGCCAGCGCGGTCGCATGGCTTTGCCCCTGGTTCGGCACGTCGGCCGTGACCGAGACCGCGCCCAAGGGATCGATCGCCACCGTCGCAAGCGCGAGCGCGCCGTTCTTGGGCCCGGCGCGTTCCCTCGCCTCGGCGGTCAGCATGGTCGAGAGATAGCCCATGTTGGACAGCGCCGGCTCCACCACGGCGGCAAAGCCGATGCCGTAGATGCGGCCCGCGCGCCGCGCCTCGTCCCGCCGCTCGCGGAGCGCGGCAAGGCGGCCATCGCCGACCGCCTCGTCAATCGCGCGCGCATAGTCGCCGGAATCGTAGCGCGCGCCCGCGGCGGCATCGTAGGGAAACGCCCGCACTAGGTTCCGGCGGATCACCTCGAGCGGATCGAGCCGCAATTCGACCGCGATGCGCTGCACCAACCGTTCGAGTGCCAGATAATGTTGCGGGCCGCCGAAGCCGCGGATCAACCCCGCCGGCATGGTGTTGGTCAGCACCACGCGGTTCAGGATCTCGATGTTCGCCACGTCGTAGGCGCCCGATGAGGCGCCGTGCATGCGGTAGAGCGGCCCCGGCATCGGCGCGCGCAGATAAGCGCCGTAATCCTCGATGTTGTCGAAGCGCAGCGCGAGGATGCGGCCCGCGCGCGTCACCGCCGCCTCGGCGGTGGCGATCCGCACCGGCCCGCAGCTCGCGGCCTGAAGATGCTCGAGCCGGTCCTCGACCCATTTGACCGGGCGCCCGGCGATACGCGAAGCCGCGCACATCAGCACGATGTAGGGAAAGACCGCGAGCTTCGCGCCGAAGCTGCCGCCGCTGTCGGCCGGCGTCCTCAGGCGCAGCCGCGTCCCCGGCACGCGCAGCGCGCGCGCCATCACCGGATGGATGCTGAACGGGCCCTGGAAATTCGCGGTCGTGTCGTAGCTGTCGTTCGCGGGGTCGTACTCGGCCGCGACGACGAAGCATTCGATCGGCGTAAACGAATTGCGCGGATAGCGCACGCTCACTTCGATGCGCGCATCGGCTTCGGCAAAGGCGCGCGCGGGATCGCCATAGACGAAGTGCCGCTCGGACACGACGTTCGATCCCGCATCCTGGTGGACGAGCGGCGCGCCCGCGGCGATGGCATCCGTCGGATCGATCACGGCTGGAAGCCGTTCGTACTCGATCTCGAGTTTCTCGCCGGCGTCCTCGGCGCGATAGCGGTCCTTCGCCAGCACGACCGCCACCGGCTCGCCGACGAAACGCACGCGCTCGACCGCCAAGGACCATTGCGGGATCGGCGCCTTCACCGCGACGAGAAACGGATCGGTCAGCTTGCGCACATCCTCGCCCGTGATGACGCTGTGGACGCCGTCCGTGCGGAGCGCGGCCGTCACGTCGATGCGGGCGATGCGCGCATGGGCGTGCGGCGAGCGCACGATATGAGCATGGAGCGTGCGCGGCCCGACCGGCAGATCGTCGGCAAAGCGCCCGCGCCCCATCAAGAGCGCGCGGTCCTCGATCCGCCGCACCGGCTTGCCCAGAAGAGGATGGTCTTCGCTGTCGCGCAAGGACATGGCCGCGCGCTAGCATCGCCATGGGACGCGCGAAGTCAAATTGTGGGCACGGGAGGAAGCGATGGCCTCGCTCATCGGCGAAAGGGTCATGCGGGTCGAGGACCGGCGCCTCCTCCTCGGGCGCGGCCGCTTCACCGGCGACCTTGCGCTGCCGGGCCAAGCCCATGCCGCCTTCGTGCGCGCGGCGCACGCCCATGCGCGGATCGAGGCGATCGAAACGGCGGCCGCGCGCGCGGTTCCGGGCGTGCTCGCGATCCTCACCGGGCGCGATTACGTGGCCGAGGGCTATCGCGGCCTCAACCACGGGCCGAACGGCGTCGACCATCTCGACGTGACGAAGCCCGCGTTTCAGCCGGCGAACCTGCCCAATCCCGATCTGCCGCTGCAGATGCCGCTTGCCGTCGAGCGCGTGCGCCATGTCGGCGAGGGCGTGGCGATGGTCGTCGCCGAGACGGTTGAGGCGGCGCAAGAGGCGGCCGAGCGGATCGACGTGCGCTACGCGGCCCTCCCGCTCGTGACCGATCCGCTCGCGGCTTTGGCGCCGGGCGCGCCGCTCCTGTGGGAGGGGACGCGCGGCAATCTCTTCGTCGAATCGGCAAACGGCGACCGCGCCGCGGTCGATGCGGCCTTTGCCGCGGCGCATAAGGTCGTGCGCCTTGCTGCCAAGAACCAGCGCCTCTGCCCCATGCCGATGGAGCCGCGCGCGGCGGTCGCGGAATACGATCCGCAAACCGGCCGCTACACGCTCCACTCCGCAAGCCAAGGCGTCCATCGCCACAAGATGGGGATCGTCGGATCGCTCGGCGTGTCGCCGGAAAAAGTGCGTGTGGTGACGGGCGATGTCGGCGGCGGATTCGGCGTGCGCTCGCTCTGCTATCCGGAATATCCGCTGCTGTGCTGGGCGGCGCGCAAGGTCGGCCGGCCGGTCAAATGGACCGCGAGTCGAGCCGAATCCTTCCTCAGCGATTTCCAGGCGCGCGAGCTTCATGCCGAAGGCGCGCTCGCACTCGACTGCGATGGGCGCATCACCGCCCTCGCGCTCGACTATGTCGGCAATTTGGGCGCGGTCCCCGCGTACTTCGCCGTGCTCTCGAACCTCTTGCGCATGCCGGGCGGGCCTTACGACATCGGCGCGATCCATGTGCGCGTGCGCGGCGTCTGCACCAACACGCTGCCGACGGGCGTCTATCGCGGCGCGGGCAGACCCGAATCGTGCTTCATCGTCGAGCGCCTCATCGATCTCGCGGCGGCGGAGCTGGCGATCGACCGCGCCGAGCTGCGCCGGCGCAACGTCATCAGGCGGCTTCCCTATCCTTCGCCGCTCGGCCATCGCTACGACACGGGCGCCTTTGCCGACAATCTCGAGAACGCACTCCGTCTCGTCGATTGGCAGGGATTTGCCGCGCGCCGCGGGGCCGCGCAATCGCGCGGGCGTCTCGCCGGGATCGGCATCGTGAACTATCTCGAATCGCCCACGGGATTTCCGATCGAGCGCACCGACATGCGCGTCCTGCCGGAAGGCCGCGTCACTGCCGTCGTCGGCACCGGCGCCTCGGGCCAGGGGCACGAGACGAGCTTCGCCCAGGTCGTGGCGTCCGAGCTGCAAATCCCGATGGAGCAGGTTGCGATCCTCCATGGCGACAGCGACGTCGCCATTGTCGGCGGCGGCTCGCATTCCGACCGCTCGATGCGGCTTGCCGGCACGATCCTGGTGCGCGCCTCCGGCGACATCGTCGAGCAAGGCCGCACGCGCGCGGCCCACGCGCTCGAGGCGGCGTCGGCCGACATCGTCTATGGCGACGGGCGCTTTTCCGTCGTCGGCACGGATCGCGCCATCGGTCTCTTCGAATTGGCGGCGCAGGATGCGCTCGAAGCGACCTCGCAGATCGCGACGCGGCTGCACGCGCATCCGACCGGCGCCGCGGCATGCGAGGTCGAGATCGATCCCGAGACCGGCGCCGTGCGCATCGTGCGCTATGTCACGGTCGACGACGTGGGCCGCGTCGTCAATCCGATGATCGTCGAGGGTCAGGTGCATGGCGGCATCGCGCAGGGCGTGGGCCAAGCGCTGATGGAACGCTGCGTCTATGACGCGGGCGGCCAGGTGCTGAGCGGATCCTTCCTCGACTATACCATGCCGCGTGCCGACGATCTGCCGTCCTTCGCGACGCTCTCGGCGCCGACGGCCGCCGAAAGCAATCCCTTGGGCATCAAGGGCGCCGGCGAATGCGGCACGACGCCCGCCACCGCCGCGCTCATCAACGCGATCTGCGATGCGCTCGGTGCGCGCCATGTCGAAATGCCGGCAACGAGCGAGACGGTCTGGCGCGCCCTCAAGGGTGCCGCCGCGAAGGGATCGTCAGGCGCTCACGAGGCGTAGGGCGGAAAGCCCGAGCTTTTATCCTCGGCCGCGAGGAGCCGCAGCATCGCCGGCCATTCGAGCACGCCATAGGGCCGGCGCGTCCCCGGCTGATAGAGATGCGCCGTGTGATGCAGCACGTTGTCGCTCGGCACGATGAGCTCCGCGCGCGCCGCCATCGCGTCGACCTGGCTCCGGCACGACAATTCGAGCTGGTACATCGTGTTGAAGGCTTGCGGAATCCCGGCGCCGCAGGTCAAAAGCCCATGCGAGCGCAGGATCATGGCGTCGTGCGGCCCCAAATCGCGCACGAGCCGCTCGCGCTCGTCCTCGTCGACCGCCGGGCCTTCGTAGTCGTGGTAGCCCAGATGACCGACGAAGCGCATCGAGGTCTGCGTCAGCGGCAGGAGCCCTTCCTTCATCGCCGAGACCGCCATGCCGGCGCGCGTGTGCGTGTGGATGACGCAGGTGACGTCGGGCCGCGCGCGGTGGATCGCGCCGTGAATGACATAGCCCGATTTGTTGATGCCGTAATCGGTTTCGGGTTTCCACAAGATGTCGCCGTCGAGCGAGATCTTGACGAGGCTCGAGGCGGTGATCTCGCGATAGAGCAGCCCATAGAGATTGATGAGGAGATGATCCTCCGTCCCCGGAATGCGCGCGGTGATGTGGTTGTAGGTGAGGTCGGTCATGCCGAAGAGATCGACGAGCCGATAGCACGCGGCGAGGTCGAGCCGCGCCTGCCACTCAGGTTCGCTCACCTCGGTGCGGATCGAGCGGAAGTCGGTCGCGTAGCCCATCGTCGCCTCGCCCCTTGCAGTGCTATTTTAGCGCAGGAGGCAAATTCCATGAAGACGAGCACCGATCGTATCCTCACCACCCATGTCGGCAGCCTGCCGCGGCCGAAATCGCTCTTCGAGGAGATCGTCGCCAAGGAGGAGGGGCGGCCCTTGGACGAGAGGGATTTCGAGCGCGACTGCGCCCGCGCGGTCGAGGACGTGGTGACGAGCCAGGTCCAATCCGGCATCGACGTGGTGAGCGACGGCGAGATGAGCAAGCTCGCCTACACGCTCTATGTGCGCCACCGCCTCACCGGGATCGTGCCCGACGAGCGCGCGGCCAAATTGGGCCGCGAGATCATGGTCGGGCGCGACCGGCTCGAGCATCCGGACTTCTCCGACCGCAACGCCAATTTCACGGTAACGCCGTTTCCGGGCTGCGTCGGCCCGGTCGCCTATGCCGACAAGAAGCCACTCGAGCGCGACCTTGCGCATTTGCACGCGGCGGTGGCGAAATCGAAGCCCGCGGAAGCCTTCATGACCGCGCCGTCGCCGGGCATTCTCACGCGCTTCGTCATCAACCTGCACTATCCGACCGAGGACGCCTATGTCGCGGCCTTGGCCGATGCGATGAAGCCCGAATACCGCGCGATCGTCGACGCGGGGTTCGTGCTCCAGATCGATTGCCCCGATCTGGGGTCCGCGCGCAACAACCAGTATCGCGATAAGACCGACGACGAGTTCCGCCGCATCGCCGAGCGCAACGTGGCGCTCCTCAACGCCGCGACCGAGGGCTTGCCCGCCGACCGCATGCGCCTCCACATCTGCTGGGGCAATTACGAGGGCCCGCACACGCACGACCTGCCGCTCGCCAAGATCGCCGACATCTGCCTCAAGGGCCGGCCGCAGGCGTTCAGCTTCGAGGGCGCAAACCCGCGCCACGAGCACGAGTGGGAGGATTGGAAATCGATCCGCATGGCGGACGACAAGATCCTGATCCCCGGCGTGATCGACTCCACGACCAATTTCGTCGAGCATCCGCGCCTCGTGGCGCAGCGCATCGCGCGCTATGCGGCAATCGTCGGCCGAGAGCGCGTCATCGCCGGCTGCGATTGCGGCTTCGGCACGGTCGCGAGCGGCACGCCGATGGTGGCGCCGAGCATCGTCTGGGCGAAATTCAGGGCCCTCGCCGAAGGGGCGGCGATGGCGACAAAGGAACTCTGGCGCTGAACCATGATCGGATCGGACGGAATCGCTCTGCGATCCGCCCGATCCGTGAATCTTGCTCTAGGCGCGGCGGGTGCGCCGGTCGATATCGGGCAGGAACGCGGTCAAAAGCCCGAGCAGCGGCAGGAACGCGCACACCTTATAGACGAAGGCGATGCTGGTGTGGTCGGCGAGCACGCCCAGCACCGCCGCCGCGATGCCGGCCATGCCGAAGGCGAAGCCGAAGAACAGCCCGCCCACCGTGCCGACCCGGCCGGGGATCAGCTCCTGCGCATAGACGAGGATCGCCGAGAAGGCCGACGCCATGATGACGCCGATCAGCACGCTCAACACTCCGGTCCAGAACAGATTGACGAAAGGCAGCGCGAGCGTGAATGGCAGCACGCCCAGGATCGAGCCCCAGATCACGTATTTGCGGCCGATGCGGTCGCCGAGCGGCCCGCCGCCCAACGTGCCGAGCGCCACCGAGGCGAGGAACGCAAAGAGATAGATCTGCGCCGTCGCCACCGGCATCTGGAAGCGATCCATGAGATAGAAGATGTAAAAATTGGTGAAGCACGCGGTGTAGAAGAATTTCGAGAACATGAGCGCGAGCAGGATCGCGAGCGACCAGCCGATCGTGCTCTTGGACAGGCCCACGGCGCCGCCCATCGCGCGAAGCCGCGTGCGCACGGCGAGGTGCTTCTTCTTGTACCAGGCGCCGACCCGCGACAGGACGACCATGGCGAGGAGCGCCGCAAGCGTGAACCAGGCGATGCTGCCCTGGCCGTGCGGGATGACGATGAAGGCGGCGAGCAGCGGCCCGAGCGAGGAGCCGATATTACCGCCGACCTGGAACACCGATTGCGCGAGCCCGTGCTGCCCGCCGCCGGCGATGCGCGCGATGCGCGACGATTCGGGATGGAACACCGACGAGCCCAATCCGACGAGCGCCGCCGCGAACAGCACCGTCGCGAAACTCTGCGCATAGGACAGGAAGCCCAAGCCAGCGAGCGTGAAGCCCATGCCGGCCACGACCGAATAGGGCCGCGGGCGATGATCGGTATAGAGCCCGACGAGGGGCTGGAACACCGAGGCTGTGCATTGATAGGTGAGCGTGATGAGGCCGATCTGCGCGTAATCGAGCGAGAACGACGCCTTGAACAGCGGATAGATCGCCGGCACGAGCGAGGCGATCATGTCGTTCAGCATGTGCGAGAAGCCGAGCGCAAGCAGGATGGCGTAGACCGCGCCCTCGCCGCCGGCCGCTGCAAGCGGCGCTGCCGCCACTTGGGCGGCGACCGCCGTGTCGGTGCCTGCCGCGACCTTCATGCCGTGCTCCTCGCGCTCCCTTCTGCGGCCGCCATTTTAGAGAACGGGCGCGGCCCGGCGCACGTGCGCAATGCAGGAATGCGCGGCGAACAGGTCAGTCGAGCGCCAGCGGCTTTCCCGCCAGATCCTCGGCGCGATCGACCGCGATCAGCACAGCGTAGCCTTTCTTGTCGGGGTCGCGGTCCTTTTCCGGCTGGACCAGGCGCTTCCACACCTCGTCATAGACCTGGCCCGATTTGTAAACTTTGGCGGTGCCGTAAAAGCGCGCGACGCCGCCGTTCGGCAGCACGCCTTCCGCGCGCAGCGCCGGCTTCCTGAAGAACACGGTAACCTTGGCGCCGTCGGTGAGACCGGCATTGGTCGAGCCGCGGCCGCGCTCCCAGAGGCCGATATGCTCGTCGTCGTAAACCATGGTGCTGCCGCGCAGCGTGATCTGCGCGAACCCGTTCGGCAGCACCGAGCCGACGAGGCAGACATTCTCGGGAAACGCCGAATTGATGTGCGATTGAAGCTTCGACGGAATCTTCGCCATGCGCTCTCCGCCCCCTTGATGCGGCGGGCGAGATTAGCGCGGCCGCCAAGGCAGGCGCAATTCCGTCTCGTTGACTTCGGCGTGAGATCGGGCCGAAAAGAGACGCGGGCAAATGCCTGGAGGACAGCGATGGGCAAGATTTTGGGCGCCGGCGCGCTGTCGTGCGCGGCGGCATTTTTCGCGGCGCTCGCGCCGGTTCCGGCTTCGGCCGATCCCATCCCGTCCGGCTGGCAGGCCGCGCATGTCGAGCCCATCGGCTTCTCGGGATTGGACGGCCGCTTCGGCGCCTTCAAGCTCGCGCTGAAGCACAAGGGCGATAAATGGTATGTGTTCGCCGGCCATTCCTTCAATCACGGCTGGACCATCCTCGATGTGACGAATCCGCGCGATCCGAAAGTCGTGCGCTTCATCCCCGGACCCGAGGACGCGATCGAGGCGCAATCGACCTTGCACGGCGATCTGTGGCTCACCGCGATCGACCGGCGCGAGCATCCGCAGGCGGGCGCCGCCGCGGTCTGGCTCTGGGACATCAGCGATCCGACCAATCCGAAAAAGCTGTCGGAATGGGTGGGCGGCGACCACGGCTCGCACCGCAATTCCTATCCGGGCGGGAAATACGCCTATCTCGCCACCTCGATGCCGGGCTTCAAGAGCAACATCCTCGTCATCCTCGACGTGAGCGATCCGACCCATCCCAAGGAGGTTGGAAGCTGGTGGCAGCCCGGCGAGAAGGACGGCGAGCCCGCCCCGAAACTCATGCCGGGCTTCCACGGGCCCGCCAATGTCAGCCCCGACGGCAAGATGATCTCCACGGGCTTCACGCCCGATGTCGTCAATCTCGACATCACCGACATCACGCATCCGATGCTCATCGGCTCGCTCACCATGACGCCGCCCTTCATTTATGCCGGCATACAGTCGGTGCACGCGGTCCTGCCGCTGTGGGACCGGAAGATCCTTTATGCGAGCTCCGAGGCGATGGCGTCGGGCTGCGACAAGGACGCGCTCAATTTCGCCGCCTTCATCGACAACCACGATCCGGCGAAGCCGCGCCTCATGTCGATGTTCCCGCTGCCGCGCCCGCCCAAGGGCGCGCCCTACAAGGATTTCTGCGACAAGGGCGGTCGCTTCGGCCCGCACAACGTCAATCAGGAGATCCACAATCCCGACGTGATGCCGTACGGCAACCTCATGTACATTGCCTATTTCAACGCCGGGCTTCGCGTCTTCGACATCAGCGATCCGCATCTCGTGACCGAGACCGGCTACTTCATGCCGCCCGAGCGCCCCAATGCGCCCAAGACCGAAGGCGCGCACGCCTCGCCGATCGACTGGACCGAGGACGTCGCCATCGACACCCGCGGCTACATCTATATCAGCGACGACAAGTGGGGCATCTTCATCCTGCGCTACCACGGCGCGGGCGGAGGCGCGGCCCCGCCGCAGGCCGCGAAATAACGAAAACCGCCCGGAGGCAACGCGGCTAGGGCAGGAAGCGCTCGGTATAGAGCTTCGACATGTCCGGCTTCTCAGGCAGCACCTTGAGATCGACGAAGGACTGCGCGGTGGCCGCAAGGGCGTCCGGGTCGAAGCGTCCGTCCTGCGAGAAGGCGGGCATCAGCAGGTCGTATTCGCGCTCTTCGACGGCTTGCGAGAATCCGGTGATCTTGCGCGCGATCTCGACCGTCTCGTCCTTGTGCTCGCGCATGTAGACGACGGCCTCGAACCAGCCTTTGAGGAAGCGCCGCACCGCGTCGGGATTCTGCGCGATGATCGGGTTGGCGGCGTAGATCACGAACACTTCGAGATCGTGGATATAGTCCTGCGCCGTGAAGAGCAGGTGGCCCGCGTGCTCGGTCTCGAGTTGATATCCTATCGCCGGCGCGTCGACGAAGGCCGCGACCGCGTGCGTCTTCAAGGCCGCGATCTCGGTCGAGAGCTCGCCGCCGATTGCCGTCGGCTCGGCGCCGTTGTCGCCCCAGCCCTGGCTGCGGTTCAGTTGATCGACGAGCCACTTCGTCAGCGAGCCCGCGGTCGAGACGCCGACCTTCGTTCCCTTCAGGTCCATGATCGTCTTGAGCGTGGGATCATCGCCGGCGATGAAGCCCATGAAGGCGGGCGAGGAGGTGATGACGGCGACGCCCAAGGCGGGCGAGCCCTTGACGACGAACGCCATGTCGGTGCCGCCGCCGATCGCGATGTCGACGGCGCCGGCAACGAGCGCCTGCTGCTGCTTGGCGCCGCCGCCGAAATCGAACTCGTCGATGTCGAGCCCTTCGTTTTTGAAGAACCCTTCCTGTACCCCGACATTGAGCGGCACGAAGCCGAAATTCTGAGCCACCACCTTGCCGACGCGCAGCTTCTCCGCACTCGCCGGATCCGCGAGGAACGTGAGCGCGAACGCTGCCGCCAGCAGCGCCACCAGTTGCCCGCGCCGATTTTTCTCTGCCGTCATGAGCCCCTCCCGAAACCCCGAATTTATCAAAGAGCGCCGGCAATTCACACGGCCTGACGCTTCCTCTAGTCTTGGGCCAGGGGCAGCATAACGGAGAAAGCCATGCGGATCGTCGATTCCCAGATTCATCTGTGGTCGAGCGGCAAGCCCAACGGCGCGCACCGGCAGATTTCCTCATATTCCGCCGAGGACGCGATGAAGGAGATGGACGCGGCCGGCGTCGATGCGGCCGTCATCCATCCGCCTGGCTGGGACCCCAATTCCGGCGCCGTCGCGATCGATGCCGCGCGGCGCTTTCCGCAGCGCTTCGCCATTCTCGGCCGCTTCCCGCTCGACAAGCCAGAAAGCCGCGGCCTCGTCGACGGCTGGAAGAAGCAGCCCGGCATGCTCGGATTGCGCTTCACCTTCCTCGAGCCGCACATGAAGGACTGGATCGTCGACGGCACGATGGACTGGCTCTGGCCCGCGGCCGAGCGCGCGGGATTGCCGGTTGCGCTCATGGCCGGGCCGCATCTGGCGGCGGTCGGCAAGGTGGCCGAGCGCCATCCGGGCCTCAAACTCGTCGTCGATCACCTGGCGGCGATCGGCGGCAGCAAGGATGGGGCCGCCTTCGCCAACCTGCCGCAGCTCGTGGCGCTCGGAAAGCTGCCGAACGTCGCGGTCAAGGCGTCGGGCGCGGCCGGCACGTCGAGCGAGCCATATCCCTTCCGCAGCGTGCACGGCTATCTGAAGCAGATCTACGACGCGTTCGGGCCCCAGCGCTTCTTCTGGGGCACCGACCTCACGCGCATGCCGTGTTCCTACCGGCAATGCGTGACGATGTTCACGGACGAGCTGCCGTTCCTTTCGGCTGCCGACAAGGACCTCGTCATGGGCCAGGCGCTGTGCGATTGGATCGGCTGGAAGCGCGCGTGATCCGCTTCTTCCGCAATCGTTGGTGGATCGTCGTCGCCTCTCTCTTCGGCCTCATGTGTAGCGGCGGGGTCGTCAACATTTTCAGCTTCGGCGTGTTCCTGCGGCCGGTGACGGAAGACCTCCATGTCGGCCGCGCCACGCTCGCTTCGGCGCTCTTGGTGCAGAACCTCATCACCGCCGCCGCGAGCCCGTTCCTCGGCGCGACGATCGACCGGTTCGGCGCGCGCCGCGTGTTCCTGATCGGGATTCCGTTCTTCGCGCTCACCACCGCCCTGCAATCGCAGATGACGGCGTCGCTTCTCGTCATTTATCTGTTCTTCGTGCTGCGCGGCCTGGGCGGCATCGGCCAGTCGCCGATTTCCTATGCCTATGTCGTGGCGAAATGGTTCGACCGGCGGCGCGGGCTTGCGCTCGGCGTCGCCTTGGCCGGCGTCGGGCTCGGCACCGCTGTCGTGCCGCCGATCGTCGCCTATCTCATCGGCGCCCATGGCTGGCGCGCGGCCTATGTCGGCCTCGCCATCGTCATCCTCGTGATCGCGGGCGTGCCGGTGGCGCTCGCGATCCGCGATCCCGCGCCCGACGAACACGTGCGCGAGCCCGATCTTCTGGCGGGGCCGCTTCCCGGCCTCACTATGCGCGAGGCGATCGCCGGCTGGCGCTTTTGGGGCCTCACCATCGCCTTCCTGCTCGGCGTCGTCGCCTTGAACGGCACGATCACGCAGGTCGTCGCCATGTTGCAGGACCGCGGCGTGTCGCTTCAGGCAGCAACCTCCGTCCTCGCCGTCTCGGGCCTTGCGGCGATGGCGGGGCGGCTTCTGTCCGGCTGGTGCGTCGATCGCTTCCACGCGCCCTATATCGGCATGTGCTTCTTCGTCCTGCCGATGATTGGCACGGCGCTCTTCGGCAGCGGCGCCGGCGGCTTGGTTCCCTATGCCGGCTCGATCCTATGCGGCGTGGCATTGGGCGCCGAGATCGACCTGATGGGCTTCATGGTGAGCCGCTATTTCGGCTTGAAATCCTACGGCGCGATTTTCGGCACGATGTTCGGCATCTTCGGCGGCGCGACCGGCATCGGCCCCTATTTGAGCGGTCTGTCGTTCGACCGCTATCACTCCTACCTGCCGGCCTTCGCCTTCTATGAGTTCGCGTTGGTCGCGATCTGCCTCATCTTCCTGCCGCTCGGGCCTTACCGCTTCCCGGCGCGCCATCGCATGGCGGCGCCGCACGCGGCCGAAGGCCACGCGCCGGCCTAAACGAACCACGAGGAGCCAAGTCATGGGACTTTACGGGATTGGGCAGCCGGTGCCGCGCGAGGAAGACCCGAAGCTTCTGCGCGGGCAGGGGCGCTATGTCGACGACGTGCGCATGCCGGGCGAGGCGCGCGCCTTCGTGCTGCGCTCGCCGCACGCGCACGCCGCCATCACGGCGATCGACGTGCGCCGCGCCAAGCAGATGCCGGGCGTGCTCGCGGTGCTGACGGGCGACGATCTGCGCGCCCGCGGCCTTGCCACCTTGCGCCCGCACGTGCCGCGCAAGCGCAGCACCGGCGCTCCCGCTTTCGTGGCGCCCCAGCCGCTTCTGGCGCAGGGGCGCGTGCGCTGCGCCGGCGAGGCGGTGGCCTTCGTCGTCGCCGAGACGCTCGACATCGCGCGCGACGCTGCCGAGGCGATCGAGGTGACGTACGAGCCGCTGCCGACGCTCACGAGCGCCATCGCCGCGACCGCGTCGGGCGCGCCCGCGATCTGGACCGACAATCCCGGCAACGAAGCGTTCTTTCACGAGATGGGCGACAAGGCCGCGGTCGATGCGGCGATGAAAAGCGCGGCGCATGTCGTGCGCCACACTATCGTCATCAACCGCGTCACTGCCAACTCGATGGAGCCGCGCGGCTGCGTCGGCTTCTGGGACGCCGCCGACGAGCGCTACACGATCCGCTGCACCATCCAGTCGGGCCACGGCACGCGCGCGGCACTTGCCGGCATCTTCAAGGCGCCGCACCACAAGTTCCGCGTGCTGTGCGACAACATGGGCGGCGGCTTCGGCATGAAGGGCGGCTGCTATCCCGAATACGGGCTCTCGCTGTGGGCGTCCGAGGTGGTGGGCCGGCCGGTGCGCTGGATCGGCGAGCGCTCGGAAGGACTTTTGTCCGACGAGCAGAGCCGCGGCAGCGTCGTCGAGACCGAGTTGGCGCTCGACAAGGACATGAAGTTCCTGGCGTTGCGCGCGCACTGGAAGGCGGCGATCGGCGCCTATTACAGCTCCGACCGCTGCACCATTCCGCTCACCGTGGCCTTGGGCTGCCTCGTCAATACGTACACGATCCCCGCCATCCATGCCCAGGTCCATGCCGTCTTCACCAACACCATGATGATCGCGCCCTATCGCGGCGGCGGCCGGCCCGAGCCGCTCTTCGTCACCGAGATCATCGTCGACAAGGCGGCGCGCGAGCTCGGCATCGATCCGGCGGAACTGCGCCGGCGCAACACCATTCCGGCGCGCGCCATGCCCTACACGACGCCGGCGCGCCAGACCTACGATTCGGGCGACTTCGCCAAGAATCTGGAGGATGCACTCGCGCTCGCCAAATACCGCGATCTTCCCGCGCGCCGCGCCGAGGCGCAAAAGCGTGGCAAGATTCTGGGCGTGGGCGTCGCGACTGCGGTCGCCGGCACTGGCGGGCGCGATTTCGAGCATGCGGAAATCCGCTTCGATCCCTCGGGATCGGTCACCCTCATCACCGGCAGCATGGATCACGGCCAAGGTCACGGCACGACCTTCAAGCAGATTCTCTCGGAGAAGCTCGGGCTCGATTCCGAGCGCATCCGCTATCGCTATGGCGACACCGATCTCGTCACCGACGGCATCGGCACGTTCGGATCGCGCTCGGCGATGCTGGCGGGCTCGGCCATCGTCATCGCCGCCGACCGCATCATCGAGCACGGCAAGAAGATCGCGGCGCATATCATGGAGGCGTCGGCCGCCGACGTCGTGTTCGAGAACGGCGCCTTCGCGATCGCCGGCACCGACCGCAAGGTCGAGCTCGCCGCGGTGGCGCGCCGCGCCTTCGATTCAGGCGATCTGCCGCGCGACATGGAGGCGGGATTCTCCGAGCGCTCGGATTACGGGCCGCCCAACAGCGCGACATTCCCTTCGGGCGCGCACATCGCCGAGATCGAGATCGACGCCGAGACCGGCAAGGCGGCGCTCGTGCGCTATGCGGCGGTGGACGATGTCGGCCGCATGCTGAACCCGCTCCTGTGCGCCGGGCAGATCCAGGGCGGCATCGCGCAAGGGATCGGCCAGGCGCTCGTCGAGGAGGTGGTGTACGAGCCGCAATCGGGCCAGCTCCTCACCGGCTCGTTCCAGGATTACTGCATGCCGCGCGCCGACGATTTCTGCGATTTCAACCTGGGCCACAACGTCTCGCTGACGCCGCGGAATCCGCTGGGCGTCAAGGGCGTCGGCGAGGCCGGCACGATCGGCGCGCTGCCCGCGGTGATGAACGCCGTGAACGACGCGCTGCACCAGGTCGGCGCGCCCGCCATCGAGATGCCGGCGACGCCGGAAAAGCTCTGGCGCGCGCTCCAGTCGGCGCGGCGGTAGCTACTTCAGCGGCGCCCCGCCGGGCTTCGTCAGCCACACCCACGCCTTTGACTGGGCGTCATAGCGCGTGACGATCGAGCTCTCGGGGCCGAGGCCGCGCTCGGGATTCTCCTTGAAGTCATAGACGCCGTCGATTCCGGCGAAATCGGTGAGAGTGGCGATGTAGCTGCGGATCTGCTCGGCGCTGGCGTTGGGTCCGAGCTTCCGTAACGCGCCGACGACGATGAGGCCCGCGTCCCACAACGTCGCCTCCATGTTGTCGGCCTTCAATCCGCGCTCCTGCAGCACCGCGTACATGTCGTGCTGCGCCTTCTCGACCGCGGGGTCGAGCTTGTAGAGCCCGTCATGCTCGGGAAAGAGCGCTGACGGCATCAGCATCTTCTTCGGCAGAAAATCCGCCCATTGCTCCATCTGCGCGAACGTCTGGTTGCCGCTCGTTGGCACCAGCGGAATGTCGAGCCCGGCCTGGATCACGCCTTTGAAGACGGTGGCGGCCGGTGCGCCCGTCGTCCAGGCGATGAGCGCGTCGGCGCCCGATGCCTTGATGTTTTCGATCTGCGCCGCGACCGACAGGTCGGTCGGATTGAAATGCTCCTGGATGACCTTTTTCACGTCCTTGTTCTCGGGCCGCGCCAGCACCTGGTCGATGGCGTGGTCGCCGTCCTGGCCGCTCGCGTCGGTCGTGCTCAGCAACGCGATCTTGGTCCAGCCCATCATGCGGTAGTAGCGCACCACTGCCGCGAACTGATCGGTCGACGAGCTCGAGGCCGAGAACACGAAGTCGCCGGGATGCGGGTGGTAGCCCGGCGAGAGGCAGTAATCGACGGGCCCGTTCTTCATCAGCGGCGCGATGGCGGCGCACATCGCGACGATGCTCGAGCCCAGCATCACCGACGGCTTGTCGGCGAGAATTTCGTTGGCAAGCTGAACCGCGATCTGCGGGCTCGTCTGGTCGTCGTGATAGCTCCATTTGAGCGGCTTGCCGCCGATGCCGCCCGCCTTGTTCACGACCGCGGCCAAGGCCTCAAGGCTGTCGTGCTGGCCCTTGCCGACGAACGAGGCGCCGCCGGTCATCGGCAGGATGACGTTGATGTCGTAAGTGTCGGCCGCGCGGGCTCCCCACGGCGCCAGCGTCAGCGCTGCAAGAAGAAGGGCGGCCTTCGTCTTCCCGTGCATGTCGTCCCTCTCATGTTCTTTCCTTTCGCCATAGACGAGGCGCGCACGCCCTGTCAATCGCGCGGTGCGGTCCCGCCCGCGGATTGAACTTCGCTCGCACCGGAACGCTGCTTCTCGCCCGCCGTTGGTGGCGCCGAGGAGAGGAGCGCAGCCATGTTCCGCAAGGTATCGGACGTGATCGGCCTCGCGATTGGGGCCAAGGACGGCAAGATCGGCAGCGTCGAGGACCTGTTGCTCGACGACCGCGCCTGGACGATCCGTTGGGCCGTCGTCGACACCGGCGACTGGCTGCCGGGTCGCGAGGTTCTGCTTCCGCCCGAGAAGTTACGCGCGGCCGACCTCGACAAGAAATTGCTGGCCGTCGATCTGACGCGCGCGCAGGTCGAGCAGAGCCCGCCGCTGTCCGCCGACGTGCCGGTCTCGCGCCGCTACGAGGAATTGATCTACGACTATTATGGCTGGACGCCCTATTGGGGGTTCGGCATAGGCGGCATGGCGCCGTTCGAGGCGCCGCTTTATGCCGCGGGCGCGAAGCCCGTGGTGGAGCCCGAGGGCGATCCCGATCTGCGCAGCGCCGAGGACATCATCGGCTATGGTATCGAGGCAAGCGATGGCGCCATCGGCCACGTCGCCGATCTGTTGCTCGACGGCGCCGCCTGGGTGGTCCGCTATCTCGTCGTCGACACGCGCAACTGGTGGCCGGGCAGGAAGGTGCTGGTCGCACCGAACTGGGTGCGCGACATAAGCTGGTCGGAGCGGACGATCGAATTCGACGTGACGCGCGGGCGCATCAAGTCGGCGCCCGAATGGGATCCCGCGCTGGCACTCGGGCGCGACTATGAAGCGCGCCTCCATGCCCATTACGACCTGCCGAGCTATTGGCTCTAGCCATGCGCCGCGCGACGAGCGCGCTGGTGCAGCCGAAATGGCAAAGGCGCGCCGGCTGCGCTATATCTCGCCCGATATGACGGCGGGAGGACCGAGATGAAGCTCAGCGCGCGTAATCAACTGAAAGGCACGGCGATCGAGGTCCGGAAGGGCATGACGACGGCGCACGTGCGCATCGATATCGGCGGCGGCAGGGTGATCACCTCCTCGATCACCAACGAGGCAGTCGACGAGCTCGCGCTCGAGGTCGGCGACGAGGTGATCGCCGTCATCAAGGCAAGCGACGTGATGGTCGGGAAATGAGGAAATAGCCCCCCTCGCCGCTCGTCCGGCAGGGTGATAAGCTCGGCTCCCAAAAGAACGAACGCCGGGAGGGAGCCATGGAAGCGGCCGCTGCCGACCGTAACATCGCGGCGCGCATCGAGCGCCTGCCGCTGTCGTCGTGGCATATCTGGATCGGCGTCGTCATCTGCACCGGCTTCTTCTTCGACGCCTTCGACATCATGACCTTGTCCTATGCCATGCCCGTCCTCGTGGGCGAGTGGCACCTGGCGCCGGCCGCGATCGGCGGCGCCATCTCGATCGGGTTCATCGGCCAGATTTTCGGCGCGCTCCTGTTCGGCTGGACCGCCGAGCGCTGGGGCCGCGTGCCGTCGATCATGGCGACGATCCTGCTCTTCTCGCTGATGAGCTTTGCCTGCGCCTTCGCCGGCAGCCTCAAGGAGATGATGGCGCTGCGCTTCATTCAGGGCTTTGGCCTTGGCGGCGCCATCCCCGTGCTCGCGACCTATATCAACGAGTTCGCGCAGTCGCGCCGGCGCGGGCGCTTCGTCCTCTCCTACCAGTGCGCGTTCGCGATCGGCCTGCCGGTGACGGCGTGGATCGGCGCCTGGGTCGTGCCGCATTTCGGCTGGCAATGGATGTTCGTGCTTGGCACCGTCCCCGGGCTTTTGGTGCTGCCGCTCGCCAGGCTTCTGCCGGAAAGCCCGCGCTGGCTTGCCAATCACGGCCGCATCGAGGACGCCGACCGCGAATTGACGCGGGTCGAGCGCTTCATCTCGCATGGCGGCGCGCGGCCGCTGCCGCCCATCGCGGTCGACCTGCCGCGCGTGCCGCGCAACGACACGCGCGTCGGCGATCTCTTCCGCGGCATGTATCTGAAGCGCACGCTCACCGTCTGGACGATCTGGTTCTGCACCTACGTCATCACCTATGGCTTCCTCACCTGGCTGCCGACGGTGTGGCGCACGGTCTATCACATGCCGGTCGCCGAGGCGCTCCATTTCCAGGCGATCTTCGCGATCATGCAGCTGCCGGGCTTCCTCTTCACCATCAGCCTGATCGACACGATCGGCCGGCGCCGCATGTTCATGCTCGGGCTCGGCGTCGGCACCGTGCTGCTCTGGGCGCTCGCGCTCATGGCGAACCCCGCGGCGTTGACTGTGCTGGTCTGTCTCGTCGTCATGCAGATCGGCGTCGGCATGCTGGCGCTCTCGCTCAGCACGTATACGGCCGAGCTCTACCCGACCGAGCTACGCGCGCTCGGCAGCGGCTTCGGCAATGCCTGGCTGCGCTTGGGCGGCACGGCCGGCCCGGCCTTCATCGGCGGCTTGCTGCCGTTGATCGGCCTAAAGGGCATTTTCGCCGCCTTCGGGTGCCTGACCTTCGTGGGCGTCCTCGTCACCTATTTCTTCGCGGTCGAGACGAAGGGCCAGGTGCTGGAGCGCCTGTCGCCGTCCTTGGCGCCGAAACGGGCGAAGGGCGCGGCGGCGGCGCTCGTGGCCGATTCCGATTGAGGGAGAGCGTCTTGCCCAAATCCTCGCGCCTCGCGCTCGTCGCCGCCGTCGTCGGTCTTGCGCTGGCGCCGTCCGCGCGCGCGGCGGATACTTTCGACATCCACGTCATCGCCACGATGACCGGCATCAGCGCCTTCGTCGGCAAATACATGAAGCTCAATTTCGACGCGTTCGAGGATTGGGTGAATTCCGAGGGCGGCATCAAGGGCCGTCCCGTCCATTTCATCTACGGCGACGACCAGAGCCAGCCGCAGCTCGCGGTGCAACTCGCGACCGACGTGATCGCGTCCCACCCGACCGCGCTCATGGTGACGGGCCCGGTCGCCAACTGCGCCGCGGTCGCGCCCCTTCTTGCCGACGGGCCGGTGATGTGGTGCAACTCGCCGGCGCTTCATCCCAAATCCGGCAGCTTCGCCTTCGCCTCGGGCCCCGACACGCTCGACGGCATCAACGCCGTCTTGCGCTATTACCGCATGAAGGGTTGGACCAAGATCGGCATCCTCAACCCGACCGATGTCACCGGCCAGGACGCCGACCGCGCCATCGCCACCGACCTGAAAGAGCCGCAGAACGCGTCGATCCAAATCGTCCAGTACGAGCATTTCAACCCGACCGACCTCACGGTCTCAGCGCAGATCGAGCGCATCAAGACGGCGGGTGCCCAGGCCCTCATCGCCTGGACCACCGGCTCGCCCTGCGCCACCGTGTTCAAGGGCATGATCCAGACCGGGCTCGACGTGCCGGTGGCGCCCACCGGCGGCAACGAGGTGTTCCAGCAGATGGCGCAGTACGAGGCGTTCCTGCCGAAAGGCCTCGTCATGGCCTCGGCGCTCTTCCCGCCGCATGATGGAGTCACGACACTCGACCCGCGCGTCGAGAAGATCCAGCACGAGATGTACGCGATCCTGGCCAAGCACGGCATGAAGGCCGACAACAACACGGCCGACACATGGGACGCGGCGCTCATCACCGTCTCGGGCCTGCGCGCGCTCGGAACCGATGCGTCGCCCGATCGGCTGCGCGCCTGGATCTTGGGTTTGAAGGATTTCGCCGGCGTCAACGGCATTTACGATTTCACGCACTATCCCGATCGCGGCCTGTCGCACGACACGTCGGTGCTCATCACCTACGATCCCAAGGGCCCGGACGGGCCGCGCTGGAAATGGCTGAGCAAGATCGGCGGCGCGCCGCTTTGAGGATTGAACCACACGGAAGGGGCATCACATGCAAATCGTCGTCTATGGTCCGGAAAAGCGCACCGGCGCGTTGAAGGACGGCAAGGTCGTCGACCTGTCGCGCGCCTGCACCAAATATCTGCGCGAGAAGCGCGGCGAACGGCACGCCTTCACGCTTGGCCAGGCGCTGGTGCCGGCCGATTTGAAGCGTCTCATCGAAAGCGGCCCACGCGCGCTCGACGACGCCGAGGCTTCGCTCGCCCACCTCGCCAACGCGTCCGACGACAAGGACCATCGCGGCGAAAGCGTGACGTATGACGCCGCCAAGGTGAAGATCCATCCGCCCGTGCCCACGGGCGTGCGCGTCGCCTGCGCCGGCTCCAATTTCCAAAGTCATCGCGAGCGCATGGCGCGCCGCAACAACCGCGACTCGAAGCCCTTCATCTGGGGTTTCTGGACGGTGAGCGACGCGATCGGCCCCGAGGATGACGTGATCTATCCGGCGCGCTGCGACCGGCTCGACTACGAGGGCGAGGCCGCCATCATCCTGTCGAAGGGCGGCAAGGATCTGAAGCCCGACGACCTCAAGAGCTCGGTCTGGGGCATCACGCTTTATTGCGACTGGAGCATCCGCAGCCCGCGCGAGCCCTTGGGTCCGATGAACTTCGCGATCCCGAAGAATTGGGACACGTCATGGTCCTTGGGTCCGACGATTGCGGTGCGCGAATTCGACTGCAACACCATCGACATCGAGACCTACGTCAACAACGAGCGCCGCCAGAAGCACAACACCGGCGAGATGACGTTCTCGTTCGCGCAGTATCTCGAGTATCTGTCGCGCGACCTGACCTTGAAGCCCGGCGACATCATCGCAAGCGGCACCGGCGAAGGCACCGCGGCCGATGCGAGCCCGGTCGGCCCCGACGGCGTGCAGCCGCCCGATCTCTTCCTCAAGGTCGGCGATCAGGTCGAAGTGCGCTCGCCGCAACTGGGATCATTGCGCAACAAGATCGTGGCAAAGCGCGCGCGCTGATCGCTCACCGCACGTAAGGCCGCGCCGTTCCCCGAGCAGACGAGGAACGGCGCGGCCGTTCCTCGCTTTCAGAGGCCCTGTCGCGCGTAGCGTTATTCGCCAGTTTCGCTCGCAAGTTGCGAATTCGCGCATCTTTCCATTGATCTTTCGCGCGATCCCCATTAGGTAGGGACCATGGCGCACAGCGAAAACCGCCGCGATCGTGCCCGCGCATCCGCCGCGGCGGACCGCTATCTCGCGATCTTCGGCGCCGTCGCGGGCGCTGCCGGCGCGCTCGTCTGGCTCGCGCTCTCAATCTTCAACTAGAAGTCGCGCACGCCGCACTTGCGATAGGGACCGCTATCGAGGTGCAGGTGGTTCGCGTGGTCGGCGTCCGAATCGGGCGTGAGCACGAGGCTGAATCGTTGGCACGCGGCGCGTGCCACCGCATGGAGGAAGCGGCCCTTGGCGCCCGCGGCGCGCCAGTCGCGCTCGACCGAGATCACGCTGCCGTCTTCGAGGATGAAGGACGCGATGTCGATCGCTTCCCCGAGCGCGTGCAGGCTTTCGTGCCCGCCATGCGTGGTGCGACAGGCATAGGTCCCGAAATTACGCATTTCGGCCACGCGCTCGCCGAAATAGGATGTGGCGAGCGGCGTCACGTCGTCGCGCGCGAACTCGTCGAGCGCCACCGCGAATCGGCAGGCGACGATGCCGGACTGGTCCCACGGGATCGCGGCCGCGCTCACCCGCACCGGGTCTTCCACCGCGCACGACGCCGCTGCCGCGGCAACGGGCGCCACCTCATAGGCGACGCCGAGCCGGTCGAGCAGCGCAAGACATTGCCGTCCGGCGAAGGCTTCGGGCGGCGCGACGGGCGGCGGCGGCGCTCCTCGCGGCGCGCAGGATGCCAGCACTGCCGCCAAAAGAACGAGCGTGCGCTTCATCGGCCTGCGACGGAATCACGCGGACGCGCGCGACGCAAGTTTTTACGCCGCTCCCCTTCGCGGCCCTCCCCGCCGGGGAGAGGGTTTCGTTAAGATGGCATGATGCTTGAGGTCATGCGGTGACCGGCGATCTCGAAGCCGCCTACCAGGGCGCGCGCGTGCTTGTGGCGGGCGGACTGGGCTTTGTCGGCTCGACGCTGGCGGGGCGACTCGTGGCGCTCGGCGCCGAGGTGGCGATCGTCGACTCGCTTTATGCCGAGGGCGGCGGCAACGAGGCCAACATCGCATCCTTCCGCGCGCGCGTGCGAGTCGAGATCGCGGATTTGCGCGACAGCGCCCGCGTGGCGCCGCTCGTCGCCGGCTGCCGCTCTGTCTTCAACCTCGCCGCCCGCACGAGCCACATGGACTCGGTCGCGGACCCGGTGGGCGATTTCGGCGCCAATGCCGAGGCGGCGCTCGCGCTGCTCGAGCTCTGCCGCAAGCACGCGCCCGATGCCGCCATCGTCTATGCCGGCACGCGCCAGGTCTATGGCGCGCCAAACCGCTTGCCGGTCGACGAGGCGCATCCGCTCCATCCGCCCGATCCCAACGCCGTCGCCAAGATGGCGGGCGAGGCCTATCACCTGCTCTATCACCGCATCCATGGCGTGCGCGCGCTGTCCTTGCGCCTCACCAATATTTTCGGGCCGCGCATGCGCATCAAAGACGCGCGCCAGGGTTTTTTGGGCATCTGGGTGCGCCGGCTCCTCGAGGGCGAGCCCGTCGAAGTCTGGGGCGGAGCGCAGCGCCGCGACCTGGCCTATGTCGATGACGTGGCCGATGCGTTTTTGCTGGCCGCTTCGCGCGCGGAGACGGCGGGCCGTGTCTTCAATGTCGGCGGCGCGCCGGCGCTCAGCCTCGCCGAGCTCGCGCGCATGATGGTGGCGGCCAATGGCGGCGGCCGCATCGAGGCGAAAGAGTTTCCGCCCGAGCGCCGCGCCATCGACATCGGCGACTATGAATCCGATGATCGCCTGTTCCGCCAGACGACCGGCTGGGCGCCGCGCGTCAGCCTCGCGGACGGGATTTCGCGGACGCTCGATTTTTTCCGGCCGCGGCTCAAAGAGTATCTGTGATGCCGCCGCCTCCGATCCCCCCGGCCGATCCGCGCGCCAACTATCTCGCGCATCGCATGGCGATCGACGCTGCGATCGCGCGCGTGCTGGATGGCGGCCGCTATATCCTGGGTCCCGAGGTCGAAGCGTTCGAGCGGGCCTTCGCTTCCTATCTCGGCGCGTCTCATGCCGTCGGCGTCGCAAGCGGCACGGACGCTCTGGTGCTGGCGTTGCAGGCGCTCGGCGTCGGCGCCGGCGATTGGGTCGCGACCGTGTCGCACACGGCGGTGGCGACGGTGGCGGCGATCGAGCTGGCGGGCGCGAAGCCGCTGCTCGTCGATATCGAGCCCGCGGCCATGACGCTCGATCCCGGGTCCCTCGCGCGCGCGTTCGCATCATCGCCCGGCCGCATCGCCGCCGTGATCCCGGTGCATCTTTATGGCCAGGCGGCCGATCTCGACGCGATCCTCGATCTCGCGCGCCAACATGGCGCGCGCATCGTCGAGGATTGCGCCCAGGCGCATGGCGCGCGGCTTCATGGCAAGCGCCTCGGCACGTTCGGCGATATCGCCGCCTTCAGTTTCTATCCGACCAAGAATCTGGGCGCGCTCGGCGATGGCGGAGCGGTCGTTACGAACGATCCGGCGCTCGCCGCGCGCGTGCGGGAGCTGCGCGAATATGGCTGGCGTAAACGCTATGTCAGCGCCGTGCCCGGCACGAACTCGCGCCTCGATTCTTTGCAGGCGGCGGTGCTCGGCGCGAAACTTGCCTCGCTCGACGCCGAGAACCGCGCGCGCCAGGACTTGGCGCTTCTCTACGACTCGCGGCTCGCGGGAACCGCACTGGCGCTTCCGGCGCGCCGCCAAGACGCCGATCACGTCTTCCACCAATATGTCGTTCGTCATGCGGCGCGCGACCTCGTGCGCGAGCGCTTGGCCGCTGCGGGCGTCGGCACGCTCGTCCACTATCCCGTGCCGGTGCATCTCCAGGAGGCCTATCGCGCGCGCGTCGCGATCGCGCCCGGCGGCTTGCGCGAAAGCGAGCGCGCGGCATCGACGGTGACGAGCCTGCCGATCTTTCCCGAGCTGGGACTGGCGCGCGCCGAAATCGTCGCGAGCGCGCTCGCCGCGGCGTTGCTGGGTCTTTCCTGAGTCTTCGCCTCTAGGTTGGGCGCCCGGCCGGAACAACGCTTCCGGTTGGGACGTTACGGCGACAGGTCAATCATCAAGCGAGGCTCGATTATGCGTCTCACTTCAGTGATGGTGGCGGCGGCATTCACGGTCGCGGCGAGCGCGGCCATGGCGCAAGGGATCGGTCCGGCCGGCCCGCCTGCGTCCGCCACGCGCCCGCCCGGCCTGTCCCAGGCGCCGCAACCCGTCCCTGCCGTCAACCCGCTCACCGCCGCCGACGTGTCGCACTTCGACGGCACAGTGGTTTACGGCTCCGACGGCACGAAGCTCGGCAGTGTCTCGACCGAGCTCATGGATCCCGCGACGCATCAGATCAACCGGCTCGTCGTCAACGCGGGCGGCGTGCTCGGCATGGGCGGCCACAAGGTCGCGATGCCGCTCGACCAGTTCAGCTGGGATGCGCAGAAGGAAGGCCTCACGGTCGGCAAGACCGCGGCCGACCTGAAGGCGATGCCGGCCTGGGCCGAGGCGTCGGCGACCATGGGCTCGGGCTCGAGCACCGCGCCGACGCATTAGCGGCTGATTGCTTCGTCGTTCCCGCGCAAGCGAGACCTCTGCGAAAGGGCATTGGGTTTGCCCGAGAGCCAGGGTTGATTGGCTTTGGTGACAGCGGGTTGGCTTTGCCGCGCTCAGGCTTGCGCTGGTGGCAGCCGGGTCATGCGGCGTTCGCCGCTGCGGTTCGCAGGTTGAAGGCAATGATGATGAGATCGAGGTGGCAGGCGTTGGCGGCGAGCCCTCGGTAGCGCATGCGCGAGAAGCCGTAGCGTCGTTTGAGGACCGAGAAGGTCCGCTCGATCGCGCTTCGGATGCGGCCGATCAACTTGTTGCGCACGGTTTGCCAGTGCGGCAGCTCCTTCTGGACATTGGTGCGGCGGTGTTGGATGCGGTCCTTGACGCCGCGCGCCTTCAACGCCGCGCGCCGGGCCCGCTTCTCATAGGCCTTGTCGGCATAGACCGCCCGCTCGTCGCCGCAAATGAGCGCGTCGGCCACCTCGCTCTCATAGGTCTTGGCGGGCGTCAGCACCCGGCTGCGGATCAGCCCCGAGCCCCGGTCGACGCCGAGATGCGCCTTGTAGCCGAAGAACAGACGCCGGTGCGGGCCGCGACGGGTCCAATTGGCGTCCGGATCATGCGGCGAGCGGCTTTCCCGATCGCGCGGCGTCGAGCCGGACGGCGGCGGGCGAACCGCGCATTGCACCAATGTGGCGTCGATCAGCGTGCCGGCCTTGAGCACGAACCCGGCCATCTCCAATTGACCCAGCACCTCCTGAAATACCGCCTGCCCAAGCCCCGCCTCCTTGAGGGCGTTGCGGAAGCGGCACAGCGTCGTCTCGTCCGGCGTCGCCGCGTCGAGCGCAAACCCGCAAAAGCGCCGGAACGACACCCGGTCCAGCAATGCCTCCTCAAGCCCGGGATCGGACAGGCCGTACCACTGTTGCAGCAACAGAGCCTTCAGCATCGACAGGGCCGCATAGGGCGGCCGGCCGGTCTCGCCAGGCCGCACCGCCGAGACCAGCCGCTCGATCCGCGACCAGTCGATCAGCCCCGATATCCGTTCCAGCTTCGCGTTCCGCCCGAACCCCGCCGGAAGCAGCGCGTCCACAAAACTCGGTTGCTCCGTCATGGCCCACCCCTCAGCCCGCGCGCCAAGTGAATCACAATTCGAAGCCGCCGTCAGTTTCGCAGAGGTCTCGCGCAAGCGGGAACCCAGGGCGAGCGACGTGCGGTTGCTCTGGGCCCCCGCCTTCGCGGGGGCGACGGAAGATTCCTACCCTCTGTCATTGCGAGCGAAGCGAAGCAATCCCTGCGGATTGCTTCGTCGCTGGCGCTTTTCGCAATGGCGAGCCGATCTATTGCTGCAGATAGTCCCAGCGATGGGTGCTCGGCTCCGCTTCGGCCCAGCGCCATTCGCCGATGTCGTTGCGACACACGGTGCCGGTATAGATGTTGTGCTTGTCGTCGTCGTCCAACGAGAACACCACGTCCTTGCACGGGATCGACTGGCCGAACTCGCGCGCCACCTCGACGCTGCCGTCGCGCCCTGAGAACGGAAAGGCGGCGATGACGTGCCATTGCGCCGACTGCCCAGGTTCGAGCGGCCCGGCCGCCAACGCGACCGCCTTCTGCACCTGGTCCTCGATGTGGCGCTCGCCCCAATCGACGCCCTGATCGACGCCATAGCTCGCGGCCACGCCCGCCGCGATGCCGATGACGGCGCTGCCGGTGGCGGAGGTCACGCCTCCCGCAACCCCGGCCGAGGTGAGCGCGGTCACGACGGGGCCGATGGCGGCGCAGCCCGCGAGCGGAACGATGAGTAAGACCGCCGCCGCCGCCCGCCGCATGCCCGTACTCCGGTTGCCGCCATCGCGGGCAACACCCGGAGAAGGTGATTCGTTCGTCTAAACCGATCGCACTCTAGACGCCGCGGCGCGCGACGACTTCGGCCGGCGCTCGCGCGGGCTCGCTCTTCACGACCTCGCGCACCACGGCTTGCGGCTTGCGGTTCAGGGTGAGATAGAGCCGGCCCAGATACTCGCCGATGAGGCCGAGGATCAGAAGCTGCACGCCGGAAAGCAGCAGCACCGCAGCGGCGAGCGAAGCCCAGCCGGGCGGCGTCTCGTGGATGAAGGCTTCCGCCACGACCCAGGCGAAACCAAAGAGCCCCAGGAGACTCAAGGCAAAGCCGCTCAACGTCGAGATCCTGAGCGGCATCACCGAGAAATTGACGAAGAGATTGAGCCACAGCCGCACGAGCCGCCGGATCGTGTAGTTGCTGCGTCCGGCCATGCGCGGCAGATGCTCGACCTCGAGCTCGCCGACGCTCTGCGTCACCTGCATGATAAGCCCGTCGACATAGGGGAACGGCCCATCATACTGGCCGATCTCGCGCGCAATGAATGCGGTCATGCAGCGGAAGCTCGAAAGATAAAGCCCCTTGGGCTTGTCGAGCACGAAATCGGCGACGCGGTTGCTCGCCCGACTTGCGAGGTTGCGCCAGGAGGCATGGAATTTCTGCGCATAGCGCGTATAGACCACGTCCTTGCCGCTCGTCTGCGCATGACGCAGAAGCCGGATCACCTCGCCCGGCGGGTTTTGCAGATCGTCGTCCATGGTGATGACGTGCGCGCCCGCGGCGTGGCGCAGGCCCGCCATCACCGCATTGTGCTCGCCGTAATTGCGCGCGAGATTGACGAGCGTCATCGGCACCCGCGCCGAAGCGACGAGACGCCGGCACACGGCGAGGCTATCGTCGGGGCTTCCGTCGTTGACCAGGATGATCTCGTGTCCGCCCGGCACGTCGAGCTCCGCAAGCGCGCCGACGAGCTCGCCGATCGAGCCCGCGCCATTATAGACCGGGATCACGATGCTGAGCGCCAAACTCATGGTCGCACCGCCGTCGCCAGGATCGAGCCGCCGAACGGAAGCGCGAGGCCGCGCGCGGCAAGGGCGGCCTCGAACGCGACGCAGGCGAAGAAGAGCCGCTCGACCGGCGCCGGCAGCAGGCCGACGTCGCTCGGCGCCCCCGGCGCGCGCCGCAGAACCTTACGCCGCAGCACCATCAGCGGAAAGAGGATCGCGTTCCAGTGCAAAACTTGCGCCTCAACGAAGCCCGCCCCGGCAAGCGCTTGGCGCAGCTCGCTTGTGCCATAGCGTCGCGCATTGTCGACGGCGATGTCGTGCGCCGAGAACATCCAGCGATAGGCCGGCAGGTTCAGCACCAGAACGCCCCCCGGCCGGAGGCAGCGCCGGAATTCGCCGAGCGCCGCTTCCTCCGCGACGCCGCGATGGCACAAGACGTCGGCGCTGAAAATCGCGTCGAACGCCTGGTCCGCAAACGGCAAGCGCTCGACCGAGCCCGCGACGATCGCGGCGCCGCTTTTCTGCCGCGCGATTCGTGCGGCCGTTTCGTCGAGCTCGACGCCGCAGCCGAGTGCCCCTGGAACCTCCGCGCCGAGCTGCGCCAAGAATCCGCCGGTGCCGCAGCCGGCATCGAGCAGGCGCAATGGTGCGGCCGCGCCGGCGCCCGCGGCGCGCTTCTTCCATGCCGCCACGAGATTCGCGTGGAGGCCGCGGAACCACCACATCCGCTCCTCGGATGCGGCGAGGCGCTCGTATTCGCGCGGCTCCACGCGGGCCTCACGGGCTGCCCGAAAGGCGCGGAGCGCGCGCGAGGAGTTCGCGCCGGTCGATCACGAGCGAAAGGAGCGTGCCGAGCCGCGTCACGCGGAAGATCACGTTCCCTGGCACCGCCTTGTCGCAATCGTCCTTGGTGAAGGCGATGAAGAATTGCGCAGCATCGCGGTCGGGCGCATAGATGAAATTGCTCGGGAAATAATATCCGGCCGAGCCCGGCGGCCCGCACACGGCGACGGTGAAATCGTGCGCCATGAACTCGGGCCCATATTCGGCGCGCAGATAATCCTCGAGCCCCTGCACCGCCTCGGCATAGGAATTGGCCCAGTAGTCGAGCTTGAAGACGCCGCGCGCGCCATGCACGCCGCCGACGAACATGTTGTAGTAGACATATTCGTCGGGATGCAGCAGCGCCATGACGCCGATGTGATAGGCGCCGTAAAGCCCGAGCGCGGCATAGGCGGGCTTCTTCCATGAGACGCGCTCGAGCTTGTCCAGCGCCGCGTCGGCGACGAGCGCCGCGATTGCCGCGATCGGCGGCAGCACGAAGATGAAGTGGCGCATGCCGTCGAACAGGACGGCATGGATCGCGATCGCGTAAGCGACCGGGAAGAGCGCGGCGAAGCCCAGCATGAAAAGGGCGAGAGCGTGCCCGCGCGCGAGCGGGGCATGCCCTCGCCGCAGCGAAAGCCACACCGCGATCGGCGCTGCCGCGAGCAGGATCAGCACGAGCTCCGGCAGCGCGATCAGGATATAGACCGGCAGATAGAACCACGGCAGCTTCGAGGGCAGCATGTAGCTGCCGGCGAAGAGGGTCGGATAAGGAAACGCCTGGTGCGAGAATGTGGCGAGCGCGGCGAGCGGATGGACGATCGGCGCTTCCTGCGCCCACGGCCAGAAGAACAGCATCACAGCATAGGCGGCAAGCGCCACCGGCGCGAAGGTGCGGAAGAAAAGGCTGAGCCCGAGCGTGAAGAAGAGGCGCGGGCTGCGCTCCTCGAGCGCAAGCCGCGTGCCCCACAGCAGGAGAAACAGGCCGAGATAGGCAAGCGCCAGCAACCCGCCGACGCGCACGCCCATGGTGAGGCCCGCGGCGAGCGCGAGCTTCGCGAGCGTTTGCGGCCGCGCGCGCGGCAGCTCGGGGCGAAGCCGCACCATGTAATAAAGCGACCAGATCATGCCCGCAGCGAAGGGAACGTCCTTCGGGTTGTTGAACATCTGGCCGTAATAGTTGGGTGTCAAGGCGAGGAACAGGGCGGCGATGAATCCGGCGCGCGCGCCGCCCACCTCGCGCGCGAGCTTCCACACGCCGATGAGGCCCATGACGCCGACGAAGCCGTTCAACAGGTGCCGCGTCTCGTAGGTGCCGAACGGCGACACGAGGTTGAGCGCCGCCGCACTCATGTCGAAGGCGGCGCCGTAATTGATGAGGTCGAGGAACGACAGCGCGCGCAGGTCGTGGAAATGCGAGAGGTAGTAGTCGAGCGCGAAGACGCCGTACCAGTTGCTCGCGTCCTCGTCCCAGGTGACGCCGTACCGGTCGAAGGTCAGCACGACGAGAGCGGCCGCCGCGACGAAGAGAGCGAAGGCGAGCCGGTCCCAAACCGCGCGGTCCCCCGGCGGCGCAAGCGTCTCGAGCGACGACGCGCCGCCGAGCGAGCTCAACGTGCCCCTCATAATCCCATGCCCGCCAGAAGCCGGGAGAGAACGGGGCCGCTGCCGAAATATTCCGCGGCGATGTCGCGCGCGGCCCGGGCGTGGCGCGCGTAGTCGGATTCGACCGCGTTCACCGCCGCCAGCGCGCCATCGCGGTCGCGATATTCGAGCAGACCTTCGCCCGCGGGATAGAAGCGGCTCCACCCCGTCGCCATCGTCACGACGGGGCGCGCCGAGGCGAGGTAGCACACGCTCCGGTCGCTGAACCAGCCGCTTTCCGGCCTGACATAGATGTCCTTCGCCACGGTGAACTCGCCGCGCGAGCGCCGGATGTAGTCGGCGTAATCGTCGAGGCCGGCCGAGATCGGCCGCGTATCGGTGATGCGCCAATGCGCCGCGCGGAGCTGGCGCGCGACGTCGTTGGGCGGCGGCAGGAGCGCGATCTCGAAATTGCCGCGCGCCTCCTTCGCCACGTCGAGCACGCGCAGGAAATTGACGTGCTTCGACCACACATAAGTCTCGCCGCCCCACTCGATGTTCTTGCCCTTGTTCTCCCATGTCGCGATCGTGGTCCAGCTTTCGCCGGGCCCGGCCGCCGCGGGCCAGAGATCGAGCACCACGGGCGGGCGCGTCCCCTGCCACGGCACGCCGCAGAGCGGCACGATCCAGCCCGGCCCGCCGACATTCTCGCCATAGGTGAAGAAGTGCGTGTGCGCGTCGAGATAGGCCCTCGCCGCGCGGTCGGCTTCGGCATATTTGATCTGCTCGTAGACCGGATCGGTGTCGATGATGGCGCGCACGGGACATTCCATGTGCTCGTCGCGCAGCCTGGTCGCGCCGCACAGGTTCAACAGCGCGTCGCTCTCGCGATAGAGCGCCGCCACGCTCTCGCGCGAAAGCCCGTGATAGACGTCGTTGATCGCGTCCCAATAGGCCCAGCGCCCGGCCAGCCCGTGCGCCGCCATGGCGCGCGCGAGGAACTCGACGTTATAGGCGCAATCCATGACGACGCTGTCGGCGCGCGGATCGTACGGGTTGGCGCCGTGGTCCTCGACATACCACGCCTCGAACCCCAACCGCTCCAATCCCGCGAGATATTGGATCGCCTGCCAGGCGATGCCCGCCAACGGCATCTGCCCGACGAAATGCAGCACCACAACTCGACCACGCGCCATCGCGATCACCATAGCAAAGATCGCGGCATCCGCTAGAAGCGGGGCGCGAGGAGGTTCCATGCGCTTTGAGACGAAGCGGCCGGCCGAAATGCCCGATGCCATGGCGCCCGACGGATCGGCGGTGCGGCTCCTCTGCCGCTCGGCGCGCGGCAGCATGGCGCAATTCGCGCTGCCGCCGGGCGCGGTGTCGCGCGCGGTCGCGCACCGCACGGTCGAGGAGCTCTGGTCGATCGTCGCGGGGACGGGCCGCATGTGGCGGCGTCTCGGCGCGCAGGAGGAAATCGTGGCGCTTGGCCCGGGGACGAGCCTCTCGCTTCCGGTCGGCACGAGCTTCCAGTTCCGTTGCGACGGGCCCGCGCCGCTCGTCGCCATTGGCGTCACCATGCCGCCCTGGCCGGGCGAGGATGAAGCCGTCTTTGTCGCGGGGGCGTGGACCGCTTCGGATTAGCCGCGCCGCGCCAGCGCGATGCCGCCGACGACGACGAGGCTCGCGACGATGAGCTGCGCCGGCATGTGCTCGCCGAGGATGAGCGCCGCGAACACCAGGACGAGCACCGGCTGCGCGAACTGGAACGTCGCGACCCGCGCGATGCCGCCCCGCGACAGGGCCCAGAACCACGACATATAGGCAAGGACGCTCGCGCCGAGCGTGATGTGCAGCAGCGCCAGCCATGTCAGCGGCGTGAGTGCCTGCCAATCGACGGTGCCGACCATCAGCACCGCGGCCGGCAGGAATCCGAGGCTCGCCACCGCGATCGCCCAGAGCGTGGCCGCGAGCGGATCGATGCGCTGCGCCAAGCGCCCGCCGGCGGCGAAGCCGCCCGCGCACATGATGCACGCAACGAGCACGATCGCGTCGCCGGCAATCGTGCCCGGAGTTGCGTCGCCGTTCGCCACCAGCAAGGCCTCGCCGGCGAATGCCAGGATCGTGCCGGCGAACCACACGGCGCGCGGCCGGCGTCCCTCCATGACGAGTCCCAGAACGCTCGTGATGAGCGGCATGGTCGCCATGATGATGCCGGCGTGCGAGGCCGAGGTGAGCCGCAGGCCGATCGAGAAGAGCAGCGGAAACCCGGCGAAGCTGCCGACCGCGGAGACGAGCACCAGGGTCCAGCTCTCGGTCTCGGCCGGAATCGGTACGCGGCAGAGAAGCAGGAGCGGAAAGGCGAAGAGGCCGGAGCCGACGACGCGCAGTACGCCGAGCGTGACGCCGGAAATCTGCTCGCCGGCGAGCCGCGTCGTGATCGGCGTCAAGGCGAAGAGGAAGATCGTCAGGCCGGCCGCCGCGCGCACAGCCCAAGGGGACGCGGCCGCCCGGCCGCTCCCGGCGGTCTCACGCAGACCAAGCGCCACATTCGTCGTGGTGACCGACACCGCGCCAATTCCTCTGGTTTTGCCCCGCTCCAGAATGCCGGACCAGTGGTTAAAAAGTCCCCGGTGCCGCGGCCCAGGCGCGGGTGCCGGCGGCCTTGTACGTCGAGAACGTACAACCTATATGGAGCGCGGAGCGCGCGGGGGCGCGGCGGGACGGGCAAGGCGACGCGAGACGGTCATGGGCAATTCACGGAACGAACCCAATTTTCGGGGACTGCGATTCTGCCGAACGAACCCAATTCGGCCGAACGAACCCAATTTTCGGCGCGGCCGCCGCGCCGCCACGCGACAGCGTTTTTACCGAACGAAGCCAATTCGCGGCGCCGTCTGCACAGCACGATTATCCTCAATTTAGCTGGGGTTGAACGACTCGTTCTCGCATGGTACGGAGCGGCAATGTTCGATCGCTTGCGGGCGCTGTTCGAGGAGGGGCCGGGGCACCAGGTTGCGCCCAACCAGGGAGACGAGCTCGAAGTCGCGGTCGCGGCGCTTCTCATCGAGATCGCCAGCGTCGATGCGAGCCTCGACGAGGCCGGTCGCGGCCTGATCCGGCAGCTCTTGGAGCGCCGCTTCGGCCTTGCGGCCGCGGAGGCGGATGCGCTCGAGGCCGCGGCCGAACGTCGCGCCAATGACTCGGCCCAGCTCTTCGGCTTCGCCCGCACCCTCACCGAACGCCTGCCGCGCGAGCGGCGGGTCGAGGTGATCGAGCTGTTGTGGGAGGTGGCCTATGCCGACGGGGTGCTCGATCCGCTCGAGGACAGCCTGCTCCGGCGCATCGGCGGCCTGATCGACGTGTCCGACCACGAGCGCGGCGAGGCGAGGCTCCGCGTGCTCGCCCGGCTCGGGCTCAAAGAGGAAGAATGAGGCGTAGGAAGCAACAGAAGAGTATGGCGTCATGACCTATGTCGTTCTCGAGTCCTGCATCAAGTGCAAATACATGGACTGCGTCGAAGTCTGTCCGGTGGACTGCTTCTACGAAGGCGAGAACATGCTCGTCATCCATCCCGACGAGTGCATCGATTGCGGCGTGTGCGAGCCGGAATGTCCGGTCGAGGCGATCGTGCCGGACAGTGAGCCCAAGGCCGAGGCGTTTCTCGAGCTCAACCGGCAATATTCAGGGACCTGGCCGAATATCACCCGAAAGGGTAAGGCGCCGGACGACGCCGACGACTGGAAGGATGTCAAGGACAAGTATCCCGCCCATTTCGACCCCAATCCGGGCAAGCGCTGATCCCTGATCCGCTGGCATAATGCCGGGTTTTATGCTATTGTAAGAAAAGGTGCACTAGAGAGTGTGCCTCTCCCGGCAAAAGGGGTCCCGGGTGGTGTGGCCGGTCATGGGCGCCAGGCGACTGGGGTTGGGCCGGAAGGTTAACTTATGACCTTGAGGTGACGGACGTGAAAGCCCTGGCCCGCGCCAAGATCGAAGTCAAGAAACCCGAGCCCAAGGGCAAGCACGAGACGAAAAAGCCGGTCGAGGCGAAAAAGCCCCCCGAACGGGAGAAAGCGCTGTACGCCGCCGGCGACCTCGTGGTTTATCCGACCCACGGCGTCGGCAAGATCACCGGCATCGAGCGCCAGGACATCGCCGGCTTCTCCATCAACGTCTTCGTCGTCCATTTCGACAAGGACCGCATGACCTTGCGCGTGCCGACCATGAAGGCGCAGGGATCGGGCCTGCGGCGGCTCTCGAGCCGCAAGGAAATGGACGTGGCGCTGACCCGCCTGAAGGGTCGCTCGCGCGCCAAGCGCACCATGTGGAGCCGTCGCGCCCAGGAATACGAGGCCAAGATCAATTCGGGCGATCCCGCTTCCATTGCCGAGGTCGTGCGCGACCTCTATCGCAATGCCGGCCAGCCCGAGCAGTCCTACAGCGAGCGCCAGATCTACCAAGCGGCGCTCGACCGGCTGGTGCGCGAGTTCGCCGCCGTCGAGAAGATCGACGAGCCGACCGCGATCCGCCGCCTCGAGCAAATGCTCAGCGCGGCCTGAGCCGCGCCCGCGGTCGGTGGCCGCTCCGCCCTGCAATTCCGAACCTTTTGGCCGGCTGCGCCGCGCCCGCCGCGTGTGGGCCGTGGCTGCCATCCGCGGCGAGGCGCAGCGTGTTGTCGCGCTGCACGAGACCTTGGCGCGGCGCTTCCATCCCGGCGACCGTCTCGTCTATCTCGGCGACTGCCTCGGCTATGGCGCCGACGGCGCGGGCGCGGTCGATGCGGTGATCGCCTTCCGCCGCGCCGTGCTGGCCGAGCCACAGGCTTTTCTCGGCGACATCGTCGTCCTACGCGGCAGCCAGGAAGAGATGTGGCAGAAGCTGCAGGAGCTGCAATTCGCGCCCAACCCGCGCGAGGTGCTGGGCTTCCTGCTCGAGCACGGGGGCGCCGCGACGCTCGCGTCCTATGGCGTCGACGCGCGCGCCGGCGTCGTGGCCGCGCGCGACGGCGTCATGGCGATGACGCGCTGGACCGCGACGATCCGCAGCGCCGTCGCAGCGCGCCCCGGCCACCGCGAATTCTTCGCCGCCTTGCGCCGCGCCGCCTTCACCGAGGAGGGCTCGCTCCTCTTCGTCAATGCCGGCATCGATCCGCAGAAGCCGCTCGATCTGCAACGCGACGTATTCTGGTGGGGCGGTGGCGATGTCCTGGCGCTCGAGGCGCCGTTCGGCGGCTTCCACCGCGTCGTCTGCGGCGCGCATCGCCGCCACGGTGGCATCGTCGAGACCGCGCACGCCGTTGCGCTCGACGGCGGCGCGGGCCAGGGCGGCATGCTCTGCGCCGCGTGCTTCGCGCCCGACGGCAAGCTCTTGGACCGCATCGAGGCGTGATGCGCGCGGGCCTTCTGGCCGCGGCGCTGCTTGTCCTTGCCGCGAGCGCCGCGGCGCGCGAGGCAGCACCCGACTTTGCGCCCGGCGGCGCCGCGACGTTTGCCCGTGCAATCGACGGCGACACGATCGCGCTCGCAGATGGAACGACGGTGCGGCTCATCGGCATCGACGATCTCGCCGGGCCCGCCGCGCTCGGAAAATTGCTCGCCGGGAAGAAACTCGAGCTGCGCTTCGCCGCGACGCGCAGCGATCGCGACGGCCGCACGCTCGCGGCGCTTTACGCGAACGGCCGCTGGGTCGAGCGCACGCTCGTCGTGCGCGGCCTCGCGCGCGTCCACGGCACTGCCGACAACCGCGCCGGCCTCGTCGAGCTTCTCGCCGCCGAAGCCGCCGCGCGCGCTGCCCATCGCGGTTTGTGGCGCGAGAAACGCTATGCCGTGCGCGACGCCGCCGCTATCGCGAAGGACGGCGGCACCTGGCAGATCGTCGAGGGGAGGGTGGCGCATGTCGCGTTCGCCGAGGGCGCGGCCTTCGTCGATCTCGGCGCGCGCGAGGCGGGCGCGCTTTCGCTCCGCATCGATCGCGATGCGCTGACACTCTGCCGCGCGGCGGGGCTCGATCCGCGTGCGCTCGACGGCGCGCAGCTCCGCGTCCGCGGCTTCATCGACGGCACGCGCCGCCCGGTCCTCGACATCGCCTTCCCCGAGCAGATCGAGCTTCTGACGAAGCCCGACCCATAGCCTTTTCGCGCGCCGCCCCCTCGCTCGCGCGATGCGCTATGAATCGCGCTCTCGCACAAAGGAGGCTCTCGATGAACAACAAGCAAGTGCACGACACGGGGCTCGCGATCCGGCGCGAGGTTTTGGGTACGGCATATGTTGACGCTGCTTTGAAATCGGCCGACGATTTCTCGCGCCCGTTCCAGGAATTCATCACCGAGTATTGCTGGGGCGCGATCTGGGGCCGGCCCGGCCTGCCGAAGAAGCTGCGCAGCATCGTCAACATCGCCATGCTGACGGCCTTGAACCGCCAGGCGGAGCTCAAGATCCACCTGCGCGGCGCCTTGAAGAACGGCTGCACCAAGGACGAGCTGCAGGAGGTGCTGCTGCAAACCGCGGTCTATTGCGGCGTGCCCGCTGCGGTCGAGGCGTTCCGCACCGCGCGCGAGGCGTTCAAGGACGAGGCCGGCTGATCGCGCGCGTCCTCCTTGCGATAAAGGCGAAAGCGTTCCCGTAGCTCAGCCGGAGCGAGCAACGGTTTCCTGACCGCCTGTTTCCGAGTGAACTGGGAAGCGCTATTTCGGCGGCTTGGCCGCGGCGTTTCCGCGCGGACGCGGCGGGTGCGCCGCACGATCGGCGGCTTCCTTCTCCAGGCGCAATTGACGCAGCCGCGCAATCTTTTCGTCCATTGCCTGCTGCTCCTTGCTCCGATTCGCAGCAGCACGATCCGGCTCCTTTTTCGCCGGACGCGAGAGGAGTTCCTCCGCCCTCGTGCGCGCCGCGCTGCGGCGGTCATCATCTGGTTTCATTGCGCAACCGTCAGCCAACGGCCGAAATATGATCGGCGGCCTGCTTGCCGCGCTCACTGACCACCTCGTATCGAATCTTTTGCCCCTCGTTCAGCGAGCTCAATCCGGCCCGCTGGACGGCCGAGATATGGACGAACACGTCCTTGCCGCCGTCATCGGGCTGAATGAAGCCGAAGCCCTTTTGCACGTTGAACCACTTAACCGTGCCGAGTGCCATGATGACCTCCTCGAAGAGGGTGGTGCCTCGCGCGGCGTGCGCGAGGAGCATTGTCGAGCTCACGGATATCTGGGGGATGCGGCAAGCTGCGCGCCAGCATGGCCCGCGCTCGGCAGGAACGCAAGATCGCGATGACGCGTGGATTTGGCACTGTCACAGTTAACTGAAACAATTCCCCGGGGGATTTATATCGCTGTTTAGCGCCGGATGATGTATGATGAACGATCGGCATTGTCACCCGATGGCTATGAGCGCGAAGCGGAACTCGCTCGCAGCGACCGCCCGGCCCGCCCAAATTCGGAGCACGCCGCCGATGAACGAAATCCAATATCTGCTTGAGCGTGCGCGATCGTGCCGGAAGATGGCGCGCACCACCATCATCGCCCGCGACGTCAATCGACTTGAAGAGCGGGCCGTGGAGTTCGAACGACAGGCCGCGGCGCTCGAAGCGCGGCTGCAATCGCGCCTCTGATACGCCGGGGGGCGCAAATGGAAAATTATCATTTCACAATGCTTGGCGTCGGTGGACACGTGCTTCGGGAAAGAGACGCGGACTGCGTCGACGACTTCCAGGCCGAAGCGGCCGCGCGGATCCTTTTGCTTTTGCGCGGAACCGAGACCGTCGAGGCATGGAACCAGGGCCGCCTGCTCTGCAAAGTCGTGCGCTAGCAGGACTGCGACACGCCTCAGCTCTCCTGCGGTTCGCTGGCTGGCGGCTCCGTCTCCGACTCCGGTTGCCGCGCCGCCTTGCGCTCTTCGACGCGGTCCTTGAGTTTCTGCAGCTTCTCCTGCTTGCGCTGCTCCTTGACGCGGTTGCGCTCGCTGCGCTGCTGCCGGTAGTTAGGTCTGAAGGGCATCGGCACCTCCTACATTCAGCTGGCAACGGCGGAGTCTACTCCGTGGCGGCAGCGTAACCCGCCTGAGTCAATGTCAGCACGCCGTCGGCGACGCTGAGCCAGCCGTGCTCCTTTGCGAAACTGACGGCGCGCTCGAACTCCATTCGGCTGACGCCATTTGCAGCGAGGGGCGCCTGGAGCGTCGCCGCTGCGAGCATGCGGCCGGGCGTCGCCAGATGCTTCTCGACGAAGCCGCGCAGAATTTCGTGCGCCGATTCCTCTGCAGTCGGCATGTTGGCCGCGGGATTGCCGGCCGTTGCCTTGTCCTCTGCGGGGCCGAAGCGGCGCGCGATTTCGCGCGCGTTCAGCACGATCGCGCCGGACGGGTCCTTGATCACGTGGACGACGAAGCCGAGCTTCACGAAGTGCGCAGCCCGCTCGAGCGCGGTCGCCTCATTGGGCGTGCGGACGATGCTCCAATTTCCGTCGGCCTTCGCGGCGGTGTCCCAGAGAACGGTCCACGGCGGACCGCCGTCCGGTGCCACGAGGTGGTCGCCGGTGACCACCATCTTGCGCAGGTGCTGCTTGGCCATCGGAGTCTTTCCTTTCTGCCGGCGCAGGCCGGGTACCAGGATGCGCCCGCGGCCGCGGATCGGATACGGCGTGCACGGGAACGGCGGCTTGGCGCACGGGCTCGATTACGCGCAGACGGAGTCGCGTGAGCTTCTCGATCGCGGCGAGGAACGCGCGCTCGGAAGGATCGCACAGCGCGATCGCGACGCCCGACGCGCCGGCGCGCGCCGTTCGTCCGATGCGGTGCACGTAGCTCTCCGCCTCGTTCGGAATATCAAAATTGACGACGTGGCTGATGGCATCGACATCGATGCCGCGCGCCGCGATGTCGGTCGCGACCAGGACCGGCACACTTCCGTCGCGGAATGCGGCGAGCGCCCGCTGCCGCGCGGCCTGCGACTTGTTGCCGTGGATCGCATCGACCCGGATGCCGACCCGCGCCAGTCGCTCGGCAACCCGGTTGGCGCCGTGCTTGGTGCGGGTGAAAACGAGCGCGCGCGACATCGCGGGATCGCGCAGGAGACTGGCGAGGACGAGCGGCTTCTCGGCGGCGGCGACGAAGATGACGCGCTGATCGACGCTCTCGACCGTGGTTGCCGATGGCGCGACCTCGGCCCGGAACGGCTGGCGCAAGATGGCCGCCGCGAGCCGGCCGATGCTTTCGGGCATGGTCGCAGAGAAGAGCAGAGTCTGACGCTCCTTGGGCAGGAGCGCGATGATCCGCCGCACGGCTGGAAGAAAGCCCATGTCGAGCATGCGGTCGGCCTCATCGAGGACGAGCATCGCGAGCCGCTCGAAGCGCACGGCCTTCTGCCCCGCGAGATCGAGGAGCCGCCCCGGCGTCGCGACGAGAATGTCGGCGCCGCGCGCGAGCGCATCGACCTGCGGCTTCTGGCCGACACCGCCGAAGACGACGGCGCTGCGGAGGGAAAGGTGCCGTCCGTAAGTCCTGAAGCTCTCGCCGATCTGGATCGCGAGCTCGCGCGTCGGGGTGAGGATGAGCGCACGCGGCGTACGCGGGACACCGTCGGCGCGATGATGCGCAAGCAGTTGCAGGATCGGCAGCGCGAACGCGGCAGTCTTGCCCGTGCCGGTCTGGGCGAGGCCCAAAATATCGCGGCCCGCCAGCAAGGGTGGAATGGCTTGGACCTGGATTGGAGTGGGAGCGAGGTAGTTTTCCGCCGCCAGCGCACGCAAAAGCGGCTCGGCCAGGCGAAGATCGGAAAATGAGGTTTGCAACGTCGAACTTTCATGTCAGGGCGTGGGCCGCAATTGCACCAAATCGGTGCATGCGGAGCTATCGTCGCTTCACCCTGGATGAAGCCCGTCCCGCGCGACCAGGAAGTCCGGTTGACGAATGATGTCTCTGAAAACGCCAGCGGCCGAAGCCGGGCGCGTCGCGCATCCGCGAGAAATACCGCTGCGCCCTAAATGGCGGTTGCGCGCTCCAAAGTCAAGGAGGCGGTTGCGATGATCCCACTAACCCTTGGTAATCTTGGCGTTCTTCTTTCGACTCCAAATGCGGATAGGAGAGGGTTATCGAGCTCACGACATGCGAGTCCGCGCGCGCGATCGTGACCGCCGCAGCCTCGAACGAGGGCGCAGCGAGAAAGCCGTAGGCATTGTTGCTGAAGCCATAGCCTTCCGACGGGACGCCAAGCACATTCTCGTCCAGCAGGCCGTCGTCGTTTTCGTCGTGAATAACCACGACCGCATAGCGACCGGCAGGAACATTGCCGAAGGTTACGCTCTGCGATCCCGCCCTGGCGCGCAACGCCGCGCCGAGAAGGCGTCCGGCCGACGGCAGGAGCGCGCTTTTCGTAGCGCTGTCGGCGATGCCGCTCTTGTACGCTTGCGGCGTCGCATAGACGCCGACCAGAAGTTCCCCGGCGTTCGAGCGCACATTCACGACGCTGATGGTAAGGTCGGACGCGTGCGCGCCGGCCACCGGCAACAAACCGGCCGTCGCGGCCAGCATCGCCCTGAAATAGCAGCGCATAGCGCGCCCTCCATCATCCGGGCGGAAGCGCGCCCTACCTGTTTCCGAAACGGCGTTGTCTCTCAGCCGCCGCCGACCAGCGATTTGGAGCTCACGCTTCATTCGCGGGCGACTGTCGGCGAGGAATGCAATTGCCGCCACGGATGTCGGGCGCGGGAGCTTCGCGCGGGCTCCGCGACGGTTGCAGGCCCACCACGCTTGTGTCCCCGGGGAGCCGGAACCTGTGGATGGCAAACCCACTGCGTTGCTGTCCATAAAAGCAGAGACAATAGATTGCCATGTCGCTCTCCTGAGGCCGTGCGCTTGGTGATCCCGAAGTTCCGGCCCAGGCGCATCGTGCGCGGCTCCTTCAAAATGGGGCTGTCGGCGTTCATTGCAATGGCATAGGAGACCGTGGCGTCAGCCGCCCTGCCGCTCTTTCGTGCGTTGTTGGAAGGGGTCTTCGCAACTGTGGCCGGGACCGGGCGTTCATCGATCATGGGCGACCTGTCCCGAAGGATCAGTTGATGGAGAATCGCCGGCAAGACGCCGACGTTCTCGCCCTCGAACGTGACATCCTCGTAAGAGACATTCGAGCGCAGGCGCAGCGCGCCGAAGCGGCGAAGACCGCCCGGTTGCGCGAGCTACGTCTCGCGAAAGAAGCGACCGAAAGGGCCCCGGAAAAGCCCGTCACCAGGAAAAAGCCGCGCCCGTGACGAGCGCCTCACGGGTTCGAGCTAACCTCTGCAACTTTGGTATCGGCCTCGATTTCCGCGAGCCTTAGCTCGGCCGCCTCGATCATGTCCTCGAGGCGGCGCACGGACACGGTGTCCCGGATGATCAGCAGCGAGCGCTTGCAACGAGCGATCTTTCGGCGCAGATCGTGATTTTCAGCCATAGGTGGAATAACGGTCAAAACTTCGAAAAGTGCCGTTTGCGCGTAGAACGGAACTCAAAACCGCGAACCTTCCGATTCGACGTGCCAAATCCATGAGTGGCAGCGGCGCTGCCGGAGCCCCAACCCGGTTCCAGGTTGTAAATCTGCTCGCGAAGGCGCATATCATCACCGCCAGTTTCCGCTTCGGCGCTTGCCGTACCGCCCAAAGGCGATCCATCAAGAACCCATGAGGCTGACGCTGCGTCGCCGCGCATCGAAGCGCGGCGTCACTCAACGCATACTGGAGGCCGCCATGGCTGTTGGTACCGTCAAATGGTTCAATTCGCAGAAGGGCTTCGGCTTCATCCAGCCGGATGACAACGGCAAGGATGTGTTCGTGCATATCTCCGCGGTGGAGCGCGCCGGTCTCGGCTCTCTGACCGAGGGGCAGAAAGTCCGCTACGAAGTGACCAGCGAGCGCGGCAAGCAAGCCGCCGACCATCTCTCGCTCGTCAACTGACGTCAGGGACGCCAGCGGCGGCCCCCGGTCGCCGCTGGCGCATCTCCTCACGCACTTTCTTGAGGCGGCATGCAGGTCTTCGTCCGCGACAACGACATAACCTCGGCGCTGCGGGTCCTGAAGAAAAAGATGCAGCGCGAAGGTACGTTTCGCGAGATGAAACGTCGCCGCGCCTATGAAAAGCCGTCCGAGCGGAGGGCGCGCGAAAAGGCCGAAGGGACTCGCCGCACGCGCAAGGCGCTGCGGAAACGCATGGAACGGGAGGGCTACTGATCAGCGGCCGTCGCCGGACCCAACGCCGAAGGAGCAGTGATGTCACGGCTGAGAGATCGGCAAGGCGCCGCTCACCAAAAAGCGGAAGCGCTCTTGGCGGAGAAGGCACGCAAAGAGACCGAGCGTCTCAACAAGCGCGATAAGGACCGTCTCGATGAAGACGAGAAGGTTGCGCGCTTGCGCGGGCTTCGCCTGGCAAAGGAAGCCGCGGATTTGAACGAAGCGAAGCTTGCTGCGACTGGCGCCGTCAAGAAGGCCAGCACGACCGCCTGACCTCACGCCTGCGTTTCACGCGTTCGGCCCGCTCAGGACAGTTCGCTTTCGAGCGCCACGCGCTCGTGTCCGTCGACGAGAGAGCGGACCCGGTACTGGTGGATGCCGCGCTCCGTCGGGAGCAGGCGGACTATCTCGAAGCGCACATTGCGATGCGCGCCGCCGAGCATGGCGGGAGAGTAGGTAACGGTCTCTTTCACTCGGAATTTGTGGTTCATGCCGGACGGGGCCTCTCTTGCGCGGGCGGCTCGACGAATGCCGCCGTGTAACCGGCCGCGGTCAAGATGAGTGTTTCCGCGGCTGCACTGAGCCAGCCGCACTCGAGCGCATAGAGCCGGCCGGGAACGTATCTTTCCACGGCCCAGCCGTCGCACGAGAACACGCGCAACAGGCTTGCGTCGCGCAGGACCCGGCCGGGTGCGCCGTGAAAATGTCCGACGATGAGTCTCAGGATGTGCCGTGCGGAGGCTTCCGCGCTGTCGCTCTTCGCGCTCTCGAACGATTTTGCGGTTTGTATGGTCGCCTCCGCCGTCATCGGCCGAACGTCAAGCGCAGGGTCATCTGGGCCGCCGGCGGAAGCGGGACCGCTTCGATCCGATAGGATCCACGGATCAATGCGATCTCTCCAACGAGGATCGCCGCGAGCACGAGAAAGCCCATGAGCGCTTCGATCCGACGCGGGCGCTCGCGGGCGGTCGCCTTGGCTCGGTGCGGGTTAGGGCTTTCGGCCATCTTCATCCGCGAGGCGGCGGCGCTCGACCGAGGCCGACCAGCGCGCTTCGGGCGGCACGTCGCTGTGATGCTGCAAAGCGGTGAGGCAGGCGTGATAGGTCTTGACCGCGATCGCGACGTCGTCCTCGGACGTGCGCTCGTGCGCCGTCAGGACTGCCGAGAGGATGGCCGCGACCACTTCGTTTTCTGCCATGGCGGGGTCCTTGTGGTTGCAGCTCGCGGGCGCGGAAGCCGGCTCTAGAGCCAAATCAAAACTCGGGCGGTCCTCCGAAGTTTTAAGACGATTTCAAGAACGCCAAAATAAACCCTGGAGGCGAACCGCGAAATCACTCAATTACGAGCGTAGTACGTTTTCGCATGTCTCGGCAAATTATTTAGGCATTCGAACGATTTTTGCAATTTCAGCCCGTTCTTTTGATCCGAAAGGGTCAGGGCGGCAACGGCGCTCTGCCGTCGAGAGCGCTGGCGATACGGGTTTGGCGCCGCGCATCCTGCACTTCGGCGATCGCTATCGGGTCGTCTGCCATGCTCCCTCGACTGCCGCGCGAGCGGTCGAGATCACGTCATCGCTCGCGATGGCGTGATCGCCTTGATTGGTCCGCGGGAATGCCCCGACATTCCGGCGATCTTGCGATCCTGCTGCTCGATGATCGCCAAGACCGACTCATCGCGCGACAGCGGATCGAGCTCCGCGCTCGGCACCTTGCGGTTCGAGGTCCGCGTGCCGTCCTGGTAAAGCACGTCGAACATGAGGAACTCGTTCTCGGCGGGTTTCTTCTTGCGCATCGTCCAACCCTGACCTTTCACGTGCTCCGCGTCGCCGCTTTATGAGCGGCGTGCGGAAAAATTCCGTTCGGCTGACCCGGCGCGGGCCCATGGCGTGGCCCGTTGCTGGCGGAGGCTCACTGTGGAGCCTGCGCCGACTGTCTTGCAAGCCCGGTCCGGGAAGGCCTCGTCGCAAATGCACCGTCTTTGCTATAACGGCGGAGCGTCCCCGTAGCTCAGCCGGATAGAGCAACGGTTTCCTAAACCGTGGGTCGGAGGTTCGAGTTCCTCTCGGGGACGCCAATGTTTATAAGGGTTTAGACGCATCCACAGAACGTCGCCGCTCGTTGATTCGGCCGAAATTAACACAGTGATAACGAAGCCCTCGATGCTAGGAGGAAGCGCGCTCTGCCGCTGCTCTGTCGCAGCACATGAAGCGTTCGCGACGTGAACGCTTCTCTGAACCCATGTCGGGTTCAACTTGGGTACGTTCGCTTTAGAGTATCAACACATGCGAGGGAAGTTCTCGCGTTCTGCGGACGCAAGCGCAGCGCGACCGGCGAGGCGCATTTCGAGCGCATGTCACGTAGCGGCCCCGCCCCCTGATGCTCACCGGTGAAGCGCGCTGAGCGTGCCGACCCTCGATCACGAGCGCGGGTAGATCGCTGACGCTGCCCTGGCGCTCGAAGTCGTGACTTACACCTCTATCATATTGATTAACGCACCTCGGCGCGCAGAAACGCTCACCGAGCGCGACGGCGATCACGAGCGCTCTTGCACGTGCGCTCTGCCGTCAGCGTGCCGGTGACGCTGCCGCTCGCTTCGCGCGGCGCATTCGATTGAGAACGCACGTGCGCCTGTATCGGCCTTCTGCCGCAAGCTCCGCATCGTCGAGCGACAACGCTCCCGCGATCACGAGGTCGGCGAGCTCCACGTCGCGCTGACGGATCGCCTTCAAGCGCGGGCCGTCCTCAAGTTCTATGTCGATACGTTCCGCTGCGTCGTGCCAATCGGTTTGATGGATGCGAGGCATGGCCGCTCCCCATGTTGCGAGGGCGAGCGAGAGGCACCGCGCTTATGACCAGCACTGACCTGAGGGTTTGAGTCCGCACTGATGCGGCGGCCCTCGCTCGCGCAGTCATACGCCACGAAAAAAGAGCGGGGCCGAAGCTGGCCCCGCTCAAAAGTATAAAGTTTATATTTTTGAATTTGGTCTAGGCGCGAACACGCGACAGGATTTCCACGCCGTCGTCGGCTTCGGCCTCAATAGCCTTTTCCCATTCGCGATAAATGAGACACCAAGCGAACCACCGCCTCGCTTCCGCTTCGTCAACGTCCGGGTTCCGTGCTGCGAGGATGCGAATGATCTTCTCCACCTTTTCGCGCGGCATGTCGTGAATGTCCTGGTGGTCGTGTATCGTCCAAATGTCGTCGTCCAGCTCGCGGGGAATTTCCTTGTTGCCCAACGCAAGGCACGCATCGCCCCAACACGAGTAGAGCCGGATCGATAGAGCGCCGTCAGGATGCCAGAAGAACATTGCGCCGTTATCGGCCCACTGAATCTTCGTGGTGTCGATTTCATTCGTCATCGTTTCACCTTTCGATCAGGCGAAATTGCCTGTGCTCATGGGCACCTCCTTTCGTCAGTTCGCCTGCCGCATCCTCTTTCTAACAACCTGATTCCGCACGCCGCAATAGACCTTGGCTCCCTCGCGGAAAGGGCGTCCGCTCCTAGTGACCGCATGATGCGGTTGACATAGGAGAAAAACATGGTCGCTCTTGAAGTTTCGGACGAACGGCGCAAGCGGTCGGCACCGAAGAAAAAGTCACCGAAGAAGGCGCGCAAAGCACCAGCGAAAAAGGTCGCGACGAAGAAGCAGGCTGCACCGAAGCAGCGCAAGCATGGCTTCGGCGACGCCTGGAACAAGACGTTGATCGCTTTCGCCAAGGAAGGCGAAGTGACCATGGAGCGCATGAAGGAACTCTGCGAGAAGAATGGCGTGAAGCCGTGGTTCCTGCGCTTCGTCAAGATGGACCCGCCCGTGCTCGTGAAAATCTCGCGCGGTGTGTACCGCGTCACGAGCGACGGAAAGAAGCGGATCAGTCATGACCGCCGAGCCTGATACCGCGACGATGAATTGGATTTTGCAACACCCCCAGTTCTTCGTCGTGCGGCAGCAAGGCGAACTCCTCGGCAGGAACCGCGCTGCCGTGATCTGCAACAGCGTGACCGAAGCGCACCTTCACGCGATCAGGTTCCAAGCGATCTGGCACTGCGCCGTCGCAATCCTGGCCGTGAGAGACAATCGCGCAGCGGTCGTGGAGACATGGGAGAAGCGGCAATGAACTTCTGGCCACCAGTATTCCTAATCCTGTTCTGCGGCGTGATCGCGTGGCTGGTCGTATCGATGATTAACCAAGTGCCGACGTTGCCATGAGATACGGCGATTGACGTTCAAACGAAAAAGGCCGGGGTTCGCTCCCGGCCTTTTCGCTTCAATAGAGGTCAGTTGGAGGTCATGTCATGCCTACGAAAGACCGCTATCAGACTCAAATCCAAGAAGTCGTCAATCGCAACAGCGTCGTCACGCTCGCACTGAACGAGGGCTACAACGTGTTCCTGCCCGTCTTTGACGGTGGAGTGGACTTCATCCTCTATCGTGAACGCGACGGCGAACTGCGCAAGGTGCAACTCAAGGGCCGCTGGACAATCGACAAGAAGTATGAGCGCCGCGATATCTGGATCGCATTCAAGTATCAGGAGCAATGGTACATGATGCCCCATGACGAAATGGTGCGCTTGTCGCCTGACGCGCTCAAGACGAAGGCTTGGAACGAGATAGAGACCTATCATCGTCCGCACTTGTCGAAGGAGTGGCTCGACTTATGCGCTCCCTATCGCTTCCCGCCGTGCAATCGCTTCATGTACGAGAAGCCAGGCACGCTAGTGATCGACAATTCGGGTGTAGCGCCGGGCAGCAAGACGCTGGCTGAGATGGACGAGGAAGCAAAAGAATAAGCCAGTAGAGGAACCTTCAGGAAAAAGCCCGGACTTGGCCCGCTCCTTTCGCTTTCGCCCCAGGGAGGAAACATGGATAAGCCTAGGCCAGAGGACATGCGGCCTTACACGTCGAAGCAGATGGGCGATGCTTGTGAAATGTTGGTCGCAAGCGAATTGACGTTCGCGGGCGTTCCCGCGATGAAGTGCCCGGACAACTGGCCCGGTTACGACGTGATCGCGCAGCCGCGCGACGGAAGCGCGCCGCAAAGCATTTCGGTAAAGTCGAGAACGTTCAAGCGCGGCGGCAGCACGTTCGTCGTTTACAACGTGAAGGACAAATTTGATTGGCTGGCTATCGTTCTCCTGCCGGGCGATGGCCTGCTAACACGCCGCATTTTTGTCGTCCCACGAAACATTGCGGATGCCAAGGCGCGGAAGGACCGTGATTTATCGAAAACGCCGGATGACAGGTATTGGCGACAGGACGAGATACCAACGACCTTCGCTTTGTTCGAGGACAACTTTATCTTGTCGCCGAATGGCAAAAAGTCGGTCACGCCCGCTAACGCGAGCTAAGCTCTGCGGCGACATTCATCAAAGAAATGCGGAGCCTCGTGCTCCGCATTTCTTTTTGCGCTCTCGTCGAGTTGAGTTGCGGTGCGGTGCTGAGTTGGGCTTGAAAGTATCCGTTGGCGACCTAAATCTTTGCGCAAGAGAGGTAACGCGCCTCGCCGATTGCGGCTTCGAGCGCTTCTCCCTGAACGCACACTATGAGCACCTTCGACCCAACCTCTAAGTCCCTTGGTCCCGCCGTCATCGTAGTCGTAGGAGGAATTGGAGTTGGAGCGGCAGTGATCGGCGGCAGCTACATACCGCGCGACTTGCTCGATGCGCTCTATCATCATCCGACACCAGCGGCGCTTGAAGGCGACGTTGCCCGCATCGAGCGACGATCACACGCACGACGGCGAGCAAAATAACAGTCCTGCCGTCCAGTTCAGGGCGACCGCCGTCACCACGGCGTCAGTGATCGCGACTGTGAGCATTCCGTTTTTCCTCCCGCCGACAAAGCCACCGACAAAGCCACCGACAGAGCCTAAGTAGGGAACGACCCAATGGGCTCTGTCTTGCTGACCCTACTTGGAGCCCGCGGCGGCATTGGCTACCTTCTATCCTCCCAAATCTGTTGTATCTCGCGGCCGAGACCGTTGAGGTCCGGGAAAATTACGGACTGAGTGACTCCGGCGTCTCGCAACGCCACCCTCATATCATTTTTGGCGCTTGCAGGAATTGTAATCACGCTTAACGGCGCGTCGGCTTTCTCGACCTCGCGCGCGAGCCAATTCGGGTCTGTTCCGAAAACCATGAAGCGGCTGCGTTGAGCCGCGACCCGTCGAGTAATGTTAGGGAACTCCATCACTAATGGAGCCTGTGGAACAGGCGCTTCCATTAGATCCTCTGTGTCGCCTGGCAAATAGGAGTCTCCCATTCATCCTCATCAAAACCAGACGAACGATGGGCCGCGACGTATCTCTTCCATGTGTCCTTCACGATTGCTCTTTCTGGAAGTGCGTCGAGCTGGTCCATCATCCGATATGGCTCCAACACGTAAACAATGGCGCCCTCTTTGTCATTGTCCTTGTTGCGCAATGCGAAATGCAATGCGATCAAAGCGCCATCCGACCAGTCGAGAAGCCGCGTGGGAGCCTCGTGGTGTTGCATGAGAAAGTACGAGTTCCAGTTCCAATTCTCATCCTCGGCCCATTCAAGGAGTTGGACGGCGCCGTGCTGGAATGCTTCATGAAGGTCGTACTCTATTTTGAGAAGTTCCGGGAATGGTCTCAGAGCTGCGTCACTTCTCGGCCGATAAAGCTTCGGCCGCAAGACCGATGTCGGATGCGGTTTTCCTTCGCCGCGAAACCAAAGCTCCTTATGGCTTTCGACGCGCCACGTATCGCGCAGAACGCGCACGTACGCGATAAATGCGCTTAAGGTTCTTGCTTCGTTGTCCGACATTCTCCTCAGCGCCCCCTAGAACCTGCTCGTTGTCGGCAGTGGACCCGGCGCGGGCCTGAACGAACAAATTCCTCTGCGCTCGAAATGCTCGACGATCAACGCGGCAGCCTTCTGGCGCTGCTCGTCCGCCTCGTGCGGCAGCTTCCGCCCGCGCCCGATCTGGACGGGTGGACGGATCACGGCGAGCGCAATGGCGATGTCGCGCGCGACTTCCTCCCGCGACATGCAGACCATCGGCTCGCCCACTTGGAAGGGGCACCGAAGTCATAGGGAACATTTAGGGAACATGTTGGAACGAGAGTCGAGGGCGCGCTCTCACGTGAAAACTCACTCACCGCAAAGAGAGGTGCCGGCCGCGCGAGCAATGGAGGAAGACTCGCCGCTGGCTTTCGGGGTTCTTGGTGACGCGGCACTCTCCGAATGATCCGCGCCGGACTGCCGACGTAAACTTGGTCCGGATTTCGCCCCTCGGTGTCGCGAGGGAGCGCGAATGGAATGGGTGCCGACCGCGCAGCCCAAAATGATAAAAACCACCGTCGGCTCTGTCGGGTTGTTCCAACGCGGCAACTCCTAATATTTGCCGCGCCGACGTCGTCTTGCACGCTCGGAAAAGAGGGCGGGGACCGCAATCGGGGCAGCTTGATGCGGTCCCCGCCGAGGTGACGGGAATAGGCCCAATGAGGTAAAGGCGTTCCCGTACCGAGACGAGCGGGCGACACGCATGCGCTCGTGCTTCCGGCATTCGTCCCGATCCAAAATTCATATTTCAGTCCTCGAGTGCGTCGTGCTTGGCGTCGGTGAGCAGCGCTTCGAACCACCGTCGCCATTTCACAGTCGCAGTGGAGTTCCGCGAGTCGGTTGAGACGTTCATGGCACGAGCGAGCGCGCGCTCGCAGCCTTGGATGCAAACCGACTTCGGCGGTAAAGCATTCGTGATCCTGATTGCCTCGGACAAGTCGTCTTGGTCTCGGAAGATACGACGCCTTCTGTGTCACGAGCGGCCACGCTGTCCTGAATCATGCGGATCAAAAGCTCGGTGTCGCGCAAGTTCGCCAAGAGCGCGGCGTGATCTTGCAGGACTTGCTCGCACTCGTCCGCGATGACCGCATGTGCCGATGCGACAACACTGAGCGTCCGCTTTCGCGCAGGCGTCATAATACGGCTCCAATTCGAGAGCGCACTGGGCGAGCGCGTTCATGTGGCATTCACGCGATCGTCGGCGATTGCACGGCAGACCGCGCTTCCCGCAATCTCGGGCTGGCCGTGATCTTCTCGCCCTCGGACTGCCGGGCGATATCGAGGGCGTCATGAGCGAGCGCGTCCCGTTGCCGGTCTTGTGCAATCGCCAGACTGGCTTCGGCGGCGAACACCATGTCGGACGCGCGCTTGATGCTCGCCTTCTTTTGCTCAAATGGCTGCGCGCGTCGTCGCGCGCAATGATCGCGTCGGCGAGCAGAGCGTGCGCGGAAGCGGCGCAAAGCTTCGAGAATACGTTTGGGATGCACTCTGGCGATAAGCGGCACCTTCTTTACAGGGTCAGCAGGAAAGCGGTGCGTTGCGGAATCGGCGTTTCGTCATAGTCGCGGCAGAAAATCAACTGCGCTGGTGTCGTCGTGCCCGCGAGATATGTCAGCACTGCCGCCTGTTGCGCTGGCGTCATTTCCGACATTCGCGCGATCACCTCGGGGTCCAGTTTGTCGAAAGTGAGCGGAGCTCGGGTCATGTCAGATCACCCGAATGCGACTTAAGGCCGGAACGCGCTTGTCGAGCGAAGCGATGTCCGCTGCCGACGGAGCCGAGGTCGGGACGCCGCGTGTCGCTTGA
>CAVSNJ010000020.1:0-486738 GCA_963729295.1 uncultured Alphaproteobacteria bacterium
CTTGGACATTTAGGCGGGGCTAGGCGCGAGCCAAACCCCCGCCGCCCGCGTGCCGCCGACGCGCAAACGGCTTAGCGTATATGGTCGACGCCGCTCCCCGTGCAGGCGAGCCTGTGTCCCCCGCCTCGCCCGTGGCGCTCGCACCGGGCCGGACGTATCTTCGTCCCCGCGGATAAGACGAGGGAGGACGAGATGCGGATCGACCGGCGCGGCATGCTGATGGGCGGAGCGGCGTTCCTGGCGGTGTCGCGCATCCCCGGCGCGCGCGCCATGGAAGCGGCTTCATTCGCGCCGCAGCCGGGCACATGGCGCAAATTCGAGATCACGACCGAGATCGAGATCGCCAAGCCGCAAGGTGTGACGCGCGCCTGGGTCCCACTGCCGGCGATCGCGGCCGCGGACTGGATACGCCCGCTCGGCGACGAGCATCAGGTCGCCGGCGGCACAGCCGCGATCCATCGCGCCGGCCCCTATCGCGCGAAGTTTTTGGCGATCGAATGGCCGGAAGGAACTGAGAGCGCCGCAGCCACGATCACGAGCCGGGTCGCGACGCGCGACCGGGCCGTCGATCTGGGGAAGCCGGGCCGTCCCGCGCCACTCGGCGTCGCGGAGCGGCACCTCTACACGGCGGCGACCAAGCTTCTGCCGACCGACGGCATCGTCAAGGAAACATCCCTCAAGATCACCGCCGGCGCCACGGACGATCTGGTGAAGGCGCAGCGCATCTATGAATGGGTGGTCGAGAACACGTTCCGCGATCCGAAGACGCGCGGCTGCGGGCTCGGCAACATCGCCTTTATGCTGCGCACCGGCGACCTGGGCGGCAAGTGCGCCGATCTGAACGCGCTCTATGTCGGCCTTGCGCGCGCGGCAGGGCTGCCAGCGCGCGATCTCTACGGCATTCGCGCCGCACCCTCGCGCTTCGGCTACAAGAGCCTCGGCGCCAACAGCGACATCATCACGGGCGCGCAGCATTGCCGGGCAGAAGTGTGGCTTTCGCGCTTCGGCTGGGTTCCGGTCGATCCCGCCGACGTGCGGAAGGTCGCGCTCGAGGAGCCGCCCGGCCACCTGGCCATGACCGACGCCAAGGTCGCGGCGGCGCGGCAGACGCTGTTCGGCGCGTGGGAGACCAACTGGATCGCCTACAACGACGCGCACGATGTGGCGCTGCCGGGCGACCGCGAGGGCGACGTGCCGTTCCTCATGTATCCGCACGGGCAAACGGCGGCCGGCACGCTCGACTGCCTCGATCCGGCGAACTTCCGCTATGAGATCGGGACGCGGGAAATCACGGCGGCGTAAGAGCGGGCGCGATATGAGGGCGCGAGGATTTGGCGCGGCACTCGCGGCAGTCGTGGCGCTGGCAGCGCCGGCGGCTGCCTCCGAGACCATCGTCACCGGCCTCATCGGCTCGCCCAATTCGGGCGCCTGGCCCTATTACATCGGCATCGACAAGGGATTCTTCGCCGCTGCCGGCATCACGCTCGACCTCGTCTATGTGCCGACCGCTGCGGGCCTCGTGCAGCAGCTCACCGGCGGCTCGCTCGACATCGTCGGCACGATCGGCACGGTCGAGCCGATCCACGCCATCGAAAAAGGCGCGCCAGTCGCGATCCTGCGCCTCGTCGGGCGCGTCACGCCCTATGAGATGGTGGCGAAACCCTCGATCCAGAAATTCGAGGATCTGAAGGGCAAGACCATCTGCATCGGCGGCCTGCGCGACATCAACCGCGTCTACCTGAACCGCATCGCCGAGGCGCACGGATTGAGGGACGAAGGCGATTACGACATCGTCGTCATCGGCAACACGGCGCAGCGCTTCGCCGCGCTCCAGTCGGGCACAGTCGACGCCACCATGCTGGTGCCGCCCGTGAATTTCATCGCCGAGAAGGCGGGCTTCCGCAACATCGGCATGATCAAGGACTATACCGAGGATCTGCCGATGGGTGCGGCCGACGTATCGCTCGCCTGGGCGAAGACGCACATGGAGACGGCGCGCCGGATTGTCGGCGTGCTCGATCGCTCGATCGCCTGGTTCGACAACGACCAGAACCGCGACGAGGCGATCGACATCCTGGCGCGCCTGATGAAGGGCGACCGCGCCGAGATCGGCCAAGCCTACGACCTGATGCGCCGGATCGACGGGTTCGAGCGCAGCAACAAGGTCTCGCGCGCGAAGCTCGTCGCCCTCATCGCGGCGATGAAGGCGATGGGCGACATCGAAGGCACGACGCCGCCCGAGCGCCTCGTGCTCCAAGGCGTGACCGAGCTCGGGGACTAGGGTCTGTACTCAAACTGCTTGTGTCGGATCGGGAGGAGTGATTCAAGGATTCCGGAAGGAGACCTTGGATGGCTCGGTTCGATCTGACGGATGCGGAGTGGGAGATCATTGGGCCAATGCTGCCGAATGCGCAGCACCGGCCTCACGGCGGCCGTCCGACACGGGATGATCGGCGGGTTTTGAACGGGATTTTCTTTGTGCTGCGGACGGGCACGCCTTGGCGCGATCTGCCGGAGCGATATGGCCCGTACACGAGCGTCTATAACCGGTTCAACCGTTGGGCCAAGGCCGGGGTATGGCTGCGGGTGTTCGAGGCCTTGGCGGCGCGCTCGCCGCAATCGCTGCATCTGGTCGACAGCTCCATCATCCGAGCGCATCAGCACGCGGCGGGCGGTAAAAAGGGGGCGAAGATCACGCCATCGGTCGTTCTCGTGGCGGACTGAGCACCAAAATCAACGCCGTCGTCGACGAGCGCGGCCTGCCGATCCGCCTCGTAGTGACCGCCGGGCAAGCCTCGGATAAAGCCGCCGTACCGGCACTTATCGACGGGCTGCCACCCGCCGAAGCTCTGATCGCCGATCGCGGCTACGATGCCCAGGCAATCATCGACCTGGTCGCCCAAACCGGCGGATGCGCCCATATCCCGACCCAGCGCGATCGCAAAATCCAGCGATCCGTCGAGCCAACGCTCTATCGCCACCGCAATCTGATCGAGCGCTTCTTCGCCAAGCTCAAGCAATTCCGACGCATCGCGACCCGCTACGACAAGCTCGCCAGAAACTACCTGGCGGCCGCCTTGCTCGCCGCGACCAGACTTTGGACCAGGTTTGAGTCCACGCCCTAGTCGCTCCCGCCGCGGCGGGAACCCGGCACGGCACATTTTCCGCTTGCTGTGGTACGCACTCGTACCATATGCTTGCGGCCGCGGTACCGGTTCGTACCCCGGGCCTGAGCCGCGCCGCGCGGGAGCCGATCATCATGCCAGCGATCACGGACATTCTTCAGCACACGCCGCTCTGGGTGTTTGCGCTCCTGGCCCTGCTCGTGGTGCTGGGGTGTCAGGCGCTCCGGGCGCGCACCCTGCCGCTCTGGCGTCTTCTCGTCGTGCCGATCCTGTTCGCAGGCTGGGGCGTCGTCTCGATCGCCCAGCGCGCGCTCGGGACGCCGGTCTCGGCCGTCGAGTGGATCGTCGTCGGCGCCGTCGGAGTTGCGCTCGCGTGGCGCACGGCGCGGCCCGACCGGCTGCGCATCGCGCGCGCGAGCCGGCGGATCGAGGTCCCCGGCAGCGTCGTTCCGCTGCTGCGAAACCTGCTTGTGTTCGCCGCGAAATACGCGCTCTCGGTCGGGATCATCCTCGCGCCGGCACAGCGCGACATGCTCGATCTTTGCGATGTCGCCGTCTCGGGGCTGATGTCGGGATACTTCGCGTGCTGGATGCTGCTCGTCGTGCGGAAATATTGGAATGATGCCGTGGTTCACGCCCCGTAAATCGGAGGCACGTACGGTTGTATTCTTCAACCTGAAGTCACACGCAGGACACAACCGTATGGCTTTTCTGGCAGTTATTCTCTCAGACTGCCCCCTAAAGGGTTAGGTGAGTGCGTCATAAGGAGCCGCAGTCCTTCGCGGCGCTTTCCGGCACTGTACCGCGGCGATAAATTGTCGGAATCCGGTCAGGCGCGCGTGGAGGCAGTCGATGCCGCAGAACGATCAGGCAAAAGAATCTTTGCGCGCGAGCGCAACCGGCATCTCGAGCGACGCGCCGTCCAACAAGCCGCCGCAGCCCGCGAAAAAGCGTAACGGCCGCGGCAAGCCAGCCGGCAACGGCCACCAGCCGCGCGACGACGGCGAAACCTTGCAGGAAATTCTCGACGCGCTTCAGGCGATGCGGACCGGCGATTTCTCGGTGCGGCTGCCGCGCGACCAGGTCGGCATCGCCGGCAAGATCGCCGACACGTTCAACGAGATCGTCGCCGCCAACGAGCGCATGGCGAAGGAGCTCGAGGAAGTCGGCGAGATCGTGGGCCGCGAAGGCAAGACGCGCCGGCGCGTGCGCGTCGGGCCTTCGACCGGCGCATGGGCCGACATGGAGAATTCGGTCAACACGCTGATCGACGATCTGCTGTGGCCGACTTCGGCGGTGACGCGCGCGATCGCCGCCGTGGCGCGCGGCGATCTCGCCGACATGGTGCCGCTCGAAGTCGACGGCCGGCCCTTGAAGGGCGAGTTCAACCGGCTCGCCAACATCGTCAACACCATGATCAAGCAGCTTTCGATCTTCACCTCGGAAGTGACGCGCGTCGCGCGCGAGGTGGGCTCGGACGGCAAGCTCGGCGGCCAGGCGCAGGTGCGCGAAGTCACCGGCGTGTGGAAGGATCTGACCGAGTCCGTCAACTCGATGGCATCGAACCTGACGGCGCAGGTGCGCAACATCGCCGAGGTGACGATCGCGGTCGCGAACGGCGACCTGTCGAAGAAGATCACCGTCGACGTGCGCGGCGAAATCTTGCAGCTTAAGGAAGCCATCAACACGATGGTCGATCAGCTGCGCTCGTTCGCGTCGGAGGTGACGCGCGTGGCGCGCGAGGTCGGCACCGAAGGCAAGCTCGGCGGCCAGGCGATCGTCCCCGGCGTCGCCGGCACGTGGAAGGATCTGACCAACTCGGTCAACGCCATGTGCGGCAATCTGACCGACCAGGTGCGCAACATCGCGCAGGTGACGACGGCGGTGGCGCGCGGCGACCTGTCGCGCAAGATCACTGTCGACGTGCGCGGCGAAATCCTCGAATTGAAGGACACCATCAACACGATGGTGGACCAGTTGAACGGCTTCGCGTCGGAAGTGACGCGCGTCGCGCGCGAGGTCGGCACCGAAGGGCGCTTGGGCGGCCAGGCCAACGTGCCGGGCGTCGCCGGCACGTGGAAGGACCTGACCGACAGCGTCAATTCGATGGCCGGCAATTTGACGGCGCAAGTGCGCAACATCGCCGAGGTCGCGACCGCGATCGCGCGCGGTGACTTGTCGCGCAAGATCACCGTCACCGTGTCGGGCGAAATCCTGCAGCTGAAAGAGACCATCAACACCATGGTCGATCAGCTCAACGCCTTTGCCGGCGAAGTGACGCGCGTCGCGCGCGAGGTCGGCACCGACGGGCGGCTCGGCGGCCAGGCCAACGTGCAAGGCGTCGCCGGCACGTGGAAGGACTTGACCGACTCGGTCAATTCGATGGCGTCCAACTTGACGGCGCAGGTGCGCAACATCGCCGAGGTCTCGACCGCGATCGCGAGCGGCGACTTGTCGAAGAAGATCACCGTCAACGTCTCGGGCGAAATCCTGCAGCTCAAAGACACCATCAACACGATGGTGGATCAGCTGAACGCGTTCGCCTCGGAAGTGACCCGCGTCGCGCGCGAAGTCGGAACGGAAGGCAAGCTCGGCGGCCAGGCGCAGGTGAAGGGTGTCGCCGGCACGTGGAAGGATTTGACCAATTCGGTCAATTCCATGGCCTCGAACCTGACCGGCCAGGTGCGCAACATCGCCGAAGTTGCGACCGCCGTGGCGCAAGGCGACCTGTCGAAGAAGATCACTGTCACCGTGTCGGGCGAAATTTTGCGATTGAAAGAGACCATCAACACGATGGTCGATCAGCTCAATGCCTTTGCCGGCGAAGTGACGCGCGTCGCGCGCGAGGTCGGCACCGACGGGCGCCTCGGCGGCCAGGCCGTCGTGCCGGGCGTCGCCGGCACGTGGAAAGACTTGACCGACAGCGTCAACTCGATGGCCGGCAACCTGACCGACCAAGTGCGCAACATCGCCGAGGTCGCGACCGCGATCGCCAGCGGCGATCTGTCGCGCAAGATCACCGTCGACGTGCGCGGCGAGATGCTGCAGCTGAAAGAGACGCTCAACACCATGGTCGATCAGCTGAACCGCTTCGCCGGCGAGGTGACGCGCGTCGCGCGCGAGGTCGGCACCGAAGGGCGCTTGGGCGGCCAGGCCAACGTGCCCGGTGTCGCCGGCACATGGAAGGACCTGACGGATTCCGTGAACTTCATGGCCTCGAACCTGACGGGCCAGGTGCGCAACATCGCCGAGGTGACGACGGCCGTGGCGCGCGGCGACCTGTCACGTAAGATCACCGTCGACGTGAAGGGCGAAATCCTCGAGCTCAAGAACACCATCAACACGATGGTGGACCAGCTCAATGCCTTCGCCTCCGAAGTGACCCGCGTCGCCCGCGAGGTCGGCACGGAAGGCAAGCTCGGCGGCCAGGCCGTGGTGCCCGGCGTCGCCGGCACGTGGAAGGATCTGACCGACAACGTCAATTTCATGGCATCGAACCTGACGGCGCAGGTCCGCAACATCGCCGACGTCTCGACCGCCATCGCCGGCGGCGATTTGTCGAAGAAGATCACCGTCGACGTGCGCGGCGAAATCCTGCAGCTCAAGGAGACCATCAACACGATGGTCGAGCAGCTCCGCTCCTTCGCTTCGGAAGTGACGCGCGTCGCGCGCGAGGTCGGCACCGAAGGGCGCTTGGGCGGCCAGGCCAACGTGCCGGGCGTCGCCGGCACGTGGAAGGATCTGACCGATAGCGTCAATTTCATGGCCTCGAACCTGACGGGCCAGGTGCGCAACATCGCCGAGGTGACCACGGCCGTCGCGCGCGGCGATCTGTCACGCAAGATCACCGTCGACGTGAAGGGCGAAATTTTGGAGCTCAAGAACACCATCAACACGATGGTGGATCAGTTGAACGCCTTTGCCTCGGAAGTGACGCGCGTCGCGCGCGAAGTCGGCACCGAAGGAAAACTCGGCGGCCAGGCCGTGGTGCCGGGCGTCGCCGGCACGTGGAAGGATCTGACCGACACCGTCAACGTCATGGCGGCGAACCTCACCGAGCAGGTGCGCGGCATCGTCAAGGTCGTGACCGCGGTCGCCATGGGCGATCTGAAGCAGCGCTTGACCGTGCAGTCGAAGGGCGAGGTCGCGGCCTTGGCCGAGACCATCAACAACATGACCTCGACGCTTGCGACCTTCGCCGACCAGGTGACCACCGTCGCACGCGAGGTCGGCACCGAAGGGCGCCTGGGCGGCCAGGCCAACGTGCCGGGCGTCGCCGGCACGTGGAAGGATCTGACCGACAGCGTCAACTTCATGGCCTCGAACCTCACGGGCCAGGTGCGCAACATCGCCGAGGTGACCACGGCCGTCGCGCGCGGCGACCTGTCGCGCAAGATCACCGTCGACGTGAAGGGCGAAATTTTGGAGCTCAAGAACACCATCAACACGATGGTGGATCAGCTGAACGCCTTCGCCTCGGAAGTGACGCGCGTCGCTCGCGAAGTCGGCACCGAAGGAAAACTCGGCGGCCAGGCCGCGGTGCCGGGCGTCGCCGGCACGTGGAAGGATCTGACCGACACCGTCAACGTCATGGCGGCCAACCTCACCGAGCAGGTGCGCGGCATCGTCAAGGTCGTGACCGCGGTCGCGAACGGCGATCTGAAGCAGCGCTTGACCGTGCAGTCGAAGGGCGAGGTCGCGGCCTTGGCCGAGACCATCAACAACATGACCTCGACGCTCGCGACGTTTGCCGACCAGGTGACGACGGTCGCGCGCGAGGTCGGCGTCGAAGGGCGCTTGGGCGGCCAGGCCAACGTGCCCGGCGCCGCCGGCACGTGGAAGGACCTGACCGACAACGTCAACCTCCTTGCCGCCAATCTCACGACCCAGGTCCGCGCCATCGCCGAGGTGGCGACCGCCGTGACCAAGGGCGATCTGACGCGCTCGATTCAGGTCGAGGCGCGCGGCGAGGTCGCCGAGCTCAAAGACAACATCAACACGATGATCGACAATCTGCGCCTCACGACCGAGCGCAACACCGAGCAGGATTGGCTCAAGACCAACCTCGCCCGCATCACCAACATGCTGCAAGGCCAGCGCGATCTGACCACGGTCGGGCGCATGCTGCTGACCGAGCTCGCACCGCTCGTCAACGCGCAGAACGGCGTGATCTATCTCGTCGAGGCCGAGGAGAAGCCGCACTTGAAGCGGCTCTCGGCCTACGCCGACCAGGCCGGCGAAGGCCATCGCGAGCGCATGGAGATCGGCGAAGGCCTCATCGGCCAATGCGCCGCCAACTCGCGCCGCATGCTGATCTCCGAGCTGCCGGACACGGTGTTGCCGATCGCCTCGGGCCTGTTCCGGGCGATGCCCAAGGCCGTGATCGTGCTGCCGGTGCAGTTCGAGGGCCAGGTGAAGGCGGTGTTCGAGCTCGCCTCTCTCGGCGCCTTCACCGAGCAGCAGGTGACCTTCCTCGAGCAGCTCACGGCCTCGATCGGCATCGTGCTGAACTCGATCGAAGCGACGATGCAGACGGAAGCGCTGTTGAAGCAGTCGCAGCAGCTCGCCTTCGAGCTCCAGACGCGCCAGCGCGAATTGCAGGAGACGAACGAGCAGCTCGAACAGAAGGCGCAGCAGCTCGCCGAGCGCAACGTCGAGGTTGAGCGCAAGAACCAGGAAATCGAGCAGGCGCGCGCCGCGCTTGAGGAGAAAGCGAACGAGCTCGCCCTCACCTCGAAATACAAGTCCGAGTTCCTCGCCAATATGAGCCACGAGCTCAGGACGCCGCTCAATTCGATCCTGATCCTCGGCCAGCAGCTCGCCGAGAACCCGGAGGCGAACCTGACGGCGAAGCAGGTCGATTTCGCGCGCACCATCCACGGCGCCGGCACCGACCTCCTGAACCTCATCTCCGACATTCTCGATCTGTCGAAGATCGAGTCGGGCACGGTCTCGGTCGATGCCGAGGAGGTCTATTACAGCCAGCTCCAGGACGTCGTGGTGCGGCCGTTCCGGCACGAGGCCGAGGACAGGAGCCTCGCCTTCGACGTGGTCATCGATCCGAAGCTCGACCGCAACATAATCACGGATTCGAAGCGCCTGCAGCAGATCCTCAAGAACCTGCTGTCGAACGCCTTCAAGTTCACCGAGAAGGGCGGCGTGCGCCTCACCATCACGCAGGCGACAGCGGGCTGGGCGCCGGACCATCCGGTGCTGCGCGGCGCGCCCTCGGTGATCTCGTTCGAAGTCGCCGACACCGGCATCGGCATCCCGCCGGAGAAGCAGAAGCTCATCTTCGAGGCGTTCCAACAGGCCGACGCCTCGACCAGCCGCAAGTATGGCGGCACGGGCTTGGGCCTCGCCATCAGCCGCGAGCTGTCGACGCTGTTGGGCGGCGAGATCCAGCTCCGCTCGACGCCGGGCGTGGGCTCGACCTTCACGCTCTATCTCCCGGCGAAATACGCGGGGCCGGCGGGGCCGCAGAAAATCACCGGCACCGTGCCGCAGCCCCCCGCACTCATCGTGCAGCCGCCGCTCCGCCTGCCGGAGCCGGCGATCGAACACATCCCCGACGACCGCGACCGGCTCGAAGAGGGCGACGAGATCCTGCTCATCGTCGAGGACGATCCGCACTATGCCCGCATCACCGCCGATCTTGCGCACGACCAGGGCTTCAAGGTGCTGGTGGCGATGCGCGGCGCTGACGCGTTGGCGCTGGCGCAGGAATATCAGCCATCGGCCGTGTCGCTCGACGTGTTCCTGCCCGACATGCTCGGCTGGACCGTGCTGAGCCAGCTGAAGCAGAACCCGAAGACGCGGCACATCCCGGTACAGATCGTAACGATGGACGAGGACCGCCAGCACGGGCTCGCGCGCGGCGCCTTCTCGTTCATGACCAAGCCCACGACCAAGGAAGGGCTCGAGCTCGCCTTGACGCGCATCAAGGACTACACGCAGCCGCGCCGGAAGCGCCTCCTCGTCGTCGAGGACAACGCGGCCGAGCGGCTCAGCGTCGCGCAGCTTTTGGGCGACGACGACATCGACATCGTGGCGGTCGGGACGGGCGCCGAGGCGCTCACCACGATCCGCGGCGAGGCGATCGACTGCATCGTGCTCGATTTGCGGCTCCCTGACATGTCGGGCTTCGACCTGCTCGAGGAGATCAGCCGCGATCCGACCCTCTGCGATCTGCCGGTCGTCGTCTTCACCGGGCGGCAGCTTACGCCCGAGGAGGATGCGCAGCTTCACACCATGGCGCGGAGCGTCGTGGTGAAGGGCGTCGAATCGCCCGAGCGGCTGCTCGACGAAACCGCGCTCTTCCTGCACCGCGTCGTCGACGAGCTCCCGGCCGAGAAGCAGCGCATGCTCGAGCGGCTGCACAGCTCGGACGACGACCTCGTGGGACGCACCGTGCTCCTCGTCGACGACGACGCGCGCAACATCTTCGCGCTGTCGAGCGTGCTCGAGCGGCGCGGCATGTCGGTCCTGACGGCGATGACCGGCAGCGAGGCGGTCGAGACGCTCGAGGACCGGCCCGATGTGGCGATCGTCCTCATGGACATCATGATGCCGCAGATGGACGGCTACCAGACGATGGGCGTCATCCGCACCAACGCCGCCTATCGCCGCCTGCCGATCATCGCGCTGACGGCCAAGGCCATGAAGGGCGACCGCGAGAAATGCCTCGAGGCCGGCGCCAGCGACTATCTGGCGAAGCCGGTCAATACCGAGCAGCTCCTGTCGGCGCTCCGCATGTGGCTCCATCGCTGAGGAGCCGCGCGATGACCAACGCCAATCCCGTCAACATCCTGCTGGTCGACGACCAGCCGGCCAAGCTCATGAGCTATGACGTCATCCTGCGCGAGCTCGGCGAGAACCTTCTCGCCGCGTCCTCGGCGCAGGAGGCGTTCCAGCACCTGCTGCGGCAGGAGATCGCCGTCGTGCTGATCGACGTCATCATGCCCGATCTCGACGGGTTCGAGCTGGCGCAGATGATCCGCTCCCACCCGCGCTTCGAGACGACCGCCATCATCTTCGTCTCGGCGGTGGCCTCAACCGACATCGACCGCATCAAGGGCTACGAACATGGCGCGGTCGATTACGTGCAGGTGCCGGTGGTGCCGGAAGTGCTGCGCGCCAAGGTGCGGGTGTTCTCGGAACTCTATCGCAAGACGCGGCAGTTGGAGCGCTTGAACGTCGAGCTCGAACGGCGCGTCGCGGCACGTACGGCCGAGCTCGCCGAGACCAACGCCGAGCTCGAGCGCCGCGTCGAGGAGCGCACCGCCGAGCGCGAACAGGCGCTCTCCCAGGTGCACGAGATGCAGAAACTCGAAAGCCTGGGCCAGCTCACGGGCGGCCTCGCGCACGACTTCAACAACGTGCTGATGGCGATTCTCGGCAATCTCGACCTGTTGTCGCGCACCTTGCCCGAGAGCGTGCAGGGCCGCTCGCTCGTCAGCTCCGCGATCCAGGCGGCCGAACGCGGCGCCACGCTGACGAAGCGCATGCTCTCCTTCGCGCGGCGCCAGGATCTGCGGCCCGAGGCGGTGAGCGTGCCGCAGCTCGTCGGCTCCATGGTCGAGATGTTGCGCCGCTCGCTCGGGCCCGCGGTCGAGATCGAGATGGATTTCCGCGAGCCCCTGTCGCTCGTGCGCGTCGATCCGAACCAGCTCGAGCTCGCGCTCCTCAACCTCGCCTTGAACGCGCGCGACGCGATGGACGATGGCGGCGCGGTGACGATCGCCGCGCGCGGCGAAGCGGTCGGCGCCGGCGACGTGCGTGGGCTTGTCGCGGGCGAATATGTCTGCATCTCGGTGGTGGACGACGGCTGCGGCATGGACGAGGCGACGCTGAAGCGCGCCGCCGAGCCGTTCTTCACGACGAAGGGCGCGGGCAAGGGCACTGGGCTCGGCCTTTCCATGGTCTATGGGCTCGCCGCGCAGTCGGGCGGCGTGATCCGGCTGCACAGCCGGGTGGGCGCCGGCACGAAGGTCGAGCTGTGGCTGCCGGTGGCGGGCGCGGACGTGGCGGAGCGGCCGCGCGCGCCGCCGCCCGCGGCGGCGCCCGGCCCAAGCCGGTCCTACGCCGTGCTGTTCGTCGACGACGATCCGATGGTGGCATCGGGCACGGGCGCGATGCTGCAACAACTCGGCCATCGCGTCGTGATGGCATCCTCGGCGGCGCTGGCGCTCGACGTGATCCGCTCCGACGCGCCGATCGATCTCATCATCACCGATCATGCCATGCCGGGCATGTCCGGCACCGAGCTGGCGCGGCACGCGCGCGAGCTGAGACCGGGCCTGCCGATCATCCTCGCCACCGGCTATGCGGACGTGCCGGCCAACGCCGTCCCCGGCATGGCGCGGCTCGACAAGCCCTATCGCATCGACAAGCTCGCCGCCATGATCGCGAACGTCGTCGGCCGCGAACTGCGCGACCAGATCACCGCGGCGTGAACTGCCTCATCGGGCGACCAGCCCGCGCCCTCGCCGCCCGCTTGCGGGGGGAGAGGGAGTCCCAGCTTCGCGGGATAGACTCTACCATCGCCTCCGATGTCCTTCCCCTACCCGCTTCCGCCCCTGGACCTTGCCGCGCCGTTCGACCGGCACCGCGCCTTCGTGCGGCCGGACTGGGTCGACGGCAACGGGCACATGAATGTCGGCTCCTACGTCGTCGCCTTCGACCACGCGACCGATACGATCTCGGAGCAGCTCGGCGTCGATTGGCGCTATGTCGAGCATCGGCTCGGCCGCACCTTCATCGTCGAGGCGCATGTCACCTACGAACGTGAGCTCGTGGCCGGCGATCCGATCCGCATCACCACCCAGATCCTCGACCACGACGAGAAGCGCGCGCACCTGTTCCATGCGATGTATCACGCAATCGACGGATATTTGGCCGCCACCAACGAGTTGCTCGTGCTCCATGTCGGCTTTGAGACGCGCCGCGCCGCGCCCTGGGCGGGCGAGACGCGCGAACGGCTCGACGCGATGGCGGCCGCGCACCGCACTCTTCCGCGCCCGGCCCAGGCCGGCCGCGTAATCGGCCTCAAGCGCGGTTAACCATCCGATCTTGGCGGAACCTTAACTCTTCGCGGGCTAGAAACGCGCGGGGACAGGGGTTCCGAATGCACGGGCCGGCCGACAACGAACTTTCCTTGCAACTCGCCGACAACGCCATGAAGGCCATGCTCGGCCACGAGGTCGCGCCGACGCCGCAAAATTACGCGGTCTGGTACACCTTTGCCGCCGGCACGCAGCCGGAATTGACGCGCACGCTCGACATCCTCATCTCGAACAAGCAGAATTTCACGCCCGACCTCAATGCCGAGCTCTACGCGCGCTTCTTCGACGCGACGGGCCAGCTCGGCATCCTGAGCGATGCGGGCGGCCGCCTCACCCACATCGTCGACCAGGTCAGGAAGCACGTCGAGACCGCGTCCGGCGACGCCACCGCCTTCGGCCGCACGCTCGACTATTTCTCCGAGGCGATCGTCGAGGGCGGCGAAGACACCAACATCCGCGGGCTCGTCGCCGACCTCGTCGTCGAGACGCAGCGCGTCGCCGAGCGCAACCGCACGCTCGAGGAGAGGCTCACCAAGGCCTCGGGCGAGGTGAGCGAGCTGAAGCAGCACCTCGAGACGGTGCAGCGCGAGGCGCTGACCGATGCGCTGACCGGGATCCCGAACCGGAAATCGTTCGAGACGCGCTTGCGGGAAGCGGCACGCGACGCCATGGAGAACGATGAGCGTCTCTGCCTGCTCATCGCCGACATCGACCATTTCAAACGCTTCAACGACACCTATGGCCACCAGATCGGCGACCAGGTGCTGCGCCTCGTGGCGCGCACGCTGACCGATTCGGTGCGCGGCCGCGACACGTCGGCGCGCTTCGGCGGCGAGGAATTCGCCATCATCCTGCCGCAGACCGCGCTTCCCGATGCGACGACCGTCGCCGAGCATATCCGCCAGGGGCTGACGCGGCGCAAGGTCGTGGGCCGCGAGAAGAACCAAGATTACGGCGGCATCACGCTGTCCTTCGGCGCCGCCGAGTATCGCCCGGGCGAGCCGCTGTCCGCCTTCGTCGAACGCGCCGACGCCGCGCTCTATCGCGCCAAGCGCGCAGGCCGCAATCGCGTCGCGGTCGAGCAAGACGAAGTGGAAGAGGCGAAGGCCTAGCCTCCGCCCGAAAACCACGGCAGCCACCCGGTCCAGGCGAGCCAGAAACACGCGAATCCGACCGAGACGAGCGTTGCCGGAACGCCGACGCGGGCGTAGTCGGCGAAGCTCAGCCGCACGCCATAGGCCTCGGCGCGCTCGACCACGATGAGGTTCGAGAGCGAGCCCGTCAGCAAGAGATTGCCCGAGAGCGACGACAGTACGGCGAGCGCGTAGAGCGCGCCCTGCGGCGGATTGGGCCAGACCTGGAGCAGCAGGATCACCGACGGCACGTTGCCGATCACGTTGCTGGAAAAGAGCGTGAGCGGCGCCAGCACGACGAGAGTGTCGGGGAGAAGACTGTGCTGCTGCAGCCAGGAGAGCGCGCGATAGGGCACGCCGGTATCGGCGAGCGCGCCGGTGATGGCGAAGAGACACACGAACAGGAGGAGCAGCGGCCAATCGACGCCGGCGATCATGGTGCGGCTGGTGATCTTGCGGTTCGACAACAATACGGCCGCGATCAGGAGGCCGCCGATCTCGCGCGGGATCGGCGTCATGAACAGCACCAGCAGCACCGCCATGGCGCCGAACCCTTTGACGGTCTGGCTGCGGTCGTAGGGATGGCGCGGCACCTCCGGCACCTCGCGCGTCGCCGCCATCACGGTGCCGTCGATGCGGTCGTGCCACAGGAGCCAGATCACCGCGAAGAACACCACGAGCCCGAATACCGCCGGCACCGCGCAGGCGCCAAGGAACACGCCGAAACTCAGATTGCCGAGCTGACCGATCAGGATGTTCTGGGGGTTGCCGATGAGCGTCGCGGCCGAGCCGGCGTTGCTCGCGCCGCACAGCGCGATGAGGAAGGGCCGCGGATCGAGGCCCTGCGAGCGCGCCCCGGCGATGAGGAGCGGCGCCATCGCGAACACCAGGATGTCGTTCATCAAGAGTGCCGAAAGCGCGCCGCACACGCCCACGGTGAGCGCCAAGAGCAGCGCGGGGCTCGCGCGCTTCGTCACGATCCACCCGGCGCAGAGATCGAAAAATCCCGCCACGGCGAATTGCGCCGAGATGATCATCAGCGCGAACAGCAGCACGAGGGTCGAGGTATCGATGCTGGCGCCGAGATCGTCGAGCGTCGTCGTCTCGGTGCCGAGGAGCGCGATGACGCCCAGAAGCGCGATGCCGGTGCGGTCGACCTGGAGCCACGGCAGCCGTCCCGCCGCCATGCCGAGATAGGCGAAAATGAAGACCAGGATGATGATGGCGGCGTGCACGGGACCGGACCGGGTCTGCGGGAAGCGGGGGAGTGTAACAGCTATCGGCTATCGGCTGTCAGCCGTCGGAAAGGTCGCTGGAAATGCCCGAAATTGGCTTCTTCGCGGCAACTCGCGCGGGCAAAAGAAAGGCTCACGGCCGATAGCTGAAAGCCGGCCGCTAAGCTATATAGCCGCCATGCAGGATCCGACCGTCGCGACCGCAGAGGAGCATTTTTTTGCCGGGCTCAACGAGGCGCAGCGCGCGGCGGTCGAGGCGATCGAGGGACCGGTGCTGGTGCTGGCCGGCGCCGGCACCGGCAAGACGCGGGTGCTGACGACGCGCCTTGCCTACATCCTCGCGACGCGGCGCGCCTTCCCCTCGCAGATCGTCGCCGTCACCTTCACCAACAAGGCGGCGCTCGAGATGAAGGAGCGGCTCGAGCGCATGATCGGCCGCGCCGCCGACGGGCTCTGGCTCGGCACGTTCCATTCGATCGCGGCGCGCATCCTGCGCCGTCACGCCGAGGTGGTCGGCCTCAAATCCAACTTCACGATCTTGGACGCCGACGACCAGCTTCGCCTCGTCAAGCAGATCGCCGAGGCCGAGCGCGTCGACGACCGCACGGCGCCGCCGCGCGCGCTTTTGGCGCTGTTCGAGCGCTGGAAGGATCGCGGCCTCGTCCCCGACAAGGTGCCGGAGGTCGAGGCCGGCGAGATCGCGAATGGCCGCGCCATCGTGCTCTACCGGCTTTACCAGGAGCGGCTGCTGACGCTCAACGCCGCCGATTTCGGCGATCTGCTGCTGCACAACCTGACGCTCTTCGGCGCCAATGCGACGATCCTCGAGCAGTATCAGGAGCGCTTCCGGTATCTCCTGGTGGACGAATACCAGGACACGAATGTCGCGCAGTATTTGTGGCTCCGGCTTCTGGCGCAGAAGCATCGCAACCTGTGCTGCGTCGGCGACGACGACCAGTCGATCTATAGCTGGCGCGGCGCCGAGATCGGCAACATCCTGCGGTTCGAGGCCGATTTCCCCGGCGCGCAGATCGTTCGCCTGGAACAGAATTACCGCTCGACGCCGCACATTCTCGCCGCCGCCTCGGGCCTCATCGCCAAGAACGAGGGGCGGCTCGGCAAGACGCTGTGGACGTCGGGCGGCGAGGGCGGCGAGCGCGTCGTGCTGAAAGGATTGCGCGACGGCATCGAGGAGGCGCGCTGGGTCGGCGAGGAGATCGAGGCGTTGCAACGCCACGGCGAATCGTTGCGCGAGATCGCCATCCTGGTTCGCGCCGGCTTCCAGACCCGCGAGTTCGAGGAGCGCTTCCTGACCTTGGGCCTGCCCTATCGCGTCGTCGGCGGCCCACGTTTCTACGAGCGCCAGGAAATTCGCGATGCGCTCGCATATCTCCGCCTCATCCACCAGCCGGCGGATGATCTCGCCTTCGAACGTATCGTCAACGTGCCGCGCCGCGGCATCGGCACACAGACGATGCAGGCGCTGCACACGCTTGGCCGCGCCGAGCGCATGCCGCTCACCGAGGCGGCGCAGCGCCTCATCGCCACCGACGAGTTGAAGCCCGCCGCGCGCCGGTCGCTCGGCGAATTCCTGATCGCGCTCCAGCGCTGGCGCAATCTTGCCGATACGAACCTCCATCCCGAGCTTGCCGCGACCGTGCTCGACGAAAGCGGCTACACGCAGATGTGGCAGCAGGACCGCTCGCCCGACGCGCCCGGCCGGCTCGAAAATCTGAAGGAGCTGGTGACGGCGATGGCCGAATTCGACAGCCTCGCCGGCTTCCTCGAGCATGTCAGCCTCGTCATGGAGAATGTCGCGGCGGCAGCGCACGACATGGTGAGCCTCATGACCTTGCACAGCGCCAAGGGGCTCGAATTCGACATCGTGTTCCTGCCAGGCTGGGAGGAGGGATTGTTCCCGAACCAGCGCTCGATGGAAGAGCATGGCTTGAAAGGCCTCGAGGAAGAACGCCGCCTCGCCTATGTCGGACTGACGCGGGCGCGCAAGCGCGTCTTCGTCGCCTACGCCGCGGTGCGGCGGGTCTACGGGCAATGGCAGCCGACCTTGCCGTCGCGTTTCCTGGGCGAGCTGCCGGCCGAACACGCCGAGATGCAGGCCGAGCCCGGCCTCTACCCGCGCACCGACGCGCTCGGCGAGGATTGGAGCATCCTCGCGCGGCCGAAGCTCGAAGCCGTGCGCATGGCCTTGGCCGCGCGCACGGCGCTCGCGCCCCCTGCCCCGCCGCGGCGCGCACCGCCCGGAGGATTTGCCGCAGGCGATCGCATCTTCCACCAGAAGTTCGGCTACGGCACGGTGCAGCGCGCCGACGGCAACAAGCTCGCCATCGCGTTCGACAAGGCCGGCGACAAGATGGTGATCGACAGCTTCGTCGAAAAGGCGTGAGCGTGGCAGGGACCGGCAACGCGCTGTGGCGCGTCCTCTTGAGCGTGCGCGATGCCGATCGGGCCGAAGCCGCGGCGCGCGCCCTCGATCCGGTCGTCGAAAGCGTGAGCGCGTTCATTGCGGGCGGCGATTGGCGGGTCGAGGGATTGGCGCGGGAGAAACCCGACCGCGCCGCGCTCGAGGCCAATCTCGCGCTGCAATGGCTGGGCGGCGCGGCACCGCCCCCGCTTGTGCTGATCGAGCGCCTGCCCGAGCGCGACTGGCTCGACGAGAATCAGAAAAGTTTCGCGCCGGTCGCGGCCGGCCGCTATTTCGTCCGTCCCACGAGCTGGCAGGGGCGCGCGGCCGCGGGCCGCATCGCGCTCACCATCGACGCCGCGACCGCGTTCGGCACCGGCGAGCACGGGTCGACGCGCGGCGCGCTCATCGCGCTCGACCGGCTCGCGCGCCGGCATCGCTTTCGCCGCGTGCTCGACATGGGATGCGGCACCGGGATCCTCGCCATGGCCGCGGCCAAGACGTGGCAGCGCCGCGTCTCACTCTGCGACATCGATCCCGAGGCCGTTCGCGTCGCCAGCCGCAATGCCGCGGTCAACGGGCTCAAGCCCTTGCTCGCGCCCGTCCGCGCAAACACCTATCGCGCGCGCACGCTGCGGCGGCTTGCGCCCTACGATCTCGTGCTCTCGAATATTTTGGCGCGGCCGCTGATGCTGATGGCGCGCGATCTCGCCGGCGCGCTCGCGCCCGGCGGCGTCGCCATCCTCGGCGGCTTCCTCCCGTGGCAGGAAAGCGCCGTTCTGGCGGCACATCGCACGTGCCGCTTTTCGCTGTCCCGGCGCATCGTCGTCGATGGCTGGTCCACTCTCATCCTGTCCCGGAGCAGATTTTCCGCATGACCGCGCTGCAAGCGATAATCACTGCCATCCTGCAAGGCGTGACCGAGCTCTTCCCGGTGTCGAGCCTCGGCCACGCCGTCGTCCTGCCGCGGCTTCTGGGCTGGAACATCGACCAGGACGCGCCCGATTACCTGCCGTTCCTCGTCGTGCTGCATCTCGGCACGGCCGCGGCGCTGCTCGGATATTTCTGGCGCGACTGGTGGGAGATGGCGACGGCGTTCGTCGGCGCGGGCGAGCCCGACGAGCGGCACGCCAACTGGCGGCTCCTCTTTCTCATCGTCGTGGCGACCATTCCGGCGGTGATCCTGGGCTTTGCGCTGGAAAAATGGTTCCGCGCGCTGTTCGGCGCGCCGGCGGTGGCGGCCGCGTTCCTCATCGTCAACGGCTTCGTGCTGTTCGCGGGCGAGCGCCTGCGGCGCCGCGCCGGCGAGCGCACGCTCACCGAGATGCATTGGGGCGAGGCGCTCGTGATCGGGCTCTGGCAAAGCGCCGCGCTCATCCCCGGCATCTCGCGCTCGGGCGCCACCATGGTGGGCGGGCTGCTCATGGGATTTCACCATCGCGATGCGGCGCATTTCTCGTTCCTGATCGCGACGCCCGTGATTTTGGGCGCGGCCGTCCTGGAAGTGCCGAAACTCTTCCACGCACACACGGCGATCGGCGGCGTCGCCTGGATCGCGGGCGTTGTCGCCGGCCTCACCGCATGGGCTAGCGTCGCCTTCCTCATGCGCTATTTCCGGCGCCACGATTTCGACGCGCTCGACCCGTTCGCCTATTACTGCTGGGCGGCAGGCGCGATCGCGCTGGGGCTCCTGGTCTTCGTGCTGTAAGAGCTAGATCACGTGGTCGGGCGCCAGGCGGCAGGCGTGCTCGGGATCGATCTCGACCTGGATGGTGACGTGGCCGATCGCGAAGCGCTCGAAAAGCCCGGTCGCGATCTCGGACAGGGTCTCATCGCCGGGATGGCCCGCCGGCATCACGATATGCGCGGTGAGCGCCGTCTCGGTCGTGCTCATCGGCCAGATGTGGAGATCGTGCACGGCGGAAACGCCTTTTAGCCGCGCCAGGTGCTCGCGCACGCGCTCGGCGTCGATCGTCGGCGGCACGGCGTGGAGCGCCATGTCGAGCGACTGGCGCAGGAGGCGCCATGTGGCGGCGACGATGACGATCGCGACCGCGATGCTGACGATCGGGTCGAGGCGCAGCCAGCCGGTCAGGAGAATGACGCCGCCCGAAGCGGCGACGCCGAGGCTCACCGCCGCATCGGCAGCCATGTGCACGTAAGCCGCCCTGACGTTCAGATCGCCGTGCGCCGCGCCGCCGAGCATGAGCGCCGTCGCGCCGTTGACGGCGACGCCGATCAACGCCACCACCACGACTGTGAGGCCCATGACCGGCGCCGGCGCGGCCAGCCGCTCGGCCGCGCCGAGGATGATGGCGCCGACCGCGATCAAGAGGACGATCGCGTTGAACAGCGCCACCAGGATCGAGAAGCTGCCGAGACCGTAGGTGTAGCGTGCGCTCGGGCTGCGCCGCGCCAAAAGGCTCGCGGCCCAGGCCGCGGCCAGGCTCAGCACATCGGCGAAGTTGTGGCCGGCGTCGGCCAGCAGCGCGAGCGAATGGCCGAGCACGCCATACACCGCCTCGAGCACGACGAAGCCCAAATTGAGCGCCGTGCCAATGGCGAGCAACGTGGGCGTGCCGTCGTGATGATGATGGCCATGGCCGTCATCGCCGTGGCCATGACCGCCATGCTCATGGCCATGGCGGCCGTGATCGTGGCCGCCATGGTGGGCGTGGTCATGGTCATGACCATGGTCGTGCGCCATGGCCCGCTACTTTGCCCGAGCGGAGCCCGAGCGTCGAGTGGCGACGCGGCTTACGCGGCGTGCCGGAAGCCGCGAATCGGCGCGCCCGAAGGCGGCACCGCACGCTCGACCCGATGCGCCAGGGCATAGGGGATTTCCGACCGGCTGATGCCGATGTCGGCCAGCGAGCGGTCATCGAGGGCGGAGAGCTCCCGATAGGCCTGCTCGCGCCGGCGCCAATCCTCGTAGCGCTCGGCCAAGGCCTTGAAAAGACTTGATAACATGTCTTTTCTCCGCAGTTGATGTTGCACTGCGGTAAAGGTAAGCAGTGTTGACCTATATGGCTAGGCCTTCGGCGGCATTCCTGCCCATCGCCGCGTGCATGGAAGAGGGTTAAGCGAGCGCGCTGCGGTCGCTGTCGGCGAGGAGGTGGGGCGCGCCATACCGGCGCATCACCTCGGCGGGCTCGCGCGTCCCCTCGGCGGCGAGCGAGGCGCTCCCGAGCGTGCGCGAGTAATCGACGAGCGCCTGGCCGAAGGCGCGCCGCTCGCCCTCAAAGCGGGCAAGCGCGCCGTCGATGTCGTTCGGCATCGCCGCCAAGGCCTCGACGAGCGCGACGGCGTCGAGCGCGGCCTTGGTGATGCCGGCGGCGACATGCGGGCGCGCGATGAAGGCGGCGTCGCCGATGAGCGCCGTGCGGCCCCACACCATCCGCGGCACTTCGAGGTCGGTGATCGCCTGCAAGAGCGGCTGCGCCGCGCGCGCGACGATCCCGGCCACCACGGGCGGCAGCACGGATTTCGCAGCGGCGCGCATCGCGGCGACCGCCTCGGGGCGGATGAGCGGCGGCGGGATCGCGAGCTCGTGGCCGCGCCCGGTTGCGTCGGTCATCAATGCTTCGAGCCGGGCCTTGTCGGCCGGGCGGTACCAGATGAAGTAATAGCGGCGATGGCCGGGGCGCACATCGTCGTCGCGGCCGGGAATTGGCATCGACAAACTCATCTCGCCCGCAGGAAAGGCGAAGACGATGCAGTCGGAGAGGAGCGCGTGCTCGGCCGCCGAGAGCTCGCTCTCCTCGATCACGCCGCGCCAGGCGATATAGCCGGCATAGCGCGGCGCGATCTCCGGCAGGAACTGGCGCCGTACGGTCGAGTGGACACCGTCCGCGCCGATCAGCAGATCGCCGGTCTCGCGCCCGCCATCGGCGAAGTGCGCGGTGACGCCGCCGGCGCGCTCATCGACGCGCTCGAGGGTGCGGCCGGCACAGACGATCCCGTCCGGCACCGCAGCACGCAGCGGGCGATAGATCCGCGACCACGCGCCGGTGAGCCAGGGCCGCGCGATGCGCGTCTTCGCGCTGCCGTCGCGCGCGAGCCACAGGAGCGAGGAGACCGGAACGCCGGTCGAAGGGGCGACGTTCGCGCCGACCCGGCGCAGCACCTGGAAAAGCTCGTTCGAGAGGCCAAGACCGGCGCCGCGGCCCGACAGATCGCCCGCGGTCTTCTCGAACACCGCGACATCCCAGCCGATCTCGCGGAAGAGACACGCAGCGAACAGCCCGCCGACCGAACCGCCGATCACCAATGCCCGTGGCATGCGCGGAGATTGCGTCGCCGCGCCGGCAATGACAAGAATGCCGGCATGATGCTCGAGGTGCAGAACCTCAGCGCGTGCTATGGCGAAAGCCAGGTCCTGTTCGGCGTCTCGTTCAGGGTCGCGGCGGGCGAGGTGGTGACGCTTTTGGGCCGCAACGGCATGGGCAAGACGACGACGGTCGGCGCGGTGATGGGCATCGTGCCGCCGGCCGGGGGCACGATCCGCTTCGAGGGAACCAAGATCGCGGGATTGCCTTCCTATCGCATCGCGCAGCTCGGCCTCGGGCTCGTGCCGGAAGGGCGGCAGGTCTTTCCCAACCTGACCGTGCGCGAGAACCTCGTCGCCACCGCCGCCAACCGCCACGGCGACGGGCGCTGGGACCTCGCTTCCGTGCTTGGTCTTTTCCCGGCGCTGGCCGAGCGGCTCGAAACATTCGGCGCGCTCCTCTCGGGCGGCGAGCAGCAGATGCTGGCGGTCGGGCGCGCGCTCATGACCAATCCGCGCCTGCTCATTCTCGACGAGGCGACGGAAGGATTGGCGCCGCTGGTGCGCGCGGAGATCTGGCGCGCGCTTGCAACCTTGAAGGCGGCGGGACAGTCGATCCTGGTAATCGACAAAAACGTCGCCGCGCTCACCCGCATCGCCGACCGCCACTACGTGCTCGAAAAGGGCCAAATCGTGTGGCAAGGAAATTCGGCCGCGCTGGCCGCCGACGTCGAATTGCAGCACCGCTATTTGGGCGTGTAGCGCGCCTCGAGCGCGTCCCAATCCGCCTTGCCGACGATCTCCTGGCGCTCGGCGAACGGCATGAGGCGCCCCAGCACGCCATCGAGCGAGCCCGTCTCGCGCAAATGCCCGAGCACGTCCTGCATCGCTGCCAGCGCCGCCTGGAGCGCCGCGTTGGCATAAAGCACGAGCGCGAAGCCCATGCGCTGAAGCGTCGCGCGCGGCAGCATCGGCGTGAGGCCGCCGACGACGAGGTTCGCGACCTGCGGCACGGCGAGCGATTGCGGAATGCGCGCCATGTCCGCCTCGCTCTTCGGCGCCTCGACGAAAGTGAGATCGGCGCCCGCCTCGATATAAAGCTGCGCGCGCGCCAGGGCGTCGTCCAATCCGTTGGGCGCGATCGCATCGGTGCGGGCGATGACGAGAAAATCCGGGTCGCGCCGGGCATCGACCGCGGCGCGCAGCTTCGCCGCCATTGCGCCGGCGGGGATCACCGTCTTGCCGGCGAAATGGCCGCAGCGCTTTGGAAACTCCTGATCCTCGAGCTGCACGGCGTTGGCGCCGGCGCGCTCCAGCACGCGGATCGTGCGCGCGACGTTCAATTCGTTGCCGAAGCCCGTGTCCGCGTCGACGATGAGCGGCACTTGGACCGCCTCGCGCATCAGCGCGACGTTGGCCGCGAGCTCGGAGAGCGTGACGAGCCCGATATCGGGCACGCCGAGATAGGCATTGGCAATGCCGGCGCCGGTGACATAGACGGCGGGAAAGCCCATGCGCTCGATGAGGCGCGCGGCGAGCGCATCGGCCGCCCCCGGCACGATCGCGCCGGCGCCCTTGTGGAGAGCGCGGCGCAGTGCTTTGTTGAGCTCGCTCATGTGACGCGACCTTAGACGAAGCCAAGAATGGCGACAATCGACACGCCCGTGCTCATCGTCGGCGCCGGACCGGTCGGGCTCGCGCTCGCGGGCGAGCTCGGCTGGCGCGGCATTTCCTGCCTCCTCGTCGAGAAGGGCGACGGCTCGATCTACCAGCCGAAGATGGATCTGGTCGGCATCCGCACGATGGAGTTCTGCCGGCGCTGGCGCATCGTGCCGTGGGTCGAGGCGACGCCCTATCCGCGCGACTATCAGCAAGACAACGTCTATGTCTCGGCGGTGTGCGGCTTCGAGTTCGGGCGCGACCGCTTCCCGGGCATGAATGGCGACAAGCCACCGCCGCAGAGCCCGCAGCATCGCGAGCGCTGCCCGCAGGACATGTTCGATCCGGTGCTGAAGCGCTTCGCCACCAGCTTCCCCCATGTGGCGTTGCGCTATCACGCCGAGCTTCTCTCGTTCGAGCAGCATACGAGCGGCATCACCGCGACGATATCCGATCCGCGCACGGGCGCGCGCGCGACCGTTCGGGCGCAGTATCTCGTCGGCTGCGACGGTGCGGCGAGCGCCGTCCGCCAAGCGCTCGGGATCGAGATGGCGGGCAACCCGGTCCTCACCTACACGACCAACGCCATCTTCCGCTGCGAGAATTTCTTGGAGCTGCACGGCAAGGGCGAGGCATATCGCTATATCTGCATCGGCACGGAGGGCACTTTCGCCACCATCGTCGCGATCAACGGGCGCGACCGCTTCCGCTTCTCGATCGTCGGCGACGAGAATATGCGCAGCTACGACGAGAGCGCGGTGCGCGCCCTCATTGTCACGGCGATGGGCCGCGAGTTCGATTTCGAGGTTCTGACCATCGTGCCGTGGATCAGGCGCGAGCTGGTGGCCGACCGCTATGGGGACGAGCGCATCTTCATCGCCGGCGACGCCGCTCATCTCACCTCGCCGACCGGCGGCTTCGGCATGAACATGGGCATCCAGGACGCCGTCGATCTCGGCTGGAAGCTCGAAGCGATGCTGCGCGGCTGGGGCGGGCCGAACCTGCTCGCGTCCTACGAGGTCGAGCGCCGGCCGGTCGCGATCCGCAACGTGCGCGAGGCGAGCGGCAATCTGCGCCGCATGCTCTCGCCTCGGGCCGAGCGCGTGCCGCTCGAGGCTTTCGCGCCCGGCGCCGAGGGCGAGCGCGCGCGCAAGGAGTTCGGCGAGAAATTCAGCGCACTCATGCGGCGCGAATGGTTCACGCTCGGCATTCACCTCGGCTATCGCTACGAGGGTTCGCCCGTCATCGTGCCGGACGGAACGCCCGAGCCGCCCGACACGGTCTCGACATACGAACAGACGGCGCGACCCGGCCATCGCGCGCCGCATGTCTGGCTCGGCGAAGGGAAGTCGACGCTCGACCTTTACGGTCGCGGCCTCGTGCTGCTGCGCTTCGATCCCGGCGCCGATACCGCAGCGCTCGAAGAGGCCGCGCGCGAGCGCGGTGTGCCGCTCGCGCGGGTCGATCTCGCGCAGCAAGAAGCCGCGCGGCTTTACGAGCGAAAGCTCGTGCTGGTGCGGCCCGACGGCCACGTCGCCTGGCGCGGCGACGCTCTCGCGGACGCTCCGCGCATCATCGACACGGTGCGCGGCGCGGCGTAAAAGAGGCGCAACAACGAAATCGGGAGGGGCAATGCGGGCGTTCGGGATCTCGGTAGCGGCGGCGCTTACGGCGCTTTCGCTTGGCGCCGCGTACGCCGAGGAGCCTGCGCCGCTGCGCATCGGCTGGGTCGTTGTCCCATCCGACCTCGCGCCCGTGATGCTGGCGAAGCCGGGCCTCGCGCCGCACGCCGGCAAGAGTTATGCGCCGCAACTCGTGCATTTCTCCGGCACCTCGACGATCGTCACCGCGCTCGCCGCCGGCGAGCTCGACATGGCGGCAATCGCCTATTCGACGCTCGCGATCGCGATCGAGAATGCGGGGCTGACCGATATCCGCATCATCGCCGATTCCTTCATGGACGGCGTCAGCGGCTATCACACCAACGACTACATGGTGCGGAACGACAGCCAGATCGAGACGATCGAGGGCTTGAAGGGCAAGGTGCTGGCCACCAACGAGACCGGCAGCGCCATCGACATGGCGCTCCGCGCCAATCTCGCGAAGCACGACATGCGCGACAAGCGCGACGTGACCATCGTCGAGGTGCCGTTTCCGCAAATGAAAGCGACGCTCAAGGAAGGCAAGGTCGATCTCGTCGCGGCCGCTTCGCCGTTCGACTACGATCCGGAGCTGCGCTCGTTCGCGCACACGCTCTTCACGCAGAAGGACGGCATGGGCCCGACCGAGATGATCATGCGGGTCGTGCGCGGCGCCTATATCAGGGAGCACCGCGCCGCGCTCGTCGATTTCATGGAGGATTATCTCGGCACGCTGCACGCCGTCTACGAGCCGCAGCATCGCGAGGACGGGGTTGCGATCGTCGCCGACATGACCAAGCGGCAACCCGATTTCTACGAGAAATGGCTCTTCACCAAGGACGACTATTACCGCGACCCGAACGCGCGCCCCAATCTCGACGTGCTTCAGGCCAATATCGAGACGCAGCGCGAGCTCGGCTTCCTCAAATCCGACATCGACGTGAAGAAATACGCCGATTTGAGCATCGTCGAGGATGCGGGAAAGCGCCTCGCCGCGCTCGCACCCGCACCTGCGAACGCCAACTAGCGCCGCGGCGCGGCGCGCCAACCAGGGACGGAGGACGCCATGCTGCTGCCGCTCAAGAATCGCCGCATCCATTACGATCTCGCCGGGCGCGAAACCGGGCCGGTGCTGTGCATCACCCATTCGCTCGCGTCGGACAGCGGCATGTGGGGCGAGCAGATGGCGCCGCTTCTGACCGCGGGCTGGCACGTGCTGCGCATCGACATGCGCGGCCATGGCGGCAGCGACCCGGTACCGGGCGACTACACGATGGACGAGCTCGCCGACGATTGCGCGAGCGTGCTCGAAGCGCTCGACCTTTCCGGCGTCCATTACATGGGCTTGTCGATCGGCGGCATGTTCGGGCATAGCCTCGCGTTGCGGCATGGCGCGCGGCTCAAGTCGCTCCTCCTGTGCGACACGAGCTGCGCCACGCCGCCGGCACCGCCGGGCGCGTGGGCCGAGCGATCGAGCGCCGTGCGCAAGGCGAACTCGGTGGCGCCTTTGGCCGACGGCACGCTCGAGCGCTGGTTCACGCCGGCGATGAAGACGAAGAACCCCGGCCGATTCAAGCAGATCCGCGACACCGTCGCGGCCACGACGCCGGACGGATTCTGCGGCTGCGTCGCCGCTATTCAGAATTTCGATTTCTCGGGCCGCCTGGCGCAGATCAAGCTGCCGACGCTCGTCGTTTGGGGCGCCGAGGATCCGGGCACGCCGCCCGCTGCCAACAAGCGCATCGTCGCGCTCATCCCGGGCGCGCGCGGCGAGGAGATGCCGGGCCTCAAGCATTTCCCCAATGTCGAGGCGCCGGACGCCTTCAACCGCATCATGATGGGCTGGCTCGACGTGCGTAAGAAGGCCTAATCGCCCGGCCGCGGATCGAGGCGCTCGAGAGCGAACTTCGCCATCTCCTCGGCCGCGTGCTGCTCGCCCATGACGGCGAGCCCGACGTCGTTGCGCGCCAGCCAGTCCGCTTCCTCGCGGCTGTGCGTGCGGACGACGGCCTCGATCGCCGGATTGGCGCGACGCGCAGCAGCGAGAATCCGACGCGCCGCGCCCTTGTCCGGCACCGCGATGACGATCAAGCGGGCACGGTCTGGCGATGCTGCGTCGAGAACTTCGGGCCATGCGGCATCGCCATAGATGACCGCGATATTCTCCCGCCGCAGCATTTCGGCGTGGTGCAGATTCTGCTCGATCACGACGTAGGGCATGCCCCGGCTCCGCAAGGACGCGGCAATGACGCTGCCCACGCGCCCGTGACCCACGACGATCGTGTGGCGGTCAACGGCCGGCGCCTTGTCGCGGCGCTGCCTTTCGCGCCGCCCGGAATGCCACGCGCGCAGGAAGGCTAATTTTTCGAGCCGCGGACCGGCGGCATCCGCCGCCCGCAACATCGCTGCCTGCAGCAGGATCGAGAGCAGCGCGGCCGCAAGCACGAGATCGCGACCCTCCGCGGGCAAAAGCCCCCGGCTGACGGCCGTCGCGCTGAGAATGAAGGAGAATTCGCCGATCTGCGCCAATGAAGCCGCCACTTCGACCGCGCTCCGTGGCGCCTCGCGAAGCAAGAGCAGGATGAGCAACGTCAGCACGCCGTTGCCGACAATGACCGCGACGGCCGCGGCCGCGATGTGCCACGGCACTCGGAAGATTGCGGCCGGATCGAACAGCATGCCGACCGAGACGAAGAACAAAACCGTGAAGACCTGCTGGACCGGCACGGACTCGCCCGCGGCCTGGTGGCTCATGTCGGAGTCGGCGATGACCACGCCGGCAAAGAAGGCGCCCAGCGCGGGAGAAACGCCGATCAGCTCGGTCGTCAGGTAAGCGATGCCGAGCGCCACGACGATGACGGCGAGCCGGAACAGCTCGTGCGTGCCGTCGCGCGCGGTATAGGCCAGAAGCCGGGGAATGAGGCGCCGGCCCAGCAGCAGCATGGCGACGGCAAAGGCCACGACCTCCGCCAGCTTCGCGGCAAGCTTAAGCGCGAGTGCCGCGCCTGTGGCGCCGCCGCCGGCCGCGCCGGCCGGCAGCATCACCAGCACGCCGACGACGATCAGGTCTTGCATGACGAGCCATCCAAGCGCCACGCGGCCGGCCTCGGTCTGCAGCCTGTCCCACTCGCCCAGCGTGCGCGTCGCAACGACGGTGCTCGCGACGGCAAGACAGGCCGCGAACAGGGCGGCTTGCTCGGGCGCAAATCCGACCAGCCGCCCAACGCCGAACCCGAGCACGCCCGATGCGGCCACTTGCAGAATTGCGCCGGGCACGGCGGTGCGCCAAACCGCGACAAGGTCGCCGATCGAGAAATGCAGCCCGACGCCGAAGAGCAGCAGCGCCACGCCGATCTCGGCGAGTTGCTCGACCATCGGTTCGTCCGCGACAAATCCCGGCGTGAACGGCCCCAGGATCACGCCGGCGAGCAGATATCCGACGAGCGGCGGGAGGCGGACGGCGCGCGCGAGCAATCCGCCCGCATAGGCGACGGCAAGGCTCACGACGATCGTCGTTACCAGCGATGTGCCGGGCGCCATGACGCGAATCATGCCTCGTCTCGCGCGCCAAGGCGAGTCGAAGTCAGCGCATGGCGAGACGTTGTTCGGAGATGCGATTTAGAGCGCGGCGAATTCCTCGTCGGAGAGCGCGAGGTCGCGGGCGGCGAAATTCTCGTCGAAATGGGCGCCTTGCGAGGTGCCGGGGATCGGCAGGACGCACGGCGAGCGGCGCATGAGCCAAGCGAGCGCGACCTGCGCCGTGGTGGCGTTGTGGCGCTTGGCGATCGCCTCGATGCGGGCGCGGCGCTCGTCCGCCGATGCAGCGGATACCACGGCAGGAAGGCAAGCCCGTCCTTTTCGCACTGGTCCACCACCGGGTCGGACGAGCGATCGCCGAGATTGTAGTGGTTCTGCACCGCGACGATCGTCGCGACCTTGCGGGCGCGCGCGAGCTGGCGCACATCGACGTTGGAGAGGCCGATATGGCGAATCTTGCCCGCCTTCTGCAATTCGGCGAGCGCGCCGACGCTCTCTTCGAGCGGCACGCTTCGCATCGACCGTGTGGAGCTGATAGAGATCGATGCGCTCGAGCTTCAATCGCTTCAGGCTCGCCTCGCACGCCGCGCGCAAATGCTCGGGCCGGCAATCCGGGTCCCAGCGTCCGGCCGACGGCCGCAGCAATCCGCCCTTCGTCGCGATGACGAGACCCTTGGGATAAGGGTGGAGCGCCTCGGCGATGGCACCTTCGCTCCACGCGGGGCCGTAGGAGTCGGCGGTATCGATGAGCTGCACGCCGCGCGCGACGACACGCTGCAACAGTGCCAGCGCCGTGGCGCGGTCGCGCGGCGGCCCGAAGCTGCCGGGCCCCGCAATGTGGAGCGCGCCAAAGCCCATGCGCTCGACGGCGAGGTCGCCGCCGATGGTGATCGTGCCGGGTGCCATCAGATCAGGCGTTCGATCGGCGCCGGGCCGCCCAGGAGCATGGTGCCCCACAGACGCCCGAAATACTCGGGCTGGTTCGAGACGTGCTGCCGCCCGGTATTGATGTCGGCGACGACGCGGCCGAACGGCAGCGTGTCGCGGATGGCGCCAGCGCCCGAGGCCTTGAACAATTTGAGCGCCGCCTGCCCGCACCGTTCCACGCCCCAGGAAGAATGGAACTTGAACTTGAGGCGCACATCCATCGGTGGCACTTCGCCCCGCTCGGCATAGGCGACGAGCGTGCGGAGATTGTGGTGCAGCATCACCTTGAGCTCGTCGGCAAGCGCCGAGGCCTCGGCGCAGGCGAGCTGCGCGAACGGATCGTCCGCGGTGCGGCCGCGCGGCGTCGCGCGCTTGGCACCATAGGAGCGGAACTCCTCGACCATGCCGCTCAATGCGCCGATCGCGCCGCAGGCGACGCCGAGATAGAGGATCTGCGCCGCCGGGATGCGGTAGAGCGCGGCGGTATTCACCTTCTGGCCGGGCCCGGCGCACTCATACATGTCGGCGACGCTGTGGATGCGATAGGCGGGCACGAACTTGTCCTTGACGACGATGTCCTGGCTGCCGGTGCCTTTCAATCCTGCGACGCGCCAAGTATCGATTATCTCATAATCGCGCCGCGGCACGAGCACGAAGCGCCAGTCGAAATTCTGCTCATTGACCGGCGGCACCACCGCACCCAGAAACGCCCAATCGCAATGATCGCAGCCGCTCGAATAGCTCCAGCGGCCGGACAGGCGAAACCCGTCCTTCTCCGGCACGAGTTGTCCGCCCGGCATGAGCGAGGACGACATCAGCGTGCTTGTGTCGTTGCCCCACACTTCCTGCGCCACGCGGTCGTCATAGAGCGCGATGAGCCAGGGGTGGATGCCGACAACGCCATAGACCCAGGCGGTCGAAAAACAACCTTCGGCGAGCGTCATCAGCACGTCGTAATAGACCGACGGATCCATCTCATAGCCGCCCCAGCGCTTCGGCTGGAGGATGCGGAAGAAGCCCGCTTCCTGCATCTCGGCGATGGTTTCCTTCGGCAGGAAGCGCTGCGCCTCGGCCTTGGGCGCGCGCTCGGCCAAGCGCGGGACCATGGCGCGCGCCCGGCGCAACAATTCCTTGGGCTCGGGCAGGGCAATGCTGGCTGTATCCATGATCCCAACTCTATGCCCGCGCGGGAACCGGCGTCAATGAAGGGCGGAGCGCGCCTTTCGTTGCAGCGTGCCGACGACGGCGCGGCTATTCCGCGGCGAGTGTCGGGATGGCGGCGATTTCGGCGCGTTTCGATTTCGCCAGGTGCTCGAGGTCATAGCGCATCTGCAAATTGACCCAGAGATCCGGCCCGTTGCCGCAGAGCTTGCCGAGCCGCAGCGCCATCTCCGGCGTGACCGGCGCGTGTTCGTTCAAAATCGCATAGAGCGTCTGGCGCGATATGCCGAGGAGCCGCGCGATTTCGGTGCGCGAACGTTCAAGCGCCGGCAGTACGTCCTCGCGCAGCAATTCGCCGGGATGCATCGCGGGGAATCCTTGTTTCGGCGGCGCCTTTTTCTTCGTCAATGGTAGTCCTCCAGATCGACATCGATGGCGTCGAGCCCGTCCCATGCGAACGTTATGCGCCAGTTGCCGCTCACCCGCACGGACCATCGCTCCTCACCGCGCAGAGCATGGAAATACATGCCGGGAAGGTTCATCTGTTCCGGTTTGCCGGCGGCGTCCAGTGTCTGCAAAATGCGGCGCACCCGCGCAACATTCGGCACGCTCAGGCCCTTCGCGCTCGCCGTTTCGAAATAGGCCCGAAGCGGCTTGCTGCGAAAGGTGCGTATCACGGCGGAAAGATGGTCGAGCGCCGTCGAGTTGTCAAGCGATACCTTACAAGTCCCGCTACAGCATCCCCACGACCGCGCCGCTCATGCAGGTGGCGAGCGTGCCGGACAGGATCGAGCGCAATCCCAGCTCGACGATCTCGCGCCTGCGTTCCGGCACCATCGCGCCCATGCCGCCCAGGAGAATCCCGAGGCTGCCGAAATTGGCGAAGCCGCACATCGCGTAAGTGAGGATGAAGCGCGAGCGCGGCGAAAGCGCTCCCTGCGGCAGGTGCGCGAGATCGACATAGGCGATGAACTCGTTCAGCACCGTCTTGGTGCCCATAAGCTCGGCCGCCTGGTGCAGGTCGGCGTCGGGAATGCCGATGAGCCACATCACCGGCTCGAAGAAGAAGGCGAAGACGCGCTGCAAGGTCACGGGCGTTCCCGCGACGTCGGGCAGGAGGCCCAGGATCATGTTGAGGAGCGTGACGAGCGCCACCAGCACGACCAGCATGGCGGCGATGTTGGCGATGAAGACGATGCCGTCGCCGGTGCCCTTGGCGACGGCGTCCATCGCGCTGACCGGCGGATTGAGAATTTCGAGGCGCGCCTCGGCCGAGGCATCGGGCCGGAACGGGATCATGAGCGCCGCGAGCGCGAGCGCCGCCGGTGTGCTGATGATCGCCGCGGCCAGAATGTTGCCGAGCGCGTCGGGGACGACCGGGCCCAAGATCGCGGCATAAAGCACCATGACGGTACCGGCGATCCCGGCCATGCCGCAGCTCATCAGCGCGAAGAGCTCGCCGCGCGCCATGCGCAAAAGATAAGGCCGGATGAGGAGCGGCGCCTCGATATGGCCGACGAAGATATGGACGGCGGCGCCCAGGCCCAACGGCCCGCCGACGCCGGCCGAGCGCCGCAGCACCCAGGCGAAGGCCGCGACGATGCGCTGCAACACACCCCAATAGAAGAGGAGCGTGGCGAGCGCGCTGATGATGAGGACAAGCGGCAAGGCGCGGAAGGCGAAGATGAAGGAGGCGCCCGGCTGCGTTTCGTCGAACGGCAGCGGGCCGCCGCCGAGATAGCCGAAGACGAAGCCGGTGCCGGCGTCGGTCGCCTTCTGCAACGCCTCGACGCCCTCGTTGAGCAGCAGGAACGCCTGCGCCGCCGGCGGGAAGCGAAGGAAGAGCACGGCGAGGCCGAATTGCAGCAGCACCCCGGCGATGACGACGCGCCATGGCACGCGGAACCGGTCCTCGCTCACCGCCCAGGCGAGCAGCAGCAGCGCCGCAATCCCCAAAAGCCCCCGCGGCATGTGCGCGCGCTAGGACAGCGGCGTGATGTAGCGGCGGTCGATGATGACATCGCCGCCGATCGGGCCTTTCACCAAGCCTTGCGCCTTATACCAGGCGAGCTGACGCAGCACGTCCTGCACGTCGAGCCGCCCCTCGGGATCGCAATAGGGCAGGCTCGCGCCCGCCTCTTGCGGATTTTGGTTGGCGCCTTTGGCAAGGATGTCGAGCATTTCCGCCTCGCTCGGTCCCGCGCCGCGCTTGCCGTTGGGCGTGAATGCGTCGTAATAGGCGCGATCCCCCTGGCGCAGCGCGCCCAGCGCCTTTTCGATCATGTCGTGGCGCTCGTCGGCCTCTTTGGTCGACACGATCACGGCGACAAGCTGGTAAGGCGCTTCGTCGCCAATATAGCCCAAGAGCTTCGCCTCGTTCTTCGCGAGCACGGGGACAGCCGTGTTGCCCGGCATCATGACGCTATCGACCTGACCGCCGACGATGCCGGCCGCGAGATTGGCGATCGAGGCAAGCGGCTGGATCCGCACGGTCTTGACGTCGAAGCCGTATTTCTCGGCGATGAGCCCCAGCGCATAATGCGGCGGCGAGCCGATCTGCGACACGCCGAAGGAATGGCCCGGCAGCTCCTTGAAGGCGCGCAAGCCTCCGTCCCAGGCATGGTTCGAGACAAGGAACGGCTGATAGTGGAAGCCCGGCGTCTCGCGCGCGCCGCCGCCGACGACACGCAGCTCGCCCTGGCTCGCCAGCCCATAGAAGCCGCCGGTGAGGCCGGTATAAGCGATATCGATGTCGCCCGACGCGGCCGCGATCGAAATCGGCTGCGCCGATTCGAAAAAGACGACCTGCGCGTCGAGCCCGGCGGCGGCGAAATAGCCTTTGGCCGCGGCGATGAAGAGGGGGCCGGATCCGGTCGTGTGCAGCGTGCCGATTTTCACCGTTTCGGCCGAAGCGGTGGCCGAGCATGCGGCCGCGAGCGCCGCCGCCAGAAAGATTCGCATCATCCGTGCCTCCCTCGAACGGCGGATGATGGCACGGCGACCGCGCGGCTGGCTATCGCGCAGGGCTGCGCCGGCTCAGTCCTCGATCTGGACCTGGATGTTGTCGCCCTCGAGCCGCACCGGGAAGCACTTGATGTCGCATTCGATCGGCGGGCCCAAGCCCTTGCCGGTCTTGATCTCGAACCGGCCGCCATGGAGCGGGCATTCGATAACGTCGCCATCGACCCAGCCGTCGCTCAAATAGGCATAGGCGTGGGTGCAGACGTTCTCCGTCGCATAGATCGTGCCGTTGAGGTCGAACAGCGCGATCTCCTTGTCCTTGGCCTGGACGCCCAGCACGTCGCCCGGCTTCAACGCCGCGCGCTGGCCGACCGTCACCCATTCGCCTTTTTGCTCACTCATGTCCCACCTTCTCCGCGCGGGATATTGCAGAGGCGGCGGCATTTGGCAAGCCCGCGCGAGCGCGGTCGCTTGCGGCCCCCGACCCCAATCTCTATACCTTCGGGCGATGATGCGTAGCTTCGCGATTGCGGCGGGATTGGCTCTCGCCACGCTTTTTTCCGGGGCCGCCGCGGCGGCCCCGGCCGGCGAGGTTCTGGCGATGGGCGGGCAATGTTTCCGCACGGCCGGCGCCCAGAACACGCCCTTGAAGATCGGCGACCCGGTCGCCGTCGGCGACACGATCGAGGTGCCGCAGGGAGCGAAGCTCAAGCTGCGCATGGCCGACGGGACCATCCTGGCAGCGGCGTCCGGCAGCCGGCTCACGATCGCGAACTACGCCCTGGGCGGCGACACCAAGCGCGACGCCAAGGTCGAGCTCGCCTCGGGCCTCATCCGCGCCGTCGTCGCCTCGGTCGGCGAGCCGCAGAAATTCGAGGTCGATACCGCGACCGGCGTGGCGGCGGTGCGCTCGACCGACTGGTTCATCGAGGCGAAGCCGGATTCGACGCAGGTCGGCGTGCTCGACGGCGTCGTGACCTTGGCGAGCGCCGCGACGCAACGCGCGGTCCGCATCCCGGCGCGATGGGGCGCGCGGGTCGAGGCCGGACGCGACCCGGTGTCACCGCGGGTTTGGGCGTCGTCGGAATTCGACGCCGTGATTTCCCGCACCGACGTCCCCTGACGGGCCGGCCTTGCGCCTCCCGCGCGGCACACGCGAGGCAGCGCTGGCGGTCGTGGCCGCCCTTTTCGTTCTCGTCATCGCCATCCTCGATTCATCGACCGCCTTGCGCGGCGCCGAGACCGCGTCGCTCGATCTGCGCTTCCGCATCCGCGGCGTACGGGCGCCGACGACGGCCATCGCTATCGTCATGGTGGACGACAAGAGCCTCGACGCGCTCGGCCGCTGGCCGCTGAGCCGCCATCTCTTCGCCGATGCGGTGCGGCGCCTCAAAGCCGCGGGCGCGAAGGTCGTCGTGTTCGACATGCTGTTCGCCGAGCCCGAGGAGCCCATTCCGCCGGAACTACGCGAGGCCGCACGCGCCGCTGTGGCGTCGGCGGCGGATGACGGCAATCTGCGCCAGTCGCTCGATCGCCTCGTGAACGACGATCCCGACGGCGATCTCGCCGCGGCGATCCACGAGTCCGGCAATGTGCTTCTGCCGGTCGCGTTCAACTTCACCGGACCAGCGGGCGAGGAAGCGGACGCGCTCGCCGCATCGGCCTTCCAGGCATTCGGCAAAAGCCCCATTCCGCCGTCCTTCCCGCTCGAGCCCAAATCGGCGCTTCTGCCGGTCAAGCCGCTCGCCGCCGCCGCGGTGGCGCTCGGGCACGTCAATCTCGCCTACGACCGCGACGGCGAGCCGCGCTACGACTACCTGGCGCTGCCGTTCGCCGGCGATTTCTTCCCCTCGCTGTCGCTGCGCGCGGCCGCCGATTATCTCGGCGTGCCGTGGGACAAGGTGGCGCTGGCGCCAGGGAGCGGCGTGCGCGTCGGCGCGATCGATGTGCCGAGCGATCCCGGCATGCGTCTCCTCATCAACTACCGCGGCCCGCGCGGCACGTTTCCCACATATTCCTTCAGCGATCTCGAGGCGGGCCGCATCCCGGGCGACGCGTTCGCCGGCAAGATCGTGCTGCTCGGCGCCTCGTTCCTCGGCAATTCCGACAGCAACGCCGCGCCTTTCGGCTCGACGCAGATGCCGGGAACCGAGCGCATGGCGAACATCATCGACACCATCCTGACGCGCGACTTCATCACCGAGATCACGCCGCCGCAGCTTGGGCCGATCGTGATCGCCGTGGTGCTGCTCGCGTCGCTTTCGGGGCTGACGATGGCGCACATGCCGACGCGCACCGCCTTTATCGCCGGGCTCGGGCCGATCGTGGTCTGGGCCGGCGCCGTGCAGTTCGGGTTCCTGCACGATTACTGGCTGCCGTTCGTCGGCCCGGGCGCGGCACTCGTCGCCGCTGCGATCAGCGTCGTGATGTTCCGCTATTGGGTCGTCGATCGCGAGGGGCGCTATGTCCGCTCGGCCTTCCGCCACTATCTCTCGCCCGACATGGTGAATCTGCTCGCCGAGCAGCCGCACCGCCTGAAGCTCGGCGGCGAGACGCGCTCGATGACCATGCTGTTCTGCGACGTGCGCGGCTTCACCGCCATTTCCGAGACGTTCAAATCCAATCCGCAAGGGCTGACGCAGCTCATCAACCGCTTCCTCACGCCCTTGACCGACATCATCATGTCGCGGGCCGGCACGATCGACAAATACATGGGCGACTGCATCATGGCGTTCTGGAACGCGCCGCTCGAGGATCCGCGGCATGCCGACCATGCCTGCGAGAGCGCGCTTGCCATGATGCGCGCGCTCGACGGCGTCAACGCCGTGCTCGAGGCCGAGGCGACCGCGTCGGGCCACCCGTTCCATCTCCTCAAGATCGGCATCGGCATCAACAGCGGCGAATGCGTCGTCGGCAACATGGGCTCGGACCAGCGCTTCGATTATTCGGTGCTGGGCGATGCGGTGAACCTCGCCTCGCGGCTCGAGGGGCAGAGCAAGACCTATGGCGTCGGCATCGTGATCGGCGAGACGACGCGCCGGGCCGCGCCCGAGTGGGCGGCGCTCGAGCTCGACCTCATCGCGGTGAAGGGCAAGAAGGAGGCGGTGCGCATCTTCGCGCTCCTCGGCGACCTGACTGTCGCCGCCAATCCTGCATTCCAGGCGCTCGCCGCGCAATTCGAGACCACGCTCGCGCACTACCGGGTGCAGGACTGGGCGGGGGCGCGCGCCGCCCTCGGCAAATGCCGGGCGCTCGATCAATCGCTCGCCGATCTCTACGATCTTTACGAGGAGCGCATCGCGCAGTACGAGAGCGATCCGCCGGGCCCGGATTGGGACGGCGTCCATGTCGCGACATCGAAATAACGAGTGCGCGTGGAGGGGAATGTGGGCATGAGAAAAATTGCTGCGGCGGCGGCGCTGGTGGCCGTTTCGGCCGCGCCCGCGCTCGCTTACACGGCTGCGGGCGACCGTGTCTTTCCGGCGACGATCCTGTTGCCGCAGAACGCTCCGTCCGACGATTTCTACCTGACACCGTCGACGCAGCCCTTCTACAGCGGCTCGGTGCCGGGCGCGAACGACCGGCTGACGAATTTCAGCTTCACCTATGACAAGACGCTGACCGAGCGCCTTTCGGTCGGGTTCACGGACGGCTGGAACCAGTTCAGCCAGGCGGGCGCCGGCACGGCCTATGGTTTTCAGAACCTCCAAACAGCGGTGCAATATCTCGCCGTTCTCAATCCCGAGCACGAGTTCCTGCTGTCGGTCGGCGCCAATCGCGAGTGGGGCGACGGCGCGCACGGCATCGGCGCGAGCTCGAGCGGTGCGACCACGCCGGCATTGTACGTCGGCAAGGGGTTCGGCGACGTGCCCGTGCCGGCGCTCCAGCCGTTCGCGATTACCGGCTCGGTTGGCTATCAGCTCGCCGACGAGAACACGCGGCCGGACTTGCTGGTCACGGGCATCGCGCTCGAATATTCGATCCCCTATCTGGATGCGAAGGTCGCGGACCTCGGTCTGCCCGATTTCGTCCGGGCGCTGACGCCGATGGTCGAATTCCTCTACACGACGCCGGTGAGCAATCCGCGCGGCGCAACCACCTCCGGCACGATCGCACCCGGCATAAGCTACGCCGGCGAGGGCTGGGAGCTTGGCGCCGAGCTGCTCGTTCCGGCGACGCGCTCGGCCGGGAGCGGCGTCGGCTTCACGGCGCAGCTCCATTTGGCGCTCGACTATCTTTTCCCCGATACGATCGGCCGGCCGATCTTCGCGCGGTATTGAGCTAGCGCGTCAGATCCTGAAGCTTCACCGCCTTGTCGGCCAGAAGCGCGGGATCGACGGCGCGGGCGCGCTCGATCAGCATGCGGCCGAAGCGCATGTCGCGCGGCGCGTTGACCGTCGTCACGGCCACCGGCTTGCCGTCGGCCAGATGAAACACCGTGAAGCTGCGCTCGGCCGGCTCGCCGCGGAACACCAGCCTGTCCCAGCGATCGGGCGCGCCCGCCATTTGCAGGTTCATGTCGAACTGGTCGGTCCAGAACCACGGCACCTCGGCGAAGGCGACGGTGCCGCCCGCCATCACCTTCGCCACGGCGATCGCCTGGTTCTGCGCGTTCTGCCAGGCCTCGAGGCGGATGTGGCGGCCAACGAGCGGGTTCAAATGCCGCGTCACGTCGCCCGCGGCATAGATTTGCGGATCGCTGCTGCGGCCGAACTGGTCGACCTTGACGCCGTCCTCGATGGCGAGGCCGGCCGCCGCGGCGATCTCGGTGTTGGGCTGCGCGCCGATGCCGATGGCGGCGTAGTCGGCGGCGATGCGCTCGCCGCCGGACGTTACGATCTCGAGCCGGTCGCCCATGTCCTCGATCGCGGTGACGCCGACGCCGGTGCGGATTTCGACGCCGTTCTTGCGGTGAAGCTCGGCGACGTAATCGGCGATTTCGGGCGGGCAGACACGCGCCAGCACATGCGGCGCGAGCTCGAGCACGGTGACCGAGGCACCACGTTTCCTCGCCGTCGCCGCGACTTCGAGGCCGATGAAGCCCGCGCCGATCACGGCGAGCCGCGCGCCCGGCACCAGCAGCTCGCGCAAGCGGAGCGAATCGCCGATGTCGCGGAGATAGAGGATGCGCGGCCCCTCGCCGCCCGGCAGGCGCAGGATGCGCGGCCGCGCCCCCGTCGTCAGCAGGAGCGCGTCGTACGGCACCTCGGTCCCGTCCTTCATGCGCACGCGCTGCGCGCCGCGGTCGATCGCGACGGCCTCGCCGCCGAGGCGCAGATCGATCTCTTGCTCGCCGTACCACCCGCGCGGGCGGATGTACGTCTTCTCGATCGGGATCGCGCCGGCCAAAAGTTCCTTCGAGAGCGGCGGGCGCTCGTAGGGCGGATGGTGCTCTGCGCCCAACAGCGTGATGGGCCCCGTGTGCCCGGCGGCGCGCAGCGCTTCGGCAGCGCGACCGCCGGCGTGGCCCGCGCCGACGATGACGAGATGCTGCTCGCTCACCTTAGGATTTGTCTTCGGAGAAGGCCTTGTAGGCCATGATCGTGAAGGTGTCCTTCACGTGCGGCATGGTCTGCAATTTCTCGATCACGAAATGGCCCACGTCCATCTCGTCGGGCAGATAGCATTTCATCAGGAGATCGTACTGGCCCGAGACGGAATAGACTTCGGAGACCTGCTCGACGGTTTCGACCGCTTCCTCGGCGACGGTATAGGCTTTGCCGAGCTCGCACTTCATCATGATGAAGATGGTCTTCATGCGGCAGCCCTCCCTAGCCGCCTAGCCGCGCGTCGCCCTCCCGGCGCGGGAAAGGAAGGCCGGCATGTGATCGCCGAACCCGACGATGCCGCGATCGTCGTCGCCCTCGTGCGGCACCGGCTTCTGGCGCACCGGCAACGGCGTGACATTGCCGGCGGGATCGATCGGCACGTCCTCCATGCTCACCGGCCGGAAGGTTTCGGCCTGCGGGCGGCGCTCTGGCCGCTTGTCGCGCGGCGGCCTCGGCTGGGGCTGACCCTGCGGCTCGGCGGTCTTGGCGGGGCGCGGCGCACGGGCGCGATCGGGGCGCCGGTCCGTGCCGCGCGACGGGCGGCGGCCGCGCGCATGATGTTCGCCCTCCTCCGCATCGAGCGCGGCGCCGGCGACGTTCGGCACCTCGACATGCGGGATGGGCTTGCCGATCAGGTGTTCGATCGCCTGGACGAAGCGGCCGTCCGCGGGCGTCGCGAGCGTGAAGGCGCGGCCCTCGCGCCCGGCGCGGCCGGTGCGGCCGATGCGATGGATGTAGTCCTCGGCATGGATCGGCACGTCGAAATTGAAGACATGCGACATGGCCTCGATATCGAGGCCACGCGCCGCCACATCGCTCGCGACGAGAAGCCGGATCGCGCCGTTGCGGAAGCGCTCGAGCGTCTCGGTGCGCTTGGGCTGCGGCATGTCGCCGTGAAGCGCGGCGCAGTTGAAGCCATGCTGCGCGAGCGAGCGGTAGAGGATGTCGACGTCGCGCTTGCGGTTGCAGAAGATGAGCGCGTTCTTCACATCCTCGCTGCGGATGAGGCGGCGCAACGCCTCGCGCTTGTCTTCGGCCGAGACGATCGCCAAACCCTGCGTGACGAGCGCCGCGGGCGAGGTCGGCGGCGTCACCGATATTTCCTTGGGGTTCATCAGGAAGGCGTCGGCGAGCCGTCTGATCTCGGGCGGCATGGTGGCCGAGAAGAACAGCGTCTGCCGGATGCGCGGCAGGAACGAGACGATGCGCTCGACATCGGGGATGAAGCCCATGTCGAGCATGCGGTCGGCCTCGTCGATCACCAGGATCTTGACGTCCGACAGCAGGATCTTGCCGCGGCCGAAGAGATCGAGGAGCCGGCCCGGCGTCGCGATCAGCACATCGACCCCGCGGTCGAGCTTCTTCTCCTGGTCGCCGAAGCTTTCGCCGCCGATCAGAAGCGCCATGCTGAGCGCGTTGTGCTTGCCGTAGGTCACGAACGCCTCGGCCACCTGGGCCGCGAGCTCGCGCGTCGGCTCGAGAATGAGCGACCGCGGCATGCGTGCCTTGGCGCGGCCGGCGGCCAGGATATCGATCATCGGCAGGGTGAAGGAGGCAGTCTTGCCGGTCCCGGTTTGGGCGCAACCGAGTACGTCGCGTCCGGTCAGCACGTGGGGAATGGCCTGTTCTTGGATGGGGGTCGGAACCGTGTAGCCGGCATCTACGACCGCCCGCAAGACCTCTGCGGAGAGGCCCAGTTCGGAAAATGACATTGAGTGGGAAATTCGCTCTATCGATTGTTGTGACGTTAGCGTCCCCCCTTAATTGGCCCTGACCCGGCAGAAGTCAAATTATTTCCCGTGCACTGCGGTCGATCGAATTGGCTTCGTTCGGCGGAACGCGCATCTTGCGCGTGTATGTAATTAACGTACAAGATTTGGGGCCGCCGGCTTCGCGAATCCGCCTCTCCCCGCCGGGGAGAGGGAGAGATAAAGTCGGCCCATGAGCGAGGCGCTGCGCTTTCCGCCGGTCGAATTGCCGCCAGAGGCCGAGGCGCTGCGCGCCGAGGTGCGGCGCTTCCTGGACGATCAGCGCCAATCCGGAAAATTCGCGCCCTCCTTCGAAGGCTGGGGCGGCTTCGCGCCCGAGTTCAGCCGCGCCATGGGCGAGCGCGGCTGGATCGGCCGGACTTGGCCCGTCGCGTATGGCGGGCAGGGCCGAAAACCGATCGAGCGCTATGTCATCACCGAGGAGACGCTGGCCGCGGGCGCGCCGGTGCGCGCGCACTGGGTCGCCGACCGACAGTCGGGGCCGACCATCCTGCGCTTCGGCACGGACGAGCAGAAGCGCACGTACCTCCCGCGCATCGCGCGCGGCGAATGTTTCTTCTGCATCGGCATGAGCGAGCCCGATTCGGGCTCGGACCTCGCCTCGATCCGCACGCGCGCGCGCAAGGTTGCGGGCGGCTGGGAAATCGAGGGCGCGAAGATCTGGACCAGCAACGCGCATCGCTGCCACATGATGATCCTGTTCGCGCGCACGGCGCCGAAGGGCGAGGACCGGCACGCGGGCGTGAGCCAGTTCCTGGTCGATCTGGCGGCGCCCGGCATCACCGTGCGGCCGATCATCAATCTGGCCGACGAGCACGATTTCAACGAGGTCGTGTTCCAACGCGTGTTCGTGCCGGACGATCGTGTCGTGGGCGAGATCGGCAATGGCTGGAACCAGGTGACGAGCGAGCTCGGCTACGAGCGCAGCGGGCCCGAGCGCTGGCTCAGCTCCTATGGCGCGCTGCGCGAGCTGATCGATGCGCTGGGCGAAGCACCCGACGCCAAGGCAGCCGAGGCGCTGGGCCGGCTCGTCGCGCACATCGCGACCTTGCGGCGCATGTCGATCTCCGTCGCCGACATGCTGCAGCAGGGCGCTGCGCCCAATGTCGAGGCGGCGCTGGTGAAGGATCTGGGCACGACCTTCGAGCAGGAGATTCCGGCCGTCGCGCGCCGCCTCGTGCCGCAAGACCGGCGTTCGGCGCAATTCGCCGCCGTGCTCGACCGCACCATCTTGTGGGCTCCCGCCTTCTCGATCCGCGGCGGCACGCGCGAGGTGCTGCGCGGCATCATCGCCCGCGCCTTGGGCCTCAGATGAGCGAGATGCGCGGCCTCCTCGTCGAGACGGCGGCGCGCGCGATGCGCGTGCGGCCCGAACGCTTGTGGCCCGCGCTCGAGGAAGCGGGCCTGACGCGCGCGGCGATCGCGGAAGAAAAAGGCGGCGCGGGCGCCGATCTCGGCGACGCAATCGCGATCCTGCGCGTCGCCGGCGAAGAGGCGCTGGCGGCGCCGCTTGCGGAGACGATGCTCGCCGGATGGATGCTCGCCGAAAGCGGTCTCGATGTGCCGCCGGGCAAGCTCACCTTCGCGCCGGCGACACGCGGACCGCTCCCCACGCTCGCGCGCGAGGGCGCCGACTGGCGCCTTTCCGGCACGGTGCGCTTCGTGCCGTGGGCACGCGAGGCTTCGGGCATCGCCATCCTCGCCGAGGACGAGGGTAGGCTCTACGTCGTGCGCGCGAGCCTCGGCGGCAATGCGGTGACAGGCGCCGAGAATCTCGCGGGTGAGCCGCGCGACGAGGTGCGGCTCGATGCGCTTGCCGTCGCGGAGGTCGCACCCGCCCCGTTCGACCGCGACGCGCCGTTCCTGATGGGTGCGCTCGCGCGCGCGGGCTCCATGGCGGGCGCGCTCGATGCGGTGCGCGACTTGACCGTGCGCTATTGCGGCGAGCGCCAGCAATTCGGCCGCCCGATCGGCAAGTTCCAGGCGATCCAGCAGCAGGTGGCGGAATTGGCCGCGCACGTCGCAGCCGCGAGCGCCGCGGTCGATGCCGCCGCATCATCCGCCGACCGCATCCCCGCCCCGTTCGAGATCGCCGTCGCCAAGGCGCGCGCGAGCGAAGCCGCGGGCCTTGTCGCATCGACCGCGCACCAGGTGCACGGCGCCATGGGCTTTACGCGCGAGCATCGGCTCAATCTTTACACGCGGCGGCTCTGGTCGTGGCGCGAGGAATTCGGCGACGAGAGCTATTGGTGGAGCTGGCTCGGCCGCACCGCCGCGCGCCTCGGCGGCGAGGGTTTCTGGCCATTCCTGACGAGCGCACAGAAAAATTCTCCGGTGCCGCTCGCATGAGCCTCGCGCAGTTCCTGCATCCGCGCTCGATCGCGGTGATCGGCGCGACCGAGGGCGTCGAGAAGATCGGCGGCAGGCTGATGAGCAACCTGCTGCGCCACGCCTTTCCGGGCAAGCTCTATCCGATCAACCGCAACCGGCGCGAGGTGTGGGGCATCGTGGCATTTCCCGATCTTGCCACACTCCCCGAGACGCCGGACTTGGCGCTCGTCGCCATTCCGGCGGAAAGCGTGCTCGAGGTGATCGACGATTGCGCGCGTGCCGGCATCGTCAACGTCATGATCGCAAGCTCGGGCTTCGCCGATGCCGGCGCCGAAGGGGTGGCGCTTCAGGACCGCGTCGTCGCCGCGGCGCATGCGCGCGGCATCCGCCTCGCCGGCCCCAACACGCAAGGTTTCTTCAACGTGCCGGAGCGCATCGCCGCAACCTTCAGCCCGGCCGTCAGCATCGATCCTGGCACGACCGGCAATCGCCGCCGCATCGGAGTCGTGTCGCAGAGCGGCGGCCTGGGCTTCTCGCTCTTCAATCGCGGGCGAGCCGACGGGCTCGATTTCAGCTCGATCGTCAGCATCGGCAATCAGTGCGACCTGGAGCTTGCCGATTACGCCGACCTGCTCCTCGACGACGACGACACCAAAGTCGTGATGCTGTTCATCGAGGCGGTAAAGACGCCGGCGAAATTCATCGCGCTCGCGCACAAGGCGGCGGAGCGGGAGAAGCCGCTCATCGTCGCCAAGGTCGGCCGCTTCAAGGCCGCGGCACGCGCGGTCGCGTCGCACACCGGCAGCCTCAGCGGCGCCGACAGCGCCTACGACGCGGTGTTCCGGCGCTGGGGCGTCATCCGCGCCGAAAGCGTCGAGGACATGCTCGACACGGCCGCGCTCTTCACGCGCCACAACTTGCCGCGCGGCAATCGCGTCGCGGTCGTCTCCGCCACGGGCGGGACGGCGGCGTGGCTCACCGATACCCTCGAGGCGCACGGGTTCGAGCTGCCGGAGATCGACGCCGGGCGCCAGAAGCGCTTGATGGAGTTCATTCCGCCCTACGGGTCGCCGCGCAATCCGGTGGACATCACAGCCCAGGGGTTGCGGGGCTATGCGCCCGCGCTCAAGGTCGTGGCGGATTCGCCCGCTCACGACGCCTTCGTGCTGGCGATCACCTTGGCGCAGGAAGTGCGCATCGCGCGCGAGGGCGATGAGCTCGCGCAGATCATCCACGGCTCGCACAAACCGATGCTGGTCTATACCTATTCGAACGCATCCGACAAGGCCAAGGCGATGATGGCGGCGTGGGACCTGCATTATTTCACGCGCATGCCGGGCGCGGCGCGCGCGCTCGAGGCGGGGCTCGCCTATCGCCGCTTCCTCGACACTTTCCACAGCGAGCCGGCGGCGGACGACAGGCCCTCGCCAGCGGCCGATGCGGCGCGGCGCTATCTGGCATCGCACGGAAAAATCCTGTGCGAATACGAGGCGGCGGAGCTTTTGGCGCTCTACGGCATCGCACTCGGCGGGCGGCTTGCGCGGAGCGCGGAGGAAGCGGTCGCGGCGGCGCAGGAGATGGGATATCCCGTGGCGCTCAAAGTGCAGTCGCCGCAGATCCCGCACAAGACCGCAGCGAACGGCGTGGCGCTCGGGATTTCCGACGATGCGGCGGCGCGGCGCGCTTATGCCGAAATCATCGGCAATGCGAAAAAATTCGCAAACCACGCCGACATTCGCGGCGTGCTCGTGCAGAAGATGGCGGAGCCTGGCATCGAGCTCATCGCCGGCATGGCGGACGACGTCGATTTCGGGCCCATCCTCATGTGCGGCGCGGGCGGCATCTATGCCGAGATCGTGCGCGACACCGCGTTCGCGCCGGCGCCGATCACCGAGCGCGAAGCGGACGCGATGATCGGGCGCATGCGCGCGGCGCGGCTTCTTGCGGGCACCACGGACCGGCGCGGCTTCGCGCGGCTCCTCGTTGCGCTCGGCCGGCTTGCCACCGACACGCGCGGCCTGATCGCGGAGATCGACGTGAACCCGGTGATCGTGACCGCGAGCGGTGCTGCGGCGGTCGATGCCCTCATCGTGCAGAAGGACAAACCATGAGCGACGAACTGGTTTTCTCGGTCGAGGACGGCATCGCCACCATTCGCCTCAACCGGCCGGAGCGATTGAACGCCTTCACGCAGGACATGCTCGAGGCGTGGGCCAATGCCATCGAGACGGCAAAGCGCGAGCCCGAAATCCGCGTGGTCGTCTTGACCGGCACGGGGCGCGGCTTTTGCAGCGGCGGCGACGTGCGCCGCATGGGCGAACGCCACCGCGAGGGCGAAAGCGCGTTCGAGCGCAAGACCGCGGTGCATGAGCGCATCCACCGCATCCCGCGCCTCCTCGAGGAACTCGACAAGCCCTATATCGTCGCGATCAACGGCATCGCGACCGGCGCCGGGCTCGACATGGCGCTGATGGGCGACATCCGCTTCGCCGCGGCAAGCGCGCGCATGGCCGAGACCTATATCCGCGTCGGCTTGATCGCGGGCGACGGCGGCACCTGGTTCCTGCCGCGGCTCGTCGGCACGGCGAAGGCGCTCGAACTCCTGTGGACCGGCGAATTCGTCGATGCGGCCGAGGCGATGCGGATCGGCCTCGTCAACAAGGTTCTGCCGGACGGCGAGCTCATGCCCTACACCTACGACTTCGCCAGGAAACTCGCAGGCCAGCCGTCGCTCACCTTGCGGCTGATGAAGCGCGCGGTCTATCAGGGGATGCGCATGGATCTGCGTGGCGCGCTCGACATGGTGTCCTCGCATCTGGGCGTCATCAGCACCACGAACGACCACCGCGAAGCCGTCGCCGCCTTCAACGAGAAGCGCGCGGCGAAATTCACCGATAGCTGAATTTCACTGCGCCAGGAAATGCTGGCAGATCTCGCTGCCGGTGGTCTTCCACACGCCGTCGTGCCGGCAGATGTAGGCGAGCGCCGCGTCGAGCGCGCCGATGCGGTGCGGCACGCCGCTGATGTATGGATGAAGCGCGATCGCCATCACGCGCCCCGACCCCGCGCCCTCGCGATAGAGCGTGTCGAACTGGCGGCAGATCATGTCCTGGAACTCGGGCGCCGTCATGTTCTGGCGCTCGTAGGCGGGCTTGTCGTTGACATCGTGGCTATAGGGCACCGAGACGATGCGGCGGCCGCCCTCGAGGGTCATCACATAAGGCTGGTCGTCGTTGACCCAGTCGCACACATATTCGACGCCGTTCTCGGCGAGGAGATCGAGCGTCGCCCATGTCTCCTGCAATCCCGAGCCGAGCCAGCCCTTCGGCCGGACGCCCGTCGCGCGCGCGATCTCGGCGCACGCGTCGCGGATGACGCGCACCTCCTCCTCGGGCGGGATCTCGTTCAAGCGCTTCGTGTTGGTCTCGTTGTGGCCCATCCATTCCCAGCGCCGCCTCTGGCCTTCGGCGATGATCTCGGGATGGCGCGCACACAGATTGCTGTTGAGCGCGACTGTGCCACGAATGCCATAGCGGTCGAGCACCTCCATCAGGCGGAAGACGCCGATACGATTGCCATAATCGCGCACCGACCAGGACGGAACATCGGGGAGCTTGCCGCCGGTGCCGCCCGCGGCCGCGGGAACGCGATCGTCGAGCGCGAAGAACTCGATGTTGGGAATGACCCAGAGCGCAAGCCGCGCGCCGCCGGGCCAGGCCAGGGACTTGCGGCTAATGATCGGCGAATAGGGAAAAGGTCCGTAGGCGCCGGGCTTCATCGCGTGCTCCTCATCGTTACGCGCGAGTTTACCCCCCACCCTGCCCTCCCCCTCAAGGGGGGAGGGTTGGCGGTGCGATCAGTAGCGGTAGTGGTCCGACTTGAAGGGCCCGGTATCGCTCATGCCGAGATATTCGGCCTGCTTCGCGGTGAGCTTCGTCAGGTGCACGCCGAGCTTTTCGAGATGCAGCGCCGCCACCTTCTCGTCGAGGTGCTTGGGCAGCGTGTAGACCTTCTTCTCGTAGATGTCGTGATGATTGAAGAGCTCGATCTGCGCCAGCACCTGGTTCGCGAACGACGTGCTCATGACGAAGCTCGGGTGCCCCGTGGCGCAACCGAGATTGACGAGCCGTCCCTGCGCCAGAACGATGAGGCGCTTGCCGTCGGGGAAGATCACCTCGTCGACCTGCGGCTTCACCTCTTCCCATTTCATGTTGCGCAGCGCCGCAATCTGGATCTCGCTGTCGAAATGGCCGATGTTGCAGACGATGGCGCGGTTCTTCATGCGCCGCATGTGGTCGAGCGTGATGACGTCGACATTGCCGGTGGCGGTGACGAAGATGTCGCCCAAGGGCGCCGCCTCTTCCATGGTGACGACCTGGAAGCCCTCCATCGCCGCCTGGAGCGCGCAGATGGGATCGATCTCGGTGATCATCACGCGCGCGCCCTGGCCTTTGAGGCTTGCGGCCGAGCCCTTGCCGACCTCGCCATAGCCGGCGACGACGGCAACTTTGCCGGCGAGCATCACGTCGGTTGCGCGCTTGATGCCGTCGATCAGGCTCTCGCGGCAGCCATAGAGATTGTCGAACTTCGATTTCGTCACGCTGTCGTTGACGTTGATCGCCGGCACCGCGAGTTTTCCCTGCCGCGCCATCTCGTAGAGCCGGTGCACGCCGGTCGTCGTTTCTTCGCTGATGCCGCGCACGTTCTTCAAGAGCTCGGGATGTTTTTCATGCAGCATCTTGGTGGCGTCGCCGCCGTCATCCAGCACCATGTTGGGCGCCCAGCCGTCGGGGCCCTTCAAGGTCTGCTCGATGCACCACTCGTATTCCTCTTCCGTCTCGCCCTTCCAGGCGAAGACGGGGATGCCCTTGGCCGCAATCGCCGCCGCGGCCTGGTCCTGCGTCGAGAAGATGTTGCACGAGCTCCAGCGCACGGTGGCGCCCAGCTCCATCAGCGTCTCGATCAGCACAGCGGTTTGGATCGTCATGTGCAGACAGCCGACGACGCGCGCGCCTTTCAAGGGCTTCTGCTTGCCATATTCCTGCCGCAGCGCCATGAGGCCGGGCATCTCGGTCTCGGCGAGCGAGATCTCGCGCCTGCCCCAGTCGGCGAGTTTGATGTCGGCGACCTTGTAGTCGTTGGCCATTACGAACTCCTCAGAACGCGCTCTTGAGCGCCGCGACGAGGTCGGTCTTCTCCCACGAGAAGCCACCGTCCGCCTCGGGCTTGCGGCCGAAATGGCCGTAGGCCGAGGTGCGCGCGTAGATCGGCTTGTTCAGTTGCAGATGGGTGCGGATGCCGCGCGGCGAAAGGTTCAGCATGTCTTGCAGCACGCGCGACAGCTTGTCCTCGTCCACTTTGCCGGTGCCGGCCGTGTCGATATAGACCGAGAGCGGCTTCGCCACGCCGATCGCATAGGAAAGCTGGATGACGCAGCGCTCGGCCAAGCCCGCCGCCACCACGTTCTTGGCGAGATAGCGCGCGGCATAGGCGGCCGAGCGATCGACCTTGGAGGGGTCCTTGCCCGAGAACGCGCCGCCGCCATGCGGTGCTGCGCCGCCGTAAGTGTCGACGATGATCTTGCGCCCGGTGAGGCCGCAATCGCCGTCCGGACCGCCGATCACGAAGCGGCCGGTCGGGTTGACGTAGAAATGCTCCTCATCGCACATCCAGCCTTTCGGCAGCACGCCGAGCACGAAGGGGCGCACGATCTCGCGCACCTCCTTGTCGCCGATCGAGCCGTCGTGCTGCGTCGAGACCACGACCGAGGTCGCCTTGACCGGCTTGCCGTCGATATATTGCAGGCTCACCTGGCTTTTCGCGTCGGGGCCGAGCAGCGGCGCCTTGGCGGCATGGCGCGCGTTGGCGATCGCGCGCAGGATCTCGTGCGCATAAAAGATCGGCGCCGGCATGAGCTCGGGCGTCTCGGTGCAGGCATAGCCGAACATGATGCCCTGGTCGCCGGCACCCTCGTCCTTGTTGCCGGCGGCATCGACGCCCTGGGCGATGTCGCTCGACTGGGTATGGATGATGCATTCGATGTTGGCGCGGTTCCAATGGAACCCGTCCTGCTCATAGCCGATTTTCTTGATGGCGCCGCGCGCCAGCTCGATGAGCTTGTCGGGCGTCACCGATGCGGGTCCGCGCACTTCGCCCGCCATCACGACCCGGTTCGTCGTGCACAGCGTCTCGACGCCGCAATGCGACATCGGATCGGCGGCGAGGAAGGCATCGACCACTTCGTCGGAGATGCGGTCGCACACCTTGTCGGGATGCCCTTCGGCAACCAACTCGCTGGCGAAGACATAGTCGCGCTTGCTCACGTTGCTGCTCCTTCTGCTGGCGCCCTCGTGCGGCGCCCGTTAGACCGCGTCCCGCTTCCTCGAGATGACATAGGATTCGTCCCAGAACCACAAGCCACCGTGCTTTCTTAGCACCTCGCCGGTCGCGTCGAGATAATTCGTGCTCCCGATCACTTCCGAAAGGCGCTGATCGTCGATCTGCGCCACATAGATGGCGGCGTTCCAGGCGGCGAAGAGGGTGGACGTGCCGATCGTCGAGCTGACCTCGGACGGCAGCGTGTGCATCGAGTACTTGAACAGCGAGCGCGCGTCGGAATAGGCGTTGAAATTGAGGCCCCGCGCCGCCGATCCAAGCTCCGCCTTGGTCTGGCGCAGGAGCTGGTGCCGGTCGGTGGTGAAGGGATTTTCGCCCGGCCACACGCGCTGGATAATCTCGAGGCCGGGATCTTGGCCATGCGAATGGATGCCGATGAGCCGGCCGCCGGGCGCAAGCGCCTTCGCCAAGGGCGCCAGCACGCGCTTCGCCTTGAAGTCCAACGGCGCCCGCGCGCGATAGGGCTGGGACGCGATGACGAGATCGAAATCGGCGCGCGTGCTGCCGCGGCGCGGGCGCACGCCGTCGAGGAGAAACTTGTGGTCGTCGCGATAGAGCACGAGCACGACCGGCTTCTCGTAGATCGGGTTGCCGGATTTGCCGACCTTGGCCTTCCAGTTCTCGGCGAGGAACGGCTGCAACGCGGTGATCTGCTCCTCGAAATCGTGCGCCGACGTGCCGAGGAGCGGCGCCTCGTGCCACACGAGGCTCGTCGCCGCGGTCACCGAATTGGGCGTGAGCCACGGCGCTTCGGCGTAATACATGTTGGTGATGACGAGCACGGTCGCCGGATGCTCGCAGAACCGGTCGGGCATCTTCTCGAGCGCGAGCCGCACGTCCTCGAGGCTGATCTCCTTGCCGACGACATGGAGCGGGATGGTGGGGAAGCGGTTGTGGGTCGCGCGCATGACGCGCGTCAGCACGGTGCCATCGCCGATGCCGGCATCGAAAATCCGCAAGCTCGGCGGCCGCGGGTGGATATTGGCAAGCTCCATCGCGACCCGGTCGGCAATCACCCATTTCTCGCCGCAGGTGGTGACGAAGAGCAGGTATTTCTGACGGTTGTCGTAGAAGCGGAAGCTCTTTTCCGCCGAGGCGGGCTCGGGCGAGCCGACCGGCGCCGATGGCAGCGGGCGGGGCGCCGCAAGCGCTGGCGCGGCGGCGGAAGCGGGCGCGGCTTGGCGCTGCGAGCCGGCGGGCCGTGCCGTCTCGCCATTGTCCTTCATGAAAGCCATCACCCGCTCCACGGTCTCGATCGTCACGCGCCCGCCAAAGCGCAGCCGATTCACGAGCTTGCCGTCGTTGACCGCAAGCCGGCCAAACGTCGATTCGGCGATGCCGAATTGCCGGCAATAACCCGAGATCTCCCGGAGGAGGGTCTGGCTGTCCAAGCTGGCGAAACCTCCCGCCCCGCGACTCTGCGGCCGCTGGGCGACGCCAGGATGAAACCGTGCCAGTGGGCTTGGGTCAAGAACAATCATGCCCACTTCAAACGTGGGCAATTTAGTGGGCATTAATCAGTGGGCAAAACCATTCGGTGGGAGGCTTCCCACGGGAGGCGGAAAATCAGGGCGCTGCCCGCTTCGCCGCGGCGCGCGCGATCCGCCGCTTGAGGTGTTTCGCCTCGGCCGTGAGATGCGCGGCCGGCGTCGTCCTCAAGTAGGCGTCGATGCCGCCGTTCTTCTCGATCGTACGGATGGCGTGCGCGGTCAGCCGCATCGGCACCGCGCCCAGCGCATCGGACAGAAGGGTCGTCTGCTGCAAATTGGGCAGGAAGCGGCGCTTCGTCTTGTTGTTGGCGTGGCTGACATTGTTGCCCACCAGCGCGCCTCGGCCCGTGATCGAACACCGTCTCGACATGAATTCAGCCCCGATGAGCGGAAGGCGCGGGTTCTAGGGAAAGATGCGGCTCACGTCAAGAAAGCGGCGAGCGCCTGGGCCGCCGCGGCGGCGGGCGTGAGGCGGCCCGATGCCACCTCCGCCTCGAGCCCCTTCAGCATCGGCGCCACACTCGCATCGCCCCGGACCGCGTCCATCAGCCCCTCGCCGATCTCGCGCCACAAGGCCGCGGCCGCCTGGCGCGCGCGGCGCGCGGCAATCGCGCCCTCGCGGGCAAGTTTCTGGGCGCGGCGCTCGATATCGGCGGCGAGCGTGTCCATGCCGCACCCGATGAGGGCCGAGACGGCGACCACGCTGGTATCGGCCGCGCCGCGCAGGAGATGGAGGGCGTGCGCGTAATCGGATGCGGCGCGGCGCGCGGCCGGCTCGAGATCGCCGTCGCACTTCGTCACCACGACGAAATCCGCGAGCTCGAGGTTGCCGCGCTTCATGCCTTGCAGCTCGTCGCCGCCGCCCGGCGCCACCAGCACCAGGAAGAGATCGACCATGTCGGCAACATCGCTTTCCGACTGGCCGACGCCCACCGTTTCGACGATGACGCGATCGAAGCAAGCGGCCTCGGCGAGCAGGATCGCCTCGCGCGTGCGCCGCGCCACGCCGCCGAGGCTCCGGCCCGCGGGCGACGGGCGGATGAAGGCGCGCTTGTCCTGCGCGAGTGCCGGCATGCGCGTCTTGTCGCCGAGCAGCGCGCCGCCGCCGCGCTTGGAGCTCGGATCGATGGCGAGCACGGCGACGCGATGGCCGGCCGCCAAAAGTGCTTGGCCATAGGCGTCGATGAAGGTCGATTTGCCGGCGCCCGGCGCGCCCGACACGCCGAGGCGGAGAGCGCTGCCGGCCTCGGGCAGGAGACCCGCCAGCACCGCCTCGGCTGCGGCGCGATCCTCCGGATGCGTCGATTCGGCGAGCGTGATCGCCCGCGCCAGCGCGCGCCGGTCGGCGCGCCGCACCGCGGCGGCGAGAGCGTTCGTGTCCAGGGCGGTGCTCAATCCGCCGCGGCCGAAGCGGCCAGCGCAGCCGCTTCTTCGTCGGCCTCCTGCTGGCGCTGCCACATGGCGGCATAGACGCCACCCTGCGCGAGGAGCCCTCCGTGGTCGCCGCGCTCGACGACGCGGCCGCCTTCGAGCACCAGGATCTCGTCGGCCGCGACGACGGTCGAAAGACGGTGCGCGATCATCAGCGTGGTGCGCGCCTCGCGCACTTCCTCGAGGCTCGTCTGGATCTCGCGCTCGGTCTTGGTGTCGAGCGCCGAGGTCGCCTCGTCGAACACCAGGATGCGCGGGGCTTTCAGGATCACGCGCGCGATCGCGACGCGCTGCTTCTCGCCGCCCGAAAGTTTGAGGCCGCGCTCGCCGACCGGGCTGCGATAGCCGTCGGGCAGCGAGGCGACGAAATCGTGGATGCGCGCGCGCCGCGCCGCCTCGACGATTTCCTCCTCCGCGGCGCCGGGACGGCCATAGCCGATGTTGTAGCGGACGCTGTCGTTGAACAGCACCGTGTCCTGCGGCACGACGCCGATGGCGCGGCGCAGGCTGTCCTGGCTCACGTCGCGCAGATCCTGGCCGTCGATGCGGATGGCGCCGCCATCGACGTCGTAGAAGCGGAAGAGGAGGCGCGCGATCGTCGATTTACCGGCGCCGCTCGGCCCCACGATCGCGATCGTGTGACCCGGCGCCACGCGGAAGCTCAGATCGAAGAGGATGGTGCGGCGGCGGTCGTAGGCGAAGCTGACATGGTCGAACACGATCTCGCCGCGCGTCACGACAAGGGGCGGTGCGTCGGGCTTGTCGGCGATCTCCGCCTCGACGTTGAGGAGCCGGAACATCGTCTCGAGATCGGTCAGCGATTGCTTGATGTTGCGATAGACCATGCCGAGCACGTTCAACGGCTGGTAAAGCTGCACGAGATAGGAATTGACCATGACGAAGTCGCCGACCGTCATGGTGCGCGCCGTCACGCCCTTGGCCGCCAGCAGCATCACGGCGACGAGGCCGGTCGCCATGATGACGCCCTGCCCGACGTTGAGCGCCGTCAACGTCGTCTGCGCCTTGACAGCGGCGCGCTCATAGGCCTGGAGCGCCACATCGAAGCGGCGCGCCTCGTGCTCCTCGTTGGCGAAGTATTTTACCGTCTCGTAGTTCAGAAGGCTGTCGATCGCCTTGGTGTTGGCCTCGCTGTCGCGCTCGTTCATCTCGCGCCGGTATTTGACGCGCCAATCGGTGACGGTGAAGGTGAAGACGACGTAGAGCACGACGGTGACGATCATCATCAGCGCGAAGCTGCCGGAATAGAAGTGCCACAGGATCCCGCACACGAGCAGGATCTCGAACATGGTCGGCACGAAATTGAAGAGAAGATAAGAGAGCAGGAACTCGGTGCCGCGGATGCCGCGCTCGATCGCGCGCGAGAGCCCGCCCGTCTGCCGGTCGAGATGGAAGCGCAGCGACAGCGCATGGAGATGGCGGAAGGTCGCGAGCGCCACGCGCCGCACCGCGTTCTGCTCGACCTTGGCGAAGACGATGTCGCGCAGCTCGCCCGAAACCTGCGCCAAGACGCGCGCCACGCCATAGGAGACGACCAGCATCACCGGCACGGCGACGAGCGCCACGTGGCCCGGGGTCAGCGCATCGACCGCGCGCTTGTAAAGCATCGGCACGATGACGTTGACGCCTTTGGCGACGACGAGAAGCGCCACCGCGATCACCACGCGCACGCGCAGCTCGAGCGAATGGCGCGGCCAGAGATAGGGGAACAGCCCGCTGAGGGCCTTCAGCTCCTGCCAGAACCCGACCTCGGATTTCTGGTTCGAGAGGCTGCCCGGCCGCCGTCCCCTCATGACGCGAGCGCTCCTTGCCGCCGCGGCAGTCCCAGCGCCATCGCCACCACCAGCACCATGAGCGCGGCGCCGAGATAGAAGGGCGCGTTGCGGCCCCACAGCGTGAACACCACGCCGGCGACGGCGGGGCCGAGGATCCGCGCGAGCGAGGAGGCCGATTGCGACACGCCCAGGATGCCGCCGCGCTCGTCGCTTCCGGCAAGGCGCGAGATGAGGCTCGACACGGATGGGTTGAGGAGTCCCATGCCGATCGACAAGAGGCCGGTCACGACCAGCACCGCCCAGAGCGAGCCCGCGAGCGCCAGGCCCAGGAGGCCGACGCCGATCACCGCCGCGCCCCAGGTGACGAGCCGCGCTTCGCCGAAGCGGTGCGACAGCTTGCCGATGGCACCGCCCTGCAAGGCCGCGAGCAGGATGCCGATGTAGAAGAAGATCCAGCCGATCTGCTCGGGCCCCCAGCCGAAGCTGCTGTTGGCCCAGAGCGCGAAGGTGGTCTCCATGCCGGCAAAGGCGCAGATCGTGACGAAGAAGAGCACGATGAGGCGGCCCAACATCGGCCGCTCGAGCGCGCTCATGGCGAGCGTGAGGCGGCCCGGGCGTTCTTCGATCGTGCATTTGCTCGGCGGGCGGCTTTCGACGAGTCGCGATGCCGTGAGGCCGAGGGCGATTGCGGACAAGAGCGCGGCGAGGAGCGCGGGGCGCGCGAGATGCGCATCTGCCGGATTCGATCCTGCCAACAACCCGCCGATCGCGGGGCCGACGGTAAATCCCAAGCCGAACGCCGCGCCGATCATGCCCATGCCCTTGGCGCGTTTCTCGGGCGTCGTCACGTCGGCGATATAGGCCTGCGCCGTGGCGATGTTGCCGGCGCCCGCGCCGGCGAGGAGCCGCGCCGCGAACAGCATCCAGAACATCGGCGCCGCGGCGAGCCAGAGATACGAGACGACCGAGCAGGCGAGGCTCAAGAGCAGCACCGGTCGGCGCCCCATGCGGTCGCTGAGGCGTCCCAGAATCGGCGCCGAGATGAATTGCGCGAAGGAATAGCACGCCATCAAGAGCGTCACCTCCCACGGCGCAGCGCCGAATCGCAGCGCGTAGTAGGGGAGGAGCGGAATGACCACGCCAAAGCCGACGAGGTCGATGAACACGATGAGAAAGAGAACCTGCATTTCCCGGCGGATAGATAGACCCTCGCGCGCCCTTAGGCCAGAGCGCAGAGGCAATCGTCTCTGATCTGTGCGATACTGCGCGATTACTGGCGGGCGAAAATCTCGTGAAGGTCAGGGATGTGCTTCACCTTCTTGAGCGCGATGGATGGGCGTTGATCGACACTCGCGGCAGCCACCGGCAATATAAACATCCGGCAAAGCTCGGCCGCGTCACGGTCGCCGGAAAGCCGTCGGACGACTTGGCGCCAGGGACTTTGAACAGCATATTGAAGCAGGCCGGCCTCAAGGAGACCCGCTAATGCGATACGCCGTCGTGATCGAGAAAGCCGAGAACAATTATTCCGCCTACGTTCCCGACCTGCCCGGCTGCGTCGCGACGGGCGCTACCGTGGAAGGCGTGGAACACGAAATCCGCGAAGCCATCCGCTTTCATATCGACGGACTCAAGGCCGATGGCTTACCCGTCCCAGCGCCAAGCAGCATCGCTGAATACGTCGAGGCATAGGGTCAGAACGCGTCCCACCCTTCCCTTCCCGCTCAATTGGACGAGAGCTCGAATGGTGAGTTAGGCTACTTCGCCGGAACGGAGAGCGCCATCTCGATCCGGTTGTTGTCGGGATCGTAGTAATCGACGCGCCACGAGCCGCCCTGGATTTCCGGCCCGAACGTCGGCTGGATGCCGCGCTTGGCGTTTTCGCGGATCACGATCTCGATGTCCTCGATCCCGTCGATCGTGACGTTGATGTGCTGCATGTTGCCCTTCTCGCGCTCGACCGGGCGCCAGTTGGGATTGGGCCGCAGGTCGATCTTCGAGACCGGTCCCGCCTTGCAGGCGACGAACGGGATCTTGCCCGCTTTGTGCTCCTTGTAAGTCTCCCAGTCGATCTCGAAGCCGAGCGCCTCGTAGAACTTGATCGATGTCTCGAGGTCGCGCACCCACAGCACGACGTGGTCGATGCGCCCGATCTTCCACATGAAGAGCTCTCCTCTAGGCCGCCATGCGTTTCGTCTTGATGAGCTTCAGGATCTCGCCGGCGGCCACTGGGATGTTGGTGCCGGGGCCGAAGATCGCGGCGACGCCGGCCGCGCGCAGAAACTCGTAGTCCTGCGGCGGGATGACGCCGCCAACGACGACGATGACGTCCTCAGCGCCTTGCTCGCCGAGCGATTTCACGAGCGCCGGCACGAGCGTCTTGTGCGCCGCCGCCTGGCTCGAGACGCCGATCACGTGCACGTCGTTCTCGATCGCCGCGCGCGCCGCCTCCTCGGGCGTCTGGAAGAGCGGCCCGATATCGACGTCGAATCCCAGATCGGCGAACGCCGTCGCTATCACCTTGGCGCCGCGGTCGTGCCCGTCCTGGCCAAGCTTCGCGACCAGCATGCGCGGGCGCCGGCCTTCGGCGCGCGCAAAGGCTTCGACCTCGCGCTCGACGCGGCGGAAGCCGTCGTCATCCTCGTAGAGCGCGCCATAAACGCCGGAGACGGAGCGGATCGTGGCGCGGTGGCGGGTGAAGACCTGCTCGAGCGCGTCCGAGACCTCGCCGACCGTGGCGCGCACGCGCATCGCCTCGATCGCGCGTTCGAGAAGATTGCCCGCGCCGCTCTTCGCCGCCGCCACGAGCGCATCGAGCGCCGCCGTGACGCGCGCGGCATCGCGCGATGCGCGCACCGCCGCGAGCCGCGCGATCTGCTGCTCCCGCACCTTGTCGTTGTCGATCGCCAGGAGCTCGACCGGCTCGGCCTCGTCGAGCTTGTAGCGGTTGACGCCGACGATCACGTCCTCGCCGCGATCGGCCCGCGCCTGGCGCCGCGCCGCGACCTCCTCGATGCGGAGTTTCGGCATGCCCTGCTCGACCGCCTTGGTCATGCCGCCCAAGGCCTCGACCTCGGTGACGAGCGCTTCCGCCGCGGCCGCGACCGAATGCGTCAGGCTCTCGACGTAATAGCTGCCGCCGAGGGGATCGACGACATGCGCGATCCCGCTTTCCTCGGCGAGGATGAGCTGCGTGTTGCGCGCGATCCGCGCCGAGGCGGGCGTCGGCAATGCGAGCGCCTCGTCGAACGAATTGGTGTGGAGCGATTGCGTCCCGCCCAGGACCGCGGCCATCGCCTCGATCGCCGTGCGCACGATGTTGTTGTGCGGGTCCTGCTCGGTGAGGCTTACGCCCGAGGTCTGGCAATGCATGCGGAGCGCGAGGCTCAGCGGATTCTTGGGCGCGAACTGGCGCATGAGCTTCGCCCACAGGATGCGCGCGGCCCTCAGCTTCGCCACCTCCATGAAGAAATTCATGCCGATGCAGAAGAAGAACGAAAGCCGCGGCGCGAACTCGTCGATCGAAAGCCCCTTCGACAGGGCCGCGCGCACATATTCGAGCCCGTCGGCGAGCGTAAAGGCCAATTCCTGCACGCAGGACGCCCCCGCCTCCTGCATGTGGTAGCCCGAGATCGAGATCGAATTGAAGCGCGGCATGTGGCGCGCCGTGTATTCGATGATGTCGGCGACGATCCGCATCGAGGGTCCGGGCGGATAGATGTAAGTGTTGCGGACCATGAACTCTTTCAGAATGTCGTTCTGGATCGTGCCGGAGAGTTTCTCGCGCGGCGCGCCCTGCTCCTCGCCGGCGACGATGAAGGCCGCCAGCACCGGCAGCACCGCGCCGTTCATGGTCATCGACACGCTGATCCGGTCCAAGGGGATGCCGGCGAACAGGATCTTCATGTCCTCGACCGAATCGATCGCGACGCCCGCCTTGCCGACATCGCCGACGACGCGCGGATGGTCGCTGTCGTAGCCACGATGGGTGGCGAGGTCGAACGCGACCGAGAGCCCGGTCTGGCCCGCCGCGAGATTGTCGCGGAAGAAGCGGTTCGAATCCTCGGCGGTCGAGAAGCCGGCATATTGGCGCAGCGTCCACGGCCGGTTCGCGTACATCGTCGCGCGCACGCCGCGCAGATAAGGCGGAAAGCCGGGCCACGAGGGCAGATGCTCGAGCGCCTCGAGATCGGACGCCGCATAGAGCGGCTTCACCGTGATGCCTTCGAGCGTCTCCCAGAGGAGACCGTCGACGCTCTTGCCGCCCAGTTCCTTCGCGGCGAGCACCTGCCAGTCGGCAAGCGTTCTTTCCGGGAAATCGGCCATTGCTAGATCATACCCGCGCCGCCGGCCGCAAGCCATGGCGCACGACGAGAGCCGCCGTGACGAGGCCCATCGCGCCGGCCTGATGGATGACCGCCACGGGCAGCGGCACGACCAGGAGCAGCGTCGCGATGCCGAGCCCGACCTGCACGGCCGCCATCGCCGCGAGGAGAGTGCAGCGCCAGGCGCAGCGCGGGCGCGAGCGCGGCGCGCAACGACGCGAGCCACAGGATCAGGATCGCTGCCAACGTCGTCTCGGCGAGGATGCGGTGGTCGAACTGCACCGCGACCAAGTTCTCGAAGAAATTTCGCCACCACGGCGCCTCGTGCCAATAGCCGGGCGGGACGAAACGCCCTTCCATCAGCGGGAACGTGTTGTCGAGATAGCCCGCGCGCGTGCCGGCAACGAAGCTGCCCGCGACCATCGTGACGAAGGCGAGGACGAGGACGAACGTAGCGCCGGCGCTGAGCGCGCGCGGCGCACCGCCCCAGCGCGCGTCCAGCAGATCGAGCGCCACCCACAGCATCGCCGCATAAATCGCCACCGCCATCGCGAGGTGGAGCGCGAGGCGGTATTGGCTCACCTCGATGCGGTCCTCGAGCCCGCTCGCCACCATGTACCAGCCGACCACGCCTTGCAGCGCGCCGAGCGCGAAGATGCCGGCGAGCTTCGGCGCGACGCTCGCCGGGATGCGGCGGCGCGCGAGGAAATAGAGGAAGGGCACGGCGAACACGAATCCGATGAGCCGGCCCCAGAGACGGTGGAGATATTCCCAGAAGAAAATGCCCTTGAACTGCGCGAGCGTCATGCCTTCGTGGATCGCGCGGTATTGCGGGATCGCCTGGTAGCGCTGGAACTCGGCCTGCCATTCAGCATCGCTCAACGGCGGAACGACGCCCGTCACCGGCTGCCATTCGGTGATCGAGAGGCCCGATTCGGTGAGCCGCGTGACGCCGCCGATCAGCACCATGAGGAACACCAGGGCGCAGCACGCGAGGAGCCAGAGCGCGACCTGGCGTTCGGCGGACGGGGCATGCGCGGCGGCGCGCGGCAGGGCGAGAGCGGGCACGACGGGAACGTGCGGACCCGCATCCCCTTTGGCAAGGGGCCGCGATGTCTCAGGCGCGACCCATCAGTGGAGCGCGAAGCTCGCCCGCGCGTGCCCGAGTCGCCCCGGCGTCAGCACGGGCGCATGCGCGACGCGCACCGAGTGAACCTTGCCGTCGAGATTGCCGGCCCAGAAATCGAGGAACCGGCGCAGCACCGGGAAGTGGGGCGCGAGATCGAGCTGCTGCCAGATGAAGCTTTGCAGGAGGTTCGGGTGGTCGGGCAGGTGGTAGAGGATTTCGGCCGTGGTGAGCCGGTATCCGCGAAGCTGGACGGCAAGGTTGCGCATCTAGATCTCTCGATCAGGGTCGTGCCTTCCCTCTACGAGTTTCCGGCGATTCTCGTCCTGCCGCAAGAAAAATAAATCCTATCAATGGTTTAGCAGCATAGGGACAAGATTGCTGCCGGGTCGGCTTGACAGTCACGCGGCGCCCTCCTAAGTCATTGGCACTCGCCGGCCGAGAGTGCTGACAGATGCGCTTTCGGCGGGCCCCCAAAATTCGAGGAGGTTGGCCAGATGAAATTCAAGCCGTTGCAGGACCGTGTGGTGATCCGCCGGTTGGATCAGGAAGAGAAGACGCACGGCGGCATCATCATTCCCGATACCGCCCAGGAAAAGCCGATGGAAGGCGAGGTGATCGCCGCCGGGCCCGGCGCCCGCGACGAGAAGGGCGAGCTCCATGCGCTCGACGTCAAGGTCGGCGACCGCGTGTTGTTCGGCAAATGGTCCGGCACCGAGGTCAAGATCGACGGCGAGGATCTCGTCATCATGAAGGAAAGCGACATTCTCGGCGTGATCGAGGGCGTCGCATCGAAGCGCAAGGCCGCTTGAGGAGGGACTGAAACATGGCTGCGAAAGAAGTCAAATTCAACACCGACGCGCGCGACCGGCTGTTGCGCGGCGTCGACACGCTGGCGCATGCGGTGCGCGTGACCTTGGGTCCGAAGGGCCGCAACGTCGTGCTCGACAAGTCGTTCGGCGCGCCGCGCATCACCAAGGACGGCGTCACCGTCGCCAAGGAGATCGAGCTCGCCGACAAGTTCGAGAACATGGGTGCGCAGATGCTGCGCGAGGTCGCGTCGAAGACCAACGACCTCGCCGGCGACGGCACCACCACCTCGATCGTGCTGGCGCAGGCGATCGTGCGCGAGGGCGTCAAGGCGGTGGCCGCGGGCTTGAACCCGATGGACCTGAAGCGCGGCATCGACAACGCGGTCGAGGCCGTGGTCGCCGACGTGCAGAAGCGGTCGAAGAAGGTCGCCTCCAACGACGAGATCGCCCAAGTCGGCACGATCGCCGCCAACGGCGACAAGGAAATCGGCGAGATGATCGCCAAGGCGATGCAGAAAGTCGGCAACGAGGGCGTCATCACGGTCGAGGAGGCGAAAAGCCTCGAAACCGAGCTCGACGTGGTCGAGGGCATGCAGTTCGACCGTGGCTATATCTCGCCGTACTTCATCACCAACGCCGACAAGATGGTGGCGGAGCTCGAGGACCCCTACATCCTTCTGTTCGAGAAGAAGCTGTCGGGGCTCCAGTCGATGCTGCCGGTGCTCGAGGCGGTGGTGCAGAGCGGCAAGCCCTTGCTCATCGTCGCCGAGGACGTCGAGGGTGAGGCCTTGGCGACACTCGTCGTCAACAAGCTGCGCGGCGGCCTCAAGGTCGCGGCGGTGAAGGCGCCCGGCTTCGGCGATCGCCGCAAGGCGATGCTCGAGGACATCGCGATCCTGACCGGCGGGCAGCTCATCTCCGAGGATCTGGGCATCAAGCTCGAGAACGTGACGCTCGACATGCTCGGCCGCTCCAAGAAGGTGCGGATCGAGAAGGAGAACACCACGATCATCGACGGCGCCGGCAAGAAGGCCGACATCACCGGCCGCACCAGCCAGATCCGGCAGCAGATCGAAGAGACGACCTCGGACTATGACCGCGAGAAGTTGCAGGAGCGGCTGGCGAAGCTCGCCGGCGGCGTCGCGGTGATCCGCGTCGGGGGTGCCACCGAAGTCGAGGTGAAGGAGCGCAAGGACCGCGTCGATGATGCCATGCACGCGACGCGCGCCGCGGTCGAGGAAGGCATCGTCGCCGGCGGCGGCTCGGCCCTCCTCTATGCCTCGAAGGCCTTGACGAAGCTCAAGCCCGACAACGACGACGAGAAGGTCGGCATCGACATCGTCCGCCGCGCGTTGCAAACGCCGGTGCGGCAGATCGCCGAGAATGCCGGCGTCGACGGCTCGATCGTGATCGGCAAGCTGCTCGACAAGGGCGACAACAATTGGGGCTTCGACGCGCAGAAGGGCGAGTATGTCGACATGGTGAAGGCCGGCATCATCGACCCGACCAAGGTCGTGCGCCTGGCGCTCCAGGACGGCGCGTCGGTTGCCGGCCTGCTCGTCACCACGGAAGCGATGGTCGCCGAGAAGCCCGAAAAGAAGGCCCCGGCGATGCCGCACGATCACGGCGGCGGCATGGGCGGCATGGATTTCTGATCCGGCCGATAAGTCTTGTTGCCAAAGGGGCCGTGGCCAATCCGCGGCCCCTTTTTTATTTGCCGCCGAACTTGGTCTCGATCGCGTCGACGATGTCGCTCACCGAGCCCTTGAACTTGCCCCAGGCTCGTTGCAGCTGGCCGGCGCTCTTGTCGGTCTGTCCCTGGGCCTGAAGTTTCTGGTTGCCGGTGAGGTCGCCCGCCCCCTGCTCGACCGTGCCCTTCAGCTCCTTGCCGGTGCCCTGGACGCTGTCGCTGTCGACGGCGCGGGCCGCGCCGATGCCGAGCAGCGAGGCGACCGCCAGCGCGGCGATGGCTTGCCGTTTGCGCATGTGGAATTGCCTTCGGCCAATGGGTCCGCTCCCCCAACGGCCGGCGCACCGCGAACGTTCCGCCCGGGCTTGGCATGCATCGTGCAACGACTGGTGGCAGAACATGCTCCAAGGAGCCTCGATGCGTTCCGCCCTTGCCGCGCCGCTCGCGCTCGCCGTAATTGCCTGCGGCCTACTGACCTACACGGAAACGCTGCCGCAGAAGGCGCAGCCCAATCCCATGGCCCGCTACGAGGAACAGGTCGAGGAGGGCTTCGGCCGACTCGACGTGCTGCCCAGCGACTGGCCGGGGGTGCCGCACGAACGGGCAGCTCAACCCGTCAGCACGTCGCGGATCTTGGCGGCCAGGCCCGAATAGCTGAACGGCTTGGCGATGAGCTGGAGGCCGGGCTCGAGCATGCCGTCGGGCGCGATCGCGTTCCTGGCATAGCCCGTGGTGAACAGCACTTTGAGCCGAGGCCGGCGGCGGCACGCCTCTTCCGCGAGCTGGCGGCCGTTCAATCCGCCCGGCAGGCCCACGTCGGTGAACAGCAGCGCCACGTCGCGCTCGCGCTCGAGCGCGGCCAAGGCGGCAGTGCCGTCGCGCGCCTCGATCACGCGATAGCCCAGCTCGCGCAACAGCCGCGCGGTGTGCTCGAGCACCTGTTCGTCGTCCTCGACGGCGAGGATCGCCTCGTTGCGCTCGGCCGCCGGCACCCCGCGCTGCGACGGCAGGGCCTCGTCGCTCGCCGCATCGGCCGGCAGCCGCGGCAGATAGAGCCGCACGGTCGTTCCGCTCCCCGGCTCGCTACCGATCACGACGTGGCCGCCCGATTGCTTGACGAAGCCATAGACCTGCGACAAACCGAGCCCGCTGCCGCGCCCGGTTTCCTTGGTCGTAAAGAACGGCTCGAAGGCATGCGCGCGAATTTCCGGCGTCATGCCCAGGCCGGTGTCGGAGACGGCGATCATCACGTACTGGCCGCTGGCGATTTCGGGATCGGCATCGCCCTCGGCCGTCGCGACCGCGGCGTTCGCCGTCTCGATCGTGAGCCTGCCGCCTCGGGTCATGGCGTCGCGCGCGTTGACGGCGAGGTTGAGGATCGCGCTCTCGAGCTGGTTCGCGTCGGCCGAGATGCGCCAGATGCCGCGCGCGAGCACGGTCTCGATCGCGACGCTCTCGCCGATGACGCGCAGCAGGAGGTCCGACATACCGCCGACGAGCCGGTTCGGATCCAAGGGGCGCGGCGCCAGCGGCTGGCGGCGCGAGAACGCGAGCAGGCGCTGCGTCAACGTCGCCGCGCGCTCGGCGCCGCGCACCGCCGAATCGACGAAGTTGCGCACCTCGCCATGCGGCAGCCGGCGCTGCACCGTCTCGAGATTGCCGAGAATGACGGTGAGGAGATTGTTGAAGTCGTGCGCGATGCCGCCCGTGAGCTGTCCCACCGCCTCCATCTTCTGCGACTGCCGCAGCACTTCCTCGAGGCGATGGCGCTCGGTCGTGTCGCGCACGATCGAAAGCGCGCCGACGATCGCGCCTTCGGCGTCGCGCAGCGGCGCGATCGTCTCGTCGAAGTAGCCGGCGCGGCGCGGCTCGCTGAATTCGAAATACTGATCCTGCAATGACGTCGTGCGGCCTTGCAGCGCGTCGAGCCAGCCCTGATCGATCGCAGGATTTGTGAATTCCGAGAATACATCCGACGCCATTCGGCCGAGCACGTCCTGCCGCTTCTTGCCGGTCATAGCCTCCATCGGCGGGTTCCACACCGTGAAGCGCAGTTCGCGGTCCTTGACGATGATGCCGTCGGTGCTGCTCTCGATCAGCAGCTCGGCGAAGCGCTGCGCGCGGCGCGCGGCCTCCTCCGCGCGCCGGCGCGCGGAAATGTCGGTCACCGTCGTGATGACGCGGCTGAAGTGGCCCTCGGCGTCGCGCTCGACCGTGGCCGAGACGAAAGCATCGAACTTTATGCCGCCAGCGCCGAGGCAGAGGCGATAGGCGTCGCGCACCGTGCCCTGCTCGAGGATCTCCTGCCATCGCTCGGCGCGCTCGGCCGCGTCGGCGGCGTCGTAGAATTCGCGGATCATCCGGCCGACCACTTCCTCGCGGCGGAAGCCGAAAAGATCGAGCCAGCGGTCGTTGACGTCGATGATGCGGCGATCGGTGTCGAGCGAATGCATCGCCGTCGGTGCCTTGCGGAAGAGCGCGCGCTGCGCTTCCTCGCTCTCGCTCAAGGCGAGCGCCGTAGCCTCCGCCCGGCCCAAGGCCGCGGCCTCGCCGCGCGCGCGGCGGATGACGGCAAACGACGCGAATAGGAGCCCGGCCGAGAACGTCGCGGCGATGCCGCCGAACGCGCCTGCGATCGGAAACCACTGGCGCGCGATGTTCGATTCGGCGACGGCGTAGATGATGTAGATCGGGAACGGCGTGAGCTTGCGGAAGCCGATGCGGCGCGCGATCTGGTCGAAGGCCTGGGGTGCCGCGTCGAACAGGCCCGAATCGGCATTCAGAAGCCGCGGGAAGCGCTGCTTGGCGACCTCGTCGAGCTCGGCCGGGCCGGGCAGCATCGGATAGCGCGCGAGAATCCTGCCATCTTCGCGCACGAGCGAGACGGCGTTCCCTGGCGTCGTCACGGCACGCCACGATCGCACCAGGCGATTGACGTCCACGTTCACCACGACGACGCCGCGGAACGAGTCGTCGGACGACGACAGCCGGTGCACGATCGCGATCACGGTCTCGCCGCTCAAGCGGCTTTGCAGCGGACCGTCGATGACGAAGGATGCGCCCGCCTGGGCTTCCTTGAAGTAGGAGCGGTCGCGCACGTTGACGGCGCCATCGCCGGTCGCGCTGATCTGCGACGCGCGGCTGCTGAGCTGGGTCGTGCCGTCGGCGTCGCCGACGAACATCGCCTCGACCTCGGGGATCTGCGCCGCCGTGCCGTCAAGGAGCGCGTTGAACCGGCCGCGCCGCTCGATGATCTCGGGCCAGCTCAGGCCGAGCAGCTCGGAATCGACATTCTGCAAGAGGTAGCGCTCGGTCTCGAAGAAGCGCAGGCCTTCCTCGTGCAGGATATCGACGGTGCGCTCGATCTGTTCGGAGGACTCGTCCTGGACGCGCTCATAGCTCCACCACCCGACGGCGGCGAAGAGCAGCGTCGGCCCCAGCACCGCCGCGACGATGAGCGCAAGCTGCGAGCGCCGCATCGGCGCCCGCAACAGCCCTTCCGCCGCCGCCGCCCCCTTGCGCGCGTGCGCCCCGGCAAGCCGCAGCGACGCGAAAAGTCCGGCCATCCGATTCGTCTCCCTGTCGACGGCCTCTCGCGATCTAGCCACGAAATGACAATGGATAGACCCTACTCTTTAGGGTTGGAAGAGCGCCGCAAGAACGACTCGGTGCGCGCGACCGCGTCGGCCAATCCCACCCGTTCGATCGGCACGCCGTCGGGAAATGCCCCCAAAAGGCGCGACGGCATCATGCGGTCGAGCAGCACGAACACGCCGCAATCGTCGGCGCGGCGGATGAGCCGGCCGAACGCCTGGCGCAACCTGAGCCGGGTCAGGCTGTCGTCGAAGCGCGCGCCGCCGAACTCTTCGCGCCGCGCTTTGTGCAGGATGTCGGGGCGCGGCCACGGCACGCGGTCGAACACGATGAGGCGGAGCGAGCGTCCCGGCACGTCGACGCCGTCGCGCACCGCATCGGTGCCGAGGAGCGACGCGTCCTCTTCGGCGCGAAAAATATCGACGAGCGTCGCCGTATCCATGCCGTCGACGTGCTGCGCGAGAAGCGGCAGGCCCGCCTCCTCGAGCGGCTGGGCGATGAGGGCGTGCACGGCCCGCAAGCGCGCGATCGCGGTGAAGAGGCCGAGCGCGCCGCCGCCCGAGGCCTCGATGAGGGCGCGATATGCGCCCGCCACTTGCCGCGCATCCTCGCGCCGCACGTCGGTGACGATGAAGACGCGCGTCTGCGCCGCATAGTCGAACGGCGACGGCACGCGCGCGCGCAGCGCCGGGTTGGGCAGATGCCGCGCGCCGGTGCGCGCCTCCGCCGCCTCCCAGTCGGCGATCGCGTCGCCGCTGCCGTCGGTCAATGTGGCCGAGGTGACGAGCACGCCGTGCGCGGGCTTCGCCACGTATTCGACGAACGGCCGCGTCGGATCGACCCAATGGCGATGCATCGCGACATCGACCTCGTGCCCGTCGAAGCGGTCGAGCGCCAGCCAATCGACGAATTCCGGGCGCGCCTCCTCGTCGAGCTCCTCGAGCATGCGGCGCCAGCCGCCGAGCTCGACCTCGCCGCGCCGCACGAGCCCGCGCACCGCCGCCTCGATCCTGACGCGCGTGCCGGTGTCGAGATCGGCGGCATCGTCCGCGAGCCGCGTGGTGAGCCGCTCGGCCAGAAGCCGCATCGGCGCCTCGACGGCGGCGAGTTTCTGGGCGAGCGCGCGCGCGGCGGAGAGAAGCCCTTCGCTCGTCGGGCGCAACTCGGTCTCGATGCCATAGCCCTGGTCGGCGCCCTTGGCGCGCGCCAGCACCTGTTGCCGCACCTGCGCCAGAAACGCCTCGCACTCGGCCTGGGGGCGGCCCTCGATCACGCGCTGCAGGAAGCCCTCGGCCGGCAGCACGCGCGCCGCGACCGTGACCGCGGCGAGCGCGCGCTCCAAGGTCGCGTCGCCCTCGACCAAATCCTCGAGCCGGCGGCGCAAGCCCCGCGCGCGCGATCGGCCGCGCTCTTCGGACCCCACGAGCCAGCGGCGCAGATCGACCGCCTCGCGCCCCGACAGCTCGAGCGAGAAGGCGCCGTCGGCGGCGTCGAACACGTGATGGCCCTCGTCGAACACGTAGCGCTGCGGCAGGTTGGCGTCGTCGAGGCCGCCGAGCGCTGCCTGGATCATCACGAGCGCGTGGTTCGCCACGACGATGCGGGCGCGCCGCGCGCGGCGCACGCTGCGCTCGATGAAGCAGCGGTGGTAGTGCGGGCACGCGCTGTGGATGCATTCGCCGCGCCGGTCGGCCAATGCCAGGCTCTGCGCCCGCCCGATCACATCGGGCAGCCACCCCGGCAGGTCGCCGCCTACCATGTCGCCGTCGCGCGTTGCCGCCACCCAGCGCGCCATGATGCCGAGCGGCGCGGCGTCATAAGGCCGCATCGGCAGGCCCGCCACCGCCTCCTCGAAATTGAGCAGGCAGAGATAATTCTCGCGCCCCTTGCGCAGCACGACGCGGCGGTCCTTCACCGCCGGCTCGGGATAGAGCTTGTCGAGCTCGCCGGTGATCTGGTGCTGCAGGTTGCGCGTGAAGGTCGAGACCCAGACGGCGCCATCGTTTTTCTCGGCCCAGACGCTCGCCGGCGCGATATAGCCGAGCGTCTTGCCGACGCCGGTGCCGGCCTCGGCAAGGACGACGCGCGGCTCGCCCTCGCGTTCGCGCGGATGGAAGGCGGCACTCACCGCGGCGGCGTAGTCGGCCTGTTGCGGCCGCGCCTCGGCGCCGCGTCCAAGCAACAGGGCGAGGCGCTCGCGCGCTTCGGATTCCTCGACCGGAATGTTGCCAGGCGCACCTTCGGGCGCGTGCTCCGCCCATTCCGGCAGCCGCCGCCATTGCGCCAGGCCGGCCGGCGTGGGTGCGTCCTCGCGCTCGCGCGGCAGCGCCGCCAGAACCGACGCGGCCCAGCCCCAGCCGCCGCGCTCCATCGCCGCGGCGATCGCGCGCAGATCCGGATCGGGCCGTTGCGCCGCGAGCTCCGCGAGCAGTCTCTCGGCCGCGGCGAGAAGCGCGCCCGCCGCGGCGGCGAGATCGTTGCTCGGCGCTTCGAGCCCCACGGCCCGCGCGACGCCGCGCGGCGTCGGCAGGCAGAACTGCGCCGGCCGCACGAAGGCGAAAAGCTCCAAGAGGTCGAGCGCGGGAAACGGCAGCACGCCCAGGCGGCGCGCGGTCGCGCGCGCGTGGCACACGATCGGCACTTCGGCGCGGGCGCGCCGCGCCGCCTCGTCATGCGCCATGAGCGAAATCTCGCCGTCGGGCGAAAGCCATGCCGCCCGCCCCGCGCCGGCCACGAGCACGGGCGCCGACGGCAGGGAGACGGCACGCACCATGGCTGCGATATAGCACACAAGCCCAAGCGCCAGGGCGCATCAGCGACGGATCGCTCGCCGAATCTTGATTTGTCAGGACCGGGCCGGCAGAAGGCCCGAGTCCCGGCCATCCACGGGCTTGTCGCGAGGCTTCGAAACGTCGACGGCAGGCCCAGGGCCGGACATGACGGACAAGAGCTTGTCGCGCGCGGCAAGGGTGCGGTAGCGTTTCCGGGATGGCCGCATTTTTCGATCTCGCCCTGCCGCTCGTGCGCGCGCTGCCGCCCGAGACGGCGCACCGGCTCACCATCCGGGCGCTCGCCGCCGGGCTCGTGCGGCAGGACGCGGTCTCCGACCCCCCGAGCCTCGCCGTCATGCTGTGGCACCGCAAGTTCCCGAACCCGGTCGGGCTTGCCGCCGGCTTCGACAAGCAGGCCGAAGTGCCGGACGCGATGCTGCGCTTCGGCTTCGGCTTCGTCGAGATCGGCACCGTGACGCCGCGGCCGCAGCCGGGCAACCCGCCGCCGCGCCTTTTCCGCCTGACCGAGGACCAGGCGCTCATCAACCGCTTCGGCTTCAACAGCGACGGGCTCGCCGCGGTCGCGGCGCGGCTCCGGGCGCGGCGCGACAAGAGCGGGATCGTCGGCGCCAATATCGGCAAGAACCGCGACACGCAGGACGATATCGGCGACTACGTGCAAGGCGTGGCGATGCTGGCGCCGCTCGCCGACTACCTCACCGTCAACGTGTCCTCGCCGAACACGCCGGGCCTCAGGAACCTGCAGCGCAAGAGCGCGCTCTCGCGCCTCATCGAGCGCGTCATGGCGGCGCGCCAGGCGGCGGTGTCGCGCGACCCGCCGCCGCTGCTCCTCAAGATCGCGCCCGACCTCGCGCCAAGCGAGCGCAGCGAGATCGCGCAGGTGGCGCTCGCCTCGGGCATCGACGGCATCATCGTCTCGAACGCGACCGTGGCGCGCCCGCCGACCTTGAAGAGCCGCCACGCGCCCGAGCCCGGCGGCCTGACCGGGCCGGTGCTGTTCCAGCCCTCGACCGCGCTGCTCGCCGAGATGTATCGGCTCACCTCGGGCAAGCTGCCGCTCGTCGGCGTGGGCGGCATCGCCTCGGCCGCCGACGCCTACGCCAAGATCCGCGCCGGCGCGAGCCTCGTGCAGCTTTATACGGCGTTGATCTATCAAGGCCCGGGCCTCGTCGAGCGCATCAAGCGCGAGCTGACCGGGCTGCTCGCGCGCGACGGCTATCCGAGCGTGCTCGCGGCGGTCGGCACCGCGGCGGAATCGCTCTCGGCATGAGCCTTCGCCTGCTGCGCGGCGTCGGCGAGATCGTCGCGTCCTATGACGGCCTCATCCTCGATCTGTGGGGCGTCGTGCATGACGGCAGCCAGCCCTACCCCGGCGTGCTCGATGCGCTCGAGCGCCTCAAAGCGGCGGGCAAGCCGGTCGTGCTCTTGTCGAACGCGCCGCGCCGCGCCGCCATGGTCGCCGAGATCATCACCAAGATCGGCATACCGCGCGAACTCTACGGCGGCATCTATTCCTCGGGCGAAGAGGTGTGGCAGCGCATGAAACGGCGCGACACGCCGTTCTACGCCGCGCTCGGGAGCCGCTGCTGCTTCATCGGCCCGACGCGCGACCTCGGCATGACCGAAGGCCTCGATGTCGTTCGCGTCGAGGCACCGGACGATGCCGATTTCCTCCTCAACACGGGCCCATGGGGCTGGGACGAGACGACGGAAAAGTACGAGCCCATCCTCACGGCGGCGTGCGCGCGCGATCTGCCAATGGTGTGCGCCAATGCCGATCTCACCGTGATCCATCGCGGCCGGCGCATCATCTGCGCCGGCGCGCTCGCCGTCCGCTACGAGGAGATGGGCGGGCGCGTGAGCTGGCACGGCAAGCCGTTCCCGTCGGTCTACGAGGCGAGCCTCGAAATGCTCGGCATCTCGGACCGGCGGCGCGTGCTCGCGGTCGGCGACAGTCTGCGCACCGACATCGCCGGCGCGCGCGGCGCCGGGATCGATGCGCTGTGGATCGTCGGCGGGCTCCATGCCGAAGAGCTCGGCGTCAGCCCCGGAGCGCCGCCCGACGGTGCCCGCATCGCGGCGGCGCTTGCCGCGGCGGGCGAGTCACCAATCGCGGTCGCGAGCGGGTTCAGCTGGTAGCTTAGTGCTCGTCGCGGTGCAGGATCGCGCCCTCCAATCCCGTGTCGTAGCCGAGCCCTTCCTTCGTCAGCACGGCGGCATGGGGAAAGCGCGAGCGGATCAGGCCCTTCCGTTCGAGCGCCAGCCAGGCGGCCTGGTTCACGAGCCCGGTCGCATCGCGCGACGCCACGACGGCATCGCCCAGGTGGAAATGATCGCCGTGCGGATGCGGCAGATCGGCAACGAGCACGCCCTCGTCCTCGGCCGGGCGCGCATGATCCGGCAGCTTCGCCAGCGCCTGAAGCAAGGTCAGCGTCTTCAGTTGCAGCGCATTGAGGTTGAGCGGATTGCGCTTTGGCGGCATGGCGTCGCGTCTCCCCGGCGGCGAGGCATAATCCAACATCCGTCGCTCCCGCGAAAGCGGGAGCCCAGGACCACCGCTCGTTGCCTTGCCTGGGTCTCCGCTGCCGCGGGGATGACGACGATCCAAGTCGAAGAACCTTGGCCATGCCGCCCGCGTTCGCCTGTGGGAAGATGAAAAATCCGTTCGGACCGGCGGTCAGCCCGCGGCCCCGCGAGGACGCGACGGCGGAACGCGAACCGTTGGCGTTGCCGCAGGACGCCCGTACGGTCCTGCTCGCCGTCATCGTCACTCTGATGGCGTTCTACACTCTTTATTTCACGGCCGAGCTCGCCGTGCCGCTGTGTTTTGCCATCGTCTTGAAGCTGTTGCTGCAACCCGGCTACCGCGTACTGACGCGCTGGCACGTGCCGGGACCGCTGGCCGCGCTCGCCATGATGGCGGCGCTGGCAGTCTTCTTGTGCGGACTCGTTTACGGGCTTGCGGGCCCTGCCACCGATTGGTTCAACAAGCTGCCGCAGAGCCTGCCGCGCATCGAGGAGCATCTGAGCCTGCTGCGCGCCCCGTTCGAGCGCATGCGCGGCCTGCTCGACCAGCTCGGACAGGTGACGGGCGGCCACGGCGCCGCGGCTCCGGCGATCCAAGGTTCGGCGCTTGCCGGCTATCTCTTCACCGGCACGCGCAGCATTCTCACCGGCTTCGGCATCACCGCGCTCCTGTTATTTTTCCTGCTGAGCGCCGGCGATATTTTCATGCGCAAACTCGTCGAGATCCTGCCGAGCTTCGGCGACAAGAAGCGCGCGGTCGAGATGTCGCGCGAGATCGGGCAGGAGATTTCCGCCTATCTCGTGACGATCACCATCATGAACGCGCTCGTGGGGATCGCCACCTTCGGCACGATGTGGGCGATCGGACTCGAGAATCCGGCGCTGTGGGGCGCGATCGCGTTCATCCTCAACTACCTGCTCATCCTCGGGCCGCTGACCGGGATCGTCATGTTCTTCGCCGTGGGCCTCCTCGCGTTTCCGACGCTGCTGCACGCGCTCCTGCCGCCCGCGGCCTATCTCGCGATCCATCTGATCGAGGGCGAGACCGTGACGCCGATGCTGGTGGCGCGCCGCTTCACGCTCAATCCGGTGCTGGTGATCGGCTCGCTCATCTTTTGGGATTGGATGTGGGGGATTCCGGGCGCGCTGCTCGCCGTGCCGATCCTCGCCGTGACCAAGATCGTGTGCGAGCACGTGCGGCCGTTGGCGCCGGTCGGGCATTTCCTGGGCGGCTGAGGCGGGGCACACTCGGTGCCCATGGAGGCAATGTTCCTCGACCGCGCGGGCGAAAAATTGCGCTTCGCGCCGGACGCGCCGACGCCGCTCCCCGGCGCGTCCGACGCGCTCATTGCGGTCAAGGCCTGCGGCGTGTGCCGCACCGATCTTCATGTCGTCGATGGCGAGCTGCCGAACCCGAAGCCGCATCTCGTGCCGGGGCACGAGATCATCGGCACCGTCGTGGCGACGGGTTCCGCCGTGACGAACGTGACGGCGGGCGACCGCGTCGGCGTGCCGTGGCTCGGCCATGTGTGCGGGCGCTGCGCCTATTGCCTTTCGGGGCGCGAGAATCTCTGCGATGGCGCGCGCTTCACCGGCTACCAGATCGATGGCGGCTATGCCGCCTTCGCCGCAGCCGACGCGCGCTTCTGCCTGCGCGTGCCGGCATCCTACGGCGATGTCGAGGCGGCGCCCTTGATGTGCGCAGGAGTGATCGGCTACCGCGCGCTGAAGCTCGCGGGACCGGCCGAGCGCTTGGGCTTTTGGGGTTTCGGCGCCGCCGCGCACATCGCGGCGCAAGTGGCCCGCTATCGCGGCCAGCGCATCTATGCCTTCACCCGGCCCGGCGACCGCGACGGCCAGGAGTTCGCGCGCTCGCTTGGCGCCGTCTGGGCTGGCGGGTCCGACGAGCAGCCGCCGGTGAAACTCGACGGCTCGCTCATCTTCGCGCCGGTCGGAGCGCTCGTTCCGGCGGCGCTCGCCGCGACGGCCAAAGGCGGCATCGTCGTCTGCGCCGGGATTCACATGAGCGACATCCCGAGCTTTCCCTACGGCCTCCTGTGGGAAGAGCGGCAAATCCGCTCGGTCGCGAACCTGACGCGCGCCGACGGCGAAGAGTTTCTGGCCTTAGCGCCCAAGGTGCCGGTGCGCACCACGACCGAGGCCTTTCCCCTGCGCGACGCGAACGAGGCGCTCGCGCGCCTGCGCGGCGGGCGGATCACCGGCGCGGCGGTGCTCGTACCCTAAGGGTCAGGGGTCGAGCATGTGGCGCACCGCGTGCAGCAGCTTTTCGCGCTGGAACGGCTTGTCGAGCACTTCGCAGTCGACCAGCTCGGCCGGCGCGATGTGGCGCGTGAAGCCGGTCATGTAAAGCACTTTAAGATCGGGCCGGATCGATTTGACGCGGCGCGCGAGTTCGGGCCCGTCCCATCCCGGCATCACGATGTCGGTGATGAGCAGGTCGAACGGCTCGCCGGTCGCGAGCAGCCTCACCGCGGCCTCGCCGCGCGCCGCCACGCGCACGTCGTACCCCGCCTCTTCAAGCACCGTGGCGGTGTAGTCGCGCACATCGTCATCGTCATCAACCAGGAGGATACGCAAGTTCCAACCGAAGCAGTTTCAGACAGTTTCACGTGAAACACCCCGGTTGGACGTGCCGTTCCGCCGCGGGAACCGCCCCGGCGGGATGCCGTTAGACCGCGGAAGGATATGGCGCCCATGGGGGAATACCGCGAAATGAACAGGCCGGCTGCGCCATCGTGAAGATCGCCCAGGTCGCGCCCTTGACCGAAAGCGTGCCGCCGAAGCTCTATGGCGGCACCGAGCGCATCGTCTCCTATCTCACCGAGGAGCTGGTGGCGCTCGGCCATGACGTGACGCTCTATGCGAGTGGCGATTCGCAAACGCGCGCCGAGCTCCGCGCCGGCTGCGCGAGGGCGCTGCGCTTCGACGAGACGTGCCGCGCGCCGCTCGCCTACGAGATCACCATGCTCGAGCGCCTGGCGCAGGACGCGGCATCCTTCGACGTGGTGCACTTCCACGTCGATTGTCTGCATCTGCCCGTGTTCCGGCGACTCGCGACGCCCTTTCTCACGACGCTCCACGGCCGGCTCGACATTCCCGAGCTCAAGCCGCTCTTCGCCGAGTTCAGCGAAGCGGCGCTCGTCTCCATCTCGAAGACGCAGCGCCGGCCGCTCGACTGGGCGAGCTGGACCGCGACCGTGCATCACGGCATTCCGAAGGACCTGCTCACGCCGGGCGAGGGCGACGGCGGCTATCTCGCCTTTCTCGGCCGCATCTGCCCCGAGAAGCGGCCCGACCTCGCCATCCGCATCGCCCGCGAGAGCGGCCGGAAGCTCCGCATCGCCGCCAAGGTGGACAAGGTCGATCGCGCCTATTTCGAGCGCGACATAAGGCCGCTCTTCGACGCGCCGGGTATCGACTATGTCGGCGAGATCGACGACCGCCAGAAATCGGACTTCCTCGGCAACGCCGCGGCGCTGCTTTTCCCGATCGACTGGCCCGAGCCGTTCGGCCTCGTCATGATCGAGGCATTCGCCTGCGGCACGCCGGTCATCGGCTTCGACCGCGGCTCGGTGCGCGAAGTGATCGAGGACGGCGTCACCGGCTTCGTCGTCGATGGGCCGGGCGATGCGATCGCGGCGGTGACGGCCGCCCGCGCGCTCGACCGCACGCGCATCCGCCGCGAATTCGAGCGCCGCTTCACGAGCCGGCGCATGGCCGAGGATTATCTCGCGCTCTACCGCTCGCTCGCGGGCGCGGCGCAGCCGAGCCTCGAGCCGGCCTGATCATGGCCCGGCCGCGACCGCAGCGGCGCCGCGCTTCCGATGACGCCAACGTCACGGTCGGCCCGTTCTACATCCCGTCCGGCGCATCGGCGCAAATCGGCGCGCAAAGCCTGAAGCATGGCGACACGTTCGCGGCGCTCGATGCTTACGGGGATGTGCAGGCAGTTGGTCCCGCGGCTGAAGGGCTGTTTCACGAGGACACGCGCTATCTCGCGCGCTTCGTCCTGGTCATCGAGCGCGCGCGGCCGCTGCTGTTGAGCTCGCGCGTGACGCGCGACAACACCATGCTCGCGGTCGATCTCGCCAATCCCGACATCTACGACGGCGGGCGCCTCAAGCTCGCGCGCAACGAGGTACATCTCCTGCGCAGCAAGGTTCTCGACGACGGCGTGTGCTTCGAGCGGCTTGAGATCAGGAGCTTCGCCGATCATCCGGTGACGCTCGCGCTGCGCTATGGCTTCGATGCGGATTTCGCCGACATGTTCGAGGTGCGCGGCCAGACGCGGGCGGCGCGCGGCGAAATGTTGGAGCCCGAGTTCGGCGAGGCATCGGTGACCCTCGCATATCGCGGGCGCGATGAGGTCGTGCGCCGCACCGAACTTCGCTTCGATCCGCCGCCCGACGCGCTGCGCCGGCGCGAGGCGCGCTACGAGTTGCGCCTGCCGCCGCACGGCGCGCTCACGATGAACGTGACGGTGCTGTGCGAGCGCACGGGATTTTCCCCGGGCCGCGCCGAGGAGTTCATCGGCGCAGCGGCGAAAGCCGCCGCGCGGGTCGAGGCGCTGCGCCGCGGCGCCGCCGGGATCGCCACCTCCAACACCGCCGTCAATGGCTGGATCGGCCGCTCCGAGGCCGATCTCGACATGCTCCTCACCGATCAGCCGACCGGCCCTTATCCCTATGCCGGCATCCCGTGGTTCAACACCGCGTTCGGCCGCGACGGCATCATCACCGCGCTGGAGACGCTCTGGCTCAGGCCGCAAGTGGCGCGCGGCGTGCTTGCCTTCCTCGCCGCGACGCAAGCGCGCGAGAGCGATCCCGCGCGCGACGCCGAGCCCGGCAAGATCCTGCACGAGACGCGCAAATCCGAGATGGCGGCGCTGGGCGAGGTGCCGTTCGGCCGCTATTACGGCACGGTCGACGCCACGCCGCTCTTCGTCGCGCTCGCCGCCGCCTATCACCGCCGCACCGGCGACACGCGCTTCACCCAATCGATCTGGCCCAACATCGAGGCAGCTCTGCTCTGGATGAAAACTCGCGGCGACGCGGACGGCGACGGTTTCGTCGAATATGACCGCCGCTCCGACAAGGGCCTCGCGAACCAGGGCTGGAAGGATTCCGGCGACGCGATCTTTCACGCCGACGGGCGCCTCGCCGCGGCGCCGATCGCGCTCGTCGAGGTTCAGGCCTATGCCTATGCCGCGCTCGAAGGCGCGGCGGAGATGGCGCAGGCCTTGGGCGCCGAGGCGCGCGCGGAAAATCTTGCCGCCACGGCGCGCGCGCTGCGCCGCCGCTTCGATGCCGCGTTCTGGTGCGAGGAGATCGGCTCCTATGCCTTGGCGCTCGACGGCGGCAAGAACCCGTGCCGCGTGCGCACGTCGAACGCCGGGCATGCGCTCTTTGCCGGCATTGCCGAGCCCACCCGCGCCGCGCGCGTCGCTGCGACGCTGATGGGCGAGGAGCATTTTTCCGGCTGGGGCATCCGCACGCTCGCCAATTCCGAGCGGCGCTACAATCCGATGTCGTACCACAACGGCTCGATCTGGCCACACGATAACGGGCTCATCGCCATGGGGCTCGCGCGCTATGGGCTGCGCGCGCCGCTGCTGCGCCTCATCGAAGCAATGTTCGACGCCTCGACATTCTTCGAGCTGCATCGGCTGCCGGAGCTCTTCTGCGGCTTCCCCCGCCGTCCGGGCGAAGGGCCGACGCTCTATCCCGTCGCATGCAGCCCGCAAGCCTGGTCGAGCGCCGCGGCGTTCGCACTCATTGGTGCTACGCTCGGCGTGTCGTTCCATCCCGAGATCGCGCAGATCCGCTTCACGCGGCCGGCCCTGCCGCGCTTCATCGACGAACTGCGCATCGCGCGGCTCGGCATGGGCGAGGTCGCGGTCGATCTTCATTTCCGCCGCCACGGCGAGGATGCGGCGCTGACCGTGCTGCGCAAGGACGGCGAGGTCGAGATCGTGGTGACGGGCTAGTGTGGCGGATTTGAAGTTCCTCCGCCTCTGAACGCACGCGCGGAGAGGAACTTCAAATCCAAAAGCCACACTAGAAACATAGATTTGCTAGTGTCCCTAAGATTCCGAAGTTCGCATCGGAGCGTGCCGAGAGGTCGTGCGAACTTCGGAATTGGGACGCTAGCGGCCCAGCGGCTGCGTCGCGGCGGCAAGCCATGCCGCCGTCGCCTGATCGACGAGCGGCGCAATCTCCTCGCGCACGCGCGCGTGATAGGTATCGAGCCAAGCGATCTCGCGCGCATCGAGCAAGGATGGCTCGACGCAGGCGCGGTCGATCGGCGCGAGCGTCAGCGTCTCGAAGCCCAGCATTTCGCGCTCGGCGCCGTCGCCGGCGAGCTTCGTCACCACCACGAGGTTCTCGATGCGGATGCCGTAGGCGCCGGCCTTGTAGTAGCCGGGCTCGTTCGAGACGATCATGCCGGGGACGAGCGGCTGCGCGCTCGGCAGCTTCGAGATGCGCTGCGGCCCCTCGTGCACGCCGAGATAGCTGCCGACGCCGTGGCCGGTGCCGTGGTCGTAGTCGAGCCCGTCCTCCCACAGCGCGCGGCGCGCCAAGGCATCGAGCTGCGAGCCGCTCGTCCCCTTGGGGAAGCGGCAGAGTGCGAGCGCGATGTGGCCCTTCAAGACGCGGGTGAAGCGGTCGCGCATCTCGGGCGCGGGAGTGCCGATCGCCACCGTGCGCGTCACGTCGGTCGTGCCGTCGAGATATTGCGCACCGGAATCGACGAGATAGAGCGTGCCGGGCTCGAGCCTGCGCTCGGTCCGCTTCGTCGCCTGGTAATGCACGATGGCGCCGTTCGAACCCGCGCCGGAAATCGTGGGGAAGCTCAGGTCGCGGAAATTCTCGCCGCCGCGGCGGAATTTCTCGAGCTCGTCGGAGGCCGCTATCTCGGTGAGCGCGCCGCCGGCCGCCGTCGCGGCAAGCCAGGCGAGAAAGCGGGTGAGCGCCGCGCCGTCGCGCCGGTGCGCCGCGCGCGCGCCCGCAAGCTCGGTCTCGTTCTTGCAGGCTTTCGGCAATTGGCACGGATCGGCCGCGCGATGGACCTTCGCGCCGGCGGCAGCAAGCCGGTCGAAGACCCAATCGGCCGACATCGCCGGATCGGCGAGGACGCGCTTCTTCGCGTTGCCGAGCCGGTCGAGCGCGGGGCCAAGCTCGTCGGGCTCCGCCACGGTCACCTCGTTGCCGAGATGCGCGGCGGTTTGGGGCGCGAGCTTGCGGCGGTCGATGAAGAGCTCGACCTTGCCGTCGCCATGCAGCACGGCGAAGCTCAGCGGCAACGGCGTGTGCGGCACGTCGGCGCCGCGGATGTTGAGGAGCCAGGCGATCGAATCGGGTGCCGTGAGGATTGCGGCGTCGAGCGCGTCCTTGGCGAGCGCGGCCGCGATCTCGCGCCGCTTCGCGGCCGCGTCCTTCCCGGCAAAGCGCAGCTCGTGCGGCACGACGGGCGCGAGCGGCGGCGGCGGCCGGTCGGTCCAGATCGCGTCGATCGGGTTCGCCGCAAGCGCGCGCAAGCTGCCGCCGGCGCGCTCGGCCGCCGCGCGATAGCGCTCGAGCTCGGGCGGCGTGTGCAACCACGGGTCGTAGCCGAGCGCCGCGCCCTTCGGCAGATTGTCGGAGATCCATTGCGTCGCCGGCTGCTCGGTCACGTGGCGCAGCGCATAGAGCTTCGCGTCGACCTGGTCCTGCGCCTGGAGCGTGTAGCGGCCATCGGTGAAGAGCGCCGCGCGCTCGGCCAGAACGACGGCGAGCCCGGCCGAGCCGGTGAAGCCGGTGAGCCACGCCAGCCGCTGCGCCGAGGCCGGCACGTATTCGCCCTGATGCGCGTCGGCGCGCGGCACGAGGCAGCCATCGACGCCATGGCGCCGCAGCTCCACCCTCAAGCGTGCGAGCCGGTCTCGTGATGCGTTCGCCTCAGCCATCCCCGATCTTCCAAGAGGGCCGTCGCCGCGCATGATAGGATGCCCCGCCGGAAGGAGCCCACATGAATCGCCTTGCCTTCAGCGCCGAAACTTCGGCGGGGCGGCGCACGCTCGACGCCCGCATCGAAGCGCTCGTCATCGCCGGCTGGACCGGGCGCGACGCCGCCGCGGTCGAGCACCATATCGCCGAGCTCGAACGCCTCGGCGTGAAGCGGCCGAAGACGACGCCGATCTTCTATCGCGCCGCCGCATCCCTCCTTACCACCGAGGGCGCGATCGAGGCGGCGGGCGGCGACAGCAGCGGCGAGGTCGAGCCGGTCATCGTCAGTCTCGCCGAAGGGTTGTTCGTCGGCGTCGGCTCCGATCACACCGACCGGAAAGTCGAGACACAGGGCGTTACGCTTGCCAAACAGCTATGCGCCAAGCCCATATCAGCCATGCTCTGGCCTTACGACGAGGTCGCGCCGCATTGGGACAGGCTCGTCCTGCGCTCCTGGGCCACGACCGGCGGACGGCGGCGGCCCTACCAGGAGGGCCCGGTCGCTACCTTGCGCCCGCCCGCGGAGCTCATCGCCAAGTACCTGAACGGCAAAAACTCCTTGGCTCCTGGCACGATCATGTTCGGCGGCACCTTGGCGGTTCCGGACGGGATCGCCCCGGCGGATCGGTTCGAGATCGAGTTCGAGGATCCGGTGCTGCACCGGCGTCTTTCGCACAGCTACGACATCCGCGTCCTGCCGGTCGAAGGGTGACAATTTTAGGGACGAATTTTTCCGCGACCGCCGGAACCGTAACCGAAGGTAACCGTTTGTAAGCGGGACGCCGAAGCGTTCGGCGCACGTTCTCCAAGGAAAGTATCCGCACATGACAGTCGCGACGGCCCTGGCCGAAATTGCCGCCCCCCACCCGATCGACGATCTCGACGAAATGGTCGAGCAGGCGATCGTTCGCTTCCTCAGCGGCGAGAGCGATGGCGAAGAACTGTTCGCCGCGCTCTACGGCCACGTGCTCGAAGAGCCGATCCCGGCCGCGATGCTGGACCTCGTCCGCACCGGCGCGCTCGAGCCCGGCTGACCACCGCACGACCGCGCCGCCGCAGCGCGCCCTGCCCGCGGATGGCAGGCGCGGTGTAAAGTCGCGGCGCGATGAATGACCTGCCGCTCGCGGGGCTCACGGTCCTCGAGTTCACCCACACCATTATGGGGCCGAGCGCCGGGCTGGTGCTCGCCGACCTCGGCGCCACTGTCATCAAGATCGAGCCCGCGCCCGAGGGCGACGGGACCCGCCGCCTCGGCGGCTTCGCCGCCGGATTCTTCGGCTACTTCAACCGCAACAAGCAAAGCCTCGCGGTCGATCTGAAGCGAGCGGAGGGCCGTGCCCTCGTCCATCGCCTTGCCGCCGGCGCCGATGTCGTGCTCGAGAATTTCGCTCCGGGCACGATGGAGCGGCTCGGCTGCGGCTATGACGAGTTCAAGGCGCGCAACCCGCGCCTTGTCTACTGCGCGCTGAAGGGCTTTCTCGCCGGGCCCTACGAAGAGCGCCCGGCGCTCGACGAGGTGGTGCAGATGATGGGCGGGCTCGCCTACATGACGGGACCGCCGGGCCAGCCGCTGCGCGCCGGAACCTCGGTCGTCGACATCATGGGCGGCATGTTCGCGGTGATCGCGATTTTGGCCGCGCTGCGCGAGCGCGACCGCACCGGCGTGGGCCAATGCGTCAAGAGCGCGCTCTTCGAGAGCACGGTCTTCATGATGGGGCAGCACATGGCCGGCGAATTCGTCACCGGCGAAGCGATGCCGCCGATGCCGGCGCGGCGCGGCGCCTGGGGCATCTACCAGATTTTCGCAACGCGCGACGGCAGCGCAATGTTCGTCGGCGTCACCAGCAACAATCACTGGCGCCGCTTTTGCGAGACGTTCGGGCGGAATGATCTTCTGGCCGATGCGCGCCTCGCCACGAACGAGCAGCGCGTCGCGGCGCGATCGTGGCTCATCCCGATCGTGGCCGAGTTGCTGGCCGGCTTCGACAAGGACGAGATCGCGCGCAAATGCGAGGCGGCACAGATCCCGTTCGCGCCGGTCGCGAAGGTCGCCGACCTGTTCGCCGATCCGCACCTGCTCGCCGGCGGCGGCCTCCTCGACCAGCATTTGCCTGGGCACGGGGCGACGAAGCTGCCGGCGCTGCCCATCGAAATGGACGGGCGGCGCACGAAGATTCGCCATCAGCCGCCGGCGGTCGGCGCCGACGCGCGCGCGATCCTGCGCGCGGCCGGGCTTTCGGAGGACGAGATCGCCGCGCTCGCCCGCGACGGCGTCATCCTCATGGGCGATCGATGACGACTTGACGGCGACGGGTGCGTTTGCCAGAGCTTCGCCCGCAACATCGGAGATGCGCCATGTTCATCTTGCTGGGCGTGATCGGGGCACTGTGGTTCGTGGGATTCGTGGTGGTGCCCGACAAGAACGCGCCGCCCACCACGCAGAATCCGCCGGCCGCAGTCGCGACCGCCACGGCGACGCCGAGCGCGCCGCCGCAACAGCATCCCTAGGACGCTAGGGCGTCACGGCGTAGGGCGGGCCGCAATTCTCGTCGATGCTGTCGGCGAGCCCCTGGCGCACCTCCTGGCCGAGCGTGTCCTCGGGCGGAACGAGCGTGGCGGTCGCGCCGAGCGGCCCCGCGGCAGCGATCGTTGCGGCGCAGAGCGGTAGCTTGAAGGCGATGAGAAACGGCGTGCCGATCGCCGTCAGCACGGCCGCGCCGCCGCTCGTCGGAGTGCCCGTATCGCCCGGCTGAGCGGCGCACCCGCCGAGCGCGGAAACCGCAAGCGCCGCCAGCACGATCCGTCGCATGAACCCCTCCTTCGCTCGCGCCATTCTATCACCGGTAACAATCTTAATCTCGTCCTTCGCCGTTTCTTCGGCTAGGGTCGATCGAGCATGATCGAGGTGCGCGACCTTCATAAATCGTTCGGCCGGGTGCAGGCGGTCTGCGGCGTGAGCTTCACCGCGCAGGACGGCGAGATCACCGGCGTCATCGGCCCGAACGGCGCCGGCAAGACCACGATCCTGCGCCACATCTACACGGTGCTGACGCCCGACAGCGGCACGACGCTGGTCGACGGGTTCGACGCGCGGCTCGAGCGCCGCCAGGTGCAGCGCCGCATCGGCGTGCTGCCCGACGTGCGCGGCCTCTATCCGCGCCTGACCGCGCGCGAGCACGTGCGCTATTTCGGCGCGCTGCACGGGCTCTACGGCGCGCGCCTCGAGCGGCGCATCGACGAGCTCGTCGAGACGCTCGCGATGGAGGATTTCGTCGACCGCCGCACGAGGGGATTCTCGCGCGGGCAGCAGATGAAGGTGGCATTGGCGCGCGCGCTCGTGCATGAGCCGCACAACGTGCTCCTGGACGAGCCGACCAACGGGCTCGACGTCGCGACGAGCCGCGCCGTGCGCGATCTCGTGCGCCGCTTCCGCGCGGAAGGGCGCTGCATCCTTTTGTCGAGCCACATCATGCAGGAGGTGGCCGCGCTCGCCGACCGCATCGTCATCGTCGCCGCGGGCCGCATCGCGCTCCAGGGCACGCCCGAAGAGCTGCGCCGCGCCACCGGCCTCGTCGATCTCGAGGAGATCTTCATGGCGGCGACGCAAGGGCGCGAAGCGGCGCCGGCGCTCATGGCCGGAGAGGATTGAGCCGATGCCGACCATCGCCGTCGTGTTCATGAAGGAGATGATCGACAATCTCCGCGACCGCCGCAGCATCGCCATGGCGATGATCTATCCGCTGATCGGCCCGCTGATCCTCGGCATGATGATTACCTTCGTCGCGAGCTCGCTGTCGGCGGGGGCGGGCCGCGCGGGTCCGATGGAGATTCCGACCGTGGGCGCCGACAACGCGCCGGCGCTCGCGCAATATCTGTCCGCGCACGACGCCGAGCTCAATCCGCTCGACGAGGACCCGGCGGAATTCGTGCGCAGCGGCCGCGCGCCCTTCGTGCTGGTGCTGCCGCAGAAGTCGCCGCAGGCGGGATCGGACAGCGTGCTCGAGGTGCGGCTGATCTCCGACGCCTCGCGCCTTTCGAGCGTCGTGCCGATCGCGCAGGTGATGGACCTGCTGCACGGCTACGAGCACGAGATCGCGAGCCGCCGGCTCCAGGCGCTGGGCATTTCGCCCGACATCACCTCGCCCCTCCATATCGAGGAGGAGAATGTCGGCCGTGCCATCAGCCTCGGCGCCACGTTCCTCAACATGATGCCGCCCTTCTTCATATTCACGCTGTTCCTGGGCGGCGTTTATCTCACGCTCGACACGACGAGCGGAGAGCGCGAGCGCGGCTCGTTCGAGCCCCTGATGATAAATCCGGTGAGCCGCTCGGAAGTGCTGGTGGGCAAATTCGGCGCCGGCGTCGTCTTCACGCTCATCGCGCTCTCGGTGCAGATGCTGGCGTTCTGGACCATGCTGCATCTGGTGCCGCGCGAATCCCTGGGCCTCATGTCGCCGCCCGGCGTGTTCCGCCTGTCGCTGCTCCTGCCCATTTGCTTGCCGCTCGCGCTCTTCGCGGTCGCCGCGCAAATCGTCATTGCCGCGGTGACGCGCAGCCTCAAGGAGGCGCAGACCTATTTGGGCCTGCTACCGCTCGTGCCCGCAATCGCCGGGATGCTTCTCGTCTTCGCGCCCGTCCATCTCCACTCGGTGCTCGCCGCCATCCCGACCTTCGGCCAGACCGTGCTGATGGGCCAGGTGATCCGCAGCGAAGCCTTGAGTTGGACGATGATCGGGATTTCCGGGCTCGCCACGCTCGCCGTGACGCTGCTGCTCCTCGCCATCGCCTTCCGTCTCTACGAGCGCGAGCAGATCCTGTTCCCGCATTGACGCCGCCGGTTTCTTAAAATCCTTTCATTCGACTTTGGCCCTCCGCGCGCGTTTCTTGGTCGTGTGGAGGTTTTCGCGATGTCCGAAGGCAATATGCTTTATCTCATTCTCGTCGTCGTGGGATTCGTAGGCTTCGTCGCGACGCTGCTCTGGGGCATGATGCGGACGAGCCCGCCCGATGTCGGCCGGCACGCGCGAACGGAGGCCGAAGGCCCGTTCGCCGCCGCGCATCAGAAGGGATAGTTGATCCCGGAAAACACGGCCGCCCCTTCCGATCCGTAGCCGACATCGACATAACCCACGATGAAGGGCTGGGCGATCGCGCGCAGGCCGACGCCGCCGACGGCATGCAGATCGCTGACCGGCGATTGGCTCGCGGACTGGAACACCTTGCCGACATCGACGAAGGGCGCCACCTCGCCGCTGATCTCGGTCGAGAAGAGATCGAGGTGGAAGACGCGCGTCCTCACCTCGAGTCCGGCCGAAGACAGGTTGCGATCGACGAACCGGCCCTCGCCGAAGCCGCGCAGCGGCTGCTCCTCGCCGGGAACGCTCTGGTCGCCGCCGAGGCTGCTCAAATCCCAGAACGGCAGGTTCTTCTCGTCCGGGATGTAGCGCAGCGCCGCATGCGCCGCGACGATCACGCGGTCGGAGACCGGCTCGTAATGCCGCGCGTCGAATGCGACGACGGTATAGGACATCGTACTGAGGAAATCGTGCGCGGCGCCGCCAAGGGATGCGACGATCTGGCTCCCTTGCGTCGGCAGCGCGGCGGAATCGCGCGTGTCGTAGGAGATGAACGCGCGATTGAACACTTCGTGCTCGTCGCCGATGCCGGGAAGCGTCGGAAAACCCTGCTGGATATAAGGGAGCGACGTGATCGCGCCCGGCTCGATCTCGACGATGCGCGGGCGCACGGTCCAGCCGAGCTGCATCTCATGCGAGAGGTTCCAGCCGAGCGTCCCGTTCATCTCGATCTGCTCGTTCGTGTAGTTCGTCTGCGCCGAGATCGGCGAATGATTGCCGACGCCGAAGAAGCGATAGGTCGCGCTCCGGTCATAGAGAAGCTCCGCCGCCTCGGACCAATCCGTGGCCCGCGTCAATCCGGTGCCGTAGGAGAAATCGGCGCCGCGCTCGATACGCTCCTTGAGCTTCAGCACGGCGTACCATTGTTCATCTGCAGACGGATACGAGAAAAGCCGCGCATGCGCGCCGGCGCCGAGATAAGGGTTGTAGGTGAGGTCGGGCGCGATGATCTTGTCGATGTCGCCATCGGAATTCTTGTAGAGGAAGACCGGCAGAATCCCGCCGGTCGTGCCGCTGTTGGGATCGGTGCTGACTTCCGGAATCGGAATGAACGGCGCCGTGCGCGGATCGAACCATTGCCAGATGCCGGACGTCGCCGCCACGGCTGGCGGTGGCGCGGGAGTCGCGGGCGCGGAAGTCGGCGCAGGGTCGGCCCACGCACGCGTGGCCGACGCAAGAACGAAGCATGCGACGACGGCATCCCGAAACCACACGGGGAGCAACACTAGCGGACGGCGCGGGCGCGCGAGGCGGGTTTCTAGCGCGCCTGGCGCAGCGCTTCCCAGAGCCGACCGGGAGTTGCCGGCATGTCGAATTTCGCGACGCCGGCCGAGCGCAGCGCATCCATCACCGCGTTCATGCAGGTCGGCAGCCCGCCCGTGGTGCCGGCCTCGCCCGCGCCCTTGGCGCCCAGCGCATTGCTCGGCGTCGGCACGGAATGGTCGGCAAGGCGGAACTCGCGCACGAGATCGGCGCGCGGCATGAAATAATCCATGAAGCTGCCGGCCAGGAGCTGCCCCGTCTGCGGATCGTAGCGGCACTCCTCGCCGAACACGTGGCCCGCGCTCTGCATCACGCCGCCATGGACCTGGCCCTCGGCGAGCGTCGGGTTGATCGCCGTGCCGATATCGTCGACGGCGGTGTAGCGCACGATCTCGGCGGCGCCGGTGTCGCGGTCGATCTCGATCTCGGCGACATGTGCGCCCGACGGAAAGCAGCGCTGCGGCGTCCATTCCGAAGTGGTGTCGAGCGGATGGGGCGAAGATTTGGCGTGCCGCTCGACAAGCTCGCCGAGCGCGATCGAGCGGTCGGTGCCCTTGACGAAATAGCGGCCGTCGCGGAATTCGAGATCGGCGCTGGCGGTCTCGAGCGCGTCGGCGGCGAGCGCGAGCCCCTTCCGGATGACCTCCTCGCTCGCGATCTTCATCACCGAGCCTTGCGACAGGATGGTGCGCGAGCCGATCGAGGCGGCGCCGATCAGCGCCGGGCCGTCGGGATCGCCCGAGCGGCATTCGATCCGCGCCGGATCGAGCCCGAGCCAGTTCGCCACGAGCTCGGGAAAGACGGTCTCATAGCCCTGCCCGCTCGGCCCCGCGACATGATGCAGCACGAGCTTGCCGTCGGCGCCGAATTGCAGCGCGACCTGGTCCTTCGGCACGCCGCCGCCACCCGACGGCTCGAAGAAGAGCGCGCAGCCGATGCCGCGCAGCTTGCCGCGGCGCGAGGCTTCGGCGCGGCGCGCGGCAAATCCGCGCCAGTCCGATTGCCGCTCGGCCTCGTCGATGAGACCGGGAAAGTCGTGGCTGTCGAGCACCGTGCCGGTCGGCGTCTTGTACGGAATGTCGCCCGTGCGCACCGCGTTGCGCCGGCGCAATTCGAGCGGATCGACGCCGAGCAGCGCCGCCGCCTCGTCCACCAGGCGCTCGACGATGAGCGCGGCTTCCGGCCGTCCGGCGCCGCGAAAGGCGTTGGTTGGCGCGGTATTGGTCATCACCTGGCGGTGGCGGCCATAAACAGTCTCGATGCGATAGGGCCCGCCCGCCATGGTGAGGCCGTTCATCGAATTCGTGAGCACGCCGGCCTGGCTCAGATAAGCGCCGGAATCGCACAGCCACTCGGTCCGCAGCGCGAGAAAGCGCCCGTCCTTGTCGCAGGCGAGCTCGCCCGCGACGCGGATGGCACGGCCGTGATTGTCGGTGAGGAAATCCTCGGCCCTCGTGGCGCTCCACTTGATCGGACGGCCGAGGCGCTTTGCCAGATGCAGCAGCAGCGGATGCTCGGCATAGGGCGCGGTGCGCGCGCCGAACGCGCCGCCGACATCGACCATGTGGACGCGCACCTTGTCCGGCGTGACGCCGAGCATGATGGCGAGCGCGTCGCGCATCGCCGGTCCCCCCTGATGGCCGCAGCGGATCTCGTAGCGGTCATTGGCGGCGTCGTAGGAGGCAAGGCAGCCGCGCGTCTCCATCGTGTTGGGCGCGACGCGCGGGCTTTCGAGCACCGCCTTCGCCACGTGCGCGGCGGCCGAGATCGCCGCCTCCGTCTTCGCCTCGTTGCCGTACTCGAACTCGAAGCAGACGTTCCCGGGGATGGTGTCGTGCAGCTGCGCCGCGCCCGCGGCCAGCGCCGTATCGAAGCCGATCACCGGCGGCAGATCCTCGTACTCGATCGCGACGAGATCGGCCGCGTCCTGCGCCTGCCCGCGCGTCTCGGCGAGGACGACCGCCACTTCCTCGCCGGCATAGCGCACGCGGCCCTCGGCCAGCACCGGCCGCTCCGGCACGATGAGCTTCTTGCCGCCGCGGCCGGGGAAATGCACGGACGGCGGCAGCGTGCGGAAGCCCGCGTCGGCGACGTCCCGCGCGGTGAGGACGGCGACAACGCTCGCTGCGCGCTTGGCCTCGCTCGTGTCGATCGAGCGGATCTTCGCATGCGCGCGGTCGGCGCGGCAGAACACGGCGTGGAGCTGCCGCGGCAGGCTCCAATCGTTGGTATAGCGGCCGGCCCCCGTAATGAGCCGCAGATCCTCGCGCCGGCCGCTGAATTTTTGCGCCATCCCGTCGTCTCCCGCTTTGCTTAGAAGTCGTACTCGATCCGGTGCATCCGCGGCAGCGGCAGCTCGAGCTCGAACGCCTCCTTGGCGAACAGGTCCTCGAGCCGCGGCCGCGGGCCGCTCAGCACCTGGTCGTGCACATATCCCACGAGCGCGCCGTAATTACGCCGGTTGGCGTCCGACATCCCGTATTCCCAGGGATCGGCGCCGAGGAGCGCGCGCTCGTCCTCGCGATACGTGTGATAGAAGGCCAGCGGCACGTTGCGCGGATTGGCGAGCCGCTGATAGGCCAACTGCTTTGCCTCCTCGAACGCAAGCGTCAGGCTCTCGACGATCCACGGATGCTTTGCGACGAGCGCGGTCGGCACTGTCGTCACGTGCATGATCGGGAAGAAGCCGGTGCGCCGGAAATACTCCGCCTCGACCTCCTGGTAGTTGGGCCAAAGCCGGGCGACGCGCGGGTCGTTGCGGTCATGCGCCGCGTTCACGTTCGGCTGGATGATGGCGTCGACCTCGCCGGTCAGAATCATCTGCTCGACCTTCTTGCCCTTGGGCAAGACCTCGAGCTTGAGATCCTTCGGCGCCTTCGCCGACGCCTCGTCGAGCGTCTCGATCACCCAGGTGATGGAGCGGTGCGGCGCGCCGTGCTCTTCGAGATGCGCGCGCATCCAGTAATTCGCGGCGGCGCCGATGGTGCGGCAGGCGACGCGCTTACCGGCAAGATCGGCGGGCTTGGCGATGCCCATGCCCGTGTTGACATAGATGAAGCCGTGCCGGAAGCGGCGGTGCAGAAAAACCGGGATCGCGGTGATGTCGGCGCGGCCGTGCGCTTTCTGGACGACATAATGCCCGCCGTTATATTCGTTGACGTCGGCGGCGCGGCCCTTCGCCACGGCGTCGTGGATCGCGCCGCTGCCGGGCGAGGCGATGGGGACGAGCTCGATCCCTTTCGCCGTGACGGTGCCGTCGCGCAGCGCGCGCACGATCTCGTAGGCGCCGGTCATGAAGGTGAGGCGCAGCTTGCGCGCGACGCGACGCGACGCCGCCTTCTTCGCTTTTCTGGGCGCCGCCTTCTTCGCCGCGCGCGCCGCCTTCGCTTTCGACTTTGCCTTTTTTGCTTTCGCCATGCCGTCCCCGCCGTCAGTTTGAACGTCTCGAGTAGATGTGAGAACCCCATTATCGAAGTAAAGATATTGATCGCCGTAGACCCATTGCTCATGCGTGCTGCGCGCCGTCTGGGTCGTGTTGATGTGATCGGGAGCACCCCATGCAAGCCGTACCATCTCCTCCGTCGCGCCAATGAAAATCTTCTTCTTTCGAAGCGCCTCCTTTTGATCCTCGGGAATGGAGAGTTGATCAATTGCAGCGATGCGTTTCTTTTCCTTCGCGTTCTCTGCCGATTTTGCCCTAGCCGTCTCAACCTTCGCCTTTTCTGCTGCCCGCTTTATAGCGTCCTGGCAAGCAAACTCGTTACGCTCATCCTTAATGAAGTCTGGCTTGTCCCAAAACGTCGTGCAGAATTCCTCGTCGTGCTTTTTGCGAAGCTCGTTGCACTCCGCACTGTCTGGATAGATTTTATGGATGCCGACGCCTAAAGGAAGAAACGCGCAGAGGTCGCGTTCGTCGGGAGTAAGGAAGACCGGAGATGCGGACTGTTGCGATTTTGCCGCCTCCGATCGAGCGACGCTCCGGTTGAACTCCTCATGTATTACTTCGTGAATGCAGGTGTCCTGCGGATCGTTCGGGGACTGCGCGCCAGCGTAGTGCGGGAGCGCGAAGCATTGATCCATTGTCCATTGCGAGTAATAACCAGGAGGCTTAGGAGCCGGCGTACAAGCGGCGAGTGCGATCAAGGTAGATGCGAAGGCAGGAAACGGCGTCTCGCAATGTACTTGTCCCCCGAAGAGCAGCAACAGCGTGCGCGAGATTGCCGTTCGGCTGGGCGCCAGTGCAAGTCTACATGCGCTTCAGAGGAAACGGACAGTGCCGGGGTTGCGATCCTGTTCCTCAACTTTCACAGCGAGGTCGGAGAGCGCATCAGCAAGGCTACTGAGCCGATCGAGGCACCCTGCGACATCCTCCCAAAAACTGCGCTCAGAAACGAGTGAGGCCGTTTTCACGCGTACCTCCATCTCGCTTAGCTCGCTTCGCGTGAACTCCAGCGTCGCCGCGATGCGCTCGCGGACTTCCCCCAAATCAGCCATTTTACTCCCCAACCAACGCCTATCGAGTGCTGTGACCCCGAATGTGACCCCCGCCATTTTCTCGCCATCGCCGGTCAGTCATAAGTGATTGATTTAGTGGTGCCCAGGGGCGGAATTGAACCACCGACACCGTGATTTTCAGTCATTTTGAACCGTTGCGGCCAGATCCGCAGAAGGCTGCGGATTTCTCCTATAACCTACTGATATAACGTAACAAATGACGTACTACCGTCTACGCCACCGTTCTTCCGCTTGCGCTTGAATGATCTCCCAGATGTGTGCATAGTGTGTGCATGGGAGACACTGCATGCATGGGAGATACCGTGATTATCCGAGATCGGGATCTCTGTGCACCAACCGTGCACACAGAGCACCGCGAACTTTCCGAACCGGATATGTACGCGAGTGTGCATGGCGAACCAATCTGCCTCGTCGGGCAACGCGCGTGAAGGCGAAAATCAACAAACAACTCGTCGACGCGATGCAACCCGGCGACATCGTCGCTGACGATGCGATCAAGGGCTTCGTAGTTCGACGGCTAGCAAGCGGCGTCATCACCTACGGGTATCGGTATCGCGACAAGATGACCGGGCGACAGCGTTGGGTCGGACTCGGTTTGCACGGTTCCATAACCGCGGATCAGGCGCGTGACCTTGCCAAGAAAAGGGCTGGCGAAGTCGCCGACAAGCGGGACCCCGTCGCGGAGCAAAAGGCATCACGCGCTGAAGCGGCCAAAGCACGTGCCGCCGAAAGCGACACCGTCGATGGCCTTCTCGACGAGTTCATGAAGAAGTACGTACGTGAGCGCGGATTGCGAGCGGGCGATACAATCGAACGAGTCTTCGAACGGTGCGTCCGCCCCCGCATTGGATCGAAGCCGATCCATAGCCTGCGGCGCACCGACATAACCGAGATGCTGGACGCGATCGCAAAGGAAAACGGTCCCGTAATGGCGGACCGCGTGCTTGCTTATGTCCGAAAGGCATTCAATTGGAAGGCGACGCGGGACAACGAGTTCAACACTCCGATTGCCCCGGGAATGGCGCGAACGGAACCGACGAAACGCGCTCGCACACGCTGGCTTTCGGATGAGGAGATCCGTGATCTATGGCGAAGCCTCGACGAGGTGAAGAAGCCGTCCCCTTACGCCCCTTTCGTCCGAGCGTTGCTATTGACCGGACAGCGGCGCACCGAAGTCTCTCACATGCGCTGGGAAGAGATCGAGGGGGAGAACTGGGTCGTTCCCGCCGAACGGTACAAGACCTCCATTGCGCATGCTGTGCCGCTCACCAAGACGATGATCCAATTGCTTGGTGCATCAAAGAAGAAGGGGTTCGTATTTTCCACGACAAAGGGCAAGCTGCCGTTCAGCGGCTATGGAAAGGCGAGAAGTGCGCTCGATGAGAGGATCGCCGCCCTTCGCAAGAAGGAGCGTCGCAAAGCGATGCCTCACTGGGTACTCCATGATCTTCGGCGTACAGCGCGGAGCCTTATGTCCCGTGCTGGCGTGTCCAGCGACATTGCCGAGAGGGTATTGGGCCACCGGCTTCCAGGGGTGCGGGGGGTCTACGACCGTTATGCCTACCTCGACGAAAAGAGAATCGCACTCGAGAAATTGGCGACGCTTGTAGAACGAATTCTCCGCCCTGGTCTGAACGAGGCTGCCCCTCCGGCAACCATATGACGACGTCAGGCTGTGGACACGAAACGGTGGGAATTCCGACGTGGATCGAGCGCTCGCGGATCGCCGGTCTAAAGAGACGTGCTCGTCTTCAACCCAGCAGTCGAGCCAGTATCTCCGACTGCTCCGAAAACTTTCTGCCATCGGCGTTCTGAAGCCGTTGCAGGTTCTCCAGTTTCCAGCGGATGCCCGGTAGATGCTGCAAATGCGGAAATCCCAAGAGCGTCCAGTTCGGAGTATTGGCAACCAGCGAAAGGAGAAAGGCTCGCTCGTCTTCACTCAGACCCTGCTGTAATTCACGCACCATGCGCTCGCGCGTGGCGAGCAAATCGTCGATCTCGACAGTTTCGACCGTCATGCCTCGAAAATTATGGTCGTAGTCCTGCCTGATATCGCGCAGTGACGGAAACAAAACTTCGTGAACCGGCCGATTGTGGCTCACCAGATAGACAACGAACGCTCGGCGGATCGCCGGCGTAATTCCTTCATGTACGAAAAGCTGCATGACGTCGAACAGATCACGCGGATGCTGCCGGTCCATTGCTGCGACTAGCTTGCCACCATACAGGTCTTCTAGCGAGACGACCGGGATTTCGATATCTGTGAGCAAAGTTTCGCGAGCGTTTGATGTCAGTGATGCAATCCGGACCGGATGCACGGTCCCGCGCATGACGACGTTGACTTCAATCTTAACCTCGATGCCACCGCGTCGGACCAACAGCTTCGTCTCGCCGGCATCCGCCGCCACGGGCACATGTGTCTGAAATCCGCGCTCGTTCAGACGCTGGGCGCTCTGCCGAATCGCCTTGTTTATACGTCGCAGCGCTTCCGCCCGCGGCGCCCGGTGGTCGGGGAATACGAGATCGAGGTCGACCGACAAGCGCGGCATGTCGCGGACGAATAGGTTGATCGCTGTGCCGCCCTTCAGCGCGAACGTGTCGTCCACGAAGACGAACGGCGCGATTTGCGTCAGGAGGCGCGCGGTGTCGAGGTAGACTTGATTCATGGCTTCAAGACCAGCAATCCGTCGCGGGACCGTGATACCCAGGGCCTGTCGCTGCCGGTCGGAAGCTCCTTCGCATCAAGCTTGCTTGCCCAAGGCAGCGAACGTTCATGCCCCAGTTGGAGACACAGGCGCACTGTCTTGACGCTCGTGCAGTGACGCAGCAGCTCGCGCAACACGTCCGCTCGAAGGCTGTAACTACTTTCCGCAAGCTCACGCGCCTCCTGCAGCGGCTGTCGCACGCCGACTTCACTCAACACTTCCAAGAGAGCTCGCTCCGGCGCCGATACCAGCGGCGCGCCGGTCCGCTTCTCAAATGGGCCGGCATGGAGGAGCGCGTTCGGTTTTTCGTCAAACAAGCGTTTCCGGTAGTACGTCGCTGGAAAGCGCTTTGCGAACCAGTCGGGCAGGCGCGTCGCCGCCCAGCCATATAAGTGCAGCTGCGGCTGCTGCGAGACATATTGACGGACGCCATACCAATCGAGCGCTGATTTGCCACCGACGTGCAACCCCTCGATCGTCCGCTGCAGCAGGACCAAGCTTGGATGCAAGGCGGGCGGATCGTTGGGCCGACTGAAAACGCCTCGCGCCAACCGGGTGAGCCAACCGGCGCGCACATAGTGCACGGCGAGATCGGCCGATATGCCGAGCGCCGCCAAGTCCTCGGAGGTCAGCGGTGTCCCCGGTGCCAGCGCCTGGTAGAGCTTGTTTAGCTTATTTCTGTGAACCGTAGCCATACTACGATAATAGATATATAATCAAGAGAACGCCAGATTTTGTTTTTCGGCACAGGCCGTAGTTCTACTACGATATACCGTTCTTTTTCAAATTATCGTCTGCGGCCTCCCAAGAGCAAAACCGCAGAAACCCGCCATAACCTACAGGCCCGAATCAGGCCGACGAGCGGAAGCAGAAAGAGAAGGGATCGCCCGGTTCACGCGACGGGTTGAGGAACCGAGAGAAAGTCTTTCGCCGGCCCGTCGCGGAGAACCGCGATGCCCCCTCTCGCCAGCCGCGCGCACGCCGGCCAGAACCGCGCCAGCCTCTACCAGGAGATCACCGACAAGATCATCGCCGACCTCGAGGCCGGCCGCGTCCCTTGGGTCCAACCATGGGGCACCAGCATGGCAAAGGCCTCGCTGGCCATGCCGAAGAACGCCGCCACCAAGCGCCGCTATTCCGGCATTAACGTGCTCATCCTCTGGCGCGCGGTCATCGATCGCGGCTTCGCCGGCCAGAGCTGGCTCACATTCCGCCAGGCCCTCGGTCTCGGTGGTCACGTGCGCAAAGGCGAGAAGGGCACCACTGTCGTCTATGCCGACCGGTTCGTGCCCAGCGAGGAACGCCGTCGCGCCGAGCGCGACGGCGATGAGCCCGAAGCCATCCCCTTCCTCAAGCGTTTCACCGTGTTCAACACCGACCAGTGCGATGACCTGCCCGCCGAACTTGCGACCGCACCGCCGCCGATGCCCGAAGGCCTGATCCTCCCGCAGGCCGAAGCGCTGATTGCCGCGAGTGGCGCCGATTTCCGCATCGGCGGCGAACGCGCCTTCTACGTTCCCGCCGACGACTACATCCAGGTGCCGCGCCCCGACGCGTACTTCGAGCCGATCAACTGGCACCGGACCGCGCTCCACGAGCTCGGCCATTGGACCGGCCATTCCTCGCGGCTGGCGCGCGATCTCTCCGGTAACTTCGCCTCGAAATCCTATGGCAAGGAAGAGCTCGTCGCCGAGATGGCGAGCGCCTTCGTCTGCGCCTCTCTCGGCATCGTTCCGACGGTCCGTCATGCCGACTATCTCGGCGCCTGGCTCGACATCCTGCGGGAGGACAACCACGCCATCATCCGCGCCGCCAGCGCCGCCTCGAAGGCCGCCAACTACCTGCTCGCCTTCCTCCCAGGCACGGCCGCCTCCGAACCGCAGACGACCGATGCCGTCGGCGAGGTTGCGTAACGCCGCTCTGCCGTTGTGCGCACGCCGCGCCAACGAAGCTGCTTCCCATCGTTTTCACCATCGCCCCTGGATCGTGGCCGCCCTCGAGCCGGGGGCGGCCCTATCGACCTGACGGGTCTAACGCCGGAGCCGATTCCGGTCCCCGTCGCGGAGCATCAACGATGGACAACAGTCATGTCACGACAACGGGCGACTTCGACATCTATATCGCCCAGGCACTCGCCACCGAGGGCGGCCACCTTGCGATCGGGCGCGGCGGCTTCAGCCTCTATTTCGACCGCGGCGCGCATCTTAGCGGCTACGACTGCGAGACCGTGAAGGCGGCTTGCATTGCCGCCGGCCTGCCGGTCATCGACAGCCGGATGGTCGATTTTGCCGCCGCCGCCCGCCTCGCGATCAAGGGACCGATGATCGCCGTCGGCGAACCGCCATCGCCGCCGCCCTACCACGCCCTCTCCTTTGCGCCGCTCGCCGTCGTCGCGGCGGCCTACCGATCTGCCGGCGCGGAGGTCTGGAACCTCGAGCCCGGGCCGCGAGCGATCAGAGAGCAAGAGAGCGGAGCGACCCCCATGACGGGCTTGGAGGCCGAGAGAGAGTCTCCGGCCGGCCCGTCTTGGAGAACCCCACATGGCTAGCGCCACCCCCAAGCTCGTCCTGAGCCGATCGCAGGACATCCCCTTCAACAAGCTCGTGCTGTCGCAGGCGAACGTCCGCCGCGTCAAGGCCGGTATCTCGATCGAAGAGCTGGCCGAGGACATCGCCCGCCGCACCCTCCTGCAAAGCCTGAGCGTTCGGGCAGTCCGCGACGCGGACGGCAACGAGACCGGTATGTACGAGGTGCCGGCCGGCGGCCGGCGGTTTCGCGCGCTCGAGCTGCTCGTGAAGCAGAAGCGCATGGCGAAGACGCAGCCTGTCCCGTGCGTCGTCCGCGAAGACGGTCTCGCCGAGGAAGATTCGCTCGCCGAGAACGTCCACCGCGCCGCGCTCCATCCGCTCGACCAGTTCCGCGCCTTCCAGAGGCTACGCGATTCCGGATTGAGCGAGGAGGAGATCGCCGCCCGCTTCTTCGTCGCGCCCGTCGTGGTGAAACAGAGGCTCAAGCTCGCCGCCGTCTCGCCGAAGCTCCTCGACCTCTATGCCGAGGACGCGGTGACGCTGGAGCAGCTCATGGCCTTCACCGTCACCAACGACCATGCGCGCCAGGAACAGGTCTGGGAGGGGCTCGCCCGCTCGCCGATCCGGGAGGCCTATTACATCCGCCGCCAGCTCACCGAGGGTGCCGTCCGCGCCTCGGAGAAGCGCGCGCGCTTCGTCGGCGTCGACGCCTACGAGGCTGCCGGCGGCCTCGTCATGCGCGATCTCTTCGAGCAGGACCAGGGCGGCTGGCTCCAGGATGCCGCCTTGCTCGACCGGCTGGTCCTCGAGAAGCTAACCGCCGAGGCCGAGAAAATTCGCGCAGAAGGGTGGAAGTGGATCGAGGCCGCCATCGAGTTCCCCTATGGCCATACCTCCGGCTTGCGGCGTCTCGCCGGCGAGGTCGTCGGCCTGACCGACGAGGAACGGGCTCGCCACGACGCGCTCCATGCCGAGTTCGACAAGCTCGAAGCGGAATACGCTCAGGCCGAGGAATTGCCGGACGAGGTCGACGAGCGCCTTGGCCAGATCGAGGCCGAGCTCGAAGCCTTGGACAATCGCACCGTCGTCTACGATCCTGCCGAGATCGCGCGCGCCGGCGTCTTCGTCAGCGTGGATACCGACGGTGGCCTCCGGATCGAGCCGGGTTACGTCCGGCCAGAGGACGAGCTGCCTGTCGAGCCCGTACCCGAAGGCAAGTCGCCCGAGGGCGCCTCGCACCCAGCCATGCAGCGTGGGGCCATCACGATCCATGGCGCCGATTCCAATGACGCCGACGCGCCGGAGGAAGACGACGGGATCAAGCCGCTTCCCGACCGCCTCGTCACGGAGCTCACCGCCCATCGAACGCTGGCGCTCCGCGACGCGCTCGCGAACGATCCCGGCACGGCGTTCGTCGCCGTGCTGCACGCGCTGTGCCTCAAGGCGTTTTATCGCTTTGCCGTCGATTCGTGTCTCGAGATCGACGCGAAGAGCGCGACCTTCACCCACCAGGCGCCGGGCCTCAACGATACCGCATGCGCAAAGGCAATCGACGCGCGCCACGAGGAGTGGAAGAAGCAGCTCCCGTCCGAGCCGGGCGAACTTTGGACCGCGCTCCTCGCGTTCGAGCGCGACATCCAGATGGCGCTCTTCGCCCATTGCGCCTCGCTCTCGGTCAATGCGGTTCACGAGCAATGGAACCGCAATCCGAACCGCTTCGTCCATGCCGATCAGCTCGCCCGCGCGGTGGGCCTCGACATAGTCGCGGCCGGCTGGACTCCGACCGTCGCCAATTATCTCGGCCGGGTGACCAAGGCCCGAATCCTCGAGGCGGTCCGCGAGGCGAAGGGCGAGGCATCGGCGCAGCTCATCGACCATCTCAAGAAGCCGGAGATGGCGAAGGAGGCCGAACGGCTCCTCGACGGGACCGGATGGTTGCCCGAGCCGCTGCGCATCGCCGACCCCGACGCCGTGATGACCGCTATCGAGACCGACGGTCATGTCGAAGACTTGCCGGCCTTCCTCGACGACGACGGCGCAACTGGCACCGCGACCGAAGGCGAGGGGATCGCCGCTCAATGAGCACAGCCATGCGGAGCGGCCACCGGCCGCTCCGCTCGCTTTCCAATGCGAGACGCATGTGCGCGACTCCGCGTTGCATGCGTCTCGATCGCGCAGCCGCAAGAGTGAGAGCCCGGCCGGGAGTGAGGTGAGGCCTGGCATGTGAGGAGAGCGCGCATCCGGGTCTTACCCGCACGCGCTCTCGGAGCTTCTCCCATGACCCCTGCGTTTCCCAACGGGGCAGCGGTTGCCTCCACCTTGCCTCTTTTCCCCAAGCCAACCCCGTCGCAATCGGCTTCTGCACTGCTCCGCGCCGCCGCTGGGCTGACGCAAGCGTTGGGCGAGGGCCGATCCATCGACGCCAAGTCTTTGCGCACGGCGATGGAGACCGCCTTCGGCGCCTCCGATGCCGAAGGCGCATGGGATTGGAAACTCGCCTACGACGCCTGCGAGACGGCGCCGGGCGTCGAAGTTCCGTCCGGATGCCCGCCCGACATAGCCGCCGGCCGCAAATTGCTGCGCCAGGGCCGCCGTCGCGATGCCCGTTCCGACCGTTCGGTCGAGCAACGACGGCTTGTCATCGTAAACCGCCAGCAGCTCGGCCAGACGGCGGCGCAGTCGGCTCGCGAGCGCCTTCAATCGCGGTCCTGCCACCGGATCGAGATCGCGCGCGACCCCGCCCGGCACGACCATGTCCATCATGAGGCGATGGCCGAAGCAGGCCTGGGCCTCGCGTAGCACGTCCTCGCGCAGAACACTGCAATGGGCGAGCATGAAGGCGAACGCCGCGTCGTTGCAGATCGCGCCGATGTCGCCGAAGTGATTGGCGATCCGCTCCATCTCCGCCATCAGCGCTCGCAGATAGACCGCACGTTCCGGGACGTTGGTGTCTGTTGCGGCTTCGACCGCACGCGCAAAGGCGAACGAGCAGGCGACGGTGCTATCGCCCGAAAGACGCGCCGCGATCCGGGCCGCGTCTGCGGGAAGCTTGCCGGCCATGAGCCGCTCGATTCCTTTATGGGCATAGCCGAGCCGCTCTTCGAGCCGGACGACCGCCTCGCCGTTGCAGTGAAAACGAAACACGCCGGGCTCGATGATGCCGGCGTGCACCGGTCCGACCGGAATCTGATGCAGGCCCTCGCCCTCGACGGGAAGAAAATCGTATTGGGTTGCCGGCCGTGGCTCGCGGCCCAACGGATGAGCGCTTTGCCACTGTCCATGGTCGAGCCAGGGCCGCGGATCGCTGAGGCCATCGGCGGCGAGTCCGAACAGGTCCCGCACAGCGCGCTCGAGGCGAATTGCGCCAGGACGCACGCTGGACAGCGACGGGAAACGCCCGTCGGCGCAGTCGAGCGAGACAACCGCGACTGCATGGCTCGACGCCTCGTAGAAGGCAGCATGAACCGCGCTCGGTTCGCCCCAGAGGGCAAGGAGAGACCAGTCGGCCACAGTCAGATGCAGCACGAGTTGCGCCCACCGCTCGCGGTTCAGGCGATAGCGCGGCCACGGAAGCTGCGGAGCGGGCTCTCCGGCGGCCAGGAAGGACAGAAGATCAGAGTCCATCCGTCTCGTCTCCTAACCGAGAAGCCGCGCGACGTTCTGGAACCAGGTCACCAGCGGCCCCGGCAGATAGACGCCGGCAATCAGCACCAGCCCGAAATGCACATAGAGCGGCACCAGGGCAACGGGGCTCGCCCGTTCCCCGCCCTCGCCGGGGCCGAAAGCGACATTCTGCAGATGCCGGATGAGGGCACCGAAACCCACGAGAAGACAGACCAGCACGACCAATGCAAGCGCCGGCTGACGCGCGAAGGTGCTGGTCAAAACGAGGAACTCGCTCATGAACACGCCAAAGGGCGGCAAACCGGCAATCGCCACGACGCCGAGGACCAGGGCCCAGCCCAGGAGCGGATGGCTGCTCGTGAGGCCCCGGATCTCCGCAACCCGCTGCGTTCCCTTGACCTGCGAAATGTGGCCAACGGTGAAGAAGACCGCCGACTTGGTCAGGCTGTGCATGGTCATCTGCAACAGCCCGGCGAAATTCGCGAGCGGCCCGCCCATCCCGAAGGCAAAGGTGATGATGCCCATGTGCTCAATCGACGAATAGGCGAACAGGCGCTTGATGTCGCGCCGGCGATAGAGCATGAAACTCGCGAGCGCCAGCGAGCTCAGTCCCATCGTGACCATGAGCGGGCCAGGCGCCAGAGCGTGCGCATTTGCCGTCAACAGCATTTTGAAGCGCAGCACGATGTAGAGCGCCACATTGAGGAGCAGGCCCGAGAGCACCGCCGAGATCGGCGTCGGGCCCTCGGCATGGGCGTCGGGCAGCCAGGCATGGAGCGGCGCCAGACCGACCTTCGTGCCGTACCCCACGAGGAGGAACACGAAGGCGAGGTTGAGAATGGCGGGGCTGAACTCGCCGACGCGCGGCAGCAACTCGGCCCAGGTCATCGCCGGCAAGCCTTCGCCCATCACCGGCTCGGCGGCGAGATACATGAGCGTCGTTCCGAAGAGCGCGAGCGCGATGCCGACGCCGCAAAGGATGAAATATTTCCAGGCGGCCTCGAGCGCCGCATCGGTGCGATAGAGCCCGACCATGAGCACGGTGGTGAGCGTGGCGCCTTCGAGCGCCACCCACATCACGCCGAGATTGTTGGCGGTCAGAACCAGCAGCATGGTGAAGATGAAGCCCTGGTACATCGCATGATAGAAGCGCAGGTTTCCGGCCTGGAGCCGCCCGACTTCGACCTCGTGCACAATGTATCGTGCGCTGAACAGGCTGGTCGTAAAGGCAATGAAGGCGGTCAACGCGATCAGGTAGATGTTGAAATCGTCGATGAGCACGAAGGCTGTTGTCTCGGGTCTTCGGAAAAACAGCGATAGGCTCGCCGCCAAGGTGAGGCCCGAGGCGATCACGTTGCCTTGCGCCGCGAGGCGATAGTGGGGAATGAGGGCGAAGAGGATGCCGGCGGCAGCGGGAATGCCGACGATCAGGAGCACGGCGTTCAATGTTGCTCTCCCCGGAATTTCTCCATGTCATGCACGTCGAGCGTGTCGAAGCGCTCGCGGATGTGAAAGAAGAAGATGCCGAATATGATGAACGCGACCATGACCGAGAAAGCGGCGCTGAGCTCGACCACGAGCGGCATGCCCTTGACGCCGACGGCGGCGAGGTTGAGGCCGTTCTCCATCGACATGAAGCCTACGACCTGGCTGATGGCGTTGCGGCGCGTGATCATCATCAGGAGACCGAGGAGAACGACGGACAGGGCAATTGCGAGGCTTTCCCGGGTCAGGGCGCCCGACGACCCCGTGACGGGGAGCACCAGGACGATCGACAATCCGACGAGCGCGACCGCCACGATCAAGGTCGAGCCGATGCCGATGACGGTCTCGATGGTCCGGTGGATATTGAGGTAGGTGATGATGCGGTGAAGGGCGATCGGGATGGCGATTGCCTTGAATATCAGCGCGATCCCCGCGGTGATGTAGAGCTGAGGTACGGCCTGGGCGTGCGCCTGCCATGCCGCGGCGGCGGCGAGCAGCAGCGCCTGATAGGCGTAGATCCTGATGATTCCGTAAAGCCTGCGTTGATAGAGGAAGGCAAAGCTCAAGATGAGCACGCTCGTGTCGAGCAGATGCGCCACGTCATAGGATGAGCCGACGGAAATCGGCATCACACGCCCTGCGAAACGTAAAGGAAAACGGCCGCCAGCACACCGAGCAGGAGCGCCGCGCCGAGAAAATCCGCCACGCGGAACACGCGCATCTTCGCGATGCTGGTCTCGAACGCGCCAAGCAGGACGCCTCCGAACGCGAGCTTCGCCACGTAGGTGACCAATCCCAAGGCGAGAGCGCCGGCGCTTGGTGTGCCGATCGCCATGCCCCAGGGAACAAAGATGCTCGCGATCAGCGAGATGTAGAGCAGCAGCTTCACCATCGCCGCCGCCTCGATCAGCGCGAGATGCCGCCCGGAGTATTCGAGGATCATGGCTTCGTGCACCATGGTGAGCTCGAGGTGCGTCGCCGGATTGTCGACGGGAATCCGCGCATTCTCGCCGATCGAGATCATCAGCAGGGAGATGAGCGCAAGGAGCAACGAGATGCGCACGCCGACTGCCTGCGTGAGCATGAATTCGGCGATGTGCGGCAGGGAGGTGGAGCGGACGAGAAGCGCCACCGTGAACGTGACCATCAGCATCGCCGGTTCGGCGAGCGAGGCGATCATCATCTCGCGGCTCGAACCGATGCCGCCGAAGCTTGTGCCGATATCCATGCCGGCGAGCGCCATCGCGAAGCGCGCGGTCCCGAGCAGCGCCACGAGCGCGATGAGATCCGCGGTCTGGCCGAGCGGCAACTGCGTCGCGAAGGTCGGCACGATCGCGGCCGCGACCCAGACGGTCGTGAAGATGAGATAGGGGTTGGCGCGAAAGAGCCAGGAGGCATTTGGCGCCAGCACGACCTCCTTGCGAATGAGGCGCAGCAGGTCGCGATAAGGCTGAAGGAGCCCGGCGCCGATCCGTCCGGTGAGCCGCGCCTTCACCTTGCGCACGAGACCCGTTAGCAGCGGGGCCAGCGCGGCCAGCACGGCGAATTGCAACGCCTCCAGAAGCGGCGCGGTCATTGGCTGACCGCGACGATGAGGAGCAACAGGATCAGCGCCGCGAACATCAGGCTGAGATAGCGCCGGATGGTCTGGAACTGGACGACGTTGAGATGGTCGGCCACGGTCGTAACCGCCAACGCGACCGGGACGTAGAGCCAATCCCACACCGGGTCGCGCATCGTCACCTCGATGCGAGCGGGACGGACGTCGCCGGGCATAGGCATGTCGATGTGCTCGCGGGCGGCAAAGACGACCGAGCCGAAGACGCGCCGAATCGGCTGCGCGAAGCTGCTTGCGGTGTATTGCGTCTCGGGACGCGAATCGGGAAAGCCGCAATCCCACGCCGGCGAGCGGCGGCTTCAATTCGAGGCAAAGCGGTGGATGATCACGACGAGAAGCGTCGCCAGCGCGGTGATCTCCAGAAGCACGACGAGCCCGCTATAGGAGCTGTGATCGGGGCCGAGAGGCGCGAGCCACAGCCAGCCGTCCGGAAGGGGCTTGCTGTCGGGCCAGAGCGCCTGCCCGACCGGGCGGATCAGATCGAGCATCGCCTGGGGCAGCACGCCAATAGCCGTGCAAAGCGCCGCCAGGACCGCCATGGGGACGATCATGAGCAAGCCGACTTCTTCGGCCTTCTCGGCCGCGGCGCGGCCGGCCGAGAAACACGATTCCGTAAACCTTGACGAAGCAGACCGCCGCGAGCGCCGCCGCCAGCGCCAGCATGGCGCCCACGATCGGAACCGCGAATTTGAGCAGCCACTGCGACAGAAGTGAGCCGTTGATGATCGCCTGGAACGTCAACCATTCCGAGACGAAACCGTTGAAGGGCGGCAGCGCCGAGATCGCCACGGCGCCGATGAGAAAGACGAAGGATGTGGCCGGCATCCGATGGATGAGCCCGCCAAGATGCTCCATGTCGCGCTCGCCGGTGGCGACCAGCACCGCACCCGAGCCGAGGAACAGCAGGCTCTTGAAGATGGCGTGGTTCAAGACGTGGAGCAGCGCCGCCGAGAGCGCGAGGACGGCGAGTGCGTCGAGATGATTGGCGCGAAACGCAAGCGCGAGCCCGAGCCCGATGATAATGATGCCGATATTCTCGACCGTATGATAGGCGAGCAGCCGCTTGAGATCGTGCTGCATCACCGCGTAGAGCACGCCCAAGAGCGCCGTTATGCCGCCGAGCAAGAGGACCACGACGCCCCACCACCAGGCGGGCGGTCCCGCAAGATCGAAGATGAGGCGGACGAGCCCGTAGATCGCGACCTTGGTCATGATGCCGCTCATCAGGGCCGACACGTGGCTGGGTGCTGACGCGTGCGCGGGCGGCAGCCAGACATGTAACGGGACCATGCCCGCTTTCGAGCCGGCGCCGATTAGGACCAGACCGAACAGGATGGCGTTCTTGGTATCGCCGAGGGGCGCCGCGCGGATGGCGGAGAAGGCGTAGGAGCCTGCGCCCCCCGACAGGAGACCGAACGCCAGCAGCAGAGCGCCCGTCCCGATGCTGGCCATGACGAGATAGAGATAGGCGCCTGCGCTCGCGTCCTTCTGCCGATGGTTGGCCAGTACCAGCAGCCAGGAGGTCAGCGACATGAACTCCCAACTGACCAGGAACACGAATGCGTCATCGGCGATCGCGACGAGCGTCATGCCGGCCAGGAATGCCGGATAGAATGGTAGAACGCGGGCCGGCTCGTCATCGTGAGGGCCGTATTCCAACGCATAAACGCTGGTGATGGCTGCTCCCAAATTGATGACGAGGAGAAAGAAAGCGCTCAGCGCATCGACCCGGATATGGGCGCCAAGGAACGGAAGCCCGAAGGGTAATACGGTAGCGACGGGCGACGCGCCGCTCGCGAGAAAGACGACCGCCGCGATCGTTCCGACGATGCCGCCGAGGCTGCTCAACGTGTAAACGAGTGGCAATCCACGATCCTGGCCCAGGACAGCGGCCACCACCGCCGCGCCGTAGCAGAGCAGCACGACGAACACCGCGATCAGCATGCTTCGTTCGCTTGAAGCCGCGGCGTCACGACAAGGGAGCTGGACCGATTGAACAGGCGATGCCGGAGCGGGAACGCGTGGGAGTTGCGCTTAGCTGTGCGGATGCGGAGTGCAAACTGGGACATCGACATCGGCACAAGGTGATCCGTTGCCGCCATAATCTTGCCACATCGTTCTTGACATATGATGGATAGAGCATCAACCTTGAGTGGTCAAGGCGGATCGAAGACGCTTGAAATCATCGCTGTCGCCATCTCGCGATCGCGGCGGGCCTTTAGGTTCGGACGGTCCGGCGGCGCGGCGATCGACATGACGGAACGGCTCCGACACTACCATCGCATCCTCCGGGACCTGTCCCTTCGCGGCGCGTCCGAAGAGGTTTGGCAGCGGGACCTTCGCGAGATCCTCACCGCGTTCGATGACGAATGCGCCAAGCTTCCTCAAAAAGAACGCGACCGGCTGCGGCGCGACCTTGTGACGGAGATCGAGCACGAGGCGATGTATTTTTCGAGTCCGGCCGGGGCGGCCGTGCTCACCGTCGCTTTGAAACATCTGGGACTGGCATGACGGCGCCTGTTGGACGCCGACTATCGGACGGGGCGGCCTTCGTCAGAAGGGCCGTCCTTTCCCACGACGCGCTGCGCGCCGTGCCTTGGCGGTGAATGCGAAAGGTTGTCCTATGATGAATCGACCGGAAACGGTGAACCATACCGAGGAGATCCTTCGCCGGGCAACCGCATGGGCGCGCGCCCTCGAGGCCCTGACCGAGGCGCAGGAGGCGGGCGGTGACACGGAAGGATTGAACGACGAGATGCGCGAAGCTCAGGCCAATCTCTACGCGGCAATTATTCGGTGGCGCCACGCACCGACAGGCTAGGTGCATTTCATCGGATCGCAGTGTTGGGATTTGAGGCCCGATAACAGCAGGATTGATGTACGGTCGTTTGGACTGTTGCGATTGCCGTGAGCGCTCAGCATGGCGTAGCCATACAACGCGGATTAGGATTGAGGCCGCTCCAGAAGTAGCCTGGGGAGGTTGGGATGCTTCTCAGCAAAGAACGGGTCATCGGCAGAGTACCCTACCGCGGCCATCATCTGGTGTTGCTGCAGGAGAGCGAAACGTATCGGATCCGCGTTCTTGACGGGCGTAACAATACCGTCGAGATCGGATTATCGACGATGCATAGCACCGAAGACGATGCTCTCGACGAAGCAAGGCGAAAGGTGGATTCGCTTGTGGGTGAACGGCGACACTGACGCGCTTCGACCGGTGTCACGCTCGTGCTCAAACCCCCGTTAGAATGCGCTCAAGAAAAACGAAAAGCGCCGATCATCGGAGTTGGACTGAGCCGTCTATGCTTAGCACACGCATTTGTTCGACATGGCTTCAAGGTCGCCGTATTCGAAAGAGATCGCGAACCCGAAGTTCGCGGACAAAGCTCCGGCCTATGCCGCGCGCGCTGCTTTCGACAAAGCACGTTCGGCCGGAACCCGGCATGACGTTATGGTCCGCTTCTCTATTTCATTCACCGAAAGCAGACGGAGCGCTTTCGGCCCAAATCCCGCCAGACTGCTCGGCGCCCATTCAAGTCGGACATAGTGCGGAAATGATCGCTCGAAAGCAGACGTAGGCGTAGAAAAAGGCCGGTATGGAATAGCCGGGGACGGAGCCGGAGGCGAGATCAACCGATCGTCTTCAATGGTCTTCGAAGATCGAAGAGAAGGTCGGGTCATGCGAGGTGCTCATCGACCCTCTGCGAGATCAACATCGGCCCGTACGCCGAAGCAAATAACAGGAAACTTGCCACCCAAAGCAGCGCCGAGATCTCGATCAGAAACATCGAGGATGTACCCGTGAACGCTGCCGCTAGTCTTGTCGCGCCAGCCAACACGATAGCGGCGTAGATAACTATCGTCGCGCGGTCGGCTTGGAGCGGCCGGCCGGTATGCCCCCGCGACACACGGGTCATGACGGCGAGAACCGTCGTGCCAACCGCGCCGGCAGTGAAGGCGTGGATCGCAGCTGCTTCCGGCACCAGATCTGAGATCAGATTGAAGCCGAGGAGGGCCGCGCCCAAAACGACCCAGCCGTACCCGACATGCAGGATCGCCAGCAGCGGCTCCGAAACCGTGGCCAAGCCGCGCCAGCGGGCCAACCGCCAGACATTGACCAGAGCTGCAAGAAGGAGAAGCCAACCGACCGGTCGCGATGTCGGCAAGAACGCCCAGCCGAGAAGCCCCGTGTGGAGGGTTGCAAGCGCAATCCGGTCAAGCATCCCATAGCCCGCCGGAAGCGTCGACACGCCACGCTTGACCAGCCAATTTCGGGTGAATGCCGGTATGATCCGACCGCCGATTGCGGCGATCAACGCGATGATGGCGGCTACGGCGAGCCGCCATCCAAGTCCGGCAACTAGCGGAACTCCAGCGAGTTCCAGATGCATGAGCAGATCGGCGAACCCGAGCACCGCGATCGGAACGGGCATCATGAGATTGCGCCAGTTTTTGGCAGCAACGATTTCGCGAGCGACAACGAGGCAAAGACAGAAGGGAAAAGAGACTTCGACGGTTGTTGCCAACCACAGCGGTACGAGCGTTGATGATAAGCAGGTGATGCGACCAAGCAGCCAGAGCGCAACCAGGCCGGCGAGCGCTAGACCTCGGATCGGAGGTCGTCCGGTCCAGTTCGGAATTGCCGTGAGCAAGAAGCCTGCGATCGACGCATAGACGAAGCCGAAAAGCATCGCATGGATGTGCCAGCTCAGTGGATCGAATCGGCTCGGCAATACCGCACCCGTCGCGAACACGACGACCCAGATCGCGAGCGCCAGCGCTGCCCATAGGCTGGCGGCCAGGAAGAAAGGCCGGAACGCCAGCGACCAAAGCGCAATGGAGTGGTCCTTATCAACGGAGATGGAAGCCTTCATGACGCTCTATCTCGCTCGAATTTGCATTCTCGTCGGAGAACGGTCTTCCTATTATGGACCAGACGCACCGAGAACCGCCGAGCCAAAATTGGTGATAATCACGAGCGCTCGTTTGTGCCCACATAAACCGTTGCCACGAGAGCGTCATTGACCGACGTGGTGATTGCACGCACACTGCATGTCCTGGCGGTCGTCGTCTGGATTGGCGGGGTCTCGATGGTGACCACGATCGTCCTACCTGCCGTGCGACTTGGCTTGCTAGGCGAAGACCGATTGCGCGCCTTCCAAGCCGTCGAGCGGCGCTTCGTTTGGCAAGCGCGGTCCGCGATCATCGTAGCAGGATTGACCGGCTTCTATATGTGCTGGCGTCTTGACCTTTGGGATCGTTTTCGGGATGTCAGCTTCTGGTGGATGCACGCCATGGTGGGCTTGTGGCTACTGTTCGTCCTCATCCTATTTGTGGCCGAACCGTTGGTCTTGCATCGGCGCTTTAATGATTGGGCGATGGCGCAGCCCGCGGTCACCTTCGCTTGGCTCAATCGTGGACATTGGCTACTACTGGCGTTGAGCGTGGTGACGATTCTTGGCGCGGTCGCAGGCAGCCAGGGCTGGTCAATTTTCTAAGGCGTGCGAGCGTCGCCAAATTGCACGCCGGGAGGGGTGCACGCATGAGCACGCATGCCAGCCCTATCGATCGCCCGGTTGAGGACGCGGTCAGCAACCTCCTCAAATGGGTGCTGCTCGCAGTCGCCATTCTCACCTTCGCGCTGTTGGCCTGGGCAACCACGGCGACCTACCGCCTCGCCCCGCCGCAGCCTGATCGCTTTATCGCTGCCGACGGGACGGTCGTTATGACCGGCGATGACATTTTCGCTGGCAAGGGGGGCTTCCAGAAAGCCGACCTGATGGATTACGGTAGCCTTTACGGTATGGGTTCGTACTACGGGGAGGACTATACCGCCTCGACGCTCGTGCAGCTGGGTACTGCGGCCCGCGAGAATATCGCCCAGGCAACGCTGAGCAAGCCGTTTGCCAGCCTGAGTGCCGACCAACAAGCTGCTGTCACCTCGGCGATGCAGCGCGCCCTGCAGGGCATCGATCTCACTCAGACAGAGGTCAAGCTATCGCAACCTCTCGCCGCTTCGTTCGTCGGCGTGCGTGACAAGATCGCCAGGGCGCTCCGCGTCGCAGATCCCGCTACAGGATGGACGCCAGCTTACAGCCTGAGCCCCGGGCTCGCGCGCCAGACGGCAGATTTTCTGGTGTTCTCGGCCCTCACGACGGTGGCTCATCGACCCGGCAAGGACTGGTCCTGGACGCAGAATTGGCCTTATGAGCCACTGGTCGGGAATACGCCAACGACCAACACATTCGTTTGGACCTGGATCAGCTTTTGCTTCACCTTTTTCGCGTTCGGCGGGGTGCTGTTCATCTACGAATACTTTCTCAACAACCCCGACGATGCGCCGATGGACCCGGTACTCTCAACGTTTAGGCCGCTAACGCCGAGTCAGAAGCGGGTCTGGAAATATTTCCTGGTCGTCGCGGCGCTGCTGCTGGTCCAGATCGCCGCCGGAACGATCATGGCACACTCCTACTACGACCGGACGAGCTTCTACGGTATCGCGATCAACGACTGGTTCCCGTTCAACTTCCTGCGCGACGTTCATATCCAGGCGCCGATCGTCTGGATCGGGCTCTCCTGGATCGGCGCGGCGCTGTTCCTGGCGCCCGCGATTGCCGGCGGTCAGGAGGCCAAGGGCCAGCACTGGCTGGTCGATCTGCTGTTCTGGGTGACCCTGCTGGTCGTCGCCGGGGCGCTGATCGGCGACTATCTCGGCATCATGGGCATCATAAACCGGGACTGGTTCTGGTTCGGCAACCAGGGCCTTTCCTACATTCAGCTCGGCCGGTTCTGGCAGATCGGCTTCTTCGTCGGGCTTGCGTTCTGGAGCCTCCTCGTGATGCGCGCGCTATGGCCGAGCGCGGCGCAATGGCGGCAGGCTGCAGGCCAGTTCTGGACGGGCCGCATCCGCCTCGAGCATCTGATCTGGGCGTCGACGATCAATATTGCCGTCCTCTACGTCTTCGGCATGATCCCACTTACCGGGATCGAGAAGTCGTTCACGCTCACCGATTTCTGGCGTTGGTGGGTGGTCCATCTCTGGGTCGAGCAATCCTTCGAATTCTTCGCCGCCTCGATGAGCGCCTATCTGCTGATGGCTGTCGGTCTCGTCTCGCGCAAGCTTGCCGAGCGCGCGACATATTTCGAGATTATCCTGATTTTCCTTGGAGGCGTCATTGGCACGGGCCACCACCTCTATTGGGCGGGCGGACCCAGCATGTGGGTGCCGATGGGCAGTATGTTCTCTTTCATCGAGGTGCTACCGCTCGTGTTGCTGATCATCGAAGCAATCAACCATTATCGGCTGATCCGGGCGCATCAGGAATTCAACTATCGACTGGCTTATACCTATGTGATCGGTGCGGCGTTCTGGAATTTCATGGGCGCAGGGGTGTTCGGCGGTGGCACGCTCAACGCGCCGCTCGTCAATTACTACGAGCACGGCACCTTCCTAACCCTCAACCATGCGCACACCGCTCTGTTCGGCGCCTTCGGGGAGCTGGCGATCGGTCTCATCTATTTCTGCCTGCGCTACATTCATGCTGAGCGCTCTGCTTTCAGCGAGAAACTTGGGCTTTGGGCCTTCTGGCTCTACAATGGAGGCCTTATCTTGTGGATCCTCCTCAACTTCTTCCCGATCGGCTGGCCGCAACTCGACGCGGTGTACGAGCATGGGCTGGCCTACGCCCGCAGCAGCGAGTTTTACGACACGACGCTGTTCTGGCAATGGATGCGGCTCCCCGGCGACGTGGTATTTGCAATTGGCGCTCTGCTCATGGCGTGGGACTTCATTGTCAAGCTGCGGCCGCTTTATCCGCAGGCGATCGACAAGCTGATCTTCCGCAAACCCCTGTCCTCGGTAGCCGGTTCACAAGCGGCGGAGTGATGATGGCGGGATGGCCAGGACCGAGGTACTTAGGGCCGCCACCGTCACATCTGAGCGCTGGCGACGCATATCGAGATCTGAAGTGAACTGCTGCCACCATTGATCTGTGCGTGGCGGAAGTGGTGCGACCTCGACGGGGGACTCTTCCGCACAAGCCGTCTGCTACCCAGCGGCCGATCCCCGTATGTCGCGACAGAAGCAGACAGTCGGCTTCCCGCCCAACTCCAGTCGTTCCGGCACGCCGCGCGACTGACTTGGCGCCCGCGCGGGAGTGCCCGCGCGCCGGGCTGTCGTAAACCGACCCGCCTGCGGCGTCTCGGCCCTTTGGGCTTCGATCCCTGGCGCTTTCGCCGGCTCCGAACCGAACGAGCTTTTGCTCGCGGACGGCGCTTGGAGAATTCTTGCGCCGCGTCATTTCTGAGGCACCAACCTTCCGCCGCGGGGCGACACCTGGATGGCGCGGCCGAAGGTCGCATCGTCAGACCCATTGCCGTAGCACCATTCTAGTCGCTTCGCGTTCACGACTTTTGTCAACGCGGCCGGCCACGCGGCTCGCCATTCGTCGCATCATGCCCCGCTCTTGCTTGCCTCCGTGTACGCCGACAGCGACCTCCGCCTGCCCGTGTTCAACGCCCCCGTCGCGACATTTATCGACAGTCGACCAATACTCGTCCCCCGCTGACAGCGGAGGTTAAACGCACACCTGCAACGCACATCGAGCCTGAGAAGCCCTCAGGTGATACGCCAGTGGTCCCCTCGCGCCAGGGCTTCGCAAGACCATCCCTGCATGTCTCTCAGAGAGCTAGACCCCGCAGGCGCTGCCGCCAACCTGTCCGGCGAAAGAATTTCCCCGGCCCGCAAGCGGGCCTCCTCGCGGACGCTGCGCTCCAAATTCTCCCGCCTCCCAGGTCCTCCGCTGCGCTTCGGCCGCTCGCAAGCTCGCGGTGTCGGCGGCGCCTTTGCGGTCTCTCAGCGCGAGACATCGCAGGGACGGTCCCTGCGAATCGATCAAGGAGACCACACATGGCTATCACCCTCGGTTCCTTCAGCAAGCTCGACGACGGCGTCTTCGCGGGCACGTTCAAGACCCTCCACGTCACGGCGGCGCTCACCATCGTCCCGGTCGAGAAAATGTCCGACAACGCCCCCGACTTCCGGGTCTACACGGCACAGCGGCACGAGGTCGGCGCCGGCTGGAGCCAGGTCGCGAAGTCGAGCGGCGAGACCTACATCAACCTCAAGATCGGCGCCCCCGAGTTCGGGCCGAGCTGGGTCCGCTGCCGCCTGGTCAAGCTCGAACGCACCGCCGAGGACGGTGCCACGCACATCGCGCTCTGGGAGCCGCGCGACCGCTGACGGCGCCGCCCCGCCGCGGTTCGCGCCGCGGCGGGGCTTCCCTTCTCACTCCCGAAATTGACGCGACGGCGAGCCAAAACTCGCCGTCGCGTCGCGTCTTCAATCCATTTCTCTGCATGGAATGCCGGCGGCCGGCATCGAACCGGCCACCGATATTGACCGCTAGTGGAAGGTGGGTGAGAGGGGGCCGTCTCTTCAGATTTCCCAGCGTACCATGCCGGATCGCGCCGGCCCAAGGATGCGCGGTTCCCCCAATTTTGCCGAGCGCAGAGAGCGCGCTGGCGCGCGCCGTTTATCCTCACCGCTCGACAAAATCGGCACCCCCGCGCCCCGCTCCGCGGCGCTTGCGGCGTCCTTGACCCGGCCCGATCCGGCATGCGCGCAGGTCCCGTCTTTCGATTCAGAAGGAGAGGACGATGATCGCGCTATACGACCATATCCAGGAGCTGCGGGCCGAACTCCAAGGCTGCGTCATGAGCCGCCGCGAGCGCGCGCAAGTGCACGCGGAGCTCGCGAGAGCGATCGCCGAGCAGGCGGAAATCGAGCGCGCGTTCGACCGCGCGCTCGCGGCTCATCCCGACGAAACGGGATGAGCCGAACGTGAGGCCGCGGGCGCCCTCCCGCAGGCACCGCGCCTTCCTTCGCGCCCGCGCCTCGGCTCGTGCGCGAATTCTGTCAATGCACGTTCGGCAATGGATAGGTCGCCACCAGCAGTCCGACGACGGTATCACCGTCGTCGGAAAGAGGCAGGACCAACTGGGAATATTGCGTCTCGCCGCCGGTCGCCAACGTCCCCGCACGCAACGTGAAGACCGGTGCCTTGAGCGCGCTCGCGCGCTCAAGATCGGCGCTGAGCGCAGCGCCGATTTCGCGGCTCAGATCTTGACCTCCGTACGCCCCGCGTGGCGCGCCGTGGCGCTCCGCCAACCATTCCCCGACCCACCCCATCCGAAAGCCGCCGCCATCGTTTTCCACCTCGACCAAGGCGGCATGCGTGCGCCAGCGCGCGAGTGCCGCCACGTCGAGAGCGGCGCGCGGCGGCATTGCCCGCGCGCCGCATTTGCTGGCCCACAATGCTCGCAAAGCATCGAGTTCCGGGTGCGTGATCATCACTCGCGCCGCCGAACCGCACCGAGGCACGGCGCGCCGGGCGCCGCCGCGGTTTGCGCCACCGCCGCCCCGCGCATCCCCCGGCCTGCGCCGTCGCTCCAGCTCCTGCTGCGGGGCAGAAAGCCTCGATATCGCAAGCGCTTACATCCGCTCCGCGAGTCGCAAAGCATCAGGTTGCCTTGGTCCAAAAGATCGCGACGCCCGTGAAATGGGAGATGTACCCCGTGGAGCTTTACGCGGCAATGCCGCTCCATCCTGGAGATGCAGGACATGCCGCACATTGTTGCCGCCAACGTGCGCCGCCTGCGCAAAGAAAAAGGAATGACGCAGGAGGACCTGGCGCATCTTGCCGACATCGATCGCTCCTATCTCGGTGCGATCGAGCGTGGCGAATACCGGCTGTCGGTCGTGACCCTCGGCAAGCTCGCGAAAGGGCTTCATGTTCTCCCAGCAGCGCTGGTGGAGTTGCCTCGGGGCCACCCTCATCTCGCCGAAATCGCCAAGCACTCTTAGCGGCCGGGCTCCGCAAAAACGCTCCTCTATCGTCATCACACACACAACGTCGCGCAGACACGGAACCCGCCACCGCTGCCCCGTGACACGGACAACCGGCCTCCGACCTCGGCGGCAATCGTCCGCGCATGCTCCAACCGCGCGGCCCGCTCACTCTTGTGGCGGATACCGTTCTCACTCGCTGTGGCTCCGTGTTGCATTTCCTCCTCAGCGATCTCCAAGGTCAGGAGCCCGCCCGCCTTCACTTCGAGCCGAACGACCAGCCGGTCTCCTCTGCGCGCCTTGCCGATCGCCCACTGCAGCAACGCCCGGCCCAGCTCATCGATCGGCGTCCGGTCAGCGTCCAGCAGCCCGTCATCGACCGGAAGGACGAGATCGACCACCACGCCCGCCGCGTCGGCCTGATCGCGGACCGACACGATGCATCTCTCGATCGTGGACAGAAAATCTTTCTCCGCGCGATGCCGCGCCATCACCCGATCCCAAGCCGCTCGACCCCCGTCACACCCTGTGCGCCTACCACCTTCGCCGGAAGTGCGACATGTCTTTTTGGTGATTTTGCACGGCTCATTCCTCCTTCCGGATATTTCGATTCGAAACCACACATCCAGCGACCGTGCGCATCCGTATCGTCGTCGCTATGCGAACGCAGCAAAATCCGCGCGGACGCGAGCCATGGAATGCATCGGCAGCCTATTTCCGCTGCTTTCCGCTTCCGCGTCCCGGCTGGGCCTGGGAATTCTGCCGCCGCCACCCCGACTACCGCGCCGCTTTCGAGCACGCGGGAGAGCGCGAGCAACGCCATGACCCCACCGAGGCCGCTGGAAAATGGGGCCTCTTGCTGTTCGAAAATCCCGACATCCATGCGAGCGACGCGCTGGTCTTCTGGCGCGCCGACACGCATCCGGGAATGCTCCATACCGTGCCGCCCCGCCATCGCTCCGATGGCAATGAGATCGACCTTTGGACCGTCTCCGACCGGCGGGCGATTGCCCTCAGCCAGGCCGGTCTTGTGGTGCTGCTCGAGCGCGCCGGCGCCATGTACCGGCTGCTCTTCGAGAACCCTGCGGAGATCGGCAACGGGCGCCTCGTCTTCGACCTCCACATCTCGTCCCCGCCCGAAAGCTTGCGCGAGATCGAGGCGGCGCGCGGCTTTCTTGCCAGCTTTCTCGATAGGCCCGCCCGCCGCGCCGCGGTCGATCCATTGTCGCCGCGTCTCGCCCGCTATCTCCAGGCGCTCGACGGCAGACTCGCCGGCGCCAGCTACGCCGAGATCGGCCGCGTCATCTCGGCCGGCGACAAGGCAGCAGAAGGGCCGGATGCGCACGAGTTGATGAAAGGCCGGGGCCGTCACGCCGCGCAGCGCGGTCTTTTCCTGATGAACGGCGGCTACCGCCATCTGCTATTGCCGCCGCCCGTGTCGCTGTTCGGCGACGATGAGCCGGTGTGAAACGGGCGTAGGCGCCGTCTGGCACTCTTTAAATCGCTCGACTTTCGGGACACTCGCTGAGGTTCGATCCCATTCGATCGGGATCGTCAGATCACTGTCCCGAGGCCGTCATGCCACACGCGCGCAACAGAAAAGGCGATCAGCAGGCACTCGCAGAGGTCCATTCCGTCGCTGTCTCCCCGCCGATCCCTCGCGATCAGCCGCAGCGCAAATCTGCCTTGGAGCAGCAACCGCCGCTCGACACGGAGGCCGCAGCGAGACAGCTCGGCCTGTCGCCGCGCACGCTCGAAAAGATGCGCGTCTATGGCGGCGGACCGGTCTTCGAGAAGAACGGCCGCCGCGTCCTTTACGACATCGATGACCTCTTTGCTTGGCGCCAGCGCAACAAGCGTTTTTCCACCTCCGATCAGGGTCCGGGACAGCGCCCATGACGGCACCGCTGACCGAAGTGGAGATCCATTTTCTCCACGATCTGCTGAACCATCGCCTGCGCTTTGGCCACCCGGTCCGCGAGAGCTACATCGATCGCCGCCGCGCCCGCGCGTGGTTCGCGCCGAGCGCGGTCTTCGGCTACGTGCGCTGGCGGAACGGCCCGTTTGGCAGCGCGCTGTGGCGCCTCTATGTGCTCCGCGCCGGGGCGCCGGACGCAACGCTTTGCCGCGTCCCCGGCGTCCGGCCGGGCGCCGAGATTCTGCTGCGTCTCGACGGCGGCCCGAAGGTCAAGCCGGCGCTCCTCCTCATCGACGATCTCGAGGATCGCGGTTTCGATCCCGCCGAAATATCGCCCGATTACTGGCGGCATGTGCATGGCCGCCTCGTCGTCAGCGCCAAGGTCCGCCCCTATAGCGCGGAACAGCATGCGGCTTGGCGCCGACGCCGGGAAATGGCGCTATGACCCGCCGCCATCTGCTCCTCGCAAGCACGATTCTCGGAGTGCTCGCACTCGCCCTATCGAGCCTTGGCGGGAGCTATCCGCGGCTTGCTTACAATCCGACACCGAGCGCGCCGCCGGGGTTCTATTCCATCTCGGTTCCGCGCGATCTGCGCATCGGCGACATGGTGATCGTTGCCGTGCCACCCGCCTACCGGCGGCTCGTCATCGCCCGTCATTATATCGGCGACGGCGTGCCGCTCCTGAAGCGCATTGTCGCGCTCGATGGCGATCTGGTCTGCGAACATGAGGGCTCGGTCGCGGTCGACGGGCGGCCCCTCGTGCGCGCATTGCGCAGCGATGGCCGAGGGCGGCCCATGCCGATCTGGGAAGGCTGCCGGCGGCTCGGCGCCGGCGAGTTCTTCGCCCTGATGGATCGCTCGCCCTATTCCCTCGACAGCCGGTATTTCGGGCCGCTGCCGACCGATCTGATCATCGGTAAAGCGAGGGCGCTGTGGCTCTTCTGAGGGTCATTGCCGCAGTCGCAATCCCGCTCGCCCTGGCCGGAAATCCGGCGTTGGCGCGAGGCAGTTTTCGTGCCAGTTCCTTCTCGGAAATTGGCACCGGACCAGAGCTCTTCTTTGCCCCTGGCAGCAACGTGAACGCCTCGAATTCCTCGCGTGCGAGCATCGGCCTCTGGCATGAGTTTGTTGGCGAAGCGGCGGCACGTTTCGGCGTTCCGGTCCCCTGGATAATGAGCGTGATGCGCGCCGAAAGCGACGGGCGCGCCTTCAACGGGGACACGCCGGTCACATCGCGCGCCGGCGCCATCGGACTCATGCAGGTCATGCCCGAGACCTATTCGGAATTGCAGCAGCGCTACGGGCTCGGCGACGATCCTGCCGACCCTCGCGACAATATTCTCGCCGGCACCGCCTATCTCCGCGAGCTTTACGACCGCTTCGGCGCACCCGATTTTCTTGCCGCTTACAACGCCGGGCCGGCACGCTTTCAAGCCTATCGCGACGGCGCGCGCGCCTTGCCGGATGAGACGTCCCGCTATCTCGAAAAGCTCGGCTCCGGCCTGTCGCCGACCCTGCCGCGAAGCGTCACCGCAGAGCTTCCGGCCTTGCACGACAGCGCCGCCCTCGTCGATGGCGGTCCGTTGTTTTTCACCCTCAAGCAGCGGCCTACCCCGCCGCTCGCTTCGCCTTGAGCCGGGCGCTTTCGGCTCGTTTCAAACTCGAAGGAGAGATCACATGGCCCATATCGGAACCTTCACCCGCACGACCGACGGCTATAGCGGTACCATCAAGACGCTCAGCCTCAACGCGAAGGTTCGCTTCGTGCCCGCCAAGGGAAACGACAGCGAAAACGCCCCCGACTACCGCCTGCTGGTGGGCACCGATACCGAAATCGGCGCCGGCTGGAAGCGGGTCGGCGAGAAGGCCGGCGACTATGTTTCCGTCGTCCTCGACGACCCCAATTTCGTGCAGCCGATCCATGCCAATCTCATCCGCTCCGATGGCGAGGAGAAGAGCTTTCTTCTGCTCTGGAAGCGGCCGGGACGGCGCGAAAAGCACGCCGCGGCATAGACCATTGGCGGTCGAAATTCGGCGGCACATGCCGCCCGAATGTTCCGAGCGGACGGCGCAAATCAACATCAAACGATGCCGGCATCGGCGGCCCACAGGGCTCGCCTTGGCCGCGCGCCGCCCGTCTCGGAGACCATCATTGGCAATGCCGGCTCGTCGTCGAATCGAGGGACCGAGGGCGGTCGCTCACGCCGCCACTTGGTTGTACTCGGCCCAACTCCTCAATGCCGCCAACATCCCCATCTCCAATGTCCAGCGCCCGACCATGACCAAGCGATTGTTGCTGGCCGAACGAGGGAGGGCGGAAGGCAAGATTAAAGCGCTTGCGCATGCCGCTCGCCCGATCGCACCTAAGCCCTTGTCTGCACATCGGTTTGGCTTGCGCATGGCGGAACCGCCATGCGCAAGCCAACGGGCCATCGCTTTGTTTCGCTTTGGATATTCGTGCGCAAGCGCGCTGGAGATCGCCCCAGTTCGCCGTTCGAGCGCGCCATGAAACGCGACGACGATTTCCGCCCCAAGCTGGGCAAGCCGCGCTCGCGCCCCCCGCCGCAGCGCTTCGTGCGCCAGGTGCTGAAGACCGCCGAGCATCATGCCGCCGGCGGCGTCCGCCGGGTGGCCCGAACGGCGTCGAGGAAATCACGTCCTGGAACGCGCCGCATGCACCGCGGTGGCAGTGCGGCGCTTGGGCTCCAGCAACGTCGTGTGCCGCGCGGCCAGCGGCGCGTCGTCGTCAAGGCGCGGATCGTCCGGCACGGCCCAGTGCGGTCGCCGCTCCTCGCGCATCTCAAATATCTGAAGCGGGACGGCGTGACGCGGGACGGCGCGCGCGGGCGGCTGTTCGATGCCATCTCGGACGACGTCGATGAGGGCGCGCTCGCCGAGCGGGCCAAGCGAGACCGCCATCACTTCCGCTTCATGGTATCGCCGGAGGATGGAGACCTGCTCACCGACCTCAAAGCCTTCACCCGCGATCTCATGGCGCAGATGGAGGCCGATCTCGGCACCTCGCTCGAATGGGCGGCGCTCGACCACTACAACACCGACAATCCGCACGTCCACATCATCGTCCGCGGCACCAACGACGAGGGGTGCGACCTCGTCATCGACCGCGACTACATCACCTTCGGCCTGCGCGCGCGGGCGCAGGAGCTGGCGACCTTGGAGCTCGGGCTGCAGAGCGAACTCGAGATCCGCACCAAGCAGCACGCCGAGATCGAACAGGAGCGTCTCACCGGCCTTGATCGCACCCTGCTGCGCGAGGCCGTGAACGGCATGGTCGACATGCGTCCGGATCGCGATCCGTCATCTATCTCGCCGACGCGAACCGTTCTGCTCGGACGGCTCGCGACGCTGCGCCGCCTGGGTCTCGCGGAGGAGATTCATCCGGGCCGCTGGAGCCTGTCGCCGGAGCTCGAGCCCACCCTGCGCGGCCTCGGCGAGCGTGGCGACATCATAAAGGCGATGACGCGGGCATTGACGGCGCGAGGCATCGACCGCGCAGCGACAGAATACGCCATCCACGATGCCGAACCCGATCAGCCGGTGATCGGACGCGTCATCGCCAAGGAAATCACGGACGAACTCGCCGATCGCATGCACCTGGTCGTCGATGGGATCGATGGCCATGTGCATTACGTCGAAGTCGGCGACCTCAACAGTGCCGACGGTCTCCGCCCAGGTGCCATCGTCGAAATTCACCGCGAGAGCGTTGCTGCGCGCATCTCCGACCGGAGCATCGCCCGTCTTGCCGCCGACGGCGAGGGCATCTATCGCCCGAGCCGCCACCTCGCTCTCGCGCGCGAATCCGTGCGCGTCCCGAACGACGACCACGAAGGCTATGTCGAGGCGCATGTCCGGCGCCTGGAAGCTCTTCGCCGCGCCGGCATCGTCCGGCGGTTCGACGCCGATCGCTGGCAAATACCGGAGAACCTGGTCGAGCGCGGCGCGGCCTACGATGCCCGCCATCGCGGCCGCAGCGTCGCCATCAACGTTCTGTCGCTCCTCGACCTCGACGACCAAGTAACGGCGCCCGGAGCGACCTGGCTCGATCGTCAGCTTGTCGGTCGCGACAAGGCGGACCTGGCGGTCAGCGGATTTGGCGAGGAGACGCACGCGGCGCTCGATCGGCGTACAGAGCATCTGGTCGCCCAAGGCTTGGCGCAGCGTCAGGGCAGCCGAATTTCATTCGCGCGTGACCTCCTACCGACCCTGGAAGCCCGCGACCTCGAACGCGCTGCCCGCTCGATCACAGCGAGCAGCGACCTGCCTTATCGCAAACTCGGCGAGGGCGAACGAGTGCACGGCACCTATCGACGCGCCCTCGACCTCTCGTCGGGGCGCTATGCCCTCATCGAAAGCCCCCATGAGTTCACGCTCGTCCCGTGGCGACCGGTCCTGGAGCGGGAGCTCGGACGAGAGGTCAATGGCATCGTGCGGGGCCGCGGCGTCTCCTGGCTGTTCGGCAAGGAGCGGGACTTGTCCCTGTAGCGGCCCAAGTCCTGAGAGCCGTGGTATACCCTTAAACACCGGGGGTTTAGCCGCCAAGCCAAAACGGCCGATTGGCCCGGGATGACTTTGCATTGGCGGAGAAACGCGAGCGTCCGGCCGCCCCCTCAGAGCAGCCCACGCTGTTTTGCACCGTCTCGGCTCCTGCTATAGATTTATTGATGGCAGAGCGCGCGACTTTTCTTCACCTCACAGATGCCCACGTCTCCGAGGCGGGCGTGCCGCACGCGCGCGATGACCAGAAGGTCAAGCTTCCCGGAATTCCAACCGCTACCCGCGAGCTCGTGTTAGACCAGCTGTTCACGCGGCTCGCCGAGCATCTCAACAGAGATGGTATCCACCTCGACGGGGTGATTTTCTCTGGGGACGCGCAGAGCAGGGGCGATCCAGGCGGCCACGAACTCGTTCTGAAGTTGGTTCTCAACCATTTGGGCCGGTTCGGCGTCTCACCGGAACGTATTGTCTCCACACCCGGCAATCACGACGTGCCGCAGGGGGCAGAGCCGAGCGTCGCTGCGCGATACGAGAACTTCAACAAGGTCTGGCGTGACGCCGGATGCATCGTGCCCTGGCTGGACGGCGTCGATCCATATCCGCTCAAAAGCGATTTTGAGCGCCATCGGCTTGTTGGGGCCGACCACAGCTGGGCGATCTTCTCCGTCAACAGCAGCAACTGGTCACACGTCACCTCCATTCTGCCCAAGCCCTTGAGCGACGTATGGGGCAAAATCCCGTCTGCGTTCGCACCCCACGACGCGGATACTGCGAAGAAGATTGCGCGCCAGCTTGCGGACCTTGCCCGCTACGACATGGCTCGACTCTCAGAGCGCCAGCTCGATGTGCTGCGTCAGCTCATGACCGCTACGCCGGTGCCAGCGCACGGGCGCCAGCTCCGTATCGCGGTCATGCACCACCACCTCCGCGCGCCCTCGCTGCGGGAGGAGCTTAAGCCGTTCGCAGACATCTCCAACCTGGAGCAGGTGCGCGCGACGCTACGCGGCGGCGGCGTGAACGTGCTCGTCCATGGTCACAAGCACGAACATGCCGCCTCTTTCGACCACATCTACTCGGAGACCGGCGAGGATGCGCACCGCATGCTGGTGATCTCGGGCGCGACCTTCGAGCCCGGGCGGGAGCAGGACGCGATGCGGTTGATCACGATTGATGGGCTGCCGCACGTACCAGAAGTGAGAATCGACCCTTTGCCCTTGCCGCGTGCCGGCGCGGACTGGCGACCTGGTCCAGCGGTGAAGCGACGCCTCTGGGTTCAGAGCGCCAAGCGCTCGGACCCAGTAACGATCACGCCAGGCGCGCCGATCGTAATCGAAGGCGCAGACGTCGACGAGGCTTACGCTCGCGCTTGCGCGGCCGCCTCTGCTGACGCTGCTCGCGGCACCTTGATCGTCCATCTGGACTTGCCGGCCAACGATGACGGGCCGCTGCCGCTTCCGTCCGGCTACCCCCTCCCGGACGGACTCAATGGGGCGCAAGAAGCATGGCTTCGCGATCTGGTCAGCTGGTGGCAACGGGACCGCTCTCAGCTGGAGGATCGAATCCCATATATTCACGGATCTCGTTTGCGTCGCTATGGCGGCAAGATTGATCAGATCAGGCGCGTCATAGAGCTGCTTAAGATCAAGGAGAGCACGCGTGCACTCGCGGTGCTGGTCGACCCCTTCCGCGACTTCAAACCGGATCTAGCTCAGGAAGAGTTTGCCTCCTTCTGCCTGGTCGAGTTCCGACGTCGCAACGCCGAAGGCGGACGGGTGGTCATCGATGCCATCGCCTTCTACCGCGCTCAGGAGTTCGCGCGATGGTGGCCGATCAACATCGCGGAGCTGCGACTGCTCCAGACCGAGATCAGCTCAGCGCTGGGCTTCAAGCCAGGGCGCATCACCACGATCGCCGCCGATGCTCGCACGATCGCGCGTTCTCCGACTCAGGTCGCCATGCCAATTGTTGATCGATGGCTCGACCAAGCACCGGAGCGGCTGCATCTACTCGCAGACGCACTCGTCTATAGGAAGGTCCGCAATGGAGAGCAGCGCCTGGCCGTGACCGAATGGCAGCGTGCGCTGGTCGAGCTTCGAAGCGCGACGGAGACATTCAACCCCGACGGCGTGCCAGTCGCAATCGAGGGTCTGCGAACGCTCGCGGCCTATGTGCTTGCAACCGTCGATCCCAACGATGCCGAGGGCGTCGAAATCGCGACGCGCTTGCACGAGCTCGCGGACCATGACCAACGGTACGAGCGTACGAAGCGGGAGTTGTCGGATTTTCAGCTATGGTCGCCAACGGCCCGACGCTATGTCGACGCGCTGGAGCAGGCCACCGCGGTGCGAGTCGGAACGGTATCCACGACGACAAATCTTGGATAGGCCTGACCATCGGTCGAACTCTTCAGGCTGATTTCAGGCCCGATCGGAATAGAATTCGATGTGAGAGATATTTGGAGCTGGTAGCGGTGCACCGATTGTTGCGGCGTAGTCGGTGTCAGGCAAATGCCCAAGGAAAGTAGCCGCCTTACGCGGGTCCAGCGGAAACTTTGGCTGAGGGTTCGGGACAGCGAAGGCCGGCGCTCCCAGCTTGCCATCCCGCGCGACGACCGCAGCATAGCCGGAGACATAGGTTGCGTTGACGTGGCTGGCGCCATAGTGGCCGAACAACGCGTAAGAGAGAATACCCGCTCGGCGGCGCAGGTGCGGTAACATCAAGTCGGGCGCGGCGAGGTCCTGAAATTGTACGGCGACAAAGCTGGGCCTCTTCCCGGAGAACTGCGTCGCAGCTTTGCGCATCGCCTCGAGCCAGGGTTCTGACGTATCGTCCTCGCGTTCGCTGCGCACAACGACGAAACATCCGCCAGTTTCGGTCAAGCTCCCAGCGACGTGGGGACTTGGGCGGAATGTCTGCTCACAGAGCTGATAAAGGGTGTGCCGATCATCGAGCGGCGCAGAGCCGAGGCATTCGCGATAGGGGCGCCGGTCGATCCTGAAACTTGCGCGGGAGATGCTCGCGGGTGCATTGGAGCCGAGCATGAAGGCAGCAGCGCGGCGCAGCTCCGCTTGGCTGGACACGTTTCGCGAAAGCCTGTCCTTGAGCGTGATCACAAGCACTTCTTGCCGCTCGAGGGCGGCGTGCGCCTCAAGCGCCGGTGCAAGCGAGTTGATGAACCGGTAGAAGTCCTTGCGATGAACGCGGCGTCCGGCGTCGACGGACAGGCTTTTGCACTCGACCTCCCCCACGAAATCATCCCGGCTGAACTCGATGTCGTAGTTGGCTGCCCCTTCGAGATCGGGGAACCGGATATCGTATCCATCCCTCATGAGCCTCAGCGCGAGGTCGACTTCTAGATACAGGGCCGCGAATCCCGACTCTGCCTTCAGGCCGTCGCGCAGGCGACCCTCGAGGCGGCGCCGCGCCGCCTCGGGAAGCTTTGAGTGGATCTCTACTACGGCGCTTGCGAAGTGGAGTGCAGCGAGCGTCATCGGGTCGATCAGGTCGGCCTGCAGACGCCCGTCCTTTTCTAGCACGTCCGTTTGGTGACTGATCGCCATCTCCACCCAGTGATAGTCGGAGACGATCTTCCAAAGATAGGGCGAGGATCGCTGTTCGAGGTCGAATTGATTCACGCGCTTGTGCCAGCGGTCTTGGCCGACAAGATCGAGGAAGCGCGGCAAGTAGCGTGCAAGCGATGGCAGACGAGACGAGCACTCGAACCTCATAAGTCTTCTTCCCATGGGCACATTGCCGTGGAAACGCCACTATCGAGTATGTGTCGCGGAACCGGTCGCCACAGATTGGAACATTAGACGTAGAGCGGCGCTAGGCAGAAGTCAGGGCTTGTAGGGTCAGTAGCCCGAAAGCGGACCGACAGTTCTCGGCCAAATCTCGCCGGACTGCTCGCCGCCAATGTTTGGTCCTCCAGCTGACGTCGTCCGCCACTGCCAAGCAGACATCAATGTCCGCATCCTTCCGTCGATGAGCGGTAAAGCTGACGGCCTAAAATCGGCCTGACCAAAGCCAACTCTAGAAGAAAAGGCTCTGTAGGGTTCGCTCTTCACACGACTGATGCCCTCCATGCATCAGAAACGGTATGTTAAAGTTCATGACCAGTCTGCCTCAGTCACTGGTGCTCAAAGTGTGCGTTATTAGCGCCGCCCAAGGTTCGCTGGTCGGAGACGAATTTGAGTTACTCGAAGCCGCAAACGGGACACGGCAGCGTGAGTTGATTGCTGGAAGAACGTTGGCGCGCAGAGTCATGGCCGAAATGGGTTTTGCAGAAGCCCCCGTCGGTCGGATGCCCGATGGCTCGCCGGCATGGCCACCCGGGTTGTGTGGGAGTATTGCGCACAGCCACCGCCATGTAGCGGTCGCGATAGCTCCTATCTTGGATGTGCAGGCCATCGGCATCGATATCGAAGACGGGCGTGACTTGGGAGATGCGGCCAGCGATATTGGCTCGGCCGCAGAAATCGATGAAGCAACTGCCCATCCCTTCGCCGGCAATCGGGAAGGGGCGGCGCGGCTGCTCTTTTCGGCGAAGGAGGCGCTCTATAAGTGCCAAGCGCCGCTCACTGGCAACACGGGTCTAGATTTCCGGGAAATCCGACTCGATTTGCTGCCTGAGCTCCTCTTTGCGGCTAAGCCAACGGGAACATTAGATCAAGCGACCGCGGAAATCGTCCCGCGTGTCAGGATAGAATTCCAACAAATTCAAAAGGTTATCGTTGCAGCAGCGTGGCTCCCTCATGGCCCTTGAATCTTGTTTGATTTCCGGACGCGAATACCTCATACTGTTCGATATTCGAACGGAGCAGCCTTATGCCGGCCGCAAAAATGACCCCTACGGAGTATCAGGCGAAACAGGCTGATATCCAGGTCGCCCTCGCGGCAGGCCTTGAGAAAGAACTCAAGGACTGCGCCTGGCAGCCCGAGCCCGACACAGATCTCTGGGACCTTCCCACAGTCGACTCCAAGACGGTGTGCAAGCTTTCGCCGATCGTGGAAGCGATGACGGGCCATAAGCTGCAGCCAAAGTGGGTCCGCAAAGGGGGCTACCCAAGCGTGACTGAAGCGGTGGCGGACCTTATGGCGCACATCGGCCAGCACTGTGTCGCGCCTAGCGCCGTATCCGTCGCTGCCGAGTAGCGTTACTACCACCATGAGGAGTTTTCCTATGCCGTCAGACCGAGAAGCCATCGCTGCAAAGTTAAAGGAGGCCAGGGAATATTTGGGTCTGTCTCAGCAAGAGGTCGCTGAGGCCCTTAAACTCCCCCGCTCGGCGATTTCTCTTATTGAGACCGCGCAACGTGGCGTCGAGTCCACGGAGTTGAAAGCCTTCGCACAGCTGTACCAGCGCCCCATAGGTCATTTCACTGGCGAAGAGTCGCAGACTTTGGGCGGCGATGTCGCGATGTTGGCAAAACAGGTGGCGAAACTTTCCGAACAGGATCGCATCGAATTGCTGAGATTTAGCGAATACCTCGTGCAGCGATCGAAGACGGGGCCCTAAGATGGCATCGCGACGCAATGCAATCCTGACCGGAGTGGCTCGAGCAAGCGAACTTCACGCCAAGCTCGGCATCCGCGATGCGCTGTCCAGCGGGGAGGGCGCCATCGACGTGATCGGTGCCGTCCAAAAGCTCGGCCTGTTCTTGATGTTTCGGCCGCTCGACGGTCTGCTCGGCGCGTATGTGCCGACCCGTGCGCTCTCCGGAATGCTGGTAACTACCAAGCGGGATTTGCATGTGCAACGGTTCACCGCTGCCCACGAGTTGGGGCATCATCTGCTTGAGCATAAGACGCTTAGCCTCGACACGGTCGTTGGGTTCGTGGGGCGCGGGGAAGCGTCCAAGCACGATGCCCAGGAGGTGGAAGCAGACGCATTCGCGGCAGAATTTCTGCTGCCAAAGTGGCTCATTGCGGCGCATTTACGTCGCCAAAAATGGGGACGCAGGCACATAGAGCAACCGGACTTCGTCTATCAATTGTCGTTACGACTTAGTGCGAGCTATTCGGCTACATGCTGGGCGCTACTTTCGCAAAATTTTCTCGATCGCAAGACTATCAATCAGCTGTTACATGTCGAGCCGAAGACCGCAAAGCAGCGGGCGCTTCCGGACATTCAGCCTGAGGATTGGCACCGCGACGTTTGGTTGGTATCGGAAAAGGACCGCGGCGCCCAAATTCTGGGAAGTCCTAACGACCTGATCATAGTGGCGCTGGATGAACATGCTGCAAGTGGATACAGCTGGGACGTCGGTGGTGTCGCCCAAGCCGGCATGAAGCTGGAAAAGGACGGTCGCATCAGCGCACCGGGTGCGCTGATCGGCGGCGCCGTTCAGCGGCGCTTGGTGGTGCAGGGCGAAGGGCGAAAGCACCTGCACCTGGAGGAGCGCCGGCTTTGGGATGCCGCACAACCGAGCTTGAACAGCTTCGACATCGATCTCGCCTTGGTGGGCCGCGAGCCTGAAGGAATACCGCGTTCGGGACGCCTTTTTGCGGCATGACCGATCAGGGGGATGCCATTGCCGCGGAGATCGATCTCCGAGACGTGTGCCATGCCGTCCGTGATCAGGGGGCCAGGCCCACTTGCCTTGTATGCGCCACGAGCGATGCGCACAGCATGGGCCACAAAAGCCCCCCTCTGGCGGCCGAATTTCTCTTTTATCATGCAATTCGCATTGCAAAGGTTGGAAATCTCACCGACGGAATCCTCTTCGAGGAGGCCGCCGCAGCATTGGCGGAAAATGGGCAACCGGCAGAGGCGGAATGGCCGTACAACCTTGTACAACCCGAACCTTGGAATCCGCCGGCCGTCACGACCCTGTGGCAAGGCAGTCTTGATCATGCCGCAGCCGACCCCGTCAATTCTATCTCCGAGTTGGTCAGAAATGGCCGGCCGGTCGTGCTCGGAATTCGGCTCTCAGCCGAATTTCTTGGGCCGCTCCGGCCTAGTTATTCCATTCGAGGCGACGGTGACGGTTATGGGGGCCATGCGGTCCTGGTGGTTGGGTTGGGTCACGGCGCTTCGGATCGCCTCTACTTTCTGATCCGAAACAGCTGGGGCGTTAGGTGGGGAGATCGCGGGTACGCCTGGCTCGCGGCGGATTATTTGACAGATAAGCACATCGGCTTCGCGCCGGTAACTGCTCGGTCATAAGGAGCCACGATATGTTTGCAAGGTCTCAAGTCACAAGAGCGGAAGCATGGCTTGTTGCTGCGGAAGAAATGCAGACAGCTCATGCACGCCTCTACAATGTCGTGCTTGAGGTTGAGAAGCCCAGCATTGTGACGCCCGTATCACGTGCCATCGAATCGGAGGTCGATGCTTTTTTGCGAAAGCATCGCGCCCAACCGACTCATACGGTCGCCGAGACAATCTTCCCTGCGGTGGAATATCGCCAGGGCGGTATTGGCGCGGTCTACGATTATCCGGAGACCATCTATCAGTTCATCAAATCTGAAAACCGCTGGGGGACTTACGCGCTCCGTTTGACGGAACGCAAATGCTCGGACGGCAGCACCATCATTCCGCTCGAACTCGCGATCAACAAGCTGAAGAAGCAGTTAGCCACCAAGTCGCCAAAGCGGGCGGCCTATGAGTTGGATCTCGGCCTGGAACCTATGGAACTGAAGCTTTACGACGTGGAAAGGGATCACGCCACGCAACGCGGTGGTCAGTGCTTGAGCCACATTAGTCTCAAGCTGGGTCCGAACCGTGAACTCTATCTGACCGCGATGTATCGCTCCCAATACTACGTCCAGAAAGCCCTCGGAAACCTGTTGGGTCTAGCCCGATTGCAGGCGGCCATCGCTCGAGAGACCAAAATTGAGGTCGGCCCACTCGTTTGTCACGCGACCATGGCGATCCTGGAAGATCATCAGCTCGACAACTCCGTATTGTGGAATAGGGCCGACGTCACCCAACTTGTCGAGACGTGCAGAGCGATCCGCGATAAGGCGCTCGAGGCGGCGGCGTGAACCTGAACGAGTACCAGAAGCACGCCTTCGCAACTGCCCGCATCGACTGGAAAGATGCGTCTAAGAGGCATATCCCTGCGTTCGGTGCGATCGGTGAACTTGGGTCGTTGGTTTCAGAGCTCAAGAAATCGCTTCGCGACGGAAAGGCCTATACCGAAGGCAGGGAAAATTTGGTGGAAGAGTTTGGAGACCTACTTTGGTACCTCTCCGTGCTTTCATCACATTATGGCTTTCAGCTCGAAAGCCTGATTGCCAAAACGAAGCCCCTCAAGATCGAAAAGGGCCCTTTCGGACACATATATGCAATGGTCCGGACGATCCCGCTCTTGACAGAGGAGTTTGAGTTCCTCCCTACGGCGCCAACCGCCGCGCAGAAGAAGAAACTTGGCAAAAGCATCGGTTCTGCTGGCCGGGTCACGCTCCAGGCGCTGAAAATTCATGGCCTCGATCTCTCAGCCGTGCTTTCAACCAACCTCAAAAAGGTTCAGAGCATGTTTGGGCATGATGTACCCGGGCCCGCCAGGTGCTTTGACAGCCCCAATGCGCCGGAATACGAGAGGCTGCCACGTAAGCTCCATATCCAGTTTCTGGAACGTAAGCGAAAAAGCGGCCGTGTCGAGGTCATCATCCGTGTCAATGATATCAACGTTGGTGATCGCCTCACCAACAATGCCGCCATTGATGACGGATATCGCTATCACGATGCCTTCCACTTGGCCTACGCGGCCGTGTTAGGCTGGTCGCCGGTCACGCGGGCGATTTTCCGCTGCAAAAGGAAGAGCAATTCGGCAAAAGACGAAATTGAGGACGGTGCCCGCGCTGTCATTGTCGAGGAGGCGATCGCGCATACCGTGTTCAACTACGCACTTGGCCATTCGATGTTGCGGGGGTTGGATCGCCTCGACCATAATATCCTCAAGCTCATCGGCCGCATGGTGCGCAACCTTGAGGTCAAGGATTGCCAGCTGCACGAATGGCAACGTGCCGTGCTTGTAGGCTTTGAAGCTTTTCGCGCCCTGACGAAGAACCGCGGTGGTTGGCTGCTTCTCGATGCGGAGACCCAAAGGTTAACTTATTCGCGCGAAGGACCTGGCGGCGCCTAGATCCGCTTCAATGCGCGTATTCAGACCCCATTTGGGTGGAAACCAAGGGAACATCCGCTCCGGGCTGGGAGAGAACCGTTGCTTGATCCGGGTCCGCCCGCTGATGCCCCTAATTTCTGGATGAACGGCGCGGGCGTATTTATCCACTTCGCAGAACAGGTTTTGGCAATCGATCAACTGGAGCGCCCTTCCCCAGAGTGTCTGGAAATTAAGTCCGCGCGTTCTGAATTCCTGCTCCTGCCGCTCGGTAACCCACCGAATCGTGTCGACGACGCCGTAGTCCCCTAGGTCTATGAAGCATTTGCGTATGCCGTCGCGCGCGCCCGGGCCAGGTACAACAAAATCCATCTCTGAGAAATTCAGGAACGGGCTGTAATTGGCGTCAATTAGAAATTGAAACGCTAAGAATGGTCCAAAGCTGGGCACCCCGAGCAGAACATGATACGCCTTTTCCATCGAATTCGCAGCCTGCAGATCGCGAGCAAGGGTTCCGCGGGCGATGTTGGCCAACAGCGTTACATGCATCACGTGCTTGCGCGATCGGCGAATGGACGAAGGCCCACTGGGCATGATATACGCGCCCGAGTAGATAGATGCGCCTAACTCGATAGCCTCGTCGAGGATTTTGTTGACCCGATCCGGCGAAAAACTCGCTGCGGTGATTTGGCCGACGTGGGATTCCAGCAGATCCCAGGTTGCCGGCTTGTTGAAGATCTTGAAGAGCAATATCCTAAGTAATGTCGATTGCCAGTCGTGCTCACCGGTGTAGATGACGTTACGGATTAGATATTGGCTGACACGGTCAGCGGCCCTGTACGCGTTTGTGAATTTGTATTCCTGTAGCACCGGGTTCTGGGTCCACGGGGCAGGATTGCCAGCCGCGCGAGCATGAAAGATGGCCTGTCGTTCAGCTGCGAACCGCCAATAGGTGTCAAAGACGAGTGAGGGACGAGGAACGCTTCTCCTCACGACGACGTCAAGCGAACTCGTCTGCCAGCGTGGCCGTGACTCCTTGACCGACTTTCGAGCCACAATATGCGATGGAGTAGACGCAGGTTTAGGCTTCGGCCTTGCTGGTGCCGGCATAGGATAACCCCCAGGGTCAATTGTCAGTTTAGGCCTCTATCGAGGGACAACGGAATCGCTGTTTGGCCTGCGCACAGATAATTTCGCGAGAGCCGCAGCGCCAGGGCCCACCTCCCGTGCGAAAGCACGACGGCAAGGATCCCGCCATCCCTGACACAGCCTTCGCGCTCCTCCACGCAACGTGATTAACGCCGACTCGCAACCGATTGTAAAAAAGTTCACGTCGCCCGGTCTCTCCTCCGATACCTCACGCTCGCCGCGGTGCGACCGAGATAGAAAATATAGATAACGCCGATACTTCGCTGCCATTTCCGATTGCATTGGCAAGGATATCCAAGCGGCTTTGGTTCGTTGACTGCGGAAACCTGCGTTGAGGACGCAGGCTCGCAGGAGAGCGGAACGTGACGCCGACCAAGGTGCTCCTAGGCCAATCGCTTCTCGTACTTTCGATCGCGCTGCTCGGCACCTGGGGCGCCACGCAGTGGGCGGCCTTCCTCCTCGGCAATCAGCCACGCCTTGGAATTCCCTGGTTCTTCATCCAGCACTATCCGGTCTACGAGCCCTTCGCGTTCTTTTTCTGGTGGTATTGGTTCGGCGCTTATGCGCCGGACGTCTTCGCCGAAACCTCGGCTCTTGCGGCCGGCGGTGGCATCGCCGGCGCAGTGCTGGCGATCGTCGGGTCGGTGTGGCGGGCGCGCGAGCGCAAGCTCTCCACGACCTTCGGCTCGGCGCGCTGGGCCAACGCTCAGGACGTCAAGGCCACTGGCCTGATCGGCAATCAGGGCGTCTTTCTCGGCCGCTTCAAGCGGCATTATCTCCGCCATGACGGGCCGGAGCACGTCATGTGCTTTGCGCCGACGCGGTCGGGCAAGGGCGTCGGCCTCGTCATCCCCACCTTGCTGACTTGGCCGGATTCGGCCGTCATCCACGACATCAAGGGCGAATGCTGGGAGCTTACGGCGGGCTGGCGCTCGCGCTTCTCGCATTGCCTGCTGTTCGATCCGACCGACCTGCGCTCGGCCCGTTACAACCCGCTGCTTGAGGTGCGCCGCGGCCCCAACGAGGTGCGCGACGTTCAGAACATCGCGGACATCCTCGTCGATCCCGAGGGCATGCTCGAGCGGCGGACCCACTGGGAGAAGACCGCGCATGGTCTCCTCGTCGGCGCCATCCTTCATGTCCTCTACGCCACGCCGGACAAGTCGCTCGCCGGCGTCGCGACCTTTCTCTCCGATCCCGCGCGCCCGTTCGAGCGCACCTTGCGCGCGATGATGACCACCAATCATCTCGGCACCCCGGAGGTGCCGCGCGTCCATCCCGTGGTCGCTTCGGCAGCGCGCGAGGTGCTGAACAAGAGCGAGAACGAGCGCTCCGGCGTGCTCTCCACCGCGATGTCGTATCTTGGCCTCTACCGCGACCCGGTCATCGCCGCCGTCACGTCTTCCTCGGATTGGCGCATCGCGGACCTCGTCGATGCGACGCACCCCGTGTCGCTCTATCTCGTCATCCCGGCATCGGACATCAGCCGCACGAGGCCGCTGATCCGCCTCGTGCTCAACCAGCTCGGCCGGCGCCTCACCGAGAACCGTGTTCGCGCCCTTGCCGACAATCGGCGTCAGCTGCTCCTGATGCTCGACGAGTTTCCGGCGCTGGGCCGTCTGGATTTCTTCGAATCCACCCTTGCCTTTATGGCAAGCTATCGCATCCGCGCCTTCCTGATCGCGCAGAGCCTCAACCAGATCGCCAAGGCCTATGGCGACAGCAACGCCATTCTCGACAATTGCGCGCTGCGCGTCGCCTTCGCCACCTCGGACGAGCGGACCGCCAAGCGCATCTCGGACGCGCTCGGCACCAAGACCGAGCTCCGGGCGCAGCGCAACTATGCCGGCCACCGGCTTGCTCCTTGGCTCTCGCATCTCATGGTCTCGCGCCAGGAGAGCGCGCGCCAGCTCATGACCCCCGGCGAAGTCATGACGCTGCCGGCGAGCGACGAGATCGTCATGGTCTCGGGACAGCCGCCGATTCGGGCGAAGAAGCTGCGCTACTACAGCGACCCCAATTTCAAGACGCGCGTCCTGCCGGAGCCCATCCTGCCCAGCGGCGGTCCCTATCCCGACCGGCCCGCGATCCGCCCCGACGATTGGAGCCTTCTGGCGACCCTGTCCGCTGGTACCGTCGCGATGCCGACGATCGAACCCGGCAAGGAGGGAGGATTCGGGGAGGGGCCGCTGCCAGGCCTTCCCGACACGGAGCTGGAGCGGGACCGAACCGCGCCGGACCACGACATGGCCGTCCTCGACGATGACGATGGCGGACAGGATGACGCCGGCAGCGCCTTCACGCCCGCCAACACGCTCCGACGCGCCATCGCCATCGACGACGGATTGGTGCCGCCGTCATGAGCGCCACGAACCGCACCATGGCGAGGGAAACCGCCGAGTCGCCTCGACAGCCCCCACAGCGTCGCCGGATCAACGTTTTTGTGGCCCCGGAAGTTGGCACGCAGCTCGTCGAGATCTCGCAAAAGAATCGGCGTACCCAGGCGGACATCGTCGAGACTGCCTTGCTCTCGCTGTTCTCACCGGACTCGGTCGACCGGCGGGAAGCAGCGGTCACCCGCCGCCTCGACCGTCAGGCGCGCCAACTCGAAGCCTTGTATCACGAGCTCATCGTCGCGACCGAGAGCTTGGCGCTCTTCATCCGCTATTTCATGAGCGTGACGCCGGCGCTGCCCGAGTCGCAGAAGACCGCCGCGCGGACCAAGGGTGCGGAGCGCTTTGCGGCCTTCACCGAGAATCTCGGCCGGCGCCTCGGCGAGGGCAAGCGGCTGCTCGGCGATCTTCACCTCGAGATCCGTCCGGGCGCGAACGAGTTCAGCAACGGCGGTCAAACCCAGGCGACCGCTCCGGAGGCCAATCATGCAACCGCATGAGCTTGGCCGCGAGCGCTTCGGGCGCATGTTCAAGACCGCGTTGGGGCCGGCGATCGGCCGCTTCCTCGACGACGAGGACGTCGTCGAGGTGATGCTGAACCCCGACGGCGCGCTCTGGGTCGAGCATCACCGCACCGGCATGGAGGAGACCGGACTGACCCTCGACCAGACCGACGCCGACCGCATAGTCCGGCTCGTCGCCCACCACATGAAGCTCGAGGTCGACGCCGACCGGCCCTTCATCGAGGCCGACCTGCCCGAGACCGGAGAGCAATTCACCGGCGTGCTGCCGCCGCTGGTGCTGAGGCCCGGCTTCTCGATCCGCCGCCACGGCAGCCGCCTCTTCAGCCTTGCCGACTACGTGCGCGACGGCATCATGACCGACGAGCAGGCTGCGATCCTGCGTGCCGCCATCCTCTCCCGCCTCAACGTTCTGGTTGTCGGCGGCACAGGATCGGGCAAGACCACGCTCGTCAATGCGCTGCTTCTGGTGGTCGCCGAGACCGGCGATCGCGTGGTGCTGATCGAGGACCGGCGCGAGCTGCGCTGCGCGGCCCGCAACCTGTTCCCGATGCTGACGCGGCCCGGCGCCGTCGAACTCCGGGCGCTCGTCCGACTGGCCAAAGGGTTGCGTCCCGACCGCATCGTCCTGTCCGAGGCCCGCGGCCCGGAGGCTCTCGATCTCATCAAGGCCTGGGGCAGCGGTCACCCCGGCGGCATCGGCACGCTCCATGCCGACGACGCGCCGCTCGGTCTCCTGGCGCTCGAGCAGATGATCCAGGAAGCGGTGGTCACGGTGCCGCGCGGCCTCATCGGCCGGGTCATCGACCTCATCGCGGTGATCGCCGGACGCGGCACCGCGCGGCGGCTCGTTTCGCTGCACCACCTCCGCGGTCTCAAGCCCGACGGTTCCTACGATTTGCGCCCGGTCTCGAACCTCGCCGACCTTCCGACAGGAGAACTTCATGCGACAGCTTAGATATCTACTTCCGGCGCTCGCCGCCGGACTCTGGGCACCAACGGCCTTCGCCGCCGGATCCAACATGCCGTGGGAGCAGCCCCTCCAGCAGGTGCTCGACTCCGTGCAAGGCCCGGTCGCCAAGGTGATCGCGGTGATTATCATCATCACCACCGGGTTGACGCTCGCCTTCGGCGACACCGCAGGCGGCTTCCGCCGGCTCATCCAGATCATCTTCGGTCTCTCGATCGCGTTCGCCGCCAGCTCCTTCTTCCTCACCTTCTTCCAATTCGCCGGAGGCGCCGTCATCGCCATGCCCCAGGACGTCCACGACCATCTCGCCGGCTTCACGGTTCCGCTGCACCGGTCCTTGACCGAGCCGTTGCTCCTGGGCGGCGCGCCGCGCGCGCTCGCCATCCTGATCGGCACGGTCGCCGCGGCCGTTGCCCTCGGCCTCCAGCTCTGGATCCCCGGCGCGCTGCTCTGGGTGATCTGCCACCCGATCGCAGTGTGGACCGCGCGCAAGGACCCGCATTTCGTGGAGGTGCTGCGCCGCCATGTCCGCTACCCCGCGCATTTCTCGTCATGAGAGGAGGCGGCACATGATGAACCTCGCCGACTATCGCCGCCGTCGCCAGCAATTGCCCGATTTCTTGCCCTGGGCCGGATTGGTCGCGCCCGGCGTGGTGCTCAACAAGAACGGCAGCCTGCAGCGCACCGCAAGGTTCCGCGGACCCGATCTCGATAGCGCGACCGAGGCGGAGCTCATTGCGGTCTCGGCGCGGCTCAACAACGCGCTGAAGCGGTTCGGCACCGGCTGGGCTCTGTTCATCGAGGCCGATCGCCACCCGGCCGACGACTATCCCGAGAGCCGCTTCCCCGAGGCGGCGAGCTGGGTCGTCGAAGAGGAGCGGCGCGCCGCGTTCCTCGAAGCGGGAAGCCACTTCGAGAGCAGCTTCCACATCACCTTCGTGTTCCTGCCGCCGCCGGAACGGCAGGCGAAGATCGAGCGCACGCTGCTCGAGACATCGTCGCCTCAGCGCCGGCTCGATTACCGCGAAGTCCTCGCCGACTTCATCGAGCGGACCGACCGGGCGCTGGCGCTGCTCGACGGTTTCATGCCGCAGATCGCCTGGTTCGACGATCCCGCGACCCTGACCTACCTGCACGGCACGATCTCGACCGCGCGGCACCCGGTGAAGGTGCCGGACGTGCCGTTCTTCCTCGACTGGCTCATCGCCGACAAGGATTTGAACGGCGGCTTCGAACCGATGCTCGGCGCGCATCACATCCGCACCCTCACCGTGACCGGCTATCCCGACGCGACCTGGCCGGCGTTGCTCGACGAGCTCAACCATCTCGGCTTCGCCTATCGCTGGATGACGCGCTGGATCGCGCTCGACAAGCACGACGCCGAAGGGGTGCTGCGCTTCATGCGCCGCGAGTGGTTCAAGAAGCGCAAGGGCATCATGGCGCTGCTGCGCGAGGTCATCTACCAGCGCGAGACCCAGCTCATCGACACGGACGCCGCCAACAAGTCGCTCGATGCCGACGAGGCGCTGCAGGAGCTGGGATCCGACCTCGTCGCCTACGGATACGTCACCACCACGGTCGTCGTGAGCGACCCCGATGCGGCACGCGCCGCGGAAAAGATCGGTGCGGTAGCGACAGCGATCCGCAATGCGGGCTTCACGGTGATCGAGGAGAGCCTCAACGCGGTCGATGCCTGGCTCGGCAGTATCCCCGGACATTGCCACGCGAATGTGCGGCTCCATCCCGTGAGCTCGCTCAATCTCGTCCACATGATTCCGCTTTCGGCGGTGTGGGCCGGCCCGGTCCGCAACGAACATCTCGACGGACCTCCCCTGATCGTCGCCAGGTCCAACGGCACGACACCCTTCCGGCTGGTGACCCATGTCGGCGATGTCGGCCACATGCTTGTCGTCGGCCCGACCGGCGCCGGCAAATCCGTCCTGCTGGCCCTCATGGCGTTGCAGTTCCGGCGCTACCCCAGGAGCCAGGTGATCTGGTTCGACAAGGGCCGATCGAGCCGAGCGACCGTGCTCGCGCTCGGCGGCACCTTCTACGATCTCGGCGTCGATGATGCGGGTGGAGCGAGAGGGCTCGCGTTCCAGCCGCTGCGGGGCATCGACGACCCGGCCGAACGCGCCTGGGCCGCGGATTGGATCGGCGGCCTCCTCGCGCACGAGAAAATCCTGGTGACGCCGCCGGTCAAGGAAACCTTGTGGTCCGCGCTCACCAGCCTGGCCTCGGCGCCGCCGCCGCAACGCACGCTGTCGGGGCTCGCAGCCCTGGTGCAGTCGAGCGCCCTCAAGGCTGCGCTCCAGCCCTACACGGTCGAGGGACCGTTCGGCCATCTCCTCGATGCCGAGGCCGACCGCATGTCCGAGGCGGATGTCGTCGCTTTCGAGATGGAAGAGCTGATGCACGTACCCACGGTCGTGCCGCCGGTGCTCACCTATCTCTTTCATCGCCTCGAGGCCCAATTCGACGGCCGCCCCACCCTGATGCCGATCGACGAGGCGTGGGTCTTCCTCGACGACCCGATGTTCGCGCCGCGCCTCAGGGAATGGCTCAAGGTGCTGCGCAAGAAGAATGTCGCCGTCGTGCCGGCCACCCAGAGTCTCGCCGATATCGCCGCTTCGACGATCGCACCGGCGCTCATCGAATCCTGCCCGTCCCGCATCCTGCTGCCGAACGACCGGGCGATCGAGCCTCAATCCCGCGGTTTCTACGAAAGGCTCGGTTGCTCCGACCGCCAGATCGAACTCATCGCTCGCGGGCAGCCCAAGCGCGACTATTACATCCAGTCGCGGGAGGGCAATCGGCTCTTCGAGCTCGGTCTCGGCCCCGTCGCGCTCGCCTTTTGCGGCGCCGGCTCGAAACAGGATCAGGCGCAGATCGACGCGATCCTCGCGGCCGAACCGATCGAGCGGTTCGCCGAGATCTGGCTGCGCGCGAAAAATATCGATTGGGCCGCCGATCTCATCGCGCCCGCCAAGCCGTCCCTCCCGGAGATCGCCGCATGAAACGCATCGCAGCATCCCTCGCCGCGGCCTTGCTCCTCGTCACGGCTTCGCCCGTCCGAGCGCAGATGGCGGTCATCGACGCCTCGAACCTTGCCCAGAACGTCATGACGGCGGCGCGCACGCTCCAGACCGTCAACAATCAGATCGTCCAGATTCAGCAGACCGTGCAGATGCTCGAGAACGAGGCCCGGAATCTCACGAACCTCAATGTCTCCGACCTCAATGCTCTCAATACCGGCTTGTTCAATATCGAAAACCTGATGAGCCAGGCGCAGGGGATCGTCTTCGACATCACCCGCACCGAACTTCAGTTCCAGCAATCCTACCCGCAGCAATACAGCGCCACGGTTTCCTCCAACCAGCTCTATCAGGATGCGCAGACGCGCTGGATGAATTCGGTCCAGGCCTTCAACCAGTCGGTCCAGACACAGAGCCGCATCGTCACCGACATCACTAACGACCAGGTGACGCTGCAGCAGGCCGTCACGGCGTCGCAAGGCGCGGTCGGCATTTTGCAAGCAACCCAGGCGACCAATCAGATCATCGCCTTGCAGGTCAAGCAGACCGCCGAGCTGCAGGCGATGCTCGCTGCACACGCGCGCGCCGAGGATCTGGAGCTCGCGCGCAATGCGACGACGGAGGAGGCCGCCCACGTTCAGCTGCAGCAATTCCTCGGAACCGGCGTGCAGTACACGCCCCAGCCCGTGCAGGTGTTCCGATGAGTTCGGATCGCACTCGGCAGTCCAGATCGTCTCGGGCGATCCGTCTGGCGCTCGGTCTGACACTCGCAGTCATCAGCCTGCCCCCCGCGGCGACCGCGCAAAACGAGAAGGACGACGAGGCGCTGGTGCAAAAGCTGCTGGCCGATCCGAAGGCCCTGGCCGACGCGCTCAAACATTGCCAGCCGGATGCCCTCGCCGAAGACCGCGAGTGTCACGCCGCCCAAGTCGCGCGCAATCGGCAGTTCTTCGGTACCGGGACCGTTCCATACACGCCGCGTCCTGTCGATCCCTTCCCGACCAATCCGACGCCGACGCCAACTCAGAGGAAGCCGTGAACGATCTCTCGGTCATCGACCAGTTCACCGCGGTCTTCAGCCAGTATATCGACAGTGGCTTCGGCCTGCTGGGACCCGAGGTCGGATTCCTCACCAAGACCCTCATCGGCATCGATGTGGTCCTCGCCGGTCTCTTCTGGGTGCTCGAAGGCGAGGAGAACATCATCGCGCGGTTCGCGCGCAAGGTCCTCTATATCGGCTTCTTCGCGTTCATCCTCAACAACTTCAACAGCCTCTCGAAGATCATCTTCAACTCCTTCGCGGGACTCGGTCTCGAAGCTTCGGGCTCTGGTCTCAGCGCCGCACAATTCCTGCAGCCCGGCCAGCTCGCCCGCGTCGGCGTCCAGGCCGGGCAGCCGATCCTGACCTACATCTCGACGCTGACGGGATACGTGAGCTTCTTCGAGAATTTCGTCCAGATCGTCATCCTGCTCATCGCCTGGCTCGTCGTCGTGGTCAGCTTCTTCGTCCTCGCCGTCCAGCTCTTCATCGCGATCCTCGAGTTCAAACTGACCACGCTTGCGGGGTTCGTGCTCGTGCCGTTTGCGCTGTGGAAGGGAACCGCGTTCCTCGCCGAGCGCGTGCTGGGAAACGTGGTCGCGTCCGGCATCAAGATCCTGGTGCTCGCGGTCATCGTCGGGATCGGCACGACGCTCTTCGGGCAATTCACCAACGCGATGCAAGGCACGCCGAGCCTCAACACCGCCCTCGACCTTGTGCTCGCCTCGCTCGCTCTCTTCGGTCTCGGCATCTTCGGCCCCGGTATCGCCGGCGGTCTCGTCGCCGGGGCGCCTCAACTCGGCGCCGGCGCGGCGATCGGAACCGCTGCTGGTGCGATCGGGTTGGGCATGGCCGGAGCCGGTGCGGTCGCGCTCGGCGCCCGCGGGATCGGCGCGGCCGCCGGTGCGGGCGGTGCGGCGGTCCGCTCGGCCGCATCGCTTGCCGGCGGCACGCGCGCTGCCTACGGACTCGGTGCCGCCACGTCGGGCGAAACCGGGATGCGGGCAGCGGCGGCTGGCCTCGCCGGTGTCGCCCGCGCGGGTGCCGGGAGCGTCGCGTCTGGCATACGCGCCATGGCCACGCGTATGGCGCAGCCGGTGAGCCAATCCTTCGAGGCGGGCGAACGCGCCGCCTATCTCGCAACCGGCGGAACGGCTCCTGCATCCGAAGCTGCGGGTACCGCGCGCAGCGCCACGCGAACCGGTGCCCCGGCATGGGCGCGCCGCCTTCAGTCCCGCCAGCGTCTCCGGACAGGCGCATCGATCGCGCATCACGCGATCCGCCAGGGCGATCACGGCGGCATCGGCGCGGCGCCCGATCTCTCGGAGCACCAGCCATGAATCTGTTCAAGAGCCAGAGCCTGCGCTTCGGCCGGGCGCCCGAGCCGGTGACGCCTTACCAGCGCGCCGGCCAGCTCTGGGACGATTACGTCGGCAGCGCGCGTGCGCAGATGCGGACCTGGCGGCTCATTGCGTTTGCCCTTGTCGGCGCGGTTGCGATCATCGCAGCCGACAATCTGCGGCTGCGCGTCGAGAGCACCGTCGTCCCCTTCCTGGTGCAGATCGACCCGACCGGCGCCCTTCTCGGCATCGATAAGCTCGGCAATTCGCGCAAGCTCTCCGATGTCCAGCTTGCGTACCAGCTCGGGCGCTTCATCTCCAACTTCCGCTCCAAATCCGCCGACCCGGTGGTGATCAAGCAGAACTGGCTCGATGCCTACGCCTTCGCCAGCGGTCAGGCGCGCCAGACCTTGAACGACCTCGCCAACCGCAACGACCCGTTCGCCGATATCGGCCACAAGACCGTCTCCGTCGAAATCAATTCCGTCGTTCGCCTCTCCGAGAACTCGATGCAGGCGCGTTGGACCGAACGCGCCTATGACGACGGCGCGCTCACCTCGACGGACCATTATGTCGGCGTGCTGACCCTTATCGACCGGCCGGTCCGCACCGAGGACGAGCTGCGCGCCAATCCGTTCGGCTTCACCGTCGATGCCATGAGCTTCACCAAGGAGAATTGAGGAGAACCCCCATGCGCCGCGCTGCCGCTTCCACACTTGCGCTTCTGCTCGCGGGCTGCGCCGGCGGCCCAGCCAAACTACCGGTCATCGCTTACGACACCCCGACCCCGGCGCGTCTCGAATCGGACCCGCCGAAGTCGGTTCAGGTCGTCGAGGTGCCGGAACCGCTGCCCTTGCCCGGCCAGTTGAAGCCGGCCCCGTCGCGCGCGAAAGACAAATCGGACAACCGCCCTCCGGCCGCGCGCATTGCCGCCGCCAACAGCGCGGCACGGATCGAGCCCGACAGCAAGGGCTTCATCGACGCCATCCAGATCTGGCCCTATCACCCCGGCGCGCTCTATCAGCTCTACGCCGCCATGGACGAGGTTACCGACATCGCCCTCGAGCCCGGCGAAGAGCTGTCGGGCGACCCGGCCGGCGGCGATACCGAGCGCTGGGAGATTGGCTCTGCCGTGAGCGGAGCGGGACCCAATCGGCAAGTCCACCTCCTGATCAAACCCAAACGCCCGGACCTTGCCGCCAATCTCGTGATCACCACCAACCGCCGCACCTACCATGTCGAGCTGCATTCGGCGCCCCAGACCGATAGGCAACCCGTCACCTACATGGCGGCTGTCTCGTGGGATTACCCGCTCGACCTCAAATGGAAGCTTGACCAGCAGAACGTCCAGGCGAGCGACCAGTCCGCGTCAGTTGTCAGCGAGCAGATCGATCTCGAGCACATGCATCACCGCTACAAGATCACCGGCGATGCGGTGCCGTGGCGTCCGGTCGATGTCTGGGACGACGAGCACAAGGTCTACATCCAAATGCCGCCGGGGCTCGCGCAGGGCGACGCGCCACCGCTCTTCATCATCGGCCCCAAGGGCGATGGCGAACTGGTGAACTACCGCGTGCGCGGCACGTGGTACATCGTCGACCGCCTGTTCGGCGCCGCCGAGCTGCGGCTCGGGACCGATCCGCAGCAGATCGTTCGCATCAGCCGAACCGACGCAGTCGCGAGCCGCTGACGAGACCGGCCATGGCAAACGAAACGATCGCGCAGGGCAAAGTGAGCCCGCCCGACCTGACGCTGCGGGCCGCGCCCGCACCCGTCACCCGCTTCAACCGGCGCATCCTGACCGTCCTGGTCGGGATCGCGGCGCTGGCCGTGTTCGGAGCCCTCTTCTACAGCCTCGGCCTCCGCCACGGTTCCAAACCGGGAGCGCACGAGCTCTACGCCGCGAGCCAGCCGGTCTCGGATCGCCTCAATGCGCTCCCCTCGACCTACAGCAACGTCCCGAAGCCCAAGCCGGCTCCCGAGCCGCCGCAGCTCGGCCCGCCGCTTCCCGCCGCTCTCCCGCAGCCCCTGCCTCCGATCCAACAACCCGGAAGCGGATCGTCGCAACCGGGCGCGGCGGAGTCCGCGACGGACCGCGACGCCGAACAGGCGCGCCTATCGAAAGTCTTCTTCGGCATGAGCGGCACCGCCGGCTTCGTCGCCGCGAACGCGCCCACAGCGTCAGCCGCCGATCCCGTCGTCCTCAACACGACGCCCGGCGCGGTTCCGCCGCTTGGCGCAGACTCCGCCCAGAACGAACAGGACCGCAAGCAGGCCTTCCTCCAGGCACGCCCGGGCGAATCGGTGGTTTCGGCCGAGCGGCTGCGCACCCCGGCATCGCCTTATCTCGTGACCGCCGGTTCGGCAATCCGCGCTGCCCTAGTCACGGCCGTGAATTCCGACCTGCCCGGGCTTGCCGAGGCGCAGGTCACCGAGAACGTCTGCGACAGCGTGACCGGCCGCAGCCTGCTCATCCCGCAAGGCGCCAAGCTGATCGGCGAGGTCGACAGCCAAGTCTCCTACGGGCAGGAACGCCTCCTCGCCGCGTGGACCCAGCTCAAATTCCCCGACGGATCGACCCTCGTGCTCGATCGCCTCCCCGGTTCCGATGCCGCCGGCGCAGCCGGCTTCGACGCCGATGTCGACTACCACACCTGGCGCCTCGCCAAGGGCGTCATCCTGTCGTCGCTGCTCGGCATCAGCACCGAGCTTGCCGCCAATAGCGGCACTGACAACAACAACCGCATCATCGTCGCCACTCGCGACAGCACCAATGATTCGATCAATCAGGTCGGCCAGCGCGTCACCCAGAAGGAACTCGCCGTCCAGCCGACCCTGACGCGCGCGGCCGGCTATCCGTTCGCCATCATCGTCGCCAAGGACCTGGTCCTGCGCCCGCGCGGGCCTTGCTGAGGAGAGAGATTGTGCCCACAATCAAGCTTCCCCCGATCCCCGTCGAGGAAATGATCCCGGTACGCTTCGCCATGCCGGGCAGCAAGCATGCCGAACTGCTCGACTATCTCGCGTATTTCAACGAGAGCCATCGCAGCGAGGTCGATCTGAAGGCGCTCCTCCCGCACCTTGTCGCGGCCTATCTGGCGGACGATCGCTCGTTTGCGCGCTGGCGCGGGGCCCGTTCCGCGGCAACGAGACCCGCGGCGGCCGAGCCCGTCCCGCCGAAGCGCACGCGGCGTCCGCCGCGACTGGTAGCCGAGAGCTCTTGAGCAACGCGACGACCGAGAGCAACGCAGACGAGACGTCATCCACGCGCCACACGGCCATCACGGGGAGCGAAACGTTGGCGTCCGTGAGCGGCACGACAGCGATATCCGGCCACTGGGTCACGTCGCACGCGGCTGGCACGAACGCCACGCCGCACCCCAGCGCCACCTGGTTCAGCCGCGCATGAAATGCGCGCTCCAGTCCCCGGCTTTCGGTTCGAAGCCATTGGCACGGCAAAGATCGAGCACATGGTTGTAGTAACCGGGGCTCGCGGCGGGATGCGGCAACACAAAAACGTCGTCGCGAAATTCTGCGACCCCGACGCTCGCACGTCGTGCGAGGGCATGGCTTCGCGGGACGATCGCGACCAGCGCCTCCGACCAGAGAAGTTCAGAAGCTATACCTGCCCCCTCCACCGGCCCGACCACGATTCCTAGATCGAGCTGCTTGCGCTGAAGTGCCTGCAGCTGCAAAGCGGTCGGCAGGACATGGACCGTTGCTCGCAGCCCGGGAAGAAGATTTCGGCAACGGGCCAGCGCCCGCGACAGCACGCCCGGATCGCGATCGTCTATGACGCCGACCCGTAACGTCACCGTGTCCGCGGCAGCAGCCTCGCGCGTCATCCGGACGGCATCGTCAATGAGCCGCAGGATGCGGCGCGTCTCGCTCAAAAGGACCTCGCCCGGCCAGCTCAACGATACCCGCCGCGTCGAGCGGATGAACAGCTCCGTGCCGAGCTCGATCTCCAGCTCGCGAATGCTTTCGCTCAAGGTCGGCTGCGTCACGTGCAGCTTTTCCGCCGCATGAGTGAAATTGAGCAGTTCAGCGGTGGTCTGAAAATATCGGAGATGCCGAAGATCGATCATCGCGGCACCTCCGTATCGCTGTATTTACGATCCGGAATCGTTCTCCGAAGTACAAGCCGAGACGGAAGCTGTCTATGTCCGTAAGAGTGCCAATCCCCGACCATGACGACGCCTTCCGACCGCGGCGCAGCCAGTCAATTGGTGTCGGTAGCGTCGTACCACTGAGCCCCTCAGCCCATCAGAAGTCGAAGTCGACCGGCAGACATCGTCAAAACTGCGCGCACCAAAAAAAGACCGCCATAAACACCCAATCTTGACGCAAATCATATTCTGGCGGTGTGGCCAATTTGCGGCATCTCTCGCAACTCATCACAAGTGGGGTAGGTCCCGCGCTCCTATAAATTCGCCTCACCGGTCAAGTCTATTCACCACGCGCTCCGCGGCGAAATACAGGGCCTACTTACCGCACTGTCGGCGGTGCGCGCCTCCAGGAGCGGGTGAATCAATCCTTTTAAGCGGCCAAACGCCCCGTTTTACGAATATGACGCGAAGATCGGGCTGATTGTCGGGCGCCGATAAGGGCCTTGATGACCGCTTCCATCACCGGCGGACAAACCGCATTGCCCACGAGACGGATGCGGTCGCGCCGCGATCCGCGATCGAGTTTGTAGCCCGGCGGGAACCCCATCGCTCGTATCAACTCGGGGACCTGGAGCATCCGCAGGGTTGTCTGTTGCCCGACGCCGGATACCAAGCCGAACCGGTCGAGAGTGGTCAACGTGCGCAACGGTCGATCCATCGGCTGCCATCCTCCCGCGCCATCGGTGCCATAGTAGACAATGATAAAGTCCTTGCCGTCGCGTGACGCCTTGCGTCCGCGCTTAATCCGCTCGATGGTGGCGTCGGCAAGCGGCTTCGCTCGGCGGTAGACGCGCTTCGCAAGATGCTTGCCGGGGCGATCAAGGATGCCGGCCGCCGTCCGCTTTCGCCTCGTCGTGCCTGCAACCGTTGACGGAGGTTCGGACGTTCGGGAGGCCAGGAGGAACATCCGGCGCCGCGCTTGCGGAACCCCGAAGTGCTGAGCGTCAAGAATGAGGATCGAATAGAAGTATCCCGCAAGCTTGACCTCGTCGAGGAATCCCGACCAGCCCTCCCAGCGCCGCATCCTGGCGACGTTCTCGAGGACGATAAAACGCGGTCGCCATGCCTTGATGAACGGAAGAACGTAACGCCCCGAACGCAAGCTCTCGGTGTCAATGGCCTTGGACCCGCGAGCGACGGAGTGGTTTGTGCACTCCGGCGACGCGAGTAGCAGATCGATCTTCCCGACATCTCCAAGCAGCGTGACACCGTTCGTTTCGTCGAGACGGCCGGTCACGACTTTGGCTTTCGGGAAGTTGTCCTTGAACGTGGCAGCGGCGAGCGGATCGGCATCAATTGCCGCCACGATCCGGGCACCGGCGAGGCGCGCGCCTGCACTCGAACCGCCAGCGCCACAGAACAAATCCACAGCCCTCAGAACCACAAGTGCCCCCGCCTCACATCAGCGCCAGCGCGGCGGAATCATGCCGCGCGCGCTCGCTTTGTTGTTGGCAGCCCCGCATGGCCGCGGTGACTCGACCAAGGCATTTCTGCGGATCGCGCTCCAACTGAAAATCCCAGCAACGGACGACGGCCCAGCCCTGGCGCCGCAAGCTTCGGTGGTTGCGTCGGTCGCGTCGACGGTTGGATTCGATTTTCGCTTCCCAGTGCTCGCTGAGCTTGTGTCGCCACGCGGGAAAACGCCAGCCATGCCAGAAAGCGCCGTCCACGAACACGGCTATCCGGCTCGTGCGGATGACAAAATCCGGCCGGCCGGGAAGATCGCGAGCCTGCGGTTCGGCCGCGAGCCCGGCGCCCGCGAGCAGTGCCGCCATAACGCGCTCCGGTCCCGTGTCGCGTCCGCGAATGCGCGACATCACGCGCGATCGGGTCGCCGGGTCCAGGAAGTCACCGCGATGCTCGCGCTTCCGCTCCATGGCCGCCATAATCATTGGGTTGAGTCCCTAATGAATTGTACCCATTATCAAGGACTTGGGGAACTGCAAACGCTGATGCCTGTACCCTCGGAGAGCGGGACGCTGCCAGACTCCTTGGCGGACGCATGCAACGGCGTGGAGCTGCCGCCGGTGGCTTCCATGCTGATGCAATCCCTGCGCTCGGTCGGATATACGGCCGCGGCCGCGCTCGCGGACCTCGTCGATAACAGCATCGCCGCGCAGGCAAGAACGGTCCACATCAACGTGGCGATGACGCCAAGGCCATTCGTGGCGATCTGCGATGACGGAACCGGGATGGACGAGGCCACGCTCGTTTCCGCAATGCGCTTCGGCAGCCGTGATCCGCGTGCACCGCGCGAGGGAGCGGACCTGGGACGTTTCGGGCTCGGGCTCAAGACCGCCTCTCTGTCGCAGTGTCGCCGCTTGACCGTTGCGACACTCAAGGAAGGTCGGCTTTGCTTCGCGCGATGGGACCTGGACGAGTGCGATCGCCTCGGTACATGGTGGCTTGAGAGACCTACCCGCAGCGCCGTGCCCCATGAAGCAATCGAGCTCCTCGAAGCGCAAGGTCATGGCACGGCTGTGATTTGGGAGAAACTCGACCGGCTTGAGGCAGCCGGCGGCGAACGGGCAGTTCTGGATGCCGCTGATCACATGGCGCTGGCGTTTCATCGCTACCTCGCTGGCGAGGTGGTGGGACCTTTCACGATCCTCCTGAATGACCGACCACTCGATGTGATCGATCCGTTCCTCGAGGGACATGCGCGCGGACAATCGCTTCACGGTGAATCCATTCAGGTGGACGGTCATGCGATCACCGTCTCACCATTCGTCTCGTCCTACCCTTTCCATCACGCCTCAAACCGGCAGATCTTGATCGCGCGGGCGGGCGGGAAAGCCTGAAGACGGCGCACGGGTTCTATATCTATCGAGGCGGCAGGCTTGTCGTGCCCGGCGGCTGGTTCAGGATCGTGCCGTCCGACGACCTCATCCGCCTTGCCCGCATTCGCGTCGACATTCCGGTAGAACTTGACCACCTCTGGAAAGTGGACATCCGTAAGGCAATCGCAGAACCGCCGCCGGCGCTGCGCCCGCACCTGAGACGGATCGTCGGCGCCGTGGCGACGCGCAGCCGGAAGGTTTACACGCACAAGGGCATCCCGGCCGATGACCTGGAACGGATACCGCTGTGGCGACGCGAGGATCTGCGCGATGAAGGCGCGGTCTGGCGGATCAACCGCGAGCACCCGGCGATCCAATCAGTGCTGGCCGGCGTTTCCGATGCGGCCGGGACCGCGACGCTTCTCAAGCTGCTCGAAGAAAACCTCCCGATCCACGACATCCACATCCACACGGCCAACGACCTGCCGATCGCGGAAGCCGAAATTCCCGACGAGGCCGAGCTCGAGATGATGGCGCGTCGCATCGTCGACGCATTTCTCGACCAGCCCGAGGTAGCCAACCGCATGCTGGACCGGCTTGCCGTGACGGAACCCTTCAGCCGCAATCCGGATGCCGCACGGCGGATTGCGGAGCGGTTGCGCGCATGAGCTTCGACACCTCGCCCGAGAATCTCACGCGCATGGCGGCCCAGGGCCTCCGTCTTGAGCCGCCGCCCACGGAAACCGAGATCAACGACATTCTCGCGCGTCTCGCCGGCGCGTTCGGCGCAAAGCCCGACGAAATCTCCGGCGCCCGCAAGCTTCTTCATGCGCGCATCTCGATCCGCATGGAGATGGGCCAGACGATCAAGGACGAGCATGTCCCCTGGCTCGATGCGCGACGCGCGAAGATCGTCCCGTTCTATTGGGACCGGTATCGTGAGCTGCTGCTGCGCGATGGCTGGCCGCCACGCGTGGCTGGCACGCTGGATCGTTCGATGGACGAGCTGCTCGACCTGCTCGGCGATCCCGTTGAAGCGGGCTCCTGGAAACGGCGGGGTCTTGTCGTCGGAGACGTGCAGTCGGGCAAAACGGCTTCCTATGCCGCGCTCATCTGCAAGGCCGCCGACGCCGGCTACCGGATGGTCATCCTGCTGGCGGGAACGCTCGAGAACGTGCGGCGCCAGACGCAGGAACGGCTGGACGCGGCTTTCGTCGGCCTCGACAGCCGCGATTTCCTGGCCAGGGACCAGCTGAAACACAAAACGCATGTCGGGGTCGGTCACATCGACAGCCAGCGCGACGGGATCGTGTCCACCTCCCGCGACAGGGATTTCCGGGCGGCGATCGCCAACGCCCTCAACATCTCGCTGAACTCGGTCAAGGAGCCGGTCCTCGTCGTCGCCAAGAAGAACAAGAGGGTCCTCTCGAACCTGGCGACATGGCTGCGGACCATGAATGCCGATCGCGAGGGCCATATCGATCTGCCCTTGCTGCTCATCGATGACGAGGCTGACAACGCCTCGATCAACACCCGCCTCAACCCGAACGAGACGACCGCGATCAACAAGGCGATCCGCGATCTGCTCGCCCTCTTCACGCGCTCCAGTTATGTGGGGTTCACCGCAACGCCGTTCGCCAACATTTTCGTCGATCCGTCCTCGACCGACGAGATGCTCGGCGACGACCTGTTTCCACGCGATTTCATCCATCTGCTCGAGCCGCCGACCAACTACGTCGGCATGGACAGCCTCTTCCCGCGCCAGGACCCGGATCAGCCGGACGAGGAGGAGAGCGAGGCATGGGAGGCAGGCATCCGCACGGTCGACGACTCGGACGATTGGCTGCCGGTCGATCACAAGCTCGATGTCGTGGTGGGCCCCCTGCCGGACTCGATGCTCAAGGCCCTGCGCTATTTTCTCCTGTCCTGCGCGGTACGGGATCTGAGGGTCAGCCGCAATGTCGAGGGGCGCGAGAAAGGCGTGCATCGTTCGATGCTCGTGAATGTCTCCCGTTTCACCCTCATCCAGAATCATGTGGCCGAGCAGATTCATGTGGAACTCGACCGCATCCGCCAGCAGGTGAGGCTGTATGGCAACCTGAATCCTGCGACGGCAGAGGCTCGGTCAGCGGAAATCCGCGAGCTTCGTTCGGTGTTCGAGGAGGAACTCGCAGCCGGCTTCGCATGGCCGGACGTCCTTCGCATGCTGCACGACGCGATCTCGCCGATCCGCGTCCAGGCCGTCAACCAGTCGACGGGAGCGGCAAGCCTCGATTATGGCGCCGTGAAAGAAACGCCTGGCGTGCGGGTGATCGCGGTCGGCGGGAACAGCCTATCCCGCGGCCTGACGCTTGAGGGGCTCTGCGTCAGTTACTTTCTGAGGAATTCGAAAGCATATGACACACTCCTGCAAATGGGCCGGTGGTTCGGCTATCGCGACGGCTATCGCGATCTGTGCCGCATCTGGCTGTCGGCGGAAGCCGAGCGATGGTACCGGCATGTCGGCGAAGCGACCGATGAGCTGAAGCGGGATTTCGCGCGCATGCGCCGCCAGAAAGCAACCCCGGCGGAATTCGGCCTGCGGGTGAGGACCCATCCTGACACGCTTCTGATTACCGCGCGCAACAAGATGGCGACGGGCATCAACATCGTCGGCGAGGTCCGCGACATTTCACTCGCCGGCCGCGGGATCGAGACGGCGCGTCTCTTTGCCGATCCGCGGCGCAACGAGGAGAATTTCAGGATCGTCGACCGCTTCCTCTCCGATCTCACCGACACACGCGGCCCGGCGGTGCCCTCGCTCTCGGGCAGCGCCGTGCTCTGGAGAGACGTGCCCGCCCCGTCGGTCGGCAAGTTGTTGCGCGAATTCCTCGTGCATCCGCTGAACCACGATTTCCAGGGTGACGCCATCGCCGATTTCCTGGCCAATGCTGTCCAGCGCAACGATCCGGTGCTGTCGCGCTGGACCGTGGCGGTATTGACCGATGGTACGATGGAAGCGGTGACGCCGGCTCTGGGATGCGGCATCGCCGTCAACGCGAAAAAGCGGCAAGTCCTGGTGCGACAGGCGCCGCCGCAATCGTTGCTGATTTCCGGGAAAAAGGCTCGCGTGGGAAGCCGTGGCGATGTCCGACACGGGCTTACCGAGCAGGAGGTTGAGCGCGTGTCCGCAACCGAGCGTCGCGAAAACCCCGATCTCAAGGAGATTCCGGAAGATGCCTTCCGCGCGGCGATGCCGGCGCCCTTGCTCGTGATCTACCTCATTCGTGGCGTCGAGCGCGAGCGCAAGGGTGCGCCGGAGACGCACTACAGGAATGGTCTCGTTCTGCCAGCACTGGGCCTCCATTTCCCCGGCGTGCACGATGAGAGCGCGCCCAAGCGGTATGTGAGCTACCGGTTGAACCGCGTCGCCCAGGCCGAATTCGAGCTCGAGGGGGACGATCTGGGCGACGATGCCGAGGACGATTGAAGAGCTGTGGAGCACTCTGCGCCGCGAGGCCAGCAGTGCCCAGCGGCGGATCGACGCGTCGCACCCGCTCGATCTTTACGCCGATTTCGACCATCCAGACCGGCCGGGCCTGGTACTGTTCTCTCCTTCGCGCCCGCCCGAAGCGCCCTCGCTGAAAGCCATCGATATCCAGCGCCGCCAGCGTCACGACAGCTCGTGGTCCATGCGGATCGTGCTCGAGGAGCCGCGACTGCTTCCCGTCTTCGCGGAGCTTTGTCGCGACATCGTCGAATTCACCCGCAGCGGCGTGGATCCCGTGCGACCTGGCGGCCCCGTCCTGTCGCGCATCGACCGCTGGCGGACACTCATGCAGGCGGACGCCGCCGCCTTGACTCGCAGCCGCCTCAGGGGACTCATCGGCGAGTTGCTGGTGCTCGAGACCCGCGTCCTCCCGTCACTGGGGCCGGACGATGCTGTTCTGGCCTGGACCGGTCCGCTCGGCACTGACCAGGACTTCCTGCTTCCCGATGGGGCTAGGATCGAGGTCAAGGCGCTTGATCGCGATGCCGGGCAGGTGCGGATCAACGGTCTCGGTCAGCTTGATGCGGGCGAGGATCCGCTTGAGCTTGCCGCCGTCAGGCTCGAGGATTGCGGGCGCGAGGCGGAAGACGCGATCACGGCATCGCGTCTCGTCACACGGCTGAGCGCGCGTTTGTCGGATGCGCCGGTCGCGCTGCGCGCGTTCGAGGGGCTGCTTCGTTTCGCGGGATGGGATGCGTCGGCCGATACGGACTCCGTCGTCGTCCGATTGCACCGCATCGACTATCACGCCGTGAACGACGCATTCCCGCGCCTCACGGTCTCGCTGGTGCCGCAAGGCGTGTTGGATGCGTCCTACGAAATTGCGCTTCCGCAAATAGGGGCATCGTGATGACGGAAGAGGAATTCTGCGCCGACCTTCTCGCGTCAGCCGCCTCGAGGTCGGAAGTCGAAGCTTGCGGATCGAGGGAAGGTTTCGTCGCCGAGGTGATCGAGCGGCTGAGCGAGGCGGGCGAAGTGCCCGATGCGGAACCGTGCCCGGAAATGCTCACCGGATCGCGCAATCGCCGGCTTGAGATCGATGCCTCAGCATATGACGAAGCTGACAGCTCGCTTCATCTGTTCATAGCGATCCATGATGGCAAGGCCGCCGAGCCGGAAAGCCTCACGCTGACGGAGGCTCGCGAGCAGGGGTTCAACCGGCTCCTCGGCGTATTCGAACAGGCGCGCGAAGGCTGGCTGACGGCGAACATCGAGGAAAGCCGGCCGCTCTTCGCGCTGGCTCGGCGCATCAAGACAGCGCCCCTCCCGGCGGCGTTGCGTCTCCACGTGCTCACCGACCGTCCGGTCAGCGAAAGGCTGCGTGAAATCGCGGGCGACGAAACGCGCGAGGACGTGCCGGTCACCTTCCAGATCTGGGACATCACACGACTGAAGCGTATCCATGATGCGCAAAATGTCCGCGACGATCTGGTTGTCGATTTTTCGTTCCTGCCGGGTGGCGGGTTGCCGGTCCTGCCAGCCTCTGTCGGTTCGGGCGATTACGACGGCTATCTGACCGTCGTGCCCGGAGAGGCGCTGGCGGAGATATACATACGACACGGCAGCCGGCTGCTTGAAGGCAACGTCCGGACCTTCCTCGGCCGCAGCGGACGGGTAAACAAGGGGATCGCGACGACAATCGCCGACGAGCCCGCGAAGTTCTTCGCGTACAACAACGGAGTGGCCGCCACGGCTTCGGCGATCATGACGGAACGCCGCACCGCCGGCACGGCCGTCGTGACATCCGCGACCGACCTGCAAATCGTCAATGGCGCCCAGACGACTGCGTCGCTGGCAGCGTCGCTGAAGGACAAGAGCCTCGTACCGAGGACTGTTTTCGTGCCGATGAAGCTGTCCGTGGTCGCGCCTGCGGTGGGTGCCGATCTCATTCCCCTGATTTCGCGCTTCGCGAACAGTCAGAACGGGGTGCGGTCGAGCGATTTCTTCGCCAATCATGCCTTTCACCGCCGGATCGAGGAGATATCACGACGAATACTCGCTCCGGGAGTGAACGGTTCGCAAATACAGACCCACTGGTACTACGAGCGCGCGCGTGGCCAATATCTCAACGACCAGGCCATAACGACCGGCGCAAAGCGCAATCAGTTTCTCCTCAACAATCCGCGTGCGCAGGTCATCAGGAAAACAGACCTCGCGAAAATCGAATGCTGTTTCGCCCTCGAACCGGATGTCGCGTGCAAAGGCGCCGAAAAGGCGTTCGTTTCGTTCGCCGAGCGGATCACGAAGGAATGGGCCGAGGAGTCGAAACGCGCGCTCTATGGCGACGAATGGTTCAAGGCAGCGGTGGCGCGGTTCATCCTTTTCAGAGCTGCGGAGGCGATCGTCTCGAATGCGGCTTGGTACGAGGGAGGATATCGCGCGCAGATCGTCGCCTACGCTTGCGCGCGCCTTGCGCGATTGGCACTCGATCGGCCCGAGAGCGGCGGCATCGATTACGTGAAGGTCTGGAACCGGCAGTCGGCCGGCCCGACGCTCGAACAACAGATTGCGCGCATCGGTGAAGCGATGGCGGGCGTGCTACGCAAGCCGCCCATGGCCGGGCAGAACATATCCGAATGGGCGAAACAGCCGGCGTGCCGGAAGAATGCTTTGGAACTGCCGATTCGCGCCGTGGCCGGGTTCGATGATTGGATCATCAGCAGTGACGAAGACCGCGCGAACAGACGTCAACAGAAGGCGACGGGCATCGTCGATCGCGGGCTCAACTCGGTGAAGCAGGTGCTCGAGCGGGATGCAGACTACTGGGAAAAGCTGCGAGGCTTCTGCCGGTCGAAGCGCCTGCTTCTGCCGGATGATGAAAAAGCTTTGATTCCGGCCTGTCGGATGCCCAGCGTGATTCCGACCGATCGCCAAGCCGACACACTCTTGCGACTGGTCAAGCGCGCGGAGGGCGCTGGCTGGCACCCGTGACTCTTTTAGCACGGAAAGTTTGAGAGCCGGGGTCCCGGCATCTCCATCTCCGATGTACGCCTGGATTTCCTTCCGATTGATTCCGATATGATTCCGGACGCCCAACAATCAAGCGATCACTCGAAAATCGGAACGCCGCTAGATGATTGATCTAGCGGCGTTTTTCGTGGTTGCGGGGGGAGGATTTGAACCTCCGACCTTCAGGTTATGAGCCTGTTCCGATCCGAAGGTGTTCAGCAACGCGGCCGATGAGGTCGGCCTCACGCAAGTTCTCGAAAGCGCGGCACTGATCAAGGGCGGGGAGCCACACGGTTGACGTTCTCGTCGGAGGCTTCGAAGAGCGTTGATATAGATCAAGTCTTCGTGGGTGCGCCGCGTTTATAGTCGGTCGAAATTACGTGATGCTGACGATGACACGGACGCGCGCAACCTGGATCGTTGTCCTTTCCGTCGCGCTGGTCGCGAGCGCTTGGACCTACAAGACAGTAAGTCTGCGTGGAGCTTCGCTGTACTCGTGCAGTTCTCTCGCTGAGGGGAACTTCGCACGTCCGAGCCCGAGCCATGGCCTCCTGAACTCGTGGCGTGCAACAATTTCCAATTGCTGGCACTAGACTAGCCGGGGATGAACATAAACACGGCCGCCGCACCCATGACAATTGTCGCGATCCAACCGAGAGCGATGACCGCAACGCTCGCGGTAAACTCTCCCATGACGGATTTCCTCGAAACAAGAAGAATGATCACCACCATCAAGGGCACAGCCACGATGCCGTTGATCACGGCGCTCCAGAACAAGGCCTTCATCGGACTGATCGGCGAATACTGTATGACAATCGCAGCGAGCACGCTGATCGCGATAACGCCGTAAAAGCCGCGCGCGTCCGCCGCTCTTCGCTCGAGCCCCCACGTCCAGTTCATTGCTTCGCAAAGGGCGTAGGCGGCAGAGCCCGCCAAGACCGGTACCCCGATCAAACCGACGCCGAATATCCCGAGCGCGAACACGATGAAGGCAAAATTGCCCGCGAGCGGACGCAATGCGGTCGCTGCCTGCGCTGCCGTTTCTATGTTCGTTATCCCGGCGACATTGAGAGTAACCGCGGTGGCGAGAATGATGAAGTACGCCGTGATATCGGAGTAGAACATGCCGCTCCAGGTGTCCCAGCGAATGCGGCTGAGTTCGCGCTTGGCCGCTTGGCCGTCGCGCACGAGCGGGGCGGCGCCGGGGTGGTTCAGCATGTCCTCGACCTCCTCGGAGGCCTGCCAGAAGAAGAGGTACGGGCTGATGGTCGTACCGAACAGGCCCACGATCACCGTCCAGGCCTCGGCGTTCAGGGTGAATCGGGGCGAGATCGTACGAAGCGCCACCTGTTCCCACGGAACATGAACCGTGAAGAGGACCGCCGCGTAAGCCAGCAAGGAGAGCGTAAGCCATTTCAGGAAGAAGACATAACGGTGATACGGAACAAAGACCTGCAGCAGCAACGTTCCGAGGACGAAAATCACAGTCATGATGTGGCGATCGAACCCGGTGACGAGCTCGGCAGTCTCTCCCATCGCGGCGACATCGGCGGCGATGTTGAGCGTGTTGGCCACCAAAAGCAGCAAGACGACGCTCTTGAGAACGATGGGCGGAAACGCCGCCTTGATGTTGGCGGCAAGCCCTTTCCCAGTGACCCGACCGATATAGGCGCACATGGATTGGATCGCAGCCATCAAGGGAAACGCCAGCGGCATCGTCCAAAGCATGTTCAAGCCGAACTGAGCGCCGGCCTGCGAATAGGTGGCTATGCCGCTTGGATCGTCGTCGGCCACGCCCGTGATAAGACCCGGTCCGACGCGCGCAAGCGGATGCTCCTTCAAGCGCGCCCAGAGCGCTCCGAGCGCGCCTTCGCGCGATGACGTGTCGCGCCTTTCCTGGGAAACCAATGTGCGGCCCTCCGCCAATGCGCGACCTGCGGGCTCATTCATAGCGGAGCGCGTCGATCGGGTTGAGGCTTGCGGCCTTGCGCGCCGGGTAATAGCCGAAGAAGATCCCGACCGCGGCAGCGAAGAGAAAGCCCCCGGCGACAGCCGACGTCGAGATCGGCGCCGGCCAACCGACAAGGAGCGAGAGGGTCACGGAGATGAGGACTCCCACGACAATTCCGGCAAGACCGCCGCTCACGCTCAGGAACACGGCCTCCACGAGGAATTGCAGCAATACGTGCAGGCGCCGCGCCCCGATCGCCATCCGTAAGCCGATCTCGCGCGTGCGCTCGGTCACCGAGACAAGCAGGATGTTCATGATGCCGATGCCGCCGACGAGGAGCGAGATCGACGCCACCGCGGCCAGGAGCAGCGCCATGATGCGGCTGCTGGTTTCGGCGGTTTCGACGAATTGGCTGAGGTTGCGCACGTCGAAATCCTTGAGTTCGCCCGGCTTGATGCGATGGCGTCGGACCAGCGTGTCGGTCACTTGCGCGATCGCGGTCTGCACTTGGGGCTGGCTTACCGCCTGAACGTAGACCTGGTTCGCGAATCCTGTGAGGCGCGGCACCAGATTGTAGGGATTGGGTGGCGGCAGATAGGGCCAGTTGAGCGGCGACTGCTGCTGATTGGGCGCCGCGACGCCCAGGACCTTCCGTTCGGCCGTGGTGAACGGCGTCATCAGGAGGTCGTCCTGGTCCTGGCCGAAGGCGGATTGGCCCTTGGCGGCGAGCACGCCGATGACGGTCAGCGGCACGCCTTTCACCTCGATCGCGGCGCCCAAGGGACTTTCGCCGGGATTGAAGAGCTGCCGATACACGGTCTGGCCGATGACGGCGACGAGTGCTGCTTTGCTTTCGTCGTCCTTGGAAATCCCTCGGCCAGCCGAGATCTGCCAATTGGTGATCGCTGGATAGTTGGCGCTCACGCCTTGGATGGTCGTGGTCCAATTCTGATTGCCGTACTGTACTTGTCCTTGCTGGCGGATGAGGTAACCGACTTGCGAGACGGCGGGATCGTCGCGACTAAGGGCGCGCGCGTCGGCGACGGAGAGGGTGCTGGCGCTGCCGAAGCCGGCGCGGATGCCGCCGGTGCTGACGGCGCCCGGCAAGATCACGACGACGTTGCTGCCGAGGCTCTCGATCTGTTTGCGAACCGCCTCGCTGGCGCCGTCGCCTACGGCGACCATGACGATAAGCGCCGCGACCCCGATGAAGACCCCGAGCATGGTGAGTGCCGAGCGCATTTTGTTGCGCCCGATCGCCTGCGCCGCCGCTGCGAGGATCATGACCGCGAACGGCAGGAATCCTGCGGCAGCGCGCGACATCGCCTCGGCCGGCTGCGTGCCTGTTGCATGCGCGCGCGCCGGAGGCGACGGAAGTAACGCCGGCTTCGCCACACGCTCGTCGGACACGATGGTGCCGTCGCGCATCGTCACGATTCGATCGGCGTAAGCGGCGATGTCGGGTTCGTGGGTGACCAGGACGATCGTCACGCCGTGGTCGCGGTTCAAGGTGACGAGCGTCTCCATAACCTCGTGCGAGGTGCGGGTGTCGAGATTGCCGGTCGGTTCGTCGGCGAGCAGGAGGCTCGGCGTGTTGATGAGCGCTCGGGCGATGGCGACGCGCTGCTGCTGGCCGCCCGACAGTTGGCCGGGCGTGTTGCGCTCACGCGCGCCGAGGCCGACGAACTGAAGCGCGCTTTTCGCTCGCTCGGTACGCGCTGTGCGGCGCATCGGCCCCGACGCCGCGTAATAGAGCGGCAAACCGACATTCTCGATGGCGCTGGTGCGAGCGAGGAGGTTGAAGCTCTGGAAGACGAAGCCCAGCCGCTCGCTGCGGATGCGGGCGAGCTCGGGCTCGCTCAATCGCGCGACGTCGACGCTCTCGAGAAAATAATGACCGCTCGTCGGCGGATCGAGACATCCCAGAATGTTCATGAGCGTCGACTTGCCGGAACCCGACGAGCCCATGATCGCCACGAATTCGCCCCTACGTACGGTGAGGTCGATGCCACGGAGCGCGTCGACCGTGACATCGCCCAGGACGAAGGTTCGGGTGACACCCTCGATCCGGATGACCGGTTCGATTGTTTCAGGCGATTCACGCGGCATCGCCGCCTCTAAAGCCGCGGCTGAGGCAGGCCATTGCCGCCAGCCATGTCGCTTCGTTCTGCGGTGATCACGATATCGCCCGCGTGGAGATCGCCCGTGACAATCTCGGAGAAATTTCCGTCATCGAGCCCGAGTACGACCGGTACCGCGACGGGGGCGCCGCCACGCAGCACGAAGACGCGCGTGGAACCCTTTGCCGGCCCGCCGACGCTGGGACCGCCCGGTGCGAAACGCAACGCCTGGTCCGGCACGCGCAGCACGTCCGCCCGCTGATCGACGATGATCTGGGTTGACGCGGTCATCCCCGGCATCAGCGCCAGTTCGCGATTGTCGACGCCGACGACAGCGTCATAAGTCACGACGTTCTGTACCGTCTGGGGCGACTGGCGGACCTGGGTTACCGTGCCCTGGAACGTCCGTTCGGGAAAGGCGTCGACAGTGAAGTTGGCCTTTTGGCCCTCTTTGACCTCGCCGATGTCGCTTTCGCTGGTGTTGGTATCGACCTCCATCTTCTTGAGGTCGGTGGCGATGAGGAACAAGGTCGGCGTCTGGAAACTGGCGGCGACGGTCTGGCCCTGAGTCACGTTGCGCGACACGACAGTGCCGTCGACGGGGGAGACGATGTCGGTGTAGCCGAGATTGAGCTTCGCGCCTTCGACCAGCGACTCGTCCAGCTTCACGGTTCCTTCGTCCTGATGCACGACGTAGAGCTGGTCTTCGGCCTGCTGGCGCGCGATCGAGTTCTGCGCCGAAAGCGTCTGGTAGCGCGCGAGATCGGTCCGGTCTTTGTCGAGGATCGCTTGGTCGCGCGCAAGCTGGCCCGTATACTGGTCGAGCGCCGCCTGATAGGGGCGCGGATCGATCTTGGCGCAGACTTGGCCCGCTTTGACCTCAGTATTGTAATCGCAGGACAGTGACTGGATCACGCCCGATACGTAGCTTCCGACAATGATCGTCAGCTCTGGGTTGACGGTGCCCGTGGCGGTGACCGTGCGCGTCACCGCGCCGCGGGTCACCGTCTCGGTCGTGTAAGAAACCATCGGCTTGGACCCAAAATGCCACCACGCAAGGGCGCCGAGCAGGGCGGCCGCGACCATGCCGAGTGCGCCTTCGCGCCAACGGGACCGCCGGGACGGAATCGGGCGCGGAACCTTCGACACCGCTGGTGATGACTGGGTCAGGCTGTCAGCAGAATTTTTCATCGGCGCGAACGTGTGCGATTGCGCCCCGCTCTGCCTTGATGCACGTCAATCGGAAGCGCCTGCGCCGAACCTGGCGAAGGCGCGCAGGAGATCTGCGCGGCTCACGATGCCGACGACCTTTCCCTCGCGCACGACGGGAACACGCTTGATGTGGTGATCGGCAAGAAGACGCGCCATTTCGCGCGGCGAGGCCGTTTCACCGACCGTCACCACGGGCGAGGACATGACCTCCTGGGCCGCGCGATCGGGGTCGCGAAGGGTCGCGAGAAAGTCCGGATTCAGCTCTTCCCCTTCGGCCAAGAGTGCGAGCCACCAGTCCCGGCGCGCTTTGCGCCGGGCATCGTCGCGGCCAATAAGGTCGCCCTCACTTACCATTCCAACGAGCTTACCGAGGGCATCGATGACCGGAACGGCGCTGATGCCATGCTCGAGCAGGACCCGCGCAACCTCGCGCAGCCCCGCTTCGGGCCTCACCGCCACGACATTTCTTGTCATCATATCAGATGCTTGCATGAGGCCTGTGTTCCTTTCTCGACAAACCGGATGTTCAAATCGCGCGACGCGGCTACCGCACCAGAAGAATGTCGGCCCCTGTATCACCGGCCCATTCCGCGTCGTCGGCGTGGAGAACGAAGAGGGAAGGGCTGCGGTGCGTGAGCATGCGCCGCAAGACCGACGGGTCGTCGCCAAGTGCCAGCAGTTTGATGTGCGTGCGCTGCATGGCCGGAAAATTCTGTGTGTCAGCCAAAACGACGTGCCGTCCGGCGAGAATGATCCGTTCATCCCCGACAGCGAGAGCGGCGGTGGCGGAGAGAACCTTTTCGCGCGCCTCCTGGTCCTCAGGCAGGAGGACCAGGACTCCATGTCTTCCATCACTGCGGCCCCGAATCAAGACGGTGCCGGTGAATGCGCTCGGACTCTTTTCCCAGGCGGCTCGTGGCCGCCAGGCACCGGAGAACGCTCGCGCGGCTGCTTCGACAACGAGGAGATCGCCTTCTGCGGCGGCCACCGACACGGCCGACGGCACGTCGCGGACCGCGCTGAAGGTCCACTGCAACCCCCGGGCGTTCGCAAGTTCCGCAAGCCTCCGCTTCATGCCGGCGCCGAGCGCCGACGAAAGACTCGTCATGGTCGCCGCCGTCAAATCCTTCGATCCCTCGGGGGACGACAGGCTTACCTGCCGGCCGAATGGCAGAGCGGCAAAGCGGTGCAGATTTTCGTCGTCAAGATAGATCCCGTGCACCGTTGCGCCCAGGCGCGCCGCAAGCGATGCGGCATCGGCGACGGCGAGATGGATGTCGCAGACGGCATCGCAGATCAGCACGACCCTCCGGAACAGAGGCTCACTCATCGCGACGCCTCCCCGGCCCCTCGACGTGCCGTCCGCTTGCCGTTGAGCGGCCGCGGCGGAAGCGACCGTTTCGCGAATCCGGCGAGGCAGGCGGCAACGCGGCGATTGAGCGAACCCTCGGGATATTGGCCGACCGAATCCGGTTCGCCGACCGGGAGTCCGGTAAGAATCTCGAGCCCTTGATCCACGGTCTCGATGGGAATGACCCGGAATTGTCCCGCGACGGCGGCGGCAGCAATGTCGGCGCGCAGCATCAAATGCCGCACGTTGGCTGCGGGGATGATCACGCCTTGCCGCCCGGTAAGGCCGCGTGCACGGCACACGTCAAAGAATCCCTCGATCTTCTCGTTGACGCCGCCGATCGCCTGGATGTGGCCGTGCTGATCGATGGAGCCAGTGACCGCGTAGGACTGGTGAAGCGGTGTTTCGGCGAGTGCGGACAGCAACGCGAAAAGCTCCGCCGCCGAAGCGCTGTCGCCTTCGACGCCACCATAGGATTGCTCGAAGACGAGGCTCGCGGTGAGCGACAACGGGCCATTGCGGCCGAATCGCCCGCCGAGAAAGCCGGAGAGGATCAGCACGCCCTTTGAATGGATGGGACCGCCTAACGCAACCTCGCGCTCGATGTCGATCAGCTCTCCCTTGCCATAGCGGACCTGGGCCGAGATGCGGCTTGGTTGACCGAAGCTCAGCCCGCCGAGCGTGATGACCGACAGCCCGTTCACCTGGCCGACCGCCAGGCCATCGGTCTCGATGCGAATCGTATTGTGCCCGATCTCTTCTTGCAGACGTTGATAGAGACGGTCGCCGCGGTGCCGGCGCGCCGCGATGGCGCTCTCGATGTCCGCGGCGCCCACCGTTGCCCGTCCTGCCAGGGCGGCGAGATGATCGGCTTCCTGCATGAGATCGACGACGCTGCGAAGCTTCGCGGACAGTTTGTCGCCGTCGCCGCTCAGCCGCGCCGATTCCTCGACGACCCGCGCCACTGCGTCGCGTTCGATCGGACGCAGCTTTTCCCGCCGCGCGGCGGTCGCGATGAGGCGCGCATAAAGATCGACGGTCTGCCGCGTGCGGTCGACCCGGTCGTCGAACTCTGCAGCCACTTTGAAAAGCTCGGAAAAATCAGGATCGAGCTCGCTCAACAGGTAATAAAGCATCGGCGGACCGACCAGCACCACCTTGACCGAGAGCGGAATGGGCTCGGGGTCGAGCGATACCGTGCTGGCGAAACTCAAAAGTTGGTCGAGCGAGACGGTTTTGATCTCGCTCGCTCGCAACACCCGCTTTAGCGAATCCCAGCCAAACGTCGCGCTCAGGAGTCGCTGAGCGTCAAGAACCAGGTAACCGCCATTGGCCCGGTGCAGCGCCCCGGGCACAATCAGGTTGAAGTCGGTGAAGAGCGCACCGAACCGCGCCATATGCTCGATGCGGCCCACGAGATTCTGGTGGGTCGGATTATCCTCATAGACGATCGGTGCGCCGGCGCGTCCGGAGTTGTCGATGACGACATTCACCTGATAGCGGCGGAACGCAGCCTCTTCGGCGGCGCGACCCTCGTCTGGGGTAGGACCTTGCCCCTCGTGGCGCGAAGCTAGGAAATCGTCGGCATGCTCGAGGATGTCGCGCTCCACGTCCTGGAGATAGGCCGCGATCGCCGCGACGTCCGTCAACGCTGCGCGCACCTCGCTCAGGAGATGCGTGACCACGCCGGCGCTGGTGTCGCGATTGAGCTGCCGCACCGCATCGCGGTGCTCCCGCTCCCAGTCGGGAATGCGGCGTACCGTGGCTTCGAGCTCGGATTGCAACGCCGCCATATCCGCGGTGATCCGCGTTTTGTCCTCCGAGGCCATGCGCTGGAAAACGTCTGGCGGGATCACCTCGCCGTCGTGCATGGGCGCGAGCCCCAAGCCCATGGGCGTGCGGATGAGGGCGATGTTCTTCGCCTCGGCCTTGCGCTGCAGAGGGCTAAATGCCTCTTCGTTCCGATGCTTGAACTGCTCGTCGATGACTTCGCGACGCGAACGATAGTCTTCGCGCTCAAAGGCCGCCGGTAATGCCACGCGCAATTCCGCGACCAGCCGCTTCATGGCGTCGCGGAACGGCACCGCTCGCCCGGTCGGCAGCTTCAAGGAGAGCGGACGGTGCGGATCGACGAAATTGTTGACATAGCACCAGTCGGGCGGCGTCTCCTCCGACGCCGCCTGCGCCGCGAGAATCCCTTGCACAAGCGTGTGTTTGCCGGTTCCCGCTGCGCCGAATGCGAAGATGTTGAAGCCGCGCCGCCGCATCGCAGTGCCGAACTGCACCGCGTCAATTGCCCGCTCCTGCCCTACCAGCCCGGCAAGGTCCGGCAGGTCGTCGGTGGTCTTGAACGCCAGCGCGGATGGATCGCAGCAGCGCCGCAGCAATGCCGGGGCCAAAGGCTGCGCCGCAACCCAGGCGCATTCTGCCGTCCCGGTTGGAAGGGTCGTGTCCATGCTCGCGCTCCGCATGCCAGCCCGCAGCATCGCCAAACTGGCGCAATTCGGCGTTGATCCACCTCAAGCGGCGGCGACGATGGTTCCGGACCGACCCTCCAGGACGGACCGGGCATTCTCGACCGCGCCGATCGCCGCCCAGCGGCCCGTCACCTCGACGAAGCGGCAGGCTCCCTCGACCTTTGGGCCCATCGAGCCCGGCGCGAAGCGGCGGCGGCGAAGTTCAGCCGGGGTGGCGCGCCCGATCGGATCGCTGACCTCGGGCCAGCCGCCGAAGACCGCCGGGACGTCAGTCAGCAGCAGCAGGACATCGGCATCGAGGGACCGGGCAAGAAGTGCCGCGGAAAGATCCTTGTCAATGACGGCTTCGACGCCGTGAATCCCCTCGCTCGCCGTCGCAACGACCGGAATCCCGCCGCCGCCGGCGCAGATCACAATTACGCCGGCTCGAACAAGCAGCGTGATCGCGGCGATCTCGCGGACCCTTTTGGGCTCAGGCGAGGGGACGGCACGGCGCCATGCATCGAAGTCGCGCACCATCGACCACGAAAACTCCTCGGCGAGGCGCCGAGCCTCGGCTTCGCCATAAAGCGGACCGATGGGCTTCGTGGTCTGCTTGAAAACAGGATCGGCGGGATCGATTTCGATCTGCGTAATCAGAGTGGCAATCTCCCGGTCCGGCAGGGCGTTCGCGATTGCTTGTTCAAGCAGATAGCCGATCATGCCCTCGCTCTCTGCTCCCAGGACATCGAGGGGATAGGGGCGGACGGCGCGATAAGCGGCGGACTCGAGCGCCAAAAGCCCGACCTGAGGGCCGTTCCCGTGGGTGATCACCACTTCATGGTCGCGCGCGATCGGCGCGACCGCGGAGGCAGCGGTGGCGATATTGCGGAGCTGGATGTCCGCTTCGAGCGGTTCGCCCCGCCGCAGGAGCGCGTTACCGCCGAGGGCTAGGACATTCGCACGCGTCGTTGCCGCTCGACAACGCATCGACGAACCGATCGACGAGGGTTGATAGGCGCGGCTCGTCCAACTCTGCGAACTCGTAGCGGGCCCGCACCACCCGCTTGCCGATCGGGATCAACCGCGCCAAATCGATCGGCGTTGCAGACACGACAATTTCCGCATTGGTTGCGGCAATGGTGTCGGCCAGAGCTTCGAGCTCCGCGCTTCCGTACCCGAGGGCGGGCAAGACCCGGCCGATATGCGGATAGGCCGTGTAGGCCTCACGGATTTCTCGCTGGGCTGCCGGTCTTGGATCGACGATTTCGCCGGCGCCGGCGGCGATGGCCGCGACATAGCCGGCGCCATAGGGCATGCCGCCATGCGTGATCGTCGGCCCATCCTCGATGACGAGCACCCGGCGGCCGTTGACCGCGGCCGCATCGTCGAGCCGCACCGGCGATGCCGACCGGACGATTGTCGCTTTGGTATCGAGGTGCTTCAAGCCATCGATGACCAGTTGCGTATCGGCAGGCCCAGCTGCGTCGACCTTGGCGATGACCAGGATATCCGCCATGCGCAGCACTGCCTCGCCAGGATGATGCGTGGCAAGCTGGCGCGGGCGCAGCGCGTCCGCCAATCCGATGTGGAGGTCGGGGCGAACGAAAGGAAAGTCGTTGTTCCCGCCATCCCACAGGACGATGTCGCATTCCTGCTCGGCGGCTTTCAGGATGGCGGCGTAGTCGACTCCGGCAAAGACGACATTGCCCGCCGCAATGTGCGGTTCGTATTCCTCGCGCTCCTCGATGGTGCATTGGGCCGCATCGAGATCAGCAGCCGAAGCAAACCGCTGCACGCGTTCGGCGACGAGGTCGCCATAGGGCATCGGATGGCGCAGAACCGCAACGCGCTTGCCCCGATCGCGCAACCGGCGCGAGAGAAAGCGTGAAACCGCCGACTTGCCGCAGCCGGTACGGACGGCGGTGACAGCGATGACGGGACGAGACGATCTGAGCATCGTCCGCTTGGGCCCGAGCAAGACGAAATCCGCTCCGATCGCGAGCGCGCGCGAACCAAGATGCATGACCTGCTCGTGCGTCACATCGCTATAGGCGAAGATCACTTCATCGATGGCCGCCGTTTGGCCGATCGCTTCGAGTTGCGCCTCGTTCAGGATGGGAATTCCGTCGGGATAAAGCGCGCCTGCAAGCGCCGCCGGATAGCGGCGACCGGAGATGCCGGGGATTTGCGCCGCGGTGAACGCGACCACGTCGACCAAAGGGTCGTCGCGATAGACGACATTGAAATTGTGGAAGTCGCGCCCCGCCGCGCCGAGGATGACGACGCGCCGTCTCGGACGCGCGTCAGATGCAGTAGGTGCGGATCGGGGGGAAGCCATTGAACTCGACCGAGGCATAGCTTGCGGTGTAGGCGCCGGCAGACAGGAAATCGATCGGGTCGCCGATCGCGAGATCGCGGGGTAACGGATAATCGGTTCTTTGATAGAGAATGTCCGTACTGTCGCAACTCGGCCCGGCGAGAATTGCATGCTCGCCCGGAGCGCCGTCATGCGGGGTCCGGATACGGTATTGAATGCGCTCGTCGAATGTTTCCGGAAGGCCGTTGTAGCGGCCAGCATCGAGATAGACCCAGCGGCGCCCTGAATGCCGCGACTTCGCTGCGATCAGCAGCACGGTGCTGCGCAGCAAGCCGGCGTCGCCCACCATGTACCGGCCCGGCTCGATCAGCAGGCGGGGTCGCGCGCTTCCGAATTCGAATTGCAGGGCGCTTTCGATGGTCTCGGTATAGACGGCGAGAGGCGGCAGTGGCGAGCGATAATGCGCCGGCAGCCCACCCCCAACATTAAGCAGTTCAAGGTCGAGCCCAGCCTTGGCGCAGCCGCGGAATACGCCGCCGGCACCGCTGATTGCCAAAGCCCATTCGTGGGGATCCGTCTGTTGTGATCCCACGTGGAACGAGACGCCGACCGGGCGCAGGCCGCGGTCCTTTGCCCGCAACAGAAGATCCACAGCCATCTCATGCGAACAGCCGAATTTGCGGCTCAACGGCCATTGCGATCCCGTGTTAGCGACCAGAAGCCTGCAGAAAACGCGTGCGCCGGGAGCGAGGCGGGCCAGCTTTTCGAGTTCGCCGGCGCTGTCGAATGCGAACAGATCAAGCCCCTCGTGCGCGGCTCGGGCGATGTCGCCCTCGCTCTTGATCGTATTACCGAAGGAGCAGCGGCTTGCGGGAACGCCGAGTTGGAGAGAACGGTCGATCTCGCCCGAACTTGCGAGATCGAAATTGGCACCGACCTCCGCCAGTGCCGCAATCACGGCGGGCGCGGGATTGGCCTTGACGGCGTAATAGATGCAGGCATCGGGAAGGAGGTCCCGGAGTGCAACGTATCTGGAACGCACCGTGTCGAGATCGATCACGAGAAACGGCGTCGGTGCGTTCGCCTCGCGGAGGAAACTCTCTATCCGCGCCGTCGTTCCCCTTGAGCTCGTTTCCATAAGGTTGCCCGACGTCACCTGAAGCCCGGACCTCGACCATGTCGCGGGAATCACAGCGGCGCTTTGATCCATCTCAAGGATCGCATGCCCGGTCAACACATCTCGGGCTCATCGGACGCGATGAGCGTTCGTCCTGTTCTACTGAGCCAGATCAAGGTGCTTATCAACGCCGGTGGCACCATGGCGCTGACGGCCCAATTGGCAGCATCAACCGCGCACAACGTCAACAGAATCCCGCACTGGAGACCATCATGAAAGCACTCGTCTACCAAGCGCTCGGGAGAAAAGCGCTCGAGGAGCGACCGTTCCCGGAGATCCGGACCCCGACCGATGCCATCGTCAAGGTCTCGACGACGACCATCTGCGGCACCGATCTGCACATCCTGAAAGGTGACGTTCCCACTTGTGCGCCGGGACGAATCCTCGGGCATGAGGCCGTTGGCACCGTCGAGTCGGTCGGTGCCGGCGTAACCACATTTCGGCCGCAGGACCGCGTCATCGTCTCATGCATCTCAGCCTGTGGCCGATGCGAGTATTGTCGCCGCGGCATGTACTCGCACTGCACCACCGGCGGCTGGATCCTCGGCAATGAGATCGACGGCACGCAGGCAGAATATGTGCGCATCCCCCATGCCGACACGAGCCTCTACCGCGTCCCGGAGGACGCCAGCGAGGAATCCCTCGTGATGCTGAGCGACATCCTGCCGACGGGGTTCGAATGCGGCGTGCTCAACGGGAAGGTCGAGCCGGGGAGCACCATTGCAATCGTCGGCGCCGGCCCGATCGGCCTTGCCGCGCTCCTGACAGCGCAATTCTATTCGCCCGCCGAGATCATCATGATTGATCCCGACGAAAATCGGCTGCGAGCTGCCAAGACCTTTGGTGCCACGACGACCGTGAACGCGACTGGCGGCAAGGCCACGGAGGAGGTGATGAAATTGACCGGAGGACGCGGCGTCGACACGGCGATCGAGGCGGTGGGCGTGCCCGCGTCATTTATCACCTGCGAGACCATCGTTGCTCCGGGCGGGACCATCGCCAATGTCGGAGTGCATGGCGCGAAGGTCGACCTTCACTTGGAGCGGTTGTGGTCGCAGAACATTACGATTACGACGCGGCTCGTCGACACTGTGACGACGCCGATGCTGTTGAAGACTGTCCGGGGAGGAAAGATCGATCCGACGAAGCTCATCACCCATCGCTTCAGCTTCGACCGGATCCTTGACGCTTACGAGACGTTGGGTAGTGCGGCAGCGAGCCAAGCCCTGAAGGTGGTGATCAAACGATGACGTCACGGCGGAAGCCGCGCTCCTTACGCCGCTTCCGCCAAATCCTCGAGCGCCTCGCGATTGCGGATCCGGATCTCGTGGCTGTTTCCCATCGCGATGATGCCTTCGCTCTTCAAGTGGCTCAGGCCGCGGCTCACCGTCTCCATGGTCAGGCCCAGATGATCGCCAATGTCGGTTCGGCTCATCGGCAGCAAAACGCGGTCGGCGTCACCGATGCGTTCGACGAGGTCGAGGAGAAACGAGGCAATCCGCTCCTCGGCGGTCTTGCGCCCGAGCAGGACGAGCTGCTGGCGCGCAGTGGAGTAGCCGTGGCAGGCGATGCTGAGGAGCTGGCGTCCGATTCGCGGCTCCTGCAACGCGAGGGCTTCGACCTTGCGCCGCGCATAACGCACAACGGTTGTATCCGTCATAGCCTCGGCACTGAAGAGATAGCTCGTGTCGGCATCGAGCCCGATGAAGTCGCCGGGAAGGTAGAATTCGCTGACATGGCGCCGTCCATCCGCCAGCAACTTCGAGCTACGCACGGCACCGGTCAGCACCTTGAAGTAATGCTCAGCTGGGTCGCACTCGCGGAAGAGGACGCCATCACGACGAAGAGAGATCACCGTGCCGACGCGATCGAGCGCGGCGAGATGATCCACTGCCGCGACGGACACAACGGGCTGCACGCGCGTCGGTGTGGATGACGTTGCAATCCGAAGGTTTGAGTTCATGTCGGGGGCTCCTCGCTCTGGCCTGTGCTTCTTCGCGAGGAATACCCGAACGTGAGGGGGCACATAATTCGGAAGACCCCCTACGTACTTATACGTATGGGTTCAAACCGTTGGGCCGATCACGCGCTGGATCGCGCCGATGAGTTGTCTCGCGTCGATTGGCTTGTCGAGATAAACCGTGACACCCGCATCGAGCGCGCGCGCCTTGATGTCGCTGTCGCCACGGCCGGTGATCAAGATCACGGGAAACCGCATCGCCGCCCAGTTCGACGTGCCGAGAAAGTCCAACCCCGTCTTCACGCCCTGGAGATGCTGATCGAGGATCAGACATTGGCGGCTGTGTGGTTGGTAGGAGTGGGCAAAACCCTCGGTCGAGGCATAACCCGCGACCTCCATCCCATGGGTCTCGAGAAGGAGTTTGAGCGAGTCCCGCACCGCCTCATCGTCGTCGACGATGAAGATGAACGGCACGTCCCTCTGCGCTTCGCTTGCCACCGCAGTTTGCCGCCTTTTTCCGTCATGCAACCTAAGCGCCCAAGCGTCGGTCTGCCATAAGGAATAATCCGGATACCGGCACGTCCGTTCCCATGTCGCGCTGGCACGGTTTGCGCTGAATCAAGGCACCGACGGGGGCACGCGCCGAAAGTTCCGCTCGGAAGACGCCAAGCCGAGAAGGAGATCACATATGGCCGTCACCCCCGTCGAAGTGAAGAAGACCCCGATCCCGCGCGTTGCCGCCACATATCCCTGGCCAAGCCTCCGGGGCGAGTTCGATCGCCTGTTCGACCGGTTCGCCGAATTTGGAATGCCGTCGTTCCGCCGCATGTTCGAGCTCACGCCTTCGGCCGAGGCGGGCTTCGGCTTCAACGTTCCTGCGGTCGACGTGACCGAGGACGACAAGGCCTACACCATCGCGGCCGAGCTCCCGGGCCTCGAGGACAAGGACATCGAGGTGTCTGTGACCGGCGACGTGCTCATCCTCAAGGCCGAGAAGCGGCAGGAGAAGGAGGAGAAGAGCAAGAATTGGTACGTGTCGGAGCGCGCTTATGGCTCCTTCCAGCGCGCGTTCGAGCTGCCCCAGGAGATCGATCGCGACAAGATCGCGGCCGAGTTCGCCAAGGGCGTCCTCACCGTCACGCTGCCCAAGAGCGTCGAGGCGCAGAAGCAGCAAAAGAAGATCGACGTCAAGGCGGTCTGACCATCGCTGAAACCCCAAATCCGGAGACCATCATGAAAGTCTTGAGAACCTTGCTGATTGCGGTCCCGCTCGCCGCGGTCGGCGCCTGCACCACCTCCCTAAACGACCAGGACCGCGCCCTTATCAGCGCGGCCAGCACGAACGCGCAACAGGCGAAGGACATGGCGCAGCAAGCTCTGACCGCGGCGCAGGCGGCGCAGGCCAGCGCCAACGCGGCAGCTCAATCCGCCACCAAGGCGGCAAGCGACGCCCAGGCCGCCAACGAAAAGGCCGACCGCATGTTCCAGCGTTCGCTGCGCAAGACGTCGGCGCAGTAGCGCCCGGCTTCGCCTTCACCGGCTCCCGCACGGGGGCCGGCGAGGGACGCCGGCTCAACAACCAACGGAGAGCGGAGGTGCGCGTGACCGAGCAAGGAAACGCCACGGCCATCGAGGAAGGGGCGCGACGGAACGGCGTGGCGGCCACGAATGTGAAATGGCCGTTCCCCTGGTTCGATGCCACGGCCATGGAATCGTTCTCGCGCCTTTGGTGGCCGCCCGACCGTGGCGCGGACGCCGGGAGCGTTCGTCCGGCTCTGGCCCCCACGCAGCACGCGAGCGGTGGGCACAGCGAGCTCGATCAAATCGAGCCTCCGACCAGCCTCGACCGGCTGCTCCACGCCGCCGTCGGCCGCTTTACCGCGGGCCTGTCGCCAGCATCGCTCGCCTTGGCCTACGCCGATTGGGCCATGCATCTCGCGAGCGCGCCCGGGAAGCAGAGACAGCTCGTCGAGAAGGCGGCACGCAAGGCTGTCCGCCTCTTCCTCTATGCCACCCAGCATGGGACAGAGCCGGATGCACCGCCCTGCATCGACCCCTTGCCGCAAGACCGTCGCTTTCGCGGTGAGGCGTGGCAGCAATGGCCGTTCAATCTCATCTACCAGTCGTTCCTGCTGTATCAGCAATGGTGGCACAACGCTACCACGGGGATCGGCGGGGTCTCGCGTCATCACCAGCAGGTGGTTTCGTTTGCCGCCCGCCAGTGCCTCGACGTGTTCGCGCCCACCAACTTCATCCTGACCAATCCCGACCTTCTCGAGACGACCATGCGCGAAGGCGGTCGGAATCTCGCACGCGGCTTCATGAACTATCTCGAGGACTGGGAACGGTCCTTGGGTGGTCGGGCGCCGGTAGGAGCCGAGTCCTTCGTGCCTGGCGACACGGTGGCCGTCACTGCCGGCCAAGTCGTTTATCGCAACCAGCTGATTGAGTTGATTCAGTATGCGCCGACGACCGACGACGTCGCGGCCGAACCGGTTCTAATCGTGCCAGCCTGGATCATGAAATACTACATCCTCGACCTCTCGCCGCAGAATTCGCTTGTCAAATATCTGGTTGACCGCGGCCACACCGTCTTCATGGTGTCATGGCACAACCCGAGCGCCGCAGATCGCGATTTAGGACTCGACGATTATCTGAGGCTGGGTCCGCTTGCCGCGCTCGACGCGATCCGCACCATCGTTCCGGACCAGCGGGTCAATGCCATGGGCTACTGCCTCGGCGGCACGCTGCTCGCCATCGCCGCCGCCTACCTCGCGGGCGACAAGCGCAGCGATCTCAATTCCATCACGCTCCTTGCGGCACAGACGGACTTCACCGAGGCCGGAGAATTGATGCTGTTTATCGATGAGGGTCAGCTCGACTTTCTCCAGGACATCATGTGGAACCAGGGGTATCTCGACACGCGTCAGATGGCCGGTGCGTTCCAGCTCCTGCGCTCGAACGACCTCGTCTGGTCGCGCATGACCGGAGATTACCTCATGGGGAGGCGCAGTCCCATGACCGACCTCATGGCTTGGAACGCCGACGCGACCCGCATGCCTTTTCGCATGCACAGCGAATACCTGCGGCGGCTCTTCCTCGACAATGATCTGTTCGAGGGCCGTTATACCGTCGATGGAAAGACCGTGGCACTCCAAGACATCCGTGTGCCGGTGTTCGCCGTCTCGACGGAGCAGGACCACGTCGCGCCTTGGCGTTCGGTCTACAAGATCAATCTCATCGCTGGAGCAGACGTGGATTTCGTCCTGACCAGCGGCGGCCATAATGCCGGCATCGTCAGTGAGCCGGGCCACCCGAATCGGCACTTCCGGATCTCGCACCGCACCCCCGACAAGCCGCATCCCGATGCCGAGGCGTGGTACGAGGCAGTGCAGCCGATCGACGGCTCGTGGTGGCCCGCCTGGGCGTCGTGGCTCAAGGAGAAATCGACGGCCCGTACGGCACCGCCCAATATGGGAGCGTCGAAACAAGGGCTCCCGCCGCTTGGGCCGGCGCCAGGTCGTTACGTGCATGAACGCTGAACCAGAGGTGGCAACGCAATGATCTCATCGTACTGGACGCGACTAGGCCTGGTCCTCGTCCTTGGCACCGCAATCGCGATGCCCGTCGCCGCGGCCGACCTCGCTCGCGGCAAGGCGCTGACCGAACAATGGTGCAACCAGTGCCACGTCATTGGGGGCGGTAGCCGCGGCACCGACGCCGCGCCGCCGCTACCGGTGATCGCGCAGCAGAAAGCGCAGAATCCGGAATGGATACGCTCCTGGCTCACGGCACCCCATCCGCCGATGCCCAATCTCAGCCTGTCACGGCAAGAGATCGACGATGTCGGTGCCTATCTCGCAAGCCTGAGCCCCTCGCGGCCCTAGGGCATGATTTCGACCACCGTCCCGTCATCGACAGCGGCCCAGATTTCCTCGATCGCGATATTTCCGACGGCGACGCAGCCGTCGGTCCAGTCGACGAAGAAGCGTACGGGATCGTGATGTCCGAAGCTTGCCGGCATGCCATGGATGAAGATGGCGCCGCCGGGATTGACATGCGCGGCCTGCGCGCGCCGAAGGTCCGCGATGTTCGGGTAAGAGATGTGGAGCGCGCGATGATAGGGCGTGCGCGCCGTACGCCCGTCGATCTCATAGAATCCTTCGGGCGTGCGGCCGTCGCCCAGACGCTGCTTTGCCCCTTCGGGGTGTCGACCGAGTGCAATGGGATAAGATCTGAGCGTCGCGCCGCCCGTGAGGAGTTGCAGGACGCGTTCTGCCTTGTGGACACGGATGCGGTCGGCTTTCAGTCCCGCGGCGTCCGCCGGTGCGGCAAGGACGCCGGGCGCGAAGAGGCACGTCGCGGCGCAAAGTACGCGCCGCCGCGACAGCAAGCGCATGCGACATGCCCCGACGATTACGCCAGCGCTTCGAGATGCTTCGGCAGGTCCGCGAACGGTACGCGCGTGAGGTCCTTGGGCGCTTCGACCCGAATCTTTTTTGTAACGGCCGGATCGAGCATCTTTCGCAAATGCCCAAGCGCGCGGGGCGGAGCGATCAGGACGAGGCTTCGCACCTCCTCGACGGTGGCGCTTCCATTGAGATACTGGGCGACGGACCGAAGAAAATGGATGGTATTTTCCTCGTGCGGATCGAGCCGCGGCTCGATCGTATGATGCGCCGGATTGGCGCTCTCCTGCATGCGTCCGGGCCGATCGCCACCGAGCAGATGCGAGGGCGTGTGAGCGTCCGTTGATTGAAACGCAGTGACGACATCAAACCCCGGACCGTCCTCGCGCCGTGTTAGGATTTGCGCGCGGCTCGAATCCGCTATGACGATCCACGTGACCTTGCGCTTGAGCATGGGTATCGACCCTTTCTGTCGACTCAGCCTGAGACGATCCCATCCGATTTGCCTTGATGCAGGTCAAGGCTTGACGGACCGTTGCGGCGGATGATGCACAATCACTTGGACGTGTGAGGGTGCGCCATGAGACAGATGTCCGAGATCGTCAGGAACCAAAGGCCGCTTATGCTGCGGCCGGCGGCAACGGTGAAGCACGCCTGCCAGTGCATGCGCGACCGCCGGGTCGGCGCAGTCCTCGTCACCGACGCAGACCACCACCTTCTCGGTATCTTCACTGGTCGCGACGCCGTCCGCATGCTCGCCGAGGACAAGGGCGCGGCGCGCACGACACTCGCCGAGGCCATGACTCCCAATCCGGAGACGATGCCCCCGGGCAAGACCGCTATCGAGGCCTTGCGGCTCATGCAGGGCGGCGGATTCCGGCATGTGCCGGTCATCGAAAACGGCAAGGTCGTAGGCGTCGTCTCCAAGGGCGATTTCCGCGGCACGGAACAAGACCGGCTCGACGAAGAGACCGGCATCTGGGAGCGCCTGTAGAGTCGGCTCATGCATGCAATGGTGCTGAAGCGCGGGGGCGCAGCACTGGAATGGACCGAGCTGCCGGATCGGCAGCCGGCGATGGGCCAGATCCGCTTGCACGTGACCGCCTGTGGCATTTGCCGAACCAATCTCCACGTCGTCGATGGAGAACTGCCTAATCCCAAACTCCCGATAATTCCCGGCCACGAGATTGTGGGAAGAATCGATGCGATCGGCCCAGGTGTCGATGGGCTGCGGCTTGGCGAGCGCGTCGGAATGCCCTGGCTGGCGCGGACGTGCGGCACATGCTCCTATTGCGCGTCTGGCGCGGAAAATCTCTGCGACCATCCGCTCTTCACGGGTTATACGCGCGACGGAGGCTTTGCGAGCGCGACCATCGCCAATGCGCGTTACGCTTTTCCTCTGGGCGAACAGGGTGAAGATGTCGCCTTGGCACCGCTGCTTTGTGCCGGCTTGATCGGCTGGCGCTCGCTGGCGATGGCGGGAACAGGCCTGAAGCTCGGCCTTTATGGGTTTGGTGCTGCCGCCCACATCATTGCACAGGTCGCCGTTTGGCAGGGACGATCCGTCTTCGCCTTCACCCAGCCCAGCGACAAGGAGACCCAGTCCTTTGCACGCCGCCTGGGCGCCACATGGGCCGGCGGCTCCGACGAGATGCCCCCGGAGGCGCTCGATGCCGCCATTATTTATGCGCCGGTGGGCGCTCTCGTTCCGGCGGCGCTCAAGGCCGTGCGGAAGGGCGGACGCGTGGTGTGCGCGGGCATCCACATGAGCGACATTCCGAGCTTTCCCTATCGGCTCCTTTGGGACGAGCGACAAATCGTCTCGGTCGCGAATCTCACGCGTCAGGACGGGCTGGATTTTCTACAGCTAGCAAGGGAGATCGGCATCGTCACCGAGACAACGCACTATCCCTTAGTGAAGGCCAACGAGGCTCTCGCCGATCTGCGGGCCGGACGCTTCAATGGTGCTGCGGTATTGGTTCCGAAATACCCGTCTCTCAACTCACCGGCCGACGCTAGCGAGGATTAAGAAGCGATCGGGCAGTGGCTGTCAATGCTTCGATTGGCGCGGACGCATCGAAGCGACGCCACTCGATCGGCCCCATATCGTCGCCCGCCTGCGCCATGACGACGGCAGCGGTCGCATCCGATATGTCGTTCTGGCGTCGCACAACCCTGCTGTTGCGAATTTCGATGGGCGCATCAAGCCAAAGGCCGAGGAACGGGACGCGCATTCTTAGCGCCAGGTTCTCGATCTCTTTCCGTTCGGGCCATTTTCGATAGGTCGCGTCGACAATGACGGAACGGCCGCCTGCGAGAGCGGTCTCGGCAAGTGACCTCAGCTCATCATAGACCAGGGCGGTGGTGTCGAAACCGTATGCCTTGGCGGGCAGCCGTTCCGTAAGACCGACGTTAAACAACCGCTTGCGCTCGACGTCGCTGCGCACGTGAAGTGCGCCAGGCGCAGCCCCAAATGAGGGTGCAAGGCGAGCTGCCAACGTGCTTTTGCCCGTTCCGGAGAGGCCGCCGACCGCCACAAGACAGGGCGCAACAGGATCGAGAAAGCGCAGCGCGGCGCCGCAATAGGATTGCGCTTCCGTTACGATGACAGATGCCGACGGATGTTGCCGGGCTTGAGCCGCCGCGACCTTCGCACGAATGGCCGCCCGTAGGCTCAGGAAGAAGGGCATGAGCGCTAGTCCCTCGACCTCGCCATGCTCGTCCTCGCATGACCAGAGGTAATGATTCAGGAGTCCATTGGCGTCGCAATCGCGCTTGCGCGTGCACAAATCCATTATGAGAAAACCCAAATCGTAGAGAATGTCGGTTGTTGCCAGCGCTTCATCGAATTCCAATGCATCGAACAGAACGGGTTTTCCAGCGATCAACGCAATGTTGCGCGAGTGAAGATCGCCGTGACAGCGACGAACCTTGCCCCGGCCGCCGCGATAGAGCAGTTGGTCCTCCGCACCTTCGAGCGCTTCGGTCAATTTTGACCGGAGCCGTTCCAGCAATGATGGCGAAACGATGCCCGCGCAGCGGCCGAGTTCGTCGATGGTCTCGACGACCACAGAACGCAACGAAATCGTGGCGAGACGTCCATCGGGTTGATGTGGCGCAAGCCGATGAGCGGTGACGATAGCCTGAGCCAGTTGCTCGACAAGTGCAGCGCCCAGCGGTCCTTTATCGGCAACATGATCGAGTGTCGCGTTCTCATCGAAGCGCCGCATATGGACCGCCCATTCCACGATCTCGCCATCGCCGCCAAGGTGGAGACGATCGCCCTGTTGCATAATAGCCACGACATCGAGATAGATCGCAGGCGCGATGAGACGATTGATGGCGAGCTCCGCCTCGCACGCAGCTTTGCGCTTCGCCAGACTTGAAAAATCCATGTAAGCAAAGCGGATTGCCCGTTTTACCTTGTAAACGTTTCTGCCAGCGAGGAAGACAGCGGCGCCATGGGTATCGACCCGCTTTACCGGTTCAGAAAGCCCATGGGTCGCAGGATCGCCAAGAAAGGCGAACACTGCCGTTTGATCGGCGACGACGTGGCTGTTCGCTATCGAGAATGGGCCTCCCCCGGACTCACTTTCGGCCATCACGATTCGTTCATCTGTCGAGCGATTGGCGTGCCGGCGAATATAAGCCGCGGCCGAGCGGCAGCTCCTGGAGCGCGAGATCCGCTTTAATCGCACCGAGAAAGCGCGTAGCGCCGAGGAGACCGGTGGCGCGCGTGTCGTACGTGAGAGTCAGAGGCAGCCTGTGACGGACGATAGTGCGGCCGTCCTGCTGCACGGATTCCGGCTGGACTCGCCCGGCCACAACCACCGCCACTTGGGGCGGGACAACCGGCAGGCTGGCGTAGCGGCATGGACCGCGGCCGAAATTCACCAGCGTGACGCTCGGACAGGGAAAATTATTCTCGATCACCGTGCGCAGGGCGTTGAGGCGCCTTCGGATTTCCGTGGTCGGCGCATGTCGCAAATCGGCCAGCACCGGAACCCTCACACCCTCTTCGGTCTCGATGGCAATCCCGAGATCGACGGTTGGCAGCGGCTCGAACCGCTGCCGGTCCAAGTCATAGCGCACGTTGAGTGCCGGTACCGCGACGCAAGCAGCGGCGATGGCGGCCACGAGCCGTCCGGTGATATCGGCGTCCTCGGCCCACCAGGACTCGATATCGGCATCGTCCATCAGGGAGGTGGTTTGGGTCATCTCTGTCATGCGCCTAAGAAACGCACGCAAGGGCGGTCCGGGCCTTGATCTGGCGCAAGGTGATACAGATCAAGGCAGCGCGCGCCGCGAACGCCGATCCTGCTGACGGCGAAATTCCGGAGTGGCGGCGATGAAGCGGGAAACGGCTTTTCACATCTGGTACGTGGTCGCCGCGATCCTGGGCGTGCTGTTGCTGCAGTACTTTCTGATCACCGCCCAAGAGGCCGAGCCCATCCCCTACAGCGAATTCGAGTCCGATCTGCAGGGTGGCAAGATCGCACAGGTCACCGTCTCCGACCATTATCTTTCCGGCAAGTTCAAACAGCCCCTCGAGAATGGCAAGACCGAGTTTACGACCGACCGCGTCGATCCCGCATTCGCCGCCGAGCTTTCGAAATATGGCGTGACGGTGGAGGGTACCCCGGATACGAGCGCCCTTACCAACATCATGTCCTGGATCCTGCCAACCTTGTTCTTCGTCGCGGTCTGGGTGTTCGTTATTCGACGGATGGGGGCCGGCGGCGGCGTGGGAGGGGGCCTCATGTCGGTCGGCAAGAGCCGCGCCAAGGTCTATGTCGAAACCGATACCAAGGTCACCTTCGCGGACGTTGCAGGAGTCGACGAGGCCAAAGAGGAACTGAAGGAGATCGTCGACTTTCTCAAGAACCCTCAGGAATACGGACGCCTGGGTGCGCACGTGCCAAAGGGCGTGCTCCTGGTCGGCCCGCCGGGCACCGGCAAGACATTGCTGGCGCGCGCGCTCGCCGGCGAGGCGGGAGTACCGTTCTTCTCGATCAACGGCTCGGAATTCGTCGAGATGTTCGTAGGCGTAGGTGCTGCGCGGGTCCGTGACCTGTTCGAGCAGGCGCGCGAGAAGGCACCAGCGATCATCTTCATCGACGAGCTCGATGCGTTGGGACGTGCGCGTGGCGCCTTCCCTGGGATCGGCGGCCACGACGAGAAGGAACAGACGCTCAACCAGCTTCTGTCGGAGCTCGATGGCTTCAACTCGCGGCGCGGCCTAGTTCTGGTCGCGGCGACCAACCGGCCGGAAATTCTCGATCCCGCGCTGATGCGGGCCGGCCGCTTCGATCGCCAGGTGCTGGTGGACCGCCCCGACCGACCCGGCCGCGTACAGATCGTTGCCATCTACCTGAAACGGATCGACGCCGCCGCTGACGTTTCGGCCGAAGCGGTCGCCGCCTTGACGCCCGGCTTCACCGGTGCCGACCTCGCCAATCTCGTCAACGAGGCGGCACTGGTGGCCACGCGGGAAAAGGCCTCCAAGGTCACGATGGCGCACTTCACGGCGGCGGTCGAACGCATCGTCGCGGGCCTCGAGAAGCGCAACCGCGTCCTTAATCCGCACGAGCGCGAGACGGTAGCCTTCCACGAGATGGGGCACGCATTGGTGGCGATGTCGCTTCCCGGCACCGACGCGGTACACAAGGTCTCGATCATCCCGCGCGGGGTCGGCGCCTTGGGCTATACGATCCAGCGGCCGACGGAGGACCGCTACCTGATGACACGCGGCGAACTCGGCAACAAGATGGCGGTCCTTCTGGGCGGACGCGCGGCCGAGCGTCTCGTCTTCGGTGAAATCTCCACTGGTGCCGCCGACGATCTCGCCAAGGTGACTGATATCGCGCAGTCCATGGTGATGCAGTACGGGATGGAGGAAAGTCTCGGCAACGTTGTCTTCGAACGTCGCTCGCCGTTTCTTGGCACGCCACAGGAAATCGGCCGCGAGCGCGGCTTCAGCGAAGAGACGGCACGGGTGATCGATGCAGCGGTTGAGCGCCTCACCAAGGAGGCATTCGACAAGGCGACGGCGATCCTCGAGCGGCGGCGCGGGCTATTGGAACGCGGAGCGCGGCTTCTGCTTGAGCACGAGACCCTCAACGAACGCGACCTCGGTACGCTTGCGGCTCCCGAACCCGCCGTCTCCGCTGCCGCAAAAGTTTCGACACCGGCCTGATCTGGATCAAGAGGGTGCGGCCGGCAGCTGCTACAAAGTGACTGTCGTGTAACGACACATACCTGCGAGGCCCCGTCTCCCCCCAACGGGACCTCCTTTCCGAGGCCCCGCCATCCCCCCTGGCGGGGCCTCCCTCTATTTCGCATAGTGAGTCCGGTATGACCGACAACACGCCGCAAAAGGCGTCGCCAAGCTATACTCTGCCAGTAGCGGATACCGCCTTCCTGCTGCGCGACGAGATGCGGGACATCCGCTTCGCGCTCGAATATGCGAAGGCCGAGCTGCTGTTGCGCGACTGGGGCATCCGCTCGACAATCGTCGTGTTCGGCAGCGCCCGCACCCCATCGCCGGAGGCGATTGCGGCAGCAGAGAAAACCAATGCCGATCCCGCTCAGGTCGAACGACTCAAGGCGCGCGCCGCCCATTACGAAGCGGCCCGCGCCTTCGGCCGGATCGCGTCGCAACGCGGCGGCGCGTTCGCGCCACACCACCGCTGGCGCGACAACGTGGTCGCGACCGGCGGCGGTCCGGGCATCATGGAGGCGGCGAACCGTGGCGCCTTCGAATGCGGGGCGCCCAGCATCGGCTTCAACATCACGCTGCCGTCCGAACAAGAGCCGAATCCCTATACGACGCCGGAGCTCACCTTCCAATTCCACTATTTCGCCATGCGTAAGATGCATCTTGCCATGCGCGCCAACGCACTCGTCGTTTTTCCTGGCGGCTTCGGGACACTGGATGAGCTGTTCGAAATCCTCAATCTCGTCGAGACCGGCAAGGCGCCGAAGGTGCCGATCGTGCTCTTCGGCAAGAGCTATTGGCAGAGGGTCGTGAATTTTCCGGCCCTTGTCGACGAGGGGATGATCGGCGCCGACGACTGCGCTCTCTTCGATTATGCCGACAGCGCGGAAGAGGCGTGGGACACGCTGGCAACGCGCGGCCTCACCGCCCACAGCCGCGACTGAGTGCTAATCGAGCGATTTGCGGAAGCGCAGGATGCTGAGCGCGAGAAGAGCCACACCCAAGGCCGCCATGCTCGACATCTCCGGCCAAAGGTCGGCGAGTCCCACGCCCTTCAAAAAAGTCGCGCGAATCACAACGAGGTAATAGCGGAGCGGATCGAGCCAGGTGACCCATTGCAGCGCGATCGGCATGCTCGAAATGGGAAACGCGAATCCTGACAGGATGAACATCGGATTGAGGATGAAGAAATTCGATGCGAAGGCTTGCTGCTGCGTGCGGCAGAGGGTGGAGATGAGCAAGCCCAGGGCCAACGCGCATAGGAGGAAGAGCGTTGTACCGAGCAGTAGGACGAACGGATTGCCAGTGAACGGCACGTCGAACCACAGTATGCCCGACCCGGCGATGAGACCAACGATGCCGAGCCCCACGAGGAAGAATGGCACGGTTTTGCCGAGGATGAATTCGCTCGACCGAATTGGCGTCACCATGATCTGTTCGAGCGTCCCCATCTCGCGCTCGCGCACGACCGCGAACGCGCAGAGATTGACCACCATGACGAGCGTTATCGTTCCAATGACGCCCGGAACGAAGAACCAGCGGCTGCTGAGGTCGGGATTGAACCACGGCCGCGCCTCGAGGGCGACCGTCATGGGCCGGACCGCCGCGCCGCTCCGCGCCATCGCGGCCCGCGCGTGATCGGCCGAGAACTGGCCTGCGATAGTCCCGACATATCCAAGCGCGACGAGCGCGGTGTTGGAATTGGTTCCGTCCACGATGACCTCGACGGGCGCGCTTTCGCCCTTGGTCAGGGCCTTGCCAAACCCCGCATGGATCACGAGTGCCAAAGGTACGTCGCCGCGGTCGATCGCGCCCGCGATGGCGTTCTCCCGCCCCTCGATCCGTTTCAGCTGGAAGTACGGGCTGAAGGTGAAGTTGGAGACGAGCTCGCGGCTCTCCGCGCTGTGGTCGAAATCGAGCACTGCCAACTGGACGTGGAAAATCTCGAACGTTGCGGCATAGCCGAAGATCAACATCTGCAGGATCGGCGGCACGATGAGGCGAAAGCGCCCCCATTTGTCGCGCCACAGCTCGATAAACTCCTTCAGGGCGATGTTGAAGATGCGCTCGAACATGACGGTCAATCGACGGTTTTGCGAAAGGCGCGTGCGGCCAGCGCCGCGATAACGCACGCCCAGAGCCCGAGCGCCAGAAGCGGCGCAACGAGATCGAGCAGGCCTGAGCCCTTGAGGAACAATGCTTTGAGGATGGTCACGTAATAGCGGGCAAAGATGGCGTAGGTCAGACCCTGGATCGGCGCCGGCATCTGGTCGATCGGAAACGACATGCCGGAAAGCATCGTGGTCGGCAGCATGGTGACGAGCAGCGCGATCTGGCTCGCCCCGATCTGGCTTCTGATGCCGACCGAAATGAGGTAGCCGATGCCGAGCACGACCAGGAGGAAGAGCGACGTGGCCACGAAGAGCGCGAAGACGGTGCCGCGAAACGGCACGCCGAACCAGAGCACCGCGATCGCCAGGCAGAAGGCGGCGTCGAGCAGGCCTATGAGGAAATAGGGGCCGAGCTTTCCAAACATCAATTCCATCGGGGTAACCGGGGTCGAGACGAGCAGCTCCATCGTCCCGCGCTCCCACTCCCGCGCGATCGTGAGTGAGGTGAGCTGCGCTCCGATCAACGCCATGATGAGCGCGACGGCGCCCGGAATGATGAAGTTGCGGCTTTCGAGATCCTCGTTGAACCAGACGCGCGACTGCACCGCGATGCCGCGCGGCACGCGCGCCGCGGGCACGTGCCGTTCATCCCAGCGCAGCGCGGCATCGCCCTCGAATCCCGAGACCACGGCCTGGGCATAGCCCATGGCAAGTGTGGCTGTGTTCTCGTCGGTGCCGTCGAGAACCGCCTGGACCGAACTCGACCCCGAATCGGCGAGACGTTGCGCAAAATCGTTGGGCACCACAATCGCCATGCTGCAGTCGCCGCGGTCGACGGCGGCTTTGACGGCTTCATAGGATTGCAGGACTCTGGCGATCTCGAAATAGATCGAAGCCTGAAACCGCTTCAGGAGCGCTTGGCTTTGCTGCGAGCCCTCGCGGTCGAAGACGCAGATCGGAAGGTGCTTCACGTCAAGGCTCATGCCGTATCCCAAGAGCGCCATTTGCAGAAACGGCATGAGCAGCGCCATCATCAGGCTGCGCGGATCGCGGATGATTTGCAGCACTTCCTTGCGCGCGATGGCGTGGATGCGGCGCAGCTTCATGCCGCCACTCCCTGCCGATTGCGGCCAACGAGTCGAACGAACACGTCCTCGAGTGAGGGCGCGATCGGCATAATCCGTTTGACTGCGATTCCTGCACGGCCGAGCGCCGCGGAAAAATCGTCCCGGCGCGACGTGGTATCGAGGAGGACGTGGACCGTATTGCCGAAGGGCGCGGCATCGAGCACGCCCGGAAGGCGCGACAGCGCGTCGAGCGTGGGGCCCAACCGGTCGCATTCCACCAGCAGCAGCGTACCGCCTAGCGCCGTTGTCTTGAGTTCACTCGGGTGTCCCAAGGCGACGAGCCGCCCCGCATCGATGAGGGCGATGCGGTTGCAGTATTCCGCCTCGTCCATGTAATGGGTCGAGACCAGCACGGTCACGCCATCACCGGCCAGCGCGTGGATCAGATCCCAGAACCGGCGACGCGATTTGGGATCGACGCCCGATGTCGGCTCATCGAGGAACAGGATGGGCGGCCGATGCAGGATGGCGCAGCCCAAGGCGAGCCGCTGCTTCCATCCGCCGGCCAAGGTCTGGACGAGCGCGTTCTCGCGTCCCTTGAGCCCCGCCATCTCGATGGCAAACCGCATGCGCTCGGCCCGATCGTTCCTGGCGACGCGATAGATGCCCGCGAAGAACCGCAAATTCTCGGCGACGGTGAGATCGCCGTAGAGCGAGAATTTCTGCGACATGTAGCCGATGCGCTGGCGCACGCCTTCCGGATCATGCGCGACGTCGATCCCGGCTACGACGGCACGGCCCGCGCTTGGGCGCAGCAGCCCGCACAGCATGCGGATGGTCGTCGATTTGCCGGCGCCGTTGGGGCCGATGAAGCCCATCACCTCGCCCGCGGCGATCGCGAAGCTCACGCGGTCGACTGCGGTGAAGGTGCCGAACCGCTTGGTGAGAGCCTCGGCGACGATGCTTTCCGATTCACTCATGCCGCGTCCTTGAGCAGCGCCACGAATACGTCCTCGACGCTTGGCTCCGCGCGAACGATCTCGGTGACGGGGATTTGCGCCGTCGCGAGCGCGCGCGCGATCTCGCCGATGCGCGCCTCGGCATCGGCTACGGCATGAACGCCGTCGCCCACCGTGAGCGCGCTGGCGATGCCAGGCAGCGTTCGGATGGTGTCGCGCACCGCGCGCGGCGCGGGCGAGGATATGACGATGAGCGCGCCCTTCATCTCCCGCTTCAAGCCGGCGGGCGTATCGCAATAGCGCAGGCGCCCCTTGTGCAGCAGCGCGAGCCGGTTACACCGTTCCGCCTCGTCGAGATAGGCCGTAGCGATGACGAGCGTGACGCCGGTCTCCCGCAGATCGAAGAGAACGCGCCAAAAATCGCGCCGCGACATCGGATCGACGCCGGTGGTCGGCTCGTCGAGCAGAAGCACTTTCGGCGCGTGGACGAGCGAGCAGGTGAGGCCGAGCTTCTGCTTCATGCCGCCCGAGAGCTGCCCGGCCAGGCGGTGGCGAAACGCGCTCATCCCCGAGGCTTCGATGAGCGGCCGCACGCGCTCCTCGCGCAACTTGGCGCCGATGCCGAAGAGGTCGGCATAAAAGCGGATATTCTCGTCGACCGTCAAATCTTCGTAGAGACCGAAGCGCTGTGGCATATAGCTTACATGCTCCTTGACCCGCTCCGGCGCCGCGACCACATCGACGCCGTCGACGGCGATGGAGCCGCCGTCCGGCCGCATCACCCCGGCAAGCATGCGAAGGATGGTGCTTTTGCCGGCGCCGTCCGGTCCGACGAGACCGAAAATCTCGCCGCCCTCGACGCTGAAACTCAGCTCCGCGACTGCTTGCGTCACGCCGAAGCGCTTGGTGAGCGTCTTGACGACGATCTCGGCGTTCATGACGCAGGGCGGGGCGGCAGCGCCTCGATCGCCGCGTCGGCCGGCATGCCCGGCACCAACTCATGCGTCGGGTTGTCCAAATCGATCCGGATGCGATAGACGAGCGTGACGCGTTCGGCATGCGTCTCGACGCTCTTGGGGGTGAACTCAGCCTCGGAAGCGATGAACGAGATGCGCCCGCGGTATTTCTTGCCGGGGTAGGTGTCCGTCGTCACCGTTGCGGTTTCGCCGAGCCGAATGCGCGAGATGTCCGTCTCGTTGATGTAGGCGCGGAGCCAAACGTGATCGAGATCGGCAAGCGTCACGACCGGCGTCCCAGGAGCGGCGATTTCGCCCAATTCGGCCTCGCGCACCGTGAGGACGCCATCGAACGGCGCGACGAGCGAGGTATATCCGAGGACAATGTCGGCCATGTGCAGCGTAGCTTGGGCATTGTCGATGTTGGCCCGGGCAAGAGCGACCGAATGTTCCGCCGCCAGCGCCAGCGCCTGATCGCGCTGCAGGACCGCGGCCGATTGCTTGGCGGCCGTCTCGGCCTGGTCGCGCGCCTGGGTCGAGACCGTACCCTCCTTCCAGAGCATTTGATCGCGCTCCACATCGCTCTTCTTCTGCGCGAGATCGGCTTCGTCGCTCAGGAGCGTGGAGCGCGACGCATCCCAGTTCTGCTCGGCCGTCTCGAACTGCCGCTTCTGGACTTCGAGCACCGAGCGCGCGATCACCACCTGCTGCTGGTAATCGGCGTCGTCGACCTGGGCGATGATGGTCCCCGCCTTGACCCAGGCGCCTTCGTCGAACGGCAACTCGACGATCCGGGACTGTACCGTCTTGAAGGCGAGGATGCTCTCGTGCGCCTCGATATTGCCTGAAACCGCGACTGTGAGAGGCGGAGGCGCCGGCTCGAACCAGCGCCATGCGCCGCTGCCAGAGAAGGCGGCCGCGACCAACGAGCCTGTCACGCACGTTGCCACGAGAAGGGCGAACCAATGCGTCTGCCGAGCCGACGCCGGCGCCTCGTCCCGCGATGGGACCTGCGCCGGCGCGACACGGCTTCCGGGTTCGGGGAGGCTGTCCATGAGCGAGCTCCAACGGTCCGACGGGCTCAGCCAACCGCCCCTGCCGCGCAGCCGCCTTGATCCAGGTCATTGGCGCCGCATTTTGCGATAAATCAAGGCGCGGGCACGCGCCTGCGCCGCACTCTCGTGCCATGCCTTGGGGTTCGCGGATTCGCATCGTTCTCAGTGGCATGCTGTTGCTTGCGGCGACGCCTTCGGGTGGCGATTTGATCGGCATTCCCACGATCTACGTGACCCGCTACGAGGACACGCTCCTCGATATCGCGCGACGTTATGACATCGGGTTCATCGCCATCCGCGCCGCCAATCCGGATATCGATCCCTGGTTGCCAGGAGCCGAAAGGACGCTCGCGCTCCCAACTCAATTCGTGCTGCCGGACGCGCCGCGCCGCGGCATCGTAATCAACCTGCCGGAGTTGCGGCTCTATTACTTCCCCGGGGCGGGCGAGCCCTTGAGCTTCCCGATCGGGATCGGCGGCGAGGGCGCGGAGACGCCCGCTGGGCGCACCGTCGTCACGTTCAAGCGCGCGCATCCAAGCTGGATCCCGACCGCGTCCGAGCACGCGGAGGACCCCGAGCTTCCCGCTGCCGTGCCGCCCGGACCGGACAATCCGATGGGCGATTTTGCGCTTTATCTCGGATGGAAGGGCTATGCCATCCACGGGACCAACCGCCCCTACAGCATCGGCCGGCGCGACAGTCATGGCTGCATCCGCATGTACCCTGAGGATATCGCGAGACTCTTTGCCCTCGTCACGCCGGGCACCTCCGTGACGGTGGTAGACGAGCCGGTCAAAGTCGGGTGGCAGGGTGGCGAGCTCTATCTCGAAGTCCATTGGGACCAGGCGGACGCCGAGTCGCTGGAAACCTATGGCGTGCCGCGCGCCGAAATTGCGGCCGACGCCGATGATATCGTCGCCAAGGCGGCCGGCGCGGATTTAGATCGGCTCAATTGGTACACGATTCACTTGGCCGAGAATCGGCGCGACGGCGTTCCGGTGCAAATAACCCAGCCGCGCTCGCCCTATTGATGTACCTCAAGACCTGGGGCTTTGGACGATGACACTATGTGACCGAGGAGGACGACCGATGCGAGCAGCCGATGTGATGAGACATCGCGTGATCACGACCACCCCCGACGCCACAGTGGCGGAGGCGGCGCGGATCATGCTTGAACACAAGGTGAGCGGTCTTCCGGTGGTCGATGTGAAGGGCGCAATCGTCGGTATCGTTACCGAGGGCGACTTTCTTCGGCGGACGGAGCTCGGCACGGAACGCAAGCGGCCCCACTGGCTCGAGTTCGTGCTCGGTCCGGGCCGGCTCGCCGGCGACTACGCGCACACCCATGGCCGCAGGATCAGCGAGGTGATGACCGAGAAGCCCGTCACTGCAGACCCATCGATGCCCCTCGAAAGCCTTGTCGGGCTCATGGAAAAGCACCGCATCAAGCGCATCCCGGTGGTCGAGCATGGCAAGATCGTGGGCATCGTCAGCCGCGCCGATCTTCTGGGCGTACTCGCACATCTGTTGCCGCAAGCGCCCAAGACGGCGCCGCGCGACGCCGAGATTCGCCGCCGCATCCTCGCGGAGTTCGACAAGAATCCCTGGGCGCTCCGCGGCTGTCTCGATGCGAGCGTGCAGCATGGCGTGGTCGAGCTGCGCGGCGTCGTCGGCGACGAGCGGCAGCGTCAAGCGCTCAAGATCGCCGCCGAGAATGTCGACGGCGTGACCAAGATCGTCGATCATCTCGTCTGGGTCGAGCCAGTCTCGGGGATGGCGATAGCGCCCGACGACCTGCCGCGCGCGTGACCGCCCCATGTCGGTTCGCAATCTCGACGCCGTCTTCAAGCCGCGCTCCGTAGCATTGATCGGCGCCAGCACCCGGCCTGATACAGTCGGCGCCGTCGTGGCGCGCAACATCGTGCGGGCGGGTTTCAAGGGCCGGATCATGCCGGTCAATCCGCATCACGACATGATCGAGGGGCTTCCCGTCTACGCCGGCGTGGCGCAGCTTCCGGAGATACCGGACCTCGCGGTGATCGCGACCCCTCCCGACACCGTGCCGGGGCTGCTCGGTGAATTGGGCGCCCGCGGCACGCGGGCCGCGGTGGTCATCAGCGGCGGCTTCGGCGAGCTTGGCGTGCGCGGACGGGCGCTGCAGCAGCAGGCGCTCGAGGCAGCGCGACCTTATCTCCTCCGCGTCGTCGGGCCCAATTGCGTCGGCGTGATGGTTCCGGGAATTGGACTCGACGCCAGCTTCTCGCACATCGCGCCGCAGGCGGGCGATCTCGCCTTCGTGAGCCAGTCGGGTGCACTCATCACCGCCGTTCTCGACTGGGCCGCGCCACACGGCATCGGGTTCTCACATGTCGTGTCACTGGGAGACATGGCGGACGTCGATTTCGGCGACATGCTCGATTACCTCGCCGCCGATCCCGGCACACGCGCAATTCTTCTTTATGTCGAGGGCATCACGCAGGCCCGCAAGTTCATGTCGGCGGCACGGGCGGCCGCCCGCGCCAAGCCGGTCCTCGCGGTGAAGGTCGGACGATTTGCCGCCAGTGCCCGTGCCGCCCGCTCCCACACCGGCGCGCTTGCGGGTGCAGACGCAGTTTACGAAGCGGCTTTCCGCCGCGCCGGCATGCTGCGCGTCGCCAGCATGACCGAACTGTTCGATGCCGTGCAGACGCTCGCCATGACCGTGCCGCAGGACGGCAAGCGCCTGGCCATCCTCACCAACGGCGGCGGGCCCGGCGTCCTCGCCACCGACGCGCTCGTTGAACTTGGCGGGCAATTGGCGGAGATATCGGCAGAGACCGTCGCGAAGCTCGATGCCGTTCTGCCCAAGACCTGGAGCCGCGGCAATCCCGTCGACATCATCGGCGATGCCGACGGCAAGCGTTATGGAGCGGCCCTCGATATCCTCCTCGCCGACCGCGAGATCGATGCGCTGCTGGTGATGAACTGCCCGACCGCGCTCGCCTCGGCCGAGGACGCGGCACGTGCCGTGACCGCCAGCGTCGCCAAGGCGCCGCGCGCGCTTCGCCAGGGCCGCAATGTGCTCACATCCTGGCTGGGCGAGGCGACGGCCGCGAATGCGCGCCAACTCTTCCGCGCGGCGCAAATCGCCACGTACGAGACGCCAGACAGCGCCGTGCGCGGCTTCCTTCACCGCGTGAACTATCGGCGCAACCAGGAGCTCCTGATGGAGACGCCGCCGGCGCGGCACGAAGGTCCGCCACCCGATGCCGCGCGCGCCGCCGCGGCGATGGGGAAGGCGCTCGCCGCCGGGCGCGAATGGCTCGATGCCGAAGAGGTCGCGGAGGTTCTCGATGCCTATCGCATCCCCTGTCCGATCTGCTGCGTGGCCGCCGATCCGGCCCAGGCCGCGAAGGACGCCGCCGCGATCGGCGGTAAGGTCGCGCTCAAGATCCGCTCGCCCGACATCACGCATAAGAGCGACGTGGGCGGTGTGGTCCTTGGTCTCGATGGCAGCGACGCCGTTCTTCGCGCGGCAGAGAGAATGCTGGTGCAGGTCAAAACCGCACGGCCGGACGCAAGGCTCGACGGTTTCCTGGTACAGCAGTTGATCGAGCGGCCGGGCGCTCTGGAACTCATCCTCGGCGTCAATGAGGATGCAAGCTTCGGACCCATCGTGCTCTTCGGGCATGGTGGTGTGCTGGTCGAATATCGGGGCGACACCAGCCTCGAGCTGCCCCCCTTGAACGCCGCGTTGGCGCGGGCGCAGATCGCGCGCACACATGTCGCGCGCCTCCTTGCAGGATATCGCGGCACGCCCGCGGCCGATCTCGATGCCGTGGTCGAGGCGCTAATTCGGGTCGGGCAATTGAGCGCCGAGCAGCCGCTCCTCAAGGAGCTGGACCTCAATCCGCTGCTCGCCGACAAGGATGGCGTCATCGCGCTCGATGCGCGTATCCGCGTGCAAGAAGCGCGGACGGCGCCGCTCGCGATCCGCCCCTATCCCAACGAACTCGAGCGCGACGTTCTTCTGCAGGACGGCTCCACTGTGTTTTTGCGCCCGCTCCTCCCCGAGGACGAGGCGCTCCTTCAGGACCTCTACCGGCACATGACGCCGGAAGATCAGCGGTTGCGGTTCTTCGCACCCATGAAAGAACTGTCGCACCGGCTCGCTGCGCGGCTGTCGCAGCTCGACTATGACCGCGAGATGGCCTTCATTGCGTTCGGCGAATGCCGCAGCGAAGCTCTTGGGATCGCGCGCTATGCTGCCGATCCCGACAACTGCCGCGCCGAGTACGCGATCGGTGTCCGGAGCGATCGACAGGGCATGGGGATCGGTACCGCGCTCATGCAGGCAATCATTGGCGTGGCGCGCGACCGCGGCATCGCCGAGATCGCGGGAGATGTGCTTACCGAGAACCGCAAAATGCTACAGCTTTGCCGCGAATTGGGATTTGCGGTGCAGCACCATCCGACCGATCCCATTCTCTCCCGCGTCTTGATGCGGCTCACCTAGGCGGGCACGGTGGCTGCTCGATCAGAACGGGGTCGTGGCATGGATGGTGCCACAGTCGGGGTGGCGCTACGCGGTGGTTCGAGCCAAGTCGACGGGCGACCATCGCCATTCCTTCACCTCGGGCATGTCCTCGCCATGGACGCAGATATAGGATTTGTGCTCAATCAGCTTGTCGCGCATCGCTTGTTTCGCGTAAGCGGCGAGATAACCAAGTCGGGGTAACCGGTCGATCACGTCGGATACAAGATGGAAGCGATCCAGTTCGTTTCGCACGACCATGTCGAAGGGCGTCGTTGTGGTACCTTCCTCCTTGTAGCCCCGGACATGGAAATTCCGGTGGTTGGTTCGGCGATAGGTAAGCCGGTGTATGAGCCAGGGGTAGCCATGATGCGCAAATATTACCGGCTTGTCGGTGGTGAAGAGCGCGTCGAAATCGTGATCCGTGAGGCCGTGCGGGTGCTCTTCGCGCGACTGAAGCGTCATCAAGTCTACGACGTTTAATACCCGGATTTTGAGATCGGGAAGGTGACGGCGCAACAGGCTCACCGCGGCAAGCGTTTCCAATGTCGGCACATCGCCCGCGCAAGCCATCACCACGTCCGGCTCAGCATTCTGATCGTTACTCGCCCATGACCAAATACCGATCCCGCCCGCGCAATGCTTCACCGCCTCGTCCATGCTTAGCCATTGCGGCGCCGGCTGTTTGCCCGCGACGATCACGTTGATGCGGTTCCAGCTCCGGAGACAATGGTCGGTTATGTAGAGTAGGCAGTTGGCGTCGGGCGGAAGGTAGACTCGGACGGTGTCGGATTTCTTGTTGCAGACATAATCAATGAAGCCGGGGTCTTGGTGACTGAACCCATTATGGTCCTGCCGCCAAACATGCGAGGTGAGGAGATAATTGAGAGACGGGATGGGTCGGCGCCACGGAATTTCCCGGCACGTCTTAAGCCACTTCGCATGCTGATTAAACATGGAATCGATAATGTGGATGAACGCCTCATAACAGTTGAAGAGGCCATGACGCCCTGTCAGGAGGTATCCTTCGAGCCAGCCTTGGCAAGTATGTTCCGAGAGGATCTCCATCACCCGACCGCCGGGCGCGAGATGATCGTCGTAGGGAAACGTCTCCGCATCCCATGCTCGGTCGGTCGCTTCGAACACATGCGATAGGCGGTTGGACGCGGTTTCGTCAGGACCGAATAGACGGAAATTCCGCCGGCCTTCGCTTCCCCGCATCACATCGCGGAGATATTCAGCCATGACGGCAGTCGCTTCGACATCACTCTTCCCAGGGTTATCAAGCTTGATCTGGTATTGCGCGATGTCTGGAAGATCGAGCTCACGCATCAAAAGCCCGCCATTGGCATGCGGATTGGCGCTCATACGCCGCTCGCCGGCGGGCGCCAACGCGGCGATCTCTGGCATGAGCACTCCGTTTCCGTCGAACAACTCGTCCGGGCGGTAGCTTTTCATCCAACGCTCGAGGAGCTTCACATGCTCTGGCTTCGTCGACATCTCGGCGAAGGGCACCTGGTGTGAGCGCCAAAAACCTTCGGTCCTAAGGCCATCGACCTCTTTGGGCCCGGTCCAACCCTTCGGCGTTTTCAATATAATCATCGGCCACGTCGGGCGGGTTCGGTTTTTCGCTTTGCCGTCACGGGCGCCGCTCTGAATGGCGCGGATTTCGTCAAATGCCTCATCGAGCGTTGCCGCCATCAACCGGTGCATCATCGCAGGATCGTCGCCTTCGACGAGATGCGGCCTGTAGCCATAGCCGATGAAAAGGCTCTTGAGCTCTTCTGTTCCGATGCGTGCCAGAATGGTGGGATTGGCGATCTTATAGCCATTCAGGTGCAAGACAGGCAGGACCGCCCCGTCAGTAAGGGGATTGAGGAATTTGTTGGAGTGCCAGGACGTCGCCATAGGACCGGTCTCCGCCTCGCCGTCACCGACCACACATGCGACGACGAGCTCGGGATTATCGAATGCGGCTCCATAGGCATGCGACAACGCGTAGCCAAGCTCTCCCCCCTCGTGGATCGAACCCGGAGTTTCGGGCGCCACGTGGCTCGGGATTCCTCCCGGAAAGCTGAACTGCTTGAAGAGGCGCTGCATACCCGCGGCGTTCTGCGGCACGTGCGGGTATATCTCGCCGTAAGTGCCCTCGAGCCAGGTATTGGCGACTATTCCGGGACCGCCATGGCCGGGGCCGGCGACGTAGATCATGTTAACATCACGTGCTCTGATAATGCGATTCAAATGCGCGTAGACGAAGTTGAGGCCGGGCGTCGTGCCCCAGTGGCCGAGGAGCCGCGGCTTGATGTGCTTAAGCTCTAGTGGCTCGTTGAGAAGTGGATTTTCGAGCAGATAAATCTGCCCGATAGATAAGTAGTTCGCGGCACGCCACCACGCGTCCGTCAGCGCTAGCTCCGCGTCGAGCGCCATGCCGGCAGGGCTCGGAGCCAAGATCGAAGCGGATGTGGACATGGAATTCTCCCGTCGCGAAGCGGCCTATCGGGCATGTAATGACATTCTCGTCCTCATCTCGCGCACGAACCGGCCGGGCCGGCGAACCTGGTGGGGCGAAACGGGAAAAACGTCCCGTTGCCGGTGAGGAAGGCCAGAATTCGCAGGCGCCATCAAAGCTCATGCCAATTTCCCGTATCGAGCATTTGGCGTGTGTGGCGCGCAATCACCAGATTCTCGTCGGTTGGGATGACCCAAACGGATACCGCGGAACCGGACCACGAGATGCGCGGGCCGTGTCGAGCATTCGCCTCGTCGTCCAGCACGATGCCGAGCCACTGTGCATCGCGGCATACGCGCGCACGAATCTCGGCCGCATGCTCGCCGATCCCGCCCGTGAAGACAATTGCGTCCAGCCCTCTGAGCGCCGCCGCAAGCGAACCAAGCTCGCGCCCGATCCGATAAACGAAAAGCTCGACGGCCTCCTTTGCCTCTGGAACATCGCTCGCAAGCAAGGTGCGCATGTCACTCGATACGCCTGAAACGCCGAGCAGGCCCGAGCGCTCGTAGATGAGGTGCTCGATCGCCTTAGAATCCATCTGTTCCTGTTCGAGGAGGTAAAGGATCACGCCGGGATCGAGGGCGCCGGTCCGCGTGCCCATGGGCAGACCGTCCACTGCAGTAAGCCCCATGGTCGTGGCCCTGCTGCGGCCGTGGTCGATGGCGCACATGCTCGCCCCGTTGCCGAGATGGGCCACGACGATCTTGCCACGCGCGCATTCCGGCGCGACCCGAGGCAGCGCCGAGACAATGCACTCGTAGGAAAGCCCATGAAAGCCAAATCGGCGGATGCCCTTTTTCGTGAGCGCGCGCGGCAGCGCGAACTCCTGCGCTACCGATGGCATGGTGCGGTGGAACGCTGTATCGAAGCAGGCGATCTGCGGCACCGCGGGCGCCACAGCCGTGACGGCGCGAATACCCGCAATATTGTGCGGCTCATGGAGCGGTGCCAGCGGCACCAGCGCCTCGAGCGTTGCAATCACCGTATGATCAATCAGAACCGGTTCCATGTACGTCATGCCGCCGTGCACCACACGGTGCCCGATGCCGTCGAACCCTACCTCGCTCCCAACGTGTGCGGCGAACCAAGCGTGGATTACCCCAATCGCCGCCCTATGGTCACCGCCTTCGACAGAGTCGCTTGCGAGGCTCTCGCCCTCAGCATCGGCAACCTCGATCCGCGCAGACGGCGTGCCGATCGCTTCTACTTGCCCATGCGCGCAAGCCGCTAGCGAACGGTCGGAGCGCGTTTCGAACACAGAGAATTTAATGCTCGACGAGCCGGCGTTGAGCACGAGAATCGGCTCACGCATACAAATCACCGGACCAGCACGCCAATTCTGCCGCGATAGTACTCCGTGGGTGCGCGCAGGTTTTCGGGATCGCTGCGAAGTGCGCCAGCCCGCAATGGTTGTGACGCTTGCATCCGCGCTTCGCACAAGGGAAGCAAGCTGACCGACCTGCAGTGCCGAAACCGTTTATGCCCAAGCCCCACCCACCGAACGTCTCTCTATAAACACGCGCCGGTGATGCTCGGATGCATCGTAGTGACTGGAGTTGCGACAATCAGTCTCCAGTCGACGCAGGCTGCTGTTTGGCCCGTTGCCGGGTCGAATCTGTTACAGCACGGTTGAACGCCGCGCCCATGTCAGCAACCCTAGGTATTAAGCATGCCGGAGTGCCGCGTGTGCTAACGCGGCTCGCACGAGAGGGCCGGACGCTAAAGTCGCGATGCCAAGAGACTGGCTTGTTCGACTGACGGCACTGTGAAGCAGAAGATCGTGCCGCCCTCGGGATTGCGCTCCGCCCACAGCCGCCCGCCATGCGCCTCGACGATGGCGCGACAGAGAGAAAGCCCCACCCCCATCCCTTGCGGTTTTGTCGTCACGAAGGGCTGAAACAACCGCTCCATGATCTCGGGCGAGATCCCTGGACCCGTGTCGAGGATGGCAATCCGGATGAGTCCGTCCTCGTCGAGTCCTGTCTCGATCGTGATGTCGCGGCGGGCGCTCGCCTGCATCGCCTCGACGGCATTGCGAATGATGTTGACGAGCACTTGCTGGACCTGGACTTTGTCGACGTGCGCAGGTGGCAAGTCCGGCGCCGTGCGGAACCGAACGGCAACGCCCTGCTCACGTGCGCCGATGAGAGCGAGACCGCTCGCCTCCTCGATGAGCGTAAGGACGTTCTCCTCGCGCCGTTCCGGTGTCGATTTCTTCACGAATTCGCGTAAGCGGCGGATGATCTCACCGGCCCGGCCTACCTGGTCGACCGCCTTCTCAGCGGCGCCGTCCGCGCGCGCGAGGGATGCCCCATCGCCCCGCGCCATGAGCCGCCGCAGTGCCTGCAGATAGTTGGATGCGGCCGTCAGAGGTTGATTGAGCTCGTGCGCGAGGCCCGAGGCCATTTGTCCCATCTCGGTAAGGCGGGAAACGTGTAGCAGCTCCGATTGCAGCTCCTGGATGCGCCGTTCGGTCGTCTGCCGCTGCGTCAAGTCGCGAACGAAGCCGGTGAAAAGGCGGCGCCCGCCTTGCATCACCTCACCGACTGAAAGCTCCATAGGGAAGGTGGTTCCGTCCTTCCGCAAGCCCGCGACGACACGACCGATGCCGATGATGCGCCGCTCGCCGGTTGTCATGTAGTGCCGGAGATAATCGTCGTGATTCTCCTGGTGCGGTGACGGCATCAGCATTTTCACGTTGTGGCCACAGACCTCGGACGAGTCGAAGCCGAACAGCTGCTCAGCCGTGGTGCTGAAGGACTGGATGATGCCACGCTCGTCGATGACCACCAGCGCGTCGGGAATCGTCTCGAGAATCGATCGCAGCAGCCCTTCCCGTTCCTCAAGCTCCAGGCGCATTCGCCGCTCGTTGCCGATGTCGCGCGAGATCTTCGTAGCGCCGACGATCCGGCCCGCGTCATCGAGAATGGGTGAGACGGAGAGCGAAATCGGGATGCTGCGTCCATCCTTGTGCCGGCGTTCAGTTTCGTAATGCTCGATCCGTTCGCCGACTTTAATCCGCGCAAGGAGGCGCGGCATTTCGTCTTCACGACCAAGCGGCGCCAGCACTGATACAGGCTTACCAATCATTTCATCGGCTGCGTAACCAAAGATTCGTTTTGCCGCGGCGTTCCAGCTGATGACGATGCCGTCCAAGGTCTCACCAACGATGGCGTCGTCGGACGATTCGACCATGGCAACGTAGTGGCTGGCCGGAAGAAGCCCTGCCGGTCCGCGGCTGGCGCCGCGAGGATCACTTTCTCTGTTCATCAACCATGACGCCGAATGATCGCGGTGGGAATAATACGGCCGCGCTGATCCAAATCAAGGCACCTAGGCCGTCGAGGCTCGATCTTGGCAATCTCAAAGGGCTCAAGGTTGATGATCTTACTCGCCGAGGACGACACCGCGACGCGCGATGCAATAAGCCTGCTTCTCGAATGCGAAGCGCTTCCGGTCCGCGGGTTTGCGTCCTGCGAGGCTCTGTGCGCGGCGGTCGATCCCACCTCCGCCGACCTGCTCATTCTTGACGTCCAGCTGCCGGGCATGTCGGGCCTCGAGTTGCTTGAACGGCTGCGGGACGGGCGAGACATTCCGCCCGTCATCCTGATGACCGGCGATCCGACCGGCACAGTCCGCTCGCGCGCAGCGGCCGCAGGCGTGTTTTCGTTCCTCGAAAAACCGTTTCGCGGCGATGAACTTGTCGCGCTGGTCAATCGCGCGCTCACGAGCGGCGGCACGCCATAGCAACGCAGTCGCGACCGAGGGCCCAGCTAGTGCGACATGAGGACCGGCACGGTCATATGCTGCAGCAGCGTCCGCGTCACCCCGCCCAGGAGGAACTCGCGCTGGCGCGAATGCCCATAACCGCCCATCACAATGAGGTCGGACCCGAAATCGGCGGCGCGCGACAGGATTACATTGCCCACGTCGATGTCGTGGCTCACGCTCGAGGACGCCTCGGCAACGACGCCATGGCGTGCGATATGCCGCGCGATGTCGGCCGCAGGCCAGGCCGGTCCTCCGACTTCCGCACTCGGCGGATTGACGGAAAGGACCACTACCTTTCCCGCCTTCCGCAAGATTGGCACGGCGTCGGCCACCGCGCGCGCCGCTTCCCGCGTTGCGTTCCAGGCAACGAGGACGTTGTGCCCGACACTCTGGAAATGCCCCGCATAGGGTACGATCAAGACCGGTCGGCCGGAGCCCAGCAGCACAGATTCGGGAAGATGGGGCGCAAGCGCAGGACGGTCAGGATCGTTCTGCCCCACGATCGTGATATCGGCGTGCCGTGCGTGCAGTACCGCGCTGTGAACCACGTCGCCTTCGACGACACGCCATTCGTGAGCAAGGCCCTCGCGCTCGGCCACCGCGTGTAGCGCGTTCTCGACTTCGCCGGCCGTCCTGAGGGTTCTGGCACGGCGCTCTGCCTCGAGGGCCTCAAGCGCGCGCAGCTCCGTCTCGGTTCCAGTGTAGGGCAATCCTCCTGCCAGGAAAGTGATGGGAGGCATGAGGTAGAGGCCGATGAGATGAGCACCCTCAGGCCGGGCGATATCGGCCGCAAGATCGAGTCGGTTCGTTAGACAATCCGCATCCGTGAAGATGACGATCACGTCCCTGAATCCCATGGCAACCCTCCGAGGATCTGTGATTGCGCACTTTAGGACGACTGCGCCTCCTGCCCTTGATCTGGCGCAATCCGCGGCACGGCGGCCAACTCTTATAGCCACTTCAAATTACCGATACCCGCCCCGACAGGAGTTGCGCCGCGCTTGCCGATGCGACAGATTCGCGTCCGGTCATGGACCAAGCCACGATCTTCGTCGTCGACGACGACAGCGCCGTACGCGATTCGCTCGGTCTGTTGCTCGAAACGAGCGGCTACCGGGTCGCCTCCTACAACGGTGGCAGAGCCTTTCTCGAGGCCCTGCCGCCGCATGCTTCCGGCTGCGTGCTGGTCGATGTGCTTATGCCGGACATGGGCGGGTTCGAGGTACAGCAAGAGTTACGCCGGCGCCAAGTCCCGCTTCCGGTGATCGTGATCACAGGCCACGGTGACGTGCCGCTTGCGGTGCGGGCGATGAAGGCTGGTGCCGTCGATTTCATCGAGAAACCCTATGCCGAGGATGCCCTGCTCGCGGCCGTGGAGCGGGCGCTTCAGCTCGATCGGGCGTCAACCCACGAACGCGCCCTGGCTGACGCGATCCGTGAGCTGGCGACGCAGCTGACACCGCGCGAGCGGGAGGTGCTCGACTATCTCGTCGCCGGACATCCCAACAAGGTCATCGCCTATCGCATGTCAATCAGTCCGCGAACGGTTGAAATTCACCGGGCGCGCGTCATGGAGAAAATGAAAGCGCGCACCTTGTCGGAGCTAGTGCGCATGTCGATCGAAGCTGACCTCGTGGTGCGTCCGGAGGCGTGAGACAATTTCTTCGTTGCTGGGACGATCGCCCCTTGCTCGGCACCCGGCGACAATCCCTTCGACACCTTCGCGCCTGCCGCGTATCGGCAGAGCTCAAGCTATCTGATGGTGCTGGTTCGCGCGTCGCGACGTTTCGCGCTTGCGCGGTTGCGACTTGCCGCCATAGGTCACCCACGCGAGCGTACCGATGAAGGCGAACATCGCAGAGATGACCAAGGCAAGAAAGAGAGCTTCACCGCTGGACATTGGCAGGACTCCTGGCCGTCATTAGGGGTGGGGAGTAAAGACTTGGTTGCTAAAGGGCGACGTGTTCGGCACCTTGATGGTGATGAAGCCCACGCCCTGTGCATGGTGGCATGTGTTGTAGGCGGTGGTCAGCGCACGAAACGCGCTGGCAAATCGCTCGCTGTCTTTCGCCTTGATGGCGGCATCGATTGCCGCTGCCGGCTTGGCCAGGGTCGTCATATCGGAAATCGGCAAGCCAGGATAATAGGTCATGGCATCACCGAAGCTTTCCCTGATCTGACCAAGTTCGTAATCGGCGAGACCCCAGTTCTTTTCCGCACCGGCATACCACAGCTTGAAGTAGCGCAGCTGCGTTGCGCCCATGATATCGCCCAGCCGTGGCGCATAAGGCTGCGAAACAACTGGCCTGTCGTCAGCTTGGGCCGGAATAGCAAACACGACCGCGAGGAGAAGGAGTGCTGTTTTCGTGGTCATCGGTTGCTTCATCCATCGCTGCGTTTGGACATCACTCATGCGACCAATTCTTTGCCCATTACCGTCGGATCAGTTTGATGTGACGCAAAAGTACGTATTAATCCCTATTCGAGCGCGGACCTCCTAATCCCCTGACGGATCATGACCTTGCTTCACATCTTCGTCGGGCACGACGTACCGACGAGGAGGAGCCGTTCCATCAACGGATTGTGATGAAAGCGCGTGCCACGAAACTGACGGGCGCCACGGTCACGCGTGGACTTTTTCGTGCGTCGCTACGGTCGGTCGCCGGAGGGCTATAGGCGGTCGGCGCCGAAATCCATTGCTGGATATCCCAACACTGCGAGACCCTCCTCGAGATAGTCGCCGAGAGCCGGCATTCCGACCAAGTACGTGGCGGAATGCGGACGATGCCGTTCGTCCGCGAGCGCGCGAGCCTCGCGCCACTCCTCCTTCTGGAAATCGCCCCGGCCGACCCAGGCGAGTGCGATGAGATCGATGACCTCTTCCTCGTTAAGCCCGTCGATTGCGGCGGTCAGCTCCTCGAGCGTCGCGTCGTCGCGAAAATCCTCGAGGACATCCGCCTCGCCATCATCCGACGGATTGGAGCCCGAGCCTTCGTCGTCCGGCTCGACCTTCGCATCGTACCCGCGCGCCTTGACGATGATGAAGCCGATTTTTTCTGGGCTGATGACAAGCTCGACCGGCGTTTCGTCCTTCGCGGGCATGGCGATGCTCCTCGTTCTCAAGGACGCGCAATAAGAATGTTATTCTCGACCGTGTTGACGCCCGGAACAGAGCGGGCGGCGCGTACGGCCTCCTCGCGCTCAAGCCAGTTACGGACGTGCCCCCCCAGAATCACCGCGCCATCGCGTACCTCGACGGTAATCGACGCGGCCTCATTTTCTGCCGTGCGCTCGAAAGCGGCAGCAATCTTGGTTTTAACATCCTCCGGCTGGGTCTGCGGCCGCACCCGGATCTGATTGATGATGAAGTGGACACCGCCCAGCCGATGGACGTCGCGCTCGGCCTCGTCGCGCTGATAGATCCAGTCGACCTCGCCCGTGAGTGTCACGGTGCCATTTTCGACCTTCACCCGGATGGAATCGGGCGGGATCACCACGTCCCATTCGAGGATCTTGACGGCGCGGGCGGCGATCTCGTCGTCCTTCGTCTTCTTGTCGGACGGCAGACGAACGTCGATCTCCTGGGCCACGGCCTTCACGCCGCGCACCCGCCGTGCGGCGCGCTCGGCCGCGAATTTCGCCGCGTAGGTCTTCACATGGCCGTTCAAGGTGACAATGCCGTCCCTAGCGGAAACGCCGACATGCGCCGCGTCCGCCATCGGATCGAAGGCGAGTTCGTCCATTACACGCTGCTGCAGTATCCGATCGTCGCTCATGCTTGGCTCTCCAGAATTTCGAGCCCCCACCATCGGTGCGCCCCGTTCGTCCCGCATTGAGATAGATCAAGGCCCGTGCCCGCGGTGGGTCGGATACTTGCCGCATCACCGCAGGAGGTCGCTACCATGGCAGACGCAGCAGATGCGAAACTCACTTCCGGCCCAAACTACGGAGCCGCGATGGAGGTCGGGCGCCAAGTCATTGACCAATGGACGCGCGGGATATTCGACTATAGCGATGAGCTTGGCCGCTTCGCCGTTACCCGGCTCAACCAGCAGATGGAAACCTGCCGCGAGTTCGCCAATTGCCGTAGCGTCGGGGACGCCGTCACATGCGAATGGACTTTTTTGCAGAAAGCCTGGGCGGATTATTCGACGCAGGCGGCAAAACAGTTCCAGTTTTGGACGACGCTCGCGGAAAACGTTATGGCGATCGGCCCCGCCATCGCGCTGGCTGCGCACCCGCAGGCCAAAGCAGGCAAGACCTGGAAAGTCGGGCCTTCGCCGGTCGCGCCGGCACAGGAGCGCCGCCCCTCAGCCAGCGAAGAGAAGACTTTTACGAGCCAAGCCGCCGCACGCTGACGAGGGACAACGCCCATGACGGTCCTTTGGTTTATCCTCACCTTCATCGCTGGAATGTTCGCTGGCGCGGGAGTGTTCCACTTGAGCGTAAAAGCGTATCTCAATCGCGAAGAATTGGGCCCGCACGATTCGGGCCTTCTTAGCAGTGCTAAGCGGTCCGCGTCTAAATGAGGGCGCCAACTGAAGCGGGTGTCTTGCTACGCCGGCGGCACAACGGAGTCGGCTATGGACGTTAATCGCTTTATGACTCGAAAGGTCATTGCCGTTCCGCCCGACATGCCGGTTGCAGAGGTGGCGGCATTGCTGGTCGAGCAGCGCTTGAGCGCCGTTCCCGTGATCGACGGGATGCGGCACGTCGTCGGCATCGTGAGCGAGGGTGATCTCATGCGACGGCCCGAAACAGAGACCGAGGCGCATCAAGCGTGGTGGTTCCGCGCCTTTGCCGCGCCCGAGACCCTCGCCGCGCACTACGTCGCCTCACATGGCCTTCGGGCCAAGGACGTGATGACGCAAAAGGTCGTGACGATCGCCCCGGATGCGTCACTCGGCGAGGCGGCGGATCTCATGGAACGAAGCCGCGTGAAGCGCCTGCCTGTGACGCGCGAGGATCGGCTCATCGGCATCATCTCGCGAGCCGACCTAGTGCGGGCCTTTGTCGCCGCGCGGCCGGCAATCGTCGCCAGCGAGGACGACTTGGCGATTCGCGAACGCCTCGAGGACGCGTTGGAGCACGAACGCTGGGTACCTTTTTCGGATATCTATGTGACCGTGCTCGAACATACGGCGCATCTCTGGGGAACCGTCCGGTCCGAGACGCAGTCCGACGCGATCGAGCTTCTGGCACGGCGTGTTCCTGGGGTGCGCAACGTCAAGAATCACCTCGCGGTCGAGCCGAGCGTCGCGCGCGGACCGTTACTGACACCGTGAAATCCGCCTAAGCCGTCAGGCGCGCGGGAGTCTGCATCCGTGGGCGCGACCGCCTCGTGCGCCCCGATATCCGAAAAAGCTCGTCGCGTTCGGCCTTGAGCGCCGCCAGCAGGCAGTCGTTGCGCAAGCTCGCGCACGGGCGCGCATTTTCGATGGACGCAATCGCGAGCTCAAGGCGGTGCAATTCCCGGTCGTCGCGAACGATGAGCTGAGTCATGGAAGAAAACCCCTCGTTGGTCGTTGACCATTTGTTATCGCCAAGCAAGGCGGGAGCGATATTCGCAAAAGTACGTAAGGGCCATTACGTATCGTCTCGTGCGCGAAACGTAATTGCCGCTCGCTTCGCCGCATTGTCGCAGCGCCAACACTGCCTTGAGGCAAATCAAGGCCACCCCGCGCATTTGGAGACATCCTCCCGGACTCAGGGCAGGTTGCGTGGGCTCTCGCCGTCTGCTCAGCGAGATCGATGCAGATGCACAACACTGAGGGACACGGAAGCGGACCCGTTCGGGGACAGGTTGTCGCCGTTCGCGGCTCCGTGCTCGATATCGAATTTCCGGCCGGCGCGCTGCCGTCGATCGGCGAAGGACTGGAAATCCACGGGAATGTCGGCCGGTCGCTCATCGCCGAAGTTCACCAGCATCTCAGTTCGACGACGGTGCGCGCCGTGGCGCTCGGCGTCACCACTGGCCTTGCCCGCAGCGCCGACGCCGTGGTGCTCGGGTCCGCGATCCGCGTCCCGGTCGGCGAGCCCGTTCTCGGCCGCCTGTTGAATGCGCTCGGCGAGCCCGTGGACCGCGGTCCGCCGCTCGCAGCGGGCACGCTCACCCGGCCGATTCATGCAACGGCACCCGGGATCGGCAGCCAGCGCGGCATGCTCGAAATGTTCCACACCGGCATCAAGGTCGTCGATCTCCTGGCACCACTCGTCAAAGGCGGCAAGGCGGCGATGTTCGGAGGCGCCGGCGTCGGCAAGACCGTCCTCATCATGGAGCTCATCCGAACCACGGTCGAACGCCACTCCGGCATCTCCGTTTTCGCGGGCATCGGCGAGCGCTCGCGCGAGGGGCACGAGCTGCTGCTGGAGCTGCGGCAATCCGGCGTCCTTGCGCGCACTGCCCTGGTGTTCGGGCAAATGAACGAGCCGCCTGGCGCGCGATGGCGGGCCGGTCTCACCGCGCTCGCCATAGCCGAATACTTCCGCGACGCCTTGCACGAAGACGTGTTGTTCTTGATCGACAACGTCTATCGCTATGTGCAGGCCGGCGCAGAAGTCTCCGGCCTGCTTGGTCGGTTGCCATCACGCGTCGGCTATCAGCCGACGCTCGCCAGCGAGATTGCGGAGCTCGAGGAGCGGATCGCCTCGGTCGCCGGCGCGGCAATCACCTCGATCCAGGCCGTTTATGTTCCAGCCGACGACTTCACCGATCCGGCGGTGTCCGAGATTTTCAGCCATCTCGATTCCTCGATCGTGCTGTCGCGCGAGATGGCGAGCGAGGGCATGTACCCGGCGGTCGACCCGCTCGCTTCGACCTCGAGCCTGCTCGATCCGCGGCTGGTCGGCGAGGAGCATTACCGGACGGCGCAGGATGTACGAAAAACCATCGCGCACTACCGCGAGCTTCAGGAAATCATCGCGCTCCTCGGCATCGAGGAGCTGAGCGCCGGTGATCGTATGGTTGTGCAGCGCGCGCGGCGCCTCATGCGGTTCCTGACCCAGCCGTTCCTGGTCACCGTGGCCTTCACGGGCAAGCCGGGCCGTACGGTCGAGCTCGCAGCGACCTTGCAAGGCTGCCGCGCGATCCTCGATGGCGAAGCGGATCGGTGGGCGGAAAACTCGCTCTATATGGTTGGCGACCTCGATGAGGCCCGGACGAAGGAAAAGCAGGCAAGCGGGGTCGAGGCATGAGGCTCACGGTGGTCACGCCGCTGGCGGTCGTTGTCGACACGGAACGCGTCGCGCATCTTCGCGCCGAGGACGAGACCGGCGCCTTCGGCATCTTGCCGCACCATGCCGATTTCCTGACCGCGCTCGCCGTTTCGGTCGCGAGCTGGCGCGACGAGCGGGGAAAAGAGTATCACGTTGCCGTCCGCGGCGGCATGCTCGAAGTGCGTCGCGGAGACGCGATCACGATCGCGACGCCGGAGGCGATACCGGGCGACGATTTGCATCGGCTGGAGCATGAGGTTCTTGCCGTCTTTCAGCGCCAGCAGGCGGAAGAGCAGGCGGCGCGAACCGACGCGGAGCGACTCTATCTCGCCGCCATCCGCCAGATCTACCGTTTTCTCCGGCCCCGAAGCTCCGGCTTCCTTGGCCGGTCCGCCGCGCTCGATGGCGACGGCATCGGCCGATGAAACACGAGCAGCTTCGAGATGCGGTGAAGACGCGACGTGAACGGCGCCGCCGCTGGGAACGCGAGGGCGAGCGGTCGATCGGCCAGAACCTTGCGATGATCGGGTCGCTCGGCTGGGCCGTGGTGATACCGACGCTCGTCGGCATCTTTCTCGGACGATGGCTCGATCACGCGTTCCGGTCGGGAATTTTCTGGACCCTCGGCTTGCTCGTCGCCGGACTTGCACTCGGCTGTACGCTCGCCTGGAAGAGGATGCACCGCAAATGATCCACCTGACGACCGCGCCCACGCTTGCACTTGCGACCGCCATGATGGTGGGCGGCGCCGTGCTCGGGCTGACCTATTTCGCTTGCCTCAAATGGACCACCGACCTGTTCGCGGCAGAGGGCAGATGGGCGCGCCTAGCCCTGCTGACGCTCGCGCGTCTCGGCGCGGTGGTAATCGCCTTCGCGCTCGCCGCGCGGTTGGGCGCGATCCCGCTGCTCGCCGCGTTCGCCGGATTCCTCGTTGCCCGCAGCATCGCCCTGCGGCAGGGACGGAGAGCCGCCTGATGCAGCAATCGCCGCTTTCGAGCACGCTCCTCTTCCACGTCGGACCCGTCGGAATCACGCGGCCGGTGGCGACGACGTGGGCGATCATGCTGCTGCTGTCCCTTGGGTCCTGGGCCGTGACCCGTCGCCTAGGAACTCCACCGGATCGCCGCCAAGCTGCGCTCGAGGCGATCGTGAGCGGCGTCCTCGCCCAGATCGACGACGTGATCGGCAAGGATGCGCGGCCGTTTCTGCCCCTCCTCGGAACGCTCTTCATCTTCCTTGTGACCGCCAATCTCTCGGGTGTCCTGCCGGGCGTCGAGGCGCCGACCGGCAAGATCGAGACACCCGCCGCGCTGGCGCTCATTGTGTTCTGCGCGGTGCACTATTTCGGCGTGCGCGCGCATGGCGCGCTGGGATATCTCGCGAGCTTCGCGCAGCCGAAGCTCATCATGCTGCCCCTCAATCTCGTGTCGGAGGTGACGCGGACCTTCTCGCTCATGGTGCGGCTCTTCGGCAACGTGATGAGCGGCGAATTCGTGATCGCGCTCGTGCTCGGGCTGTCCGGGCTCTTCGTGCCGATCCCGCTCATGGCGCTCGAGATCCTGGTGGGGATCGTTCAAGCCTACATCTTCACCGTTCTCGCCACGGTTTTCATCGGCGCTGCCGCGGGCAGCGTCGGGAAAGCGTAACGGAGGCCCCATGGACGCAAAGGTCATCAGCATCATTTTCGCCGCCGTCGCGGTTTCGATCGGATCAATCGGTCCGGCCCTTGCCGAAGGCCGCTCGGTCGCCGCCGCCATGGATGCGATCGCGCGGCAGCCGGAATCGGCCGGGACGATCTCGCGCACGCTCTTCGTCGGTCTCGCGATGATCGAGACGATGGCGATCTACTGCCTCGTCGTCGCGCTCATGCTGCTCTTCGCAAATCCCTACGTGGGCTGACGCGATGCGGATCGACTGGTGGACTCTGGCGCTGCAGGCGGTGAATTTCGCCATCCTGGTATGGCTGTTGCAGCGCTTTCTCTACAAGCCGGTGCTGCGTCTCATCGACGCGCGCCGCGCCGGGACCGAAAAGCAGTTTCAGGAGGCGCGCGACGCCCAGGCCAAGGCTGAGACGCTTCGGGCGAAGGCTGCCGAGGATCGCGCCGCCATCGCGACCCAACGCGCCGCGCTGCTCAAGGCGGCCGAGACGGAGGCGGAGGAAGCGGCGAAAGCGCGCCGGGTCCGCGCGGAAAAGGAGGCCGCCGAGCTTCTCGACGGCACTCGGAAAACCCTTGCCAAGGAGCGCGAGCAGGCGCTCGGCGCGATGCAGGAGGCGGCTCTCGATCTGGCCGGCCGCATGGCGCGCCGGCTCATCGACGAACTGCCGATGGAGGTTCGCGCCGAGGTGTGGCTGAAGCGCATCGAGCGGCATGTCGCCGCGATGCCGAAGGCAGAGTTCGACCGGCTCGTTAATGATGGCGCAAAGGACGGGGGCATCACAGTCGTTACCGCATCGCCGCTCCCGGCCGAAGCCGCGGCGGAGTGGCGCCGCCGCCTAGGCGAGAGGTTTGGCGATGGCGCGGCGATTGCGTTCCAGTCCGATGCGGACTTGATCGCGGGAGTCGAACTGCACCTGCCGAATGCCGTTCTCCGCCTCTCCTGGCAGAACTCCCTCGCAGCGCTCCGATCCGAGGTCGAAACCGATGCCGACGCTCGTTGACGATCTCCGTGCGTGGCACGATCGAAGCCAGAGGCGCATCGCCGCTGCCTCCCTCGAACCGCGCATCGAACCGGTCGGCCGTGTCCTCGAGATCGGTGACGGCGTTGCGACCGTTTCGGGGCTGCGAGAGACGCGGCTCGACGAATTGTTGGTTTTCGAGAATGGCGTGCGCGGAATTGCCGTCGATCTCGCCTCGGAGACGATCGGCTGCGTGTTGCTTGGCGATGCCGGCGCGATCATGAGCGGCAGCATGGTCAAGGGAACCGGCGAAGTGGCGCGCGTCCCGGTCGGCCCGTCGCTCCTTGGCCGGGTTGTCGATGCGTTAGGTGTGCCGCTCGATGCCGGAGAGCCGCTCGTGGCAGAAAGCTTCGCGCCGATCGATCAGCCGGCGCCGGCGATCGTCGACCGTGCGCTCGTGACGCGGCCCCTGGCAACCGGTCTCCTCCTTGTCGACGCCATGATCCCGTTGGGCCGCGGACAACGCGAGCTCATCATCGGCGACCGCGCGATCGGCAAATCCGCCATTGCCGTCGACACGATCATCAATCAGCGGTCGAGCGACGTGATCTGCGTCTATGCCGCGATCGGCCAGAAGACATCCTCCGTCGCGCAGGTCATCGACGCAGTTCGACGCTACGGCGCGCCGGAGCGGACGCTGTTTGTCGTGGGCGGCGCGGACGCCGCTCCGGGGCTGCAGTGGCTCACGCCCTATGCCGCGTGCAGCATGGCGGAGTTTTTCATGCAGCGCGGCCACGACGTCCTGCTCGTCATCGACGATCTGACGAAGCACGCGGCCGTCTATCGTCAATTGTCCCTGCTGCTGCGCCGGCCGCCGGGACGCGAGGCCTACCCCGGCGACATCTTCTACATCCATTCGAGCCTGCTGGAGCGGGCGGCGAAGCTCGCGCCCGAACGCGGCGGCGGTTCGCTCACCGCGCTTCCGATTGCCGAGACCCAGGCGGGCAATATCAGCGCCTATATCCCGACCAACCTGATCTCGATCACCGACGGGCAGATCTACCTCGAGCCGCGCCTCTTCAACGAAGACCAGAAGCCAGCAATTGATGTCGGCAAGAGCGTCTCGCGAGTCGGCGGCAAGACACAGGCACCGGTCTTGAGATCGCTTTCGGAAAGCCTGCGGCTCGAATACGCCCAGTTTCTCGAACTCGAAGTGTTCACGCGCTTCGGCACGATGGTCGACGAGCGGACCCGCAAGATCATCGAGCACGGCCGGCGGATCAGGTCCGTGCTGAGTCAGCGGCAATTCCATCCGCTGTCGCTCGGCGAGGAAGTGGCGCTGCTGCTGGCGCTCGATCTGCGCGTCCTCGACGCGATCCCGCTCGAGCGGGTGGACGATTTCCGCGCCCAGCTTAAATCCTGGCTTACGGAACATTATCCCGCCGTCCTCGCGCTCGACGACAAGGGCGAGCTTGCGGACACGGCGCGTGCCGAGTTGGGCGTCGCGCTCCGCGCACTGGCGCAGTCGCTGGCCGCGGCGGGTCCGGCAACGGGAGGGGCTGGTCAACCATGACGCGGCTTGCGGAAATTGAAAGCCACGTCGTCAGCATGGACGAATTGCTCGACGTCGTCGGAGCCATGCGTTCGCTCGCGGGAATGCGCGTGCAGGAGGCGCAGCGCGCCCTCCCCGGTACTCGCCGCTATGCCGATGCGATGGCGGACGCGATCGGCGACGCTCTTCTCCTGATGCCGGAGCCCGTCCCGGCGCCGGCCATCCGCCCGCGCCGCGCGTTGCTGCTCTTCACTGCCGAGCATGGGTTCGTAGGTGGATTCAATCAGGTACTCATCGACTGCCCCGATGGCGCCGCAAGTGCTGACGACGTTCTTTTCGTGCTGGGCAGCCGGGGGGCGGCTTTCGTGCAAGAACGGGGGCGACAGGCCGCCTGGGTAAGGCCAATGGCGACGCGCGTCGCAAGCGCGCCCGATGCAGTCCGTCCCTTGACCGCCGAGCTCTATCGCCGCATCGCGCGAAACGAGTTTTCCCGCGTCGAGGCAGTCTTCGCACGCACCCGCCAGGGCAGGTCGACGATGGTCGTACGCCGCACCGTCCTCCCGCTGGACGTCGGCTCGCTTGCCAGGAAACGACTGGGACAAACGCCCTTTCACAACCTTTCGGCGCCGGCTCTCCTCGAAAAGCTGATGGCGGAATATGTCTTCGCTCTTTTGGTCGAGGCCGCCATCGAATCGATCGCGAGCGAGAACGCGGCTCGTTTCGCGGCAATGGATTCCGCGCACGACAATGTTACCAAGAAACTGGACCAATTGCGCGGGTCGGCGCGGATTGCCCGACAGTCCGAGATCACCGACGAATTGCTCGACATCGTGACGGGGACGGAAGCCCTGAGGGACCGTCGGGATTGACCTGCATCAAGGCGACCTATCGGGCGGCCGTTATGCTCGGGGTCGGATGGAGGAACTACCATGGCATTGAAGACAATCCTTGTTGCCACCAGCGGCGGCACAGCAAGCAAGGGCGCCATCGAAATCGCCTGCCGGGCCGCCGCGCGGACTGGCGCGCATCTCGAAGCCCTGCACGTAAAGCCCGACCCCAATCAGGTCGCCGCCATGATGATGGGCGACGGTTTCGGGATGCCGACTTCTGGGGAATGGTTCGACCGGCTGATCGCGGATTCGGACGCGCTCGCGGAGAAGACCAAGAAAGCTTTCGAGGACGTGGCGAAACGGCACGATCTCTTGCACGCCCCAGGCTCGACCGAAAGGCCGCTTGCGTCTTGGCGAGTCGACATCGGCTACGGGCCCATCGTCGTCGCTCGCCGTGCGCGCTTCTTCGATCTCGTGGTCCTTGGCCGATCCGAGCGCGTCATCAATGAGCCGCACTCGGATGCGATCGAAGAGACGCTGATCCGCTCCGGACGGCCGGTCTTGCTGGCGCCGGCGAAACCACCAGGAAAGCTCGGCGAGACGATCGCTGTCGGCTGGAACGGAACGCCCGAGTCTGTCCATGCGTTGAGCTCGTCTCTCCCCCTGCTCGAAAAGGCCCGGAATGTCGTCCTCATCACGATTGGCGATGCGGCGGACGAAGACGCGCTTCCCTTGCTCGACTACCTCGCGGCGCACGCGATCGCAGCGATCCATCGAAAGGTGCCGCCCGTGAAGGGGGCGGGTCCAGGCGAGCAACTCCTCGCCGAGGCGCGCGACGATGGCGCCGATCTTTTGGTGATGGGCGGATATGGTCACCGGCCGTGGCGAGAGACGATCTTTGGCGGCGCGACGCGCCAGATCGTGGCAACGAGCCTTTTGCCCATCCTGCTCATGCATTAGCTGTGGTCTGCCGAAAGGCGGATGCCGCGTTGAAATCCGCCGATGGCACCCAGTCGCCGAGACCAGGGCAAACGCGAGGCTTCCGGACCTGAGCCTTGGCCCGAATCTCCGATCGAATCGTTCCTCAGGTCGCTTCGTCTTCTGCGCGCGCGACGCTTTGGCACGTTCTGCTTCGCCAGTCTCCTATCCAATCTCGGCACATGGGCACAACAGGTGGCCGAGCCATGGCTACTGCTAAGCCTCGGTGCGTCATCGTTCCTGATCGGATTCAATTCGTTCGCGATGGCGGCACCGGTGTGGATCTTGACGCTGGTTGGCGGGGTATTAGCGGACCGAACCGATCGCCGCCGTGTCATCACCCTCTGCCAGTCGATTCAGATGCTCTGCCCGATCCTGCTCGTCGTGGTGTTGCTGACTGGAACGGTGCGCCCTTGGATGGTGATCGTGCTTTCGGCAATCGTCGGCGTGACCGACGCGCTCTCGATGCCGTCATTCTCGTCGATCGTTCCTTCGATTGTCGAGCCGAAGCAGATCGCGTCGGCCCTCGCTCTGAACGCGACGCAATTCAATCTTTCGCGCATTCTTGGGCCAGCGCTTGCCGGTATCTTGATGGCAAGCGTTGGTGCGGTCGGTTGCTTTGCCCTCAACGCCGCCTCCTACCTTCCCTTCATCTGGGTCGCAATTTGGATCCTACCGCGGCACAACCGGCGGGGTGCGCCAGCCGAGGAAGCTTTCGATCGGAAACATTTCTTCGCAGGAATAAGAGAGATTGCGCGCTCACCCCAGCTGCGCGGTGCATTGCTTACGGTCCTGCTTACAAGCACGTTGTGCGGACCGCTCATCGTATTTTGTCCGGTCCTCGTCAAGAACGCGCTGCATGGCAATGTCGGCGACTTCAGCGTCGCGATTGGCGCGTTCGGTGTGGGCGGACTGTTTGGTGCCGTTGCGCTCCTTGCCATTAGTCCGGCCCGGGACCGCAACCGGATCAGCTCTTGCTTTGCCATGAGCTATGGCTTGATCGTGATCATCGTCGGGCTCAACCCGTTCTTTTGGGGGCTCACGCTCCTGCTAGCACTCGCGGGTTTGTCGATGACCATCAGCAACACATCTGCGAACTCGCTCCTGCAAGCGACTGCGCTGCCACGCCTGCGCGGCCAAACCGCCAGCCTCTATATGCTCGCGATGCGGGGTGGTCTATCGGTCGGAAGCCTCCTTACGGGCCTTTCGGTGAGCGCGTTCGGCGTGCGCCAAGCTCTTTTGGTTAACGGAGTGGCCGCGATCATCGCTCAGTTCGTAGTCCGGGGAAGATGGTTCAACCCAACAACTGCGCACCCTTCTCCTGGAACAAACGCCCACAACGTTTCATGCGATTGACTGAGACAACGCGGTTTTGCCCGTCTTCTCGCGGCTTTGAAGGGACGGATGCCGCCCGCAGCCGAGTAAAAAGAATTCGCCAACCTGTGGAACTGCTAATCCAGTTACAGCCGAGCGACAACCACGAGTTTGATCAGTCACACTATTCTAGCGAACTCGGCTTAGGTCTTGAATGAGGGGCATGAGCGAAAGACGGAATTCGCGATGTGCTTCCACACGACGCAGATAGTTTTCATGTCGTTTCAGATCGAAGACGTCCTGTAGTCCCAGATTTCGCATGTTCACAAATACTGCCGCATCTATGCCTTGTGGGCCATGTCGCACGCATTGCTCAAAGAGCGCTTTCGATAACTCAACAGCTTGCTCTCGCGCCAGATAAGGCACGCTGGCAAGTCGGCGCCCTAGGCTCGCATAGAAAACGTCTCTCGGCTCGTCCCGAATACGATCGGCATCAGCGTCCAGCTCCGATATTCCCGTCGATGCCGTTGCGATACCTATCGCGACATTATCTCGTAAGGATGGGTCCGCCTGTGCTTCATGCAATTTCTCAATCATTACCCCGCGCTGACCCAAACTCTCGGCCAATCGTACCGATGCAAACGCCCAATTATGCACCACTACCGGATTCGGACGCGTCGGAGGCGGTATCGAGAAAGATGCAAGGACAAGAGGATTTTGGCGCGCGCACTGCCACAATTTGATGATATCCTCGAATATGGAGCTGATCCATTGCCGCACGGCCGGCACATCGATATTTAGATCCCGAGAAAACTCCTCCTCGCGATCTACTAGCATCAATACGGCCGCATACGCGTTGGATAAGGATATGCTGGGGTGGCGGCTCTCGGACGACCGGATGACTTTGGATAACGCCGAAATCGCATCCACCACAGCGTCCCGTCCTGATATGCTCGGGACCAATAGCAATGCCTGGATTTGTGCGGTTGCAGCGCTTGAGTTTATCTGTTGAGCATCTTGCCGCAATTTTTCTATGACAGGCCTTACAGCCTCTACGATGTACGTCTTACGAAGCAATTCAGCGTCAAAATCGCGAAGGTAGAACAGTAGCGATGTACTCTCGGTACCGTCTTCCGATCCAAATTTGAGGATGTTCTTGAGTATGCGATCACCCAATTCTGAATCTTGCTTTGCGAGATTCACGGCGACGGGACTGACAAGCAGTTGCAGCGCCGGCCGCACGACAGGCCATGCTCCCAGGGCGGTAGCGTCCAGCACCCTAAGAGCACCGTCGATTATCCGTTGGGCGTCTGTATCAGATAATACGTCCACGTACTGACCCGCGACCTGTAACGCTTTCGCCTTAGCCTGAACAATTTCGTTCACCGACAGCCTATTCAGTATCGCGACCGCCACTCCATGGCTCGCTAGCTCGCGGAACTCGGGCCTTGTAGCGGCAACCGTTTCTAAGGCCTCTAAACTTCGAATTCCAAGATCACGATTGCCGAAGAATGACGCCGTCGATGATCCAGCGTTGAAAGCTAGACAATCCATCATGGCTCGGACCGCACTTGTCTGGTCGCTGTCGGTTGCTGGTAGCCATGAGCTGAACATCTCGATGACGACCTGTAGGCGTTCAGTTCGTGTGCTACTGTATTTTTCGGCATGATTCAGCAAGCGCTTTATCAACTCGTCACCGACATATTGGGTAATGAGATCGCGGTTCCACGTTATCTTCTTCGCACTGGATGCGCGACCACTCTCAATTAGAAGCCTCATTGAGAGCCAAAACGCTTCCGGTTGTCGGCGCGTTGCGGGCATGTCCGTAAGTTGAGCTAAGATCGCCTTACCATATTGAGCTTTTGTTGACCGACTTTCGGTGCTTAGACCCAACGCGATTTGCCGTCGTAGGATTCCCCAAAACTCTTTAGTCGCCGAGTCATGGCGTCCATCGGCGCTAAGCTGCATTGCATCTCCGAGCTCGTGAGAACCATGGTACAAGGGCGGGGTCAGGACGATTCCCCGAATATCCGGCACGTACGATACCGTGTCGGAGATCTCTCCCATCGCATCCATCGCATCTAAAGACGCATTGAGATGCAATATTGGCCGAGTGTGTAAACTCGACGCGTTGAGGCCGGAGAGGAGGTACGCCGCAGAATGACCAGGCGATTTCAATACGCGATTCGCTGTCGCGACCGAGTGATCGATGAGATCCCGCAACACTTGCGTGTAATCGGCCCAGTCAGCCACGTTGAAATTGGCACATGTGATTTTTGCAAACTCGTAGGCGACAAGCGCGGAGTTCCATTCATCACTATCCGCGGCCAAATCGCCGATGTGCTTTGCCATGACGATCGAAAGTGGCGGTGAAACGGTATTCAGGTGGAGCTTCAAAAACTGGTTCAACCCGAGCGTCTTCAATCTTTCGCCGTAGGCGGCATCGAGAAAGCTTTTCAAAACTTCAAGCGCTGGATCGGAAGCCGGAATTATGCGCAGTAATGCTGCCGGATTAAAACCCAGGTCCGCATTTCCAAGCTGGATGGCACCCTCGAGAGCTTTGGCTAATGCAATTGAGTCTCCCGATATCCCTTCGCCTTCTTCGGGCGGATGCATGTCATAGTCGCTTTGGAGCACCAGACCGCGAATGCGGCGCTGGAGATATTCATCGAGTGGCGCGGCCGCCGGCAAAGACTCGACGACCCAATGCTCGAATCCATTCAATGTGGATCCAGATACGCCATCAAACAGGTCCTTTAGCTCTCGCGTGCCGAAGGTAATCCTGAACACGATTCTGTCGCAAAGAGCTCGAACCAGCGGTGCAGGTAAAAAATGCCGTAGCGCCGACCAACAGAGCCAATGATTGTCGAGATGCTCGAGCCGATGGGGGTCTGGCATATCGTTCGTCACTGCTGCGCTCCCTTGATCACAAGCTCGGAATCGCCCCCTGGCTGGTGCTCCAACGTACGGCGAATGATCCTTTCAATTTGCGAGCTCGAGAGCCACGCGCGTTCGCGCGGAATTCGTGAGATAGTAAAACCGAAAATTGTTGCGACCGCGCCGTCATTGGCAACGTAAGGATCCAAGCAGGCGAGGTAACCAAGTCCCTCTTGATCCTTGGCGATTGTGTGATCAGGTATCGACCAGGAGTAGTCGAGATTTTCGCCCCGGGCATAGACGGAGAATTGCAGGAAAGTGGACTCGATCTTAATGGGCGGCACGGGCAGGAAGGTACCGGATAACCCCCCGGCGCCAGTTCCATCAACGTCCAGAAAGTTTGCTATGACAAATAGCGAATTGTGGTGCCGAGTATACAAATCATCACTTGCCAAGCGGGTGAACGTATCTCGAAACAGCTGATGCCACTGGCGGCCTTTAATTCCGCGCCCGCCTGCGAAATCCCTGTTTGGCATGCAAGTTGCCAACGAAACAATATCGACGTGATCTGGAACCGTTCCGCCAAACACTTCTCCCGGATTGTTCACTGCCTCGAATGGTCGTTTTGTTGGGCCGTCAGACGGTAGGAAGAGACCATCGGAGCAGAGTAGTGGTTGCACTGTAACCGACAGGATGCTTTTGTTCTCCGGCAACAGTGTGACGAGGCTGAGGACGTCCCCTGAGGTGAGATACGTTTCTTCCAAGGCCGTGCATTCTTGCGGAGACGGAACAATTTTTGGATGCAAGCAAACACGCAGCTCATTATGAGTACCGAGCGCGAACAGGCACCCCAAATTGAACCGATTGGTTGCATTCTCACCGTCTATCCAGGCCTGGATCGTCGCAAAATCTTCTTCTCTCGTTCTGGGGACAGCGCGGACCAGGCTGATGAGTTCGCGCACTTGTCTATGATCAAAGAGATGGTTAGCAGCGGTAGATGGCCGCAGACCGACGTGCACGCAGCCATAGGCATGGTCGGGAGGAAGCTGCTGCAGCGCGCTAACGAGGCTTTCCACGGGTAAGAAGGCCTCCGGAAATGTTACGAGGTCGAAGGGAGCTGGAAAAATGGGTGTATGGTTTCGAGTGTAATTATCAGCGTAATGTTGACGGGGCGCCAGCAACGCCGTGAGCACTCCGTTGAAGATGCTTGCATGCGATTCCGGGTCATACCGCGTCGGTTCCACAACATACGCGCGGAAGGCTTTCGACGGCCGGTTAACCGGCCACCTGAGGTGTTGTCCCCTCAAAGCCTCGTCACCCGCTTGTATTGCGATGACGCGTCACTCGTCTCCCGCCGGCGGTCGGCTTCGGAGACTCCGGCGTCGGCGGCGACGGTTCGCTGCCGGCCGTGTCCTTGCTGATGCCGTGCGCAATCATGTAACGCTTTACGGTTAAGCCTGACCAGTGCGGTGTATGTAATCGCAAATCTCATCAATCGAGCCGCCGAAGTAGAATACCTCGACCGGCAGGTCATCGTGTGGTCCTGCACGATGTCATCGCATCCGCGAATCGTCCTATCAACGGTACACGCGAGACCCCATCACAGCCCGGCGCTCTCGTTGAACCCTCGGCTCCAACCTTCGCTCGTCGACTATCTCCGCGCCGGCGACTAGCGCAAAGAGCTTGCCGATTGTGTGCATAACGTGTGCATACATATATTAGATCTACTCATTTCAGTCGCTCAAAGCGGGGCCCATAAATCGGAATTTTTGGCATATATACAATAACTTAGTGGTTGGTGCCCAGGGGCGGAATTGAACCACCGACACCGTGATTTTCAGTCACGTGCTCTACCAACTGAGCTACCTGGGCGCCGGGCGCGCGATATAGCGGGACGGTCCCGCACTGTCCAGCCGCGCGGCCCGCGCGCGCGGCCTCAGTCGGGAAACGGCGACACGCCGATCACGCTGCCGTGGAGCGCGAGGAGGAGCACGTAGACGCTGACGCCGGCGAGCGTGCGCAGCGGCCCGATCTCGCGCAAAATCCCGCCGCCGGCGGCTGCCGAGCCTGCGAAGGGCACGATCGATGTCCGCGCCGCGAACGGCGCCCAGGCGGCACCGAGCGCCCGGCTGCGCTTGGCGTCGATCGAGGCCGTGCCGGCAAGCGCCACGACGGCGAAAGTCGCGAAGAAGACGAGCGACGCGGCATCGCCGTTGCCGACGAGATGCACGAGCGCCCACAGCGCCACGCCGATGAGAAAAGGATGCCGCGTCACGCGCACGATGCCGCGCGGCGGCTCGCTGACGCGCGCTTGCTGGGAGACGGCGGTCGGGCTCGGCGTGGTCAAGCCCACGGTGACGAGGAACGCCGACGGCAGCATCAGGAGAATGGCAACGGGCTTCCACCACTCGAGCGGGCCCCAGCTCGGCACATAGGGCGCGTGATCGTAGGCGGCGATGAGCCAGACGAGGCCAACGAGCGACGCGACGGAGAACGACGCGAGATACGCCCGCTCGCCGATCGCGCCGACGATGCCGTCGCGCAGCCGCGTGCCGGCGACGCCCAGGTGGATGAGGCCGAAGAAGAGTGCCGCCGCCACGAGCGAGACCATGCCCTTCCTCCGTTGCCGCTAGCCGGGCGCGTCGCCGTTCTCGTCCGCATCCTCGGCGCGTTCATCGTCTTCATTCTGGACCGCCGGGACGTGATAAGTGCCATCGAGCCAGCGGCCGAGATCGACGAAGCGGCAGCGCGCCGAGCAGAACGGCCGGAACCGCGCCACGGCGGGCTTGCCGCAAATGGGGCAAGGCTTGGCGCCGCGAGCGGGAGGCAGGTCGTCCATGGCGGATAGATAGGGTCAGACCGGCCGGATGTCGAAGGCCTCGCGGCCGAGTTTCGCATCGGGCTCGACCATGACGGGACGGCCGAGCCGCGCCTCGAGCTCGAGCCGGGCGCCGCGCGCGAGCCCATCGGCGAGTGCCGCCGCCACCTCGGGCGCAGCGCGAAGCGCGAAGGCGCGCATGGGCTCGGCTCGCGCGGCGCGCGCGAGCATGCGCAGCGCTTCGAGCGCCACGGTCAGCGCGGTCTTGACGCGGCCGCCGGCACCGGGCGCGCGCTCGGTGAGGATGTCGGCGAGCGCGGGATGGCGGCGCTGGCGCCTGATCTCGAAATGGCCGAGCCTGGTCCAGCCGAGCGCCTCCGCATCCGGATCGGCGCGCAGCGCCGCGCTCAATTCGGCCGCGACGCGCACGCGCTCCTCCCGCTTCATGCCGATGAAGTCGATGACGATCGGTCCGGCGATGTTGCGCAGGCGGATGTGCCGCGCCGCGCCGCGCGCGGCGGCAAGGTTCGTCGCGAGCGCCGGCGCGCCGCCGCTATCGACATCGATGAGGGTCGCGGCTTCGCTCGCCTCGATGACGAGCCGCCCGCCGCCCGGCAACGCGACCACGGGGCCGAGCGCCACGGCGACATCCTCGCGCGCAAAGAGATCGACCGCGTCGAATTCTATGCGCCCGGCGAGCGCAGGACCCGTGCGCGCGAGATATGCGCGCGCGACAGCGAAAGCCGCGCGGTCGTCGATGACGATGCGATCGGGCGGCGCGGCGCGATATGCATCGAGAATTTCCGCGACCGGGCCGGCATCGGCATCGAGGCGGCGCGGCGCCCCACTCGTCGCATCTCCCGGCACGAGATCGAGCCGCGCGCCCTTGTGGCTGAGACGCGTCGTCACCTCCGGACCCTTGCGCTCGCGCGCCTCCTTCGTGACCTGAACCACGATGGCCTTGCCCTCGGTGAGGGTCGCGAGCGTCTTGCCGGCGTTGAGCAGCGCCTTCGGCCCTTCGCCGAGATCGACGAACGCGGCACGGAGCTCGCGATTGAGCGCGTCGACACGGCCAAGAAAGACGGCGCCCACGCGCACGGCGCCGGTCCGCGCGATGCGCAGCTCGACCGCCTCGCCGTCCTCGATGAGCGCCGCCCAGACCTCGCCGGGCGAGACCGCGAGATGAAGCTCGCCGCTCACGAAAGACGCCGCGCCGGCGCGTAGCCGCGCCCGGCCAGAAGCTGCACCGTCTCGTAGAGCGGCAAGCCGACGACGTTGGAATAGGAGCCTTCGAGGAAGCGAACGAAGCGCGCGGCCTTGCCCTGGATCGCGTAGCCGCCGGCCTTGCCGCGCCATTCGCCCGAGGCGACGTAATCGTCGATCTCGGCCGGCGTAAGGCGCTTCAGGACGACGACCGTCTCGACCCGGCGCGTCGCGATCTTGCCCGAAGGGGTGACGAGCGCGATCCCGCCATGGACGCGGTGTCGCCGCCCGGAAAGAAGGGCGAGACAGCGCCGCGCCGTCTCGGCATCCTCGGCCTTGGGCAAGATGCGGCGACCCACGGCAACGACCGTGTCGGCGGCAAGAACGAACGCGCCCGCGTGGCGGCCCGCCACCACGCGCGCCTTCGCCTCGGCCAGCCTGAGCGCGTGGCGCTCCGGCACTTCGCGCGGCAGCGGCGTCTCGTCGATTGCGGCCGCATCGACGAGGTCGGGTGTCAGCGCGATCTGCGCCAGGAGTTCGCGGCGGCGCGGCGATGCCGACGCCAAGACGAGGCGCGGCTCGTCCGCCAAGGCTATTTGAAGCGGAAGGTGATGCGGCCCTTCGACAGGTCGTACGGGGTCATCTCGACATTGACCCGGTCGCCCGCGAGGACGCGGATGCGGTTCTTGCGCATCTTGCCCGAAGTGTGTGCCAGCACCTCGTGCTCATTGTCGAGCTTCACCCGGAACATGGCGTTGGGCAAAAGCTCGGTGACGGTACCCGAGAATTCGATCAGATCTTCTTTCACCATGCGGCGCGCTCGTCCCCTCATTCCCCTTGGATGGGAGAGAAGATCGCCGTGGCGCCGTCCGCGGTCAAGTCCTTCCGCGCCCCAGCGGCTCGCGCGGCGGGAAGCGCTCGAGGACGCGCCGGCGCAAAAGATCGCGCACCGTGCGGTAGGCGGCCATGCGCTCCTCGCGGCTTCCTTCGACCGCGGTCGCGTCGTATATCGGCCAGAATTCGAGCTCGCACGCCATGGTGCGGGTGAGCTCGACCGCCTTGTGCTGCGCCTCGGGCGAGAGCGAGACGACGAGATCGAACGACGTGTCCTCGAGCTCTTCGAACGATTTCGCCTCGTGCGCCGCTATGTCGATGCCGATCTCGGCCATGACGGCGACGGCGAAGGGGTCGATCAGCCCCGCGCGCACGCCCACCGAATCGACAAAGATGCGGCGCGGGTGCAGCTGGCGCAGCATCGCGGCCGCCATGGGCGAGCGGATCGAATTGAAGCTGCACGCGAAGAGGACGCTCGACGGCAGCCGCGCCACGGCGCCTCAGCCCCTGATATGCAGCACGCAGAGAAGCGTGAAGAGCCGCCGCGCCGTGTTGAAATCGACGTCGACGCGGTCGGCCAGGCGCTCGCGCAGCAGCTCCGAGCCTTCGTCGTGAAGCGCGCGGCGGCCCATGTCGATCGCCTCGATGCGCGACGGGGAGGCGCTGCGGATCGCGTTGTAATAGCTCTCGCACACGAGGAAGTAGTCCTTGACGATGCCGCGGAACGGCGCGAGCGGCATGACAACGCGATCGAGCGGCTGGCCGCCTGTGTCGCGGATGTCGAGCGCGAGCCGGTTCTCCTCGATGCCAAGATGGAGGTGGTACGGCCCCGGCACGCGCGACACCGGCGCAAAACTGTTCTCCTCGAGAAGATCGGAGATGGCGATGGCGCGCTCGTGCTCGACATCGGCGTTGCGCCGCAGCACCGTGCGCTCGTCGAGCGTGATGTCGGCAATGCGGGAGGAACTTTCCGCCACCGCTCAGCCGCGCGGCAGATTGAGGCGGATCGCGATCGAAAGCGCGTGCGCGTCGAGCCCCTCAGCGCGCGCCAAGGCCAGCGCCGCGGGACCGAGCGCCTGCAAACTCGCGGGATCGCAGCCGAGGATCGAGGTGCGCTTCAGGAAATCGAGCACGCCGAGGCCGGACGAAAACCGCGCGCTGCGCGAGGTCGGCAGCACGTGGTTCGGGCCGCCGACATAGTCGCCCACCGCCTCGGGCGTGTGGCGGCCGAGGAAGATGGCGCCGGCGTTGCGGATCCTGGCGGCGAACGGCTCGGGATCGGCGACGGCGAGCTCGACATGCTCGGGCGCGATGCGGTCGACGATCGCTGGCGCCTCGGCGAGATCGCGCACGAGGATGATGGCGCCGTGCGTCTTCCAGCTTGCGCCGGCGATGTCCTGGCGCGGCAATCGCGCGAGCATGCGCTCGACCGCATCGGCCACGCGATCGGCGAACTCGGCATCGTCGGTGATGAGGATCGCTTGCGCCGCCTCGTCGTGCTCAGCCTGCGCCAGGAGGTCGGCGGCGATCCAGGCGGGATCGTTGTCGCGATCGGCGATCACCAGCACCTCGGACGGGCCCGCGATCATATCGATGCCGACCGCGCCGAACACGCGCCGCTTTGCCGCCGCGACATAGGCGTTGCCGGGCCCGACGATCTTGTCGACCGGCCGGATGCTTTCCGTACCGTAGGCGAGCGCCGCCACGGCCTGCGCACCGCCGATGCGATAGATCTCGTCGGCGCCGGCGAGCTTCGCCGCGGCCAGCACCAGCGGATTGAGATTGCCGTGCGGCGCCGGCACCGCCATGACGATGCGCGGCACGCCCGCCACCTTCGCCGGCACGATGTTCATGATGACGGAGGAGGGATAAGCGGCCGTGCCGCCCGGCACATAGACGCCGACCGCCTCGATCGCGCGCCAGCGCCAACCCAGCCGCACGCCCGCCTCGTCCGTGTAGTCCGAATCCTGCGGCAGTTGCCGGCGATGATAATCGGCGATGCGGCCGGCCGCGAACGCCAGCGCGCCCAGTGCCTCGACGCCGCACTGCGCCTCGGCGGCGGCGCACTCGGCCGGCGCCACCCGCATCGCCACGCGCGCGAAATCGAGCCGGTCGAAGCGGCGCGTGAAATCGCCGAGCGCCGCATCGCCCCGCGCGCGCACGTCGGCGATGATGTGGGCCGCCTCGCGATCGACATCCGCCTCGAGCGCGCGTTTGACATCGAGAAAGGCGGTAAACGAGGTTGCGAAAGCGGGATCGCGCGTCTCGAGCCTAAGCGGCATCGGCCGCCTCGCGGAAGCGCTCGACCCAGTGGTTGATGGCGCCGGCGCGCGTCTTCAAGGCGGCGCGGTTGACGATGAGACGCGAGGAGACGTCGGCCACGTGCTCGATCTCGACGAGCCCGTTCGCGCGGAGTGTCGTGCCGGTCTGCACCAGATCGACGATGCGGCGGCACAGCCCGATCGATGGGGCGAGCTCCATCGCGCCCTGAAGCTTGATGCATTCCGCCTGAACGCCGCGCGCGGCGAAGTGGCGGCGCGCGATCTCGGGGTATTTGGTGGCGACGCGCACATGGCTCCAGCGCCGCGGGTCGTCTTCGCCCGCATCCTCCTTCGGCGCCGCGACCACCATGCGGCAGTGCCCGACCTTCAGATCGAGCGGCACGTAGATTTCCGGATAGTCGAACTCCATCAGCACGTCGTTGCCGGCGACGCCAAGCTGCGCCGCGCCGAAGGCGACGAAGGTCGCGACGTCGAAATTCCGGACGCGAATCACGTCGAGGCCGGGATCGTTCGTCGCGAAGCGGAGCTGGCGCGTATCGGGATCGTCGAACTCGGGCTCGATCTCGATCTTGGCGCGCGCGAGGACCGGCATCACCTCGGAGATGATGCGCCCTTTCGGCAGCGCCAGGACCAGCTTCTCGTTCGCCGCTTCGCTCATGCGGCGAATCCTAGCGTCCCTCAGGCGCGAGACGCAAATCGCGCCCGCGCAACGACCGGAAGCCGCCTCACTCCTTCTCGGCGACCTCGTGGCGCGGGCGCCATTGCGTGGGCCAGGGCTCGCCGATGTCGTCGAGCCGGCAATCGATCGCGTCGGTGTCGAGGCGGATCGAGCTGCCGCCGGAAAAATCAAGAAAGATCGCCCTGCCCTCGGCGTGGAGCGCCAGGAGCACGAGGATGCGCTCGCCATCGGCCGGCGAGAATCCGCGGCGTTGCACGCGCGCGACGCCGTCGATGCAGAGGCCAGTCAAGGTGCGCTCGTAATTCTCGCGCTTGCCGCCCGCGTCCGGCTCCCAACGGAAGCGGTTCAGCACCAGGACGAAGTGGCGCTCTGCCGGCAGGAAGGCCATCTCCGCCACCGGCACGAGCGCGTCCTGCAAGATCGTCGAGATGACGGCAAGATCGTCGGCATCAATCGCGCGCAGCTTGAGGCCTGCCGACATGGCGCGCTTCGCGGCTCAGCCGTCGCCCGGCAGGCGCTCGATCGCGGCGCCGCACGCGGCGAGCTTTTCCTCGAGCCGCTCGTAGCCGCGGTCGAGGTGATAGACGCGGTTGATGACGGTTTCGCCTTCGGCCGCGAGCCCGGCGAGCACGAGCGAGACCGAGGCGCGCAGATCGGTCGCCATCACCGGCGCGCCGGTCAGGTGCGGCACGCCGCGCACCATGGCGGAGGCGCCGTGCACGTTGATGTCGGCGCCCATGCGCGAGAGTTCCGGCACGTGCATGAAGCGGTTCTCGAAGATCGTCTCGGTAATCATGGCGGCACCGTCGGCCGTCGCCATGAGCGCCATCATCTGCGCCTGGAGATCGGTCGGAAAGCCCGGGAACGGCTCGGTCATCACATCGACGCCCTTGACGCGGCCGTTGCGCCGCCTGATGCGGAGCGCGTCGTTCGTGGCCTCGATCGCGACGCCCGCGCCTTCGAGGACGCGCGCCACCGCCGCCACGAGCTCGTGGTCGGCGCCGACGAGATCGACCGACCCGTCCGTGATCGCCGCAGCCATCATGTAGGTGCCGGTCTCGATCCGGTCGGGGATGACGGTATGTTCCGCGCCGTGCAGGCGCTCGACGCCGCTGATGCGGATGCGGTCCGTGCCGGCGCCCTCGATCGTGGCGCCCATCGCCCGCAGGCAGCGCGCGAGATCGACGATCTCGGGCTCGCGCGCGGCATTGACGAGGAGGCTCTCGCCGCGGGCCAACGTCGCCGCCATCATCAGACTTTCGGTGGCGCCGACTGACACGGTCGGGAACACGATCTCGGCGCCGACGAGGCCCGGCGCGCGCGCCTCGATATAGCCCTGCGTCAGCTCGACCGTCGCGCCCAGGCGCTGCAAGCCCTTGATGTGAAGATCGACTGGCCGCGTGCCGATGGCGCAGCCGCCCGGCAACGACACGCGCGCGTGGCCAAAGCGCGCGACGAGCGGTCCCAGCACCAGCACCGACGCGCGCATCTTGCGCACGAGCTCGTAGGGCGCGGTGGTCGAGACGACGCGGCGCGCATCGAGCACCAGGACCTGGCCCGGCTCGTCCTCGCGCTCGGCGCCGCGCATCGTCACCGAGACGCCGTGCTGCACCAGGAGATGCGCCATGGTGGTGATGTCGGCAACGCGCGGCACGCGTCGCAAGGTGAGCGGCGCATCGCTGAGGAGAGCGGCCGTCATCAGCGGCAGGGCCGCGTTCTTCGCGCCGCCGATCGGGATGCGCCCGTTGAGCGGCACGCCACCCTTGATGCGGATTCTGTCCATGGCGTGATTTTAATGCCGAATGCGGCGGAAATGCGTGCGCAAAAGTGGTGCCGGGTCAGGACGAGGGATTTTCCTCGCCCTCGGTCCGGGCCGAACCCCGAGGGGATGATGCCGAAGGACGCGCGGCGTCCTCATCCCCCGGCGATTCGCGGCCGCGCGCCTGGTCCTTGCGGCGGGCGAGATTGGCCTTGAGGCGTGCGCTGAGGCGCGCCTCGCGCAGCGCGGCCTTGTCGGGCGGTTTCATCGCCTGCAACCGTGGCGCCAGGCGCTCAGCCGGTCAACCTACTCCTGAACCTTGAGCTCGACGTGATGCGCCAGGATCAGGGCGACGGCGCGCTTGGCCGAATATTCCGGCGCCTGCTCGGGATGATGGCGGCGCCAGGCCTCGACCGCGGCGCGATAACACTCGACCGCCGTGCGGCCCGCCTCGCGCCCGGCGCGGAACGCTTCGAGCACGTCCTGCGCGGCGACGTCGAGATCGTCAGGATTGTTGCTCCAGGCCATCCGCCTCACGCCGGCGCCGCTTCGGTCTTGCCGAGGACGAGAGCGACGAGATCGCCGACAGAGGCGACCCGCGCCGCCTCGCGCGCGTCGATCCGAATGCCGAACCGCACTTCCGCGGCAGCGAGGATCGAGACCTGGGCCAAACTGTCCCACGCCGGCAACGAGCCCGGACCGGCGGCGTCGCACACGACCGCGTCCTCGCAGCCGAGCACGTCGCGCACGATGTCGCTCAAGACGACATAGGCCTCATCCCGGGTCATGGGATCGATTCCCTCTTCGCCCCCGTCCGGAGAGGGTAACGAGCCTCGTCCGATCCCGTTCCCCGCTCCTGGCAGGCGTGCCACCGCGGGTCTATGCTTCCGCCGCAGAACCAGGGAGCGAACTCGTGCCGCTCAAAATTGCCACGGCCACCTACGGCGTGAACCGCGCGTTCAAGGAAGGCGCGGTCAAGACCAAGCTCGATCTCGAATTCGTCGAGGTGGGCGCCATCACCACGAACGGCATGCGCCCGATGGTGCGCGACCTGGCGTTCGACATCTGCGAGATGGCGTTCACGACATATCTCTGCGCGCGCGCCGCGGGCAAGCCCTTGACTGCCATCCCGGTGTTCGTCACGCGCAATTTCCATCACTGGGCCGCCTTCGTGCATAAAAGCTCGGGCATCACCTCGCCCAAGGACCTCGAAGGCCGGCGCGTCGGCGTCAATCGCGGCTACACGGTGACGACGGGCCTGTGGAATCGCGGCATGTTGCAGCACGAATACGGCGTCGATCTCGACAAAATCACCTGGTGCCCGACCGACGAGGAGCACGTCGCCGAGTTCAAGGCGCCGGGCAACGTCGACCGCCGCTATGTCGGGCGCTCGGCGGCGGAGCTTCTGAAGAGCGGCGAATTCGCGGCGGCGATCGGCGACATCCGCGTCGACTCGCCGGACGTCCGGCCGCTCATCCCGAACGCGCGCGAGGCGGGCTTCGCCTATTACCGCAAGACCGGGATCTATCCGATGAACCACGGCATCGTCGTCAAGAACGCGGTGCTGGAGCGCACGCCCGAGGTCGCGGTCGAGCTCTACAACGGCTTCTTCGCGGCGAAGGAGCTCTATCGCAAAGAGCTGGCCGCACGGAAAAATCTCGACAAGGACGACGAGATTGCGCTCGCGATCTCCGAGGTGGTGGGCGATCCGTTCCCGTTCGGCATCGCCGCAAACCGCAAAGCGCTCGAGGCGATCAACAGTTTCGCGGTCGAGCAGCACATGCTGCCGAAGGCCTATTCGCCCGAAGAGTTGTTCGCGCCCAACACGCAAACGCTCGGCTGAGATGGCAACCGAGGCGAGGCTTCTGGTCGTGCAGTTCCTGCGCTGGATCGCCGACCGGCCGCGCACCTACGAAGACGTACAGCGCGCGTGGCAAAGCACGTGCCCGCTGAATTGCGCCTGGGAGGATGCGATCACGGACGACCTCGTCGCGCCCGGAACGGACGGCTTCCTCGCGCTCACCGATCGGGGGCGCGAAAGGCTCGCACCCTCGCGTCGCGATATGGTATGAGCCGGGCAACGATCCCGGGCAGCAGGGTGCGCGGGACAGTTGGGAGAAACGCAATGGGCAGGATCAATGGCATTTTCGGCGCGGCGCTCGGAGTTGTGGCGGCAGTGGCGCTCGCGGGGTCGGCATCGGCGCAGGCCAAGGTGTGGCGCGCCTCGCACCAATTCCCGGGCGGCAAGGGTGACGTGCGCGACGACATGGTGCAGATGATCTCGAAGGAGGTGGGCGGCGACAATGTCGCGCTCCAGGTGCAGGTCTATCCCGGCGCGTCGCTGTTCAAGCCCAACGACCAGTGGGACGCCCTCGTCAACGGGCAGCTCGACATCGCGCTGTTCCCGCTCGATTACGCCAGCGGCAAGGTCGGGGCGTTCAGCGCCACCTTGATGCCGGGCCTCATCCGCAGCTCGGCGCGCGCCAAGCGCATCGACGCTTCGCCCTTCATGACCGACATGCGCAAGATCATCGAGGATCACGGCGTGATGGTGCTGTCGGACGCATGGTTCGCCGGCGGCATGGCATCGAAGGAGGGCTGCATCCTGAAGCCTTCGGACCTCAAGGGCGTGAAGTTCCGCGCCGCCGGTCCGACCTTCGCGGCGATGTGGGAAGCGGCCGGCGCCAACATCGTCACGCCGCCGTCGAACGAGATCTACAACGCCTTCCAGACCGGCGTCGTCCAGGCGACCGACACGAGCCTCGGCACGTTCCAGTCGATGCGGCTCTACGAGCAGGTGAAGTGCCTCACCGCGCCCGGCGACAACGCGCTCTGGATGATGTACGAGCCGGTGCTGATGTCGAAGAAGAGCTTCGATGCTCTCTCGAAGGAGCAGCAGGCGGCGGTGCTGAAGGCGGGCAAGGACGCGCAGGCCTATTACGATTCGAAATCGAGCGCGGTCGATGACGAGGCGATCAAGGCATTCAAGGACCACCATGTCGAAGTCGCGACGCTCGACGACGCGCAGTTCGCCACCTGGCTCGCGCTCGCCAAGACGACGTCCTACGCCCAGTACGCCAAGGACGTGCCGGACGGGCAAAAGCTGCTCGACGAGGCGCTGGCGGTGAAATAGCGGCGCCAGGAGCACATCCGCGCACGCATGGACGGCTTCATCACGTCGGTCAGGACCGTGTCGCAGGCCTGCGGCATCTTCGCCGCAGGCCTCATCGCATTGGGCGTATTCGTCGTGTGCGAGATGGTGTTCGAGCGCTCGGTGCTCGGCACCAATACGGTGTGGCAGACCGACTTCGTCACCAACTGCCTGCTCGCCGCGACCTTCGTCGGCAGCCCCTACGTGCTGATGACGCGCGGCCACGTCAATGTCGACGTGCTGCCGCTCCATGCCGGGCCGCGGCTGCGCTATGGGCTGGCGCTGTTCTCGATCGTCGTGGGCTTCGCCTTCGTCGCGGTGCTGGCGGTCCTCGCCTACAATTTCTGGCACGAGGCCTGGGCCAACAACTGGCACTCGAACACGGTCTGGCGCGAGCGCCTGTGGATTCCCTATTTGGCGATGCCGGCGGGACTGGCGCTGCTCGGCCTGCAATATGTGGTCGAGTTCATCTGCCTCGTGACCGGACGCGTGCCGCCGTTCGGCATCAAGGATGATCGGCCGGTCAATCCCGAGGTGATTCCGTGACACCGATCGAATCGGGATCGCTCGTCCTCGTGGTCACGCTCGCCATGCTGGTCTCGGGCGTGCCGGTCGCGTTCGGCATCGGCGCCGTGTCGATCGTGTTCATCGGCATCTTCCAGGGCTTCGACAGTCTGCACGTGGTGGCGCAGACGTTCTATTCCGGGCTCGACGATTTCACGCTCGTCTCGATCCCGATGTTCGTGATGATGGGCGCGGCGATCGGCTCCTCGCCCGCCGGCAAGGATCTGTACGAGGCGCTCGACCGCTGGCTCTACCGCCTGCCGGGCGGGCTCGTGCTGAGCAATCTCGGCGCCTGCGCCATCTTCGCGGCCTTGACCGGCTCGTCGCCCGCATGCTGCGCGGCGATCGGCAAGATGGGCATTCCCGAGATGCGCCGGCGGGGCTATCCCGACGGCGTCGCCACCGGCTCGATCTGCGCCGGCGGCACGCTCGGCATCCTCATTCCGCCGTCGATCACCTTCATCCTCTACGGCATCGCCACCGAGAACTCGATCGGGCGGCTCTTCCTTGCCGGCGTCGTGCCGGGGCTGATGCTGACCGGGCTCTTCATGCTGTGGACGCTGTTCCGCATCTGGCAGACGGGGTTCCGCGCCTATGCCGCCGACTTCCGCTACTCGTGGACCGAGAAATTCGTATCCATTCCGAAGATCGCGCCGTTCCTCCTCATCATCGCCGGCGTGATGTACGCGCTCTATGGCGGGCTCGCCACGCCGTCCGAGGCGGCGGGCGTGGGCGCGGCGCTGTGCTTCGTGCTCGCGGTCGCGATCTACGGCATGTGGAGCCCGCTCGCGTGGTGGCAGATCCTGCGCGATACGGCGCGCGAATTGATCATGATCCTGACCATCATCGCGGCCGCGGTGCTGTTCGGCTACATGCTGACCTCGCTCTACCTGACGCAAACGCTGGCGCAAGGCATCGCCGACATGCATGCCAACCGCTGGGTGCTGATGTTCATGATCAACCTGTTCCTGCTGGTGTGCGGCTTCTTCATTCCGCCGGCGGCGGTGATCCTGATGACGAGCCCGATCCTGCTGCCGATCATCACCGCGGCCGGGTTCGACCCGGTCTGGTTCGGCGTCATCCTCACGATCAACATGGAGATCGGCCTGATCCATCCGCCGGTCGGGCTCAACATCTATATCGTCGGCGCGATCGCGCCGGACGTGCCGCTCGCCACCATCATGTGGGGCACGCTACCTTATGTCCTGTGCATGATGCTGCAGATCGTGATCCTGTGCGCCTTCCCTGAGATCGCGACCTGGCTGCCCGATCACGTGATGGGCGCCGGGCACTGAGCGCCGCCTTGAATTGCCGGGTCGAGTCGTCTATGCCGCCGCCGGCGCTGCCGTAGCTCAGTGGTAGAGCACCCCCTTGGTAAGGGGGAGGTCGTAAGTTCAATCCTTACCGGCAGCACCATCAAATCAGCAAAAACCCGAGCTTTGCGCGCGGCTCGTCCGTGCGCCACCGGCATGGTCCTCCCCATTTCGTGTGATTGATCCGACCGTTAGGTCTGGTAACGTTTCTGCGCAGGTCTGGGAGATCGGGCAACCTTCCGCGTTTTTGCGGAAGCGGTCCTCCCGGGGAGTGGCGCGATGATCACAATCGAAGTAAACGGAACCCCCCATCAGATTGACGTCGAGCCGGACACACCGCTGCTGTGGGTGCTGCGCGACGTGATCGGGCTGACCGGCACGAAGTTCGGCTGCGGCATCGCGGAATGCGGCGCCTGCACCGTCCATATCGACGGTGAGGCGATGCGGTCGTGCTCGGTGCCGATCTCGCTCCTCGACGGCCGAAAGATCAGGACGATCGAGGGCCTGTCGCCCGACGCCAGCCATCCGGTCCAGAAAGCCTGGATCGCCGAGGACGTGCCGCAATGCGGCTATTGCCAATCGGGCCAGATCATGGCGACGGCGGCGTTCCTCAAGGATTTCCCCAATCCGACCGACGCCGACATCGACGCCAACATCACCAATATCTGCCGCTGCGGCACCTACGAGCGCCTCCGCCGCGCGATTCATCGCGCTGCCGACATGATGAAGGCATAGGGGAGGAAGCCATGGACGGAAACACGATCGCCGCATCGCTCTCGCGCCGCCACTTCATCGTCACCGCCGCGACCGCGGCCGGCGGCTTCGCCATCGGCATTGGCCTGCGCAAGACCGACGCGTTCACGGTCGCCGAGCACCCGTGGGACGACAACGCCTACGACCCGCACGACATTGACGCCTGGATCGCGATCAATCCCGACGATTCGGTGCTCATCCGCTATCAGCGCTCGGAAATGGGCCAGGGCAGCATGACGGCGCTGCCGATGATGATCAACGAGGAGTTGCAGTGCGATTGGTCGAAGGTGCGGGTCGAATACGCCTCGCCAAACCGCAATCTGCGCGAGAACAAGGTCTACGGGCCGATGAACTCGAGCGGCAGCTCCTCTGTCCGCCGTTCGCAGGCGAAGCTACAGCAGGTCGGGGCGAGCGCGCGCGAGCGCCTGATCGCCGCTGCCGCCGCGCAATGGAACGTGGCGCCGGGCGAATGCACGGCCGCCAACAGCGTCGTGACCCATGCCGCATCAGGCCGCACGCTACGCTACGGCGAAGTCGCCCCTGCCGCGGCGAAGATCAAGCTCGCGGCCGAGCCAGCCATCAAGACGCCCGACAAGTTCACCTTCATCGGCAAGCCGATGCCGCGGGTCGATGTGCCGCACAAGATCGACGGCTCGGCCAAGTTCGCGATCGACACGCAGCTTCCCGACATGGTGTTCGCGGCGATCATCCAGTGCCCGGTGCCGGGCGGCAAGCTCAAGAGCGTCGACGACGCACCGCTCAAGGGCGCGCTGGGCGTCATCCAGGTCGTGCGCCTCGCGGATGCCGTGGCCGTGGCCGCGACCGGCAGCTTCTGGCGCGCCAAGGAGGCGCTGGCCAAGCTTCATCCCGAATGGGATGCCGGCGCCGCCGGCACGACCAGCAGCGCGCAGTTCTCGCGCGACTATCGCGCGGCTCTCGACGGCCCCGCGGCGATCGCGCGCAACGACGGCGACGTGGACAAGGCCTTGCCGGGCGCCGCCAAGACGCTCGAGGCCGTGTACGAGACCCCATACCTCTCGCATTCGCCGATGGAGCCAATGAACGCGACGGTCCATCTGCAGCCCGATCGGCTCGATGTCTGGGTCGGCACGCAGGCGGCCGACGGGGCGCTCGAGGCCGCGGCGAAATTCTCCGGATTGAAGCCCGAGCAGGTTTACATCCACAATTGCTTCGTTGGCGGCGGTTTCGGGCGCAGGGACGCGAACGACGAAGTGGCACAGGCGATCGCGATCGCCACGGCCGTCAATCGTCCGGTGAAGCTCGTCTGGACGCGCGAGGAAGACACCCGCCACGACAAATTCCGCCCGGCCGCCACCACGCACTTCAAGGCCGGGCTCGGCGCCGACGGCATGCCGGTCGCCTGGTCGATCCGCACCGTCAGCGGCTCGATCGCGCGCTGGTTCGGGCGGCCGCTCCCTCCGAGCGGCGTCGACAACTCGTCGATACAAGGGCTCGCCACCAACGGCTACAACATTCCCAATCAGCGCGTCGAATCCGTCATCAAGGACACGCACCTTCCGGTCTGGTACTGGCGCTCGCCCGGCAACAATCAGAACACGTTCTCGCTCGAGAGCTTCGTCGATGAGCTCGCGACGGCGAGCGGACAGGATCCGTATCAGTTCCGGCGCAAACTGCTCGAAGGGAAACCGGACTGGCTCAAGGTGCTCGACACCGCGGCGGAAAAGGGCGACTGGGGCAAGCCGCTGCCCAAAGGCCACGGCCGCGGCATCGCCATCTGTACCGACACCGACAGCCTGTGCGCCCAGGTCGCGGAGGTCTCGGTCTCGCCCAAGGGCGAGCTCAAGGTCCATCGCGTGACGGTCGCCGTCGATACGCGCTACATGGTCAATCCGCTCACCATCGCCGAGCAGATGGAGGGCGGCGTCATCTTCGGCCTCTCCGCCGCGCTCTACGGCAAGATCACGGTCAAGGACGGCGTGCCGGAGCAGGGCAATTTCGACACCTATCAGATGGTCCGCCTTGCCCAGGCGCCGAAGATCGACGTCTTTCTCGTGCCAAGCGGCGGCAAGCTCTGGGGCGGCGCCGGCGAAGCCAGCGTGCCGCCGATCGGGGGCGCGGTCGCGAACGCGATCTTCGCCGTGACCGGCAAGCGTATCCGCAGCCTGCCGATCATGGATCACGACCTGTCCACCCCGGGCTCGGCATAGCCGCTTTCCGCAAAAACAAAATCGGTTGCAACCGATTGATTTTGGGGAGCGGAACGACGTGAGAAGAACCTACGGGACGATCGCCTGCGCGCTGCTCCTCGCTTTCGCGGGGAGCGCTGCCGCGCGCGCCGACGCGGCCGAGAACCCGATGAGCCGCGGCGAATACGTGGCGCGCGCCGGCGATTGCGTCTCGTGCCATTCCGTGCCCGGCGGCCAAGCGTTCGCTGGCGGCCTCAAGATGGGCAGTCCGGTCGGCAACATCTATTCGACCAACATCACGCCGGACAAGGAAACCGGGATCGGCGACTACAGCCTCGCCGATTTCGAGCGCGCCCTCCGGCATGGCGTCGCCAAGGACGGCCATCATCTTTATCCCGCCATGCCGTACCCGTCATTCGCGAAGCTCACGGACGCGGACGTGAGCGCGCTCTACGACTTCTTCATGAAGGAAGTGCCGCCGGTCCATCAGGCGAACATGGCCAACGAGATTCCGTGGTATCTGGGGTTCCGCTGGCCGCTCGCGCTGTGGAACCTCGCCTTCACCACGAGCGGCAGCTATCAAGATAAGAGCGGCCATGATGCGCCGTGGAACCGCGGCGCCTATCTCGTGCAAAGCCTCGGCCATTGCGGCGCGTGCCACACGCCGCGCGGCTGGGCGTTCCAGGAAGAGGCGCTCGACGACGGCAGCGCCACATATCTTTCCGGCGCCCTGCTCGACGGCTGGTCGGCCGCAAACCTGCACGGCGATGCGCGCACCGGCCTCGGGCAATGGTCGCAAGCCGATCTCGTGCAATTCCTCAAGACCGGCCACAACCAGGATGGCGCAGCCTTCGGCTCGATGATCGACGTCGTCAACAACAGCACGCCCTATCTCACCGACGACGATATCAACGCCATCGCAACCTATCTCAAATCGCTGCCGCCGAGCGCGGCGCAACCCGCCTACGCCTATGACGATGCGACCACGGCGGCGCTCAAAGGCGGACATCCGCAGCAACCGGGCGGCGTTGTCTTCCTCGGCGCTTGCGGCTCGTGCCACGGCATCGACGGACGCGGCGCAAGCCCCTATCTGCCGCGGCTTGCCGGCAATCCGACGGTGCTCGACAGCGATCCCTCCTCACTCATCAACATCGTGCTCAACGGCTCGACGCCGCTCGTCGTCAAAGGCGCGCCTGACGCCTATCGCATGCCGGAATTTCGGATCCAGCTCACCGACCAGCAGATCGCCGACGTCGTGACCTTCATCCGCGGCGGCTGGGGCAACGCGGCGCCGCCGGTGACGGCCGCGGACGTCGCGCAATTGCGCAGCACGACCGATCCGACGAGCGATCGCGTCATCATTCTCAAGATGCGATAGGGCCCGCGTCCGGCGTCAGCGAGCGCCGGCGTTCGCCTGCTCGGACACGGGAACGAGGCGGCGGAATTCCGCGCTTCCATCGACTGTGACTTTGTTGTGGCTTCGGAAGCCGAGACTGCGCTGCCGGTGCACCGCCGAGTCGGCGCCTCACTGCGCTTTCACATGTGCCATGAAGTGCAGCACGGCGTCGGTGAATTGCTGCGGATCCTGCAAAAAAGCGAAATGGCTCACCTGCGGCAGGATCAGAAGACCGCTTCCGGGGATCTGCTGCGCCATGAAGAGCGTGTTCTCGCGCTTGATCGCCTCGTCATGGTCGGCATCGACGATCCAAGTCGGGACCTTGATGCCCTGCAGATCGGCGGCGGTCCAATTCGGCTGCGAGTCCCACATCTTGGTGATCTGGTCGAGGAAGGCTTTATATTCCTTCGGCGTCGGCGAGATTTTCTCGTATTCCTTCTCGGCGCGCGCGATATAGGCGGTGAAGACCGGGCTGCTCCCGATGTCGGCGACGCCGCTCGGATCGGAATTCGCGGCAAAGGCGAAGAGCTTCGTCAGGCGCTCGGGATGATGGAGCGCGATGTCGAGCCCCAGGATCGCGCCATCGCTCCAGCCGACGATCGCCGCCTTCTCGATCTTCAGATAATCCATAAGCGCCAGCACGTCCGACGCCATGAGGTCGTAGCCATAAGGCCGTTCGTCGCGCGTGCTGCGCCCGTGGCCACGGCTGTCCATGACGATGACGCGATAGCGCTTCGCGAGCGCCGGCACCTGGTCGCCCCAATAGGCCGAATTCGCGAGCCCGCCATGCAGCAGGATGACCGGCTCGCCGCTGCCGAAGACGGCGTACCAGATCTTTATGCCGTTGATAGGTGCGAGCCCGCTTTGCTCGGGCCTCGGCAGGCTTGGCGTCGGCGGCAGGGTGAGCCATTGCGGCTCGGCCCGTGCCGTTGCGATCGAGAACAGCGCGAAGGCCAGAAGCAATGCCAAGCGTCGCATGGCGAACCCCCTCACCTCTTGAGCGCCAGCACAATATGATATTCGCTTGGCAAGGCAACATGGCGATAGAAAGGGCGGGACGATGCGCTACGAGCTTTATTATTGGCCCTCGATCCCCGGGCGCGGCGAGTTCGTACGCTTGGCGCTCGAGGAGGCGGGCGCGGATTATGTCGATGTCGCGCGCGGACGCGGGCCCGGTCTCGGCGTTCCGGCGCTGATGCAGCTCATGGAGGCGAAAGCGGCGCGGCCGCCCTTGGCGCCGCCATTCCTGAAGGCCGGCAAGCTCGTCATCGCGCAGACCGCCAACATTCTTTTCTATCTCGGCGGGCGGCATGGGCTTGCGCCGGCGAACGAGGGCGGCCGACTCTGGGCGAACCAGTTGCAGCTCACGCTCGCCGATCTCGTCGATGAATCGCACGACACGCATCATCCGATCGCGTCAAGCCTCTTCTACGAGGAGCAGAAGGAGGAGGCAAAGCGCCGCTCGGCGCTCTTCCTCAAGAACCGTGTGCCGAAATATTTGGGGTATTTCGAGCGCGCGCTCGAGGACGGCGGCGGGCCCTATCTCGCCGGACGGCGCGTCTCCTATCCCGACCTGTCGCTTTTCCACGTCGTCGCCGGGCTGCGCTATGCCTTCCCCACCGCGCTCGCGCGCGAGATGAAGAAGCATCCGCAAGTCGCAGCCTTGCACGACCGCGTCGCCGATCGGCCGCGCATCAAGGCCTATCTCGCTTCGCCGCGTCGCTTGCCGTTCAACGAGAACGGCATCTTCCGCCGCTATCCCGAGCTCGACGCCGCAGGCTGATTGCGCGCGCCGATTTCGCTCTCTGCGCGCCGCTCAGCCGTGGGTTGCCGGCGCGCAGCATTGTTGCAAGGGAGCTAGCCGCCGCTAACCGGACGGCAAGCCGCGAGCCGAACGATAAGGCCGCCCAGAAATGTTTCAGGTGGCCGATGCGATTCCGTTTTTGCCCTGCCCCGCGCCCAGCCGGCGCCGGCGCTGGCGCCGCCGCGATCCTGCTGCTTGCGGGCTGCACCGTCGGACCCGATTTCGCGCCGCCGGCGCCGCCCGCGACCAAGAGCTACACGCCCGACGCCGCGCCCTCGATCTCCAATCCCGGCGCCGGCGCGTCGCAGCAGCAGGTGACGCTTGGCGAGAAAGTGTCGGGCGAGTGGTGGGACCTCTTTCATTCCGACCGGCTCGACGCCGTGCTGCGCGACGCGCTCGCGCAAAACCAGACGCTCGCGGCGGCGAAAGCGACGCTCGCCGAGGCGCGCGAGCAGGCGGGCCAGGCCGAAGGCGCGCTCTGGCCGCAGCTCGATTTCGGCGCCAGCGCGTCGCGCTCGCGCATGACCGAGCAATCGATCGGCCTCAATCAGCTGAGCCCGGTCTCGAATTTCTACCAGATCGGACCGAGCGCCAGTTATGCGCTCGATCTCTTCGGCCTCAACAAGCGCAAGCTCGAGCAGCAGGACGCGCTCGCGCTGTACCAGGACTATCAACTCGACGGCGCCTATCTCACGCTCACCGGCAACGCCGTGAAGGAGGCGATCACGATCGCGTCCGCCCGCGCGCAGATCGCCGCGATCGAGGCGATCACCCGCGACGACGACAAGACGCTCGACCTCGTGCAACGCGAATTCAACGCGCGCAACCGCACCATCGTCGATGTCGACACCGCGAAGACGCAGGCCGCCGCCGACCGCGCCATGCTGCCGCCGCTGCGCCAGCAGCTCGCAATCGCGAAGGACGCGCTCTCGGTACTGTCGGGCAAGGCGCCGGGCGACTGGACGCCGCCCGATTTCGAGCTCGCCGAATTCGCGCTGCCGCAGACCCTGCCGCTCACCGTGCCGTCCGAGCTCGTGCGCGAGCGGCCCGACATCCTCGCCTCCGAGGCGCAGCTCCACGCCGCGAGCGCCGCCGTGGGCGTCGCGACGGCCGAGCTCTATCCCAACATCACGCTGTCGGCCTCGCTGGCGCAGGAGGCACTGAAGACCGGCACGCTCTTCACCGCGGGCGGCACCGCGTGGGACATCATGGCTGGGCTGACGGCGCCGCTCTTCCACGGCGGCGCGCTCGAGGCGCAGAAGCGCGGCGCGCAGGACGCCTATGACGGCGCTTTCTCCACATACCGGCAGACCGTGCTCACCTCGTTCGGCCAGGTCGCCGACACGCTTCAAGCGCTCGATCACGACGCGCAGCTCGTGGCGGCGCAGCGCCAGGCGGTGGACGCGGCGCAGTCCGCGCTCCGCGCCTCGCAGCAAAGCGTCGCCGCCGGCAACATCGAGGTGCTGCAAATGGTCGACGCCCAGCGCCAATACGAGCAGGCGCAGCTCGGCGCGATCCGCGCCGCGGCGCAGCGCTATCTCGACACGGTCGATCTCTTCGCCGCGATGGGCGGCGGCTGGCGCGAATGGCGCACGGCCGCGGCAGATAAATCAAGCTGAAGCGGCAAAAGGGCCCCGCCGGAGCGAGGCCCTTTCTTTTCCCGCAACGATCCCGGATCAGCGGCCGCCGGCCGCACCGCCGCCCATGCCGCCGCCGCTGCCGCCGCTCGGGCTGGTCGAGCTGCCGCTGGGACAATGCGTGGCGGACGCGCTGCCGGTGCTGCCGACGCCGGCGCCGGCGCCACTGGCGCTGGTGCCAAGGTCAGCCGACCCGCGCGAGCTCGACGCCGAACCGGTGTCGCCGGAACACGCGGTGCCGCCCATCGAGCTGGTGCCGCTTCCGCTCGTGCTCGGGCTTCCCATCGGCGATGACGGGTTGGTGGTGCTGGGCGAGCTCAAGCTGCTGCCGCCCATCGAGCCGGCGCTGCCGCTGCTCGAGGTCTGCGCCAGCGCTGCGCCCGCGGTCAGCGCGAGCACCGACGCGGCGGTGATAAGAAGGCGTTTCATCCTGTACTCCTTGGCCTTTGCCGAGAAACGTCCCTGGGACGCTCCACGGGAAACCCGGAAAACAGGACGTGCGTTCCGCCCTCGCCAAACGCGAAAAGAAAGGGCCGCGCAAAGCGCGGCCCAAGTTCAGGGAGGAAAAGCCCGAAGGACTTGCGATACGCAGCGGGGAGCCGCGAACCGCGAGGCTTTTATAAGGTTGGAATCGTCAAGAAAGAGTTAAAAACCCGGCTAGGCTTTCGCGGAAGAATCGAAGAAATCGTCGACCGACTGGACCAGGCCGGTCGCGAGCCGGCGCTGATAGGCCGGGTTTTGCAGGAGCGTCTCTTCCTCGCGGTTCGAGAGGCAGCCGATCTCGACCAGCGCCGAGGGAATATCGGGCGCCTTCAGCACGGCAAATCCGGCGGAGCGATGGGTGTGGTTCAGAAGCCGGACGCGCTGGCCGAGTTCGCTCACGAGGTCGCGCGCGAGCTTGATCGATTCGTTGTTGGTCTCGCGTCGCGCCAGGTCGAACAGGATGTCGCTGACGTCGGGCGCATGGTGCGAGAGATCGACGCCGCCGACGACATCGGCCTTGTTTTCGCGCGCCGCCAAGGCCGCGGCCTCCTTGTCGGACGCCTGTTCCGACAGCGTGAAGACGGAGGCGCCGCGCATATGCTCTTCCGGCAGCGCATCGGCATGGATCGAGAGAAAGAGATCGGCGCCGGCGGCGCGGGCGCGCTCGACGCGCTCGGTCAAAGGCACGAACTCGTCGTCGCCGCGCGTGAGCTTGACGCGGAAGCGCCCGCTCGCGCCGAGCTGCCGCGCGAATTCGTGCGCGGTCGAAAGCGCGATGTCCTTTTCGTAAATGCCGGTCGTGCCGATGCAGCCGGGATCGATGCCGCCATGGCCGGGATCGAGCATGACGAGCGGCACGGGGCGGCGCGGACGGTGCGCGTCGGCAAGCGCAGCAGCCCAAGGCGCAGCGCTCGCGCCCAAGACAAGCCCCCCGAGTCGCAGGAGATGCCGCCGGTCGAGAATGAAGAGGCTCACGGTCCGCTCCAACCTATAGTAGTGCCGCCCTTGGCAGCCGCAAATAGTTGTAGGTCGAATGCTCGCTACTATAAGTGAGAACTGAGGAAAAGTCTATATCTATCTGCATTTCTTACGAAATTTTAAGCCGAGATCAGGCGGCAAGAGTGACCACGACGCGCCCGCGCACCTCGCCCTTGAGGATGCGCGGCGCCAGGCTCGGCAGATCCTCGAGCCGCACCGTTTCGATCATCGTTTCGAGCAATTCTGGCGCGAGGTCGCGCGCGAGACGCTGCCACGCCGCTTCGCGCCGCTCGATCGGGCACATGACGCTGTCGATGCCGAGCAGATTGACACCGCGCAGGAGGAACGGAATGACCGTGGTCGGCAAGTCGCTGCCGCCGGCCAGGCCGCACGATGCGACACTCGCGCGATAGCGAAGCTGTGTCAGCACGTTCGCCAACGTCGTGCCGCCGACCGCGTCGATGGCGCCGGCCCAGCGTTCGCGCTCGAGCGGGCGCTCGGGTTTCTTCGCCAGCTCCGCGCGGTCGAGGAAAGATGCCGCACCGAGCTTCTGGAGATAGTCGTGCGTCTCGGGCCGGCCGGTCGAGGCGACGACGCGATGCCCGAGTTTCGCGAGCAGCGCGACGGCGACGCTGCCGAGCCCGCCGGCCGCGCCCGTCACCAGCACCTCGTCCGCGCCGCCTTTGAGGCCGTGCTCCTCCAACGCCATGACGGCGAGCATCGCCGTAAAGCCCGCGGTGCCGATCGCCATCGCGTGCTTCGCGCTCATGCCCGCGGGGAGCCTCACGAGCTGCCCCGCATCGACGCGCGCCTTCTCGGCATAGCCGCCCCAGCGCGCCTCGCCGACGCGCCAGCCGGTGAGGATGACGGCATCGCCGGGCTTCCAGCGCGGCGAGCTCGACGCTTCGACCGTGCCGGCGAAATCGACACCCGGCACGTGCGGATAAGTCCGCACGAGCCGGCCGATGCCGTTCAGGATCATCCCGTCCTTGTAGTTGAGCGTCGAGTAGCGCACGGCGACGGTGACCTCACCTTGCGGCAACGCGCTTTCCTCGACCTCGGCGATGCGGGCCGCGATCTTGCCGTCCTTTTCCTCGAGCAGCAGCGCCTTCACCGCAGGCGCTCCAGGATGCTCACGTAGTTGGCGACGGCGGCGCCGCCCATGTTGAAGACGGCGCAGAGATCGGCACCCTTCACCTGGATCGGCCCGGCCGTGCCGGTCAACTGCATCGCTTGCAGCACGTGCATCGACACGCCGGTGGCGCCGATCGGATGGCCCTTCGATTTGAGCCCGCCCGAGGGATTGACCGGAAGCTTCCCATCCTTCTCGGTCCAGCCTTCCTCGATCGCGCGCGCGCCCTGCCCCTTCGGCGTCAAGCCCATCGCCTCGTAGGTCAGGAGCTCGGCGACGGTGAAGCAGTCATGCACCTCGGCGGCGGAAAGGTCGTCGAGCTTGACCTTGGCCGCGTCGAGCGCGCGCTGCCAGGCGAGCGCCGGGCCGTCATAGGCGATGATGTCGCGCTTGCTCATCGGCAGGAAATCGTTCACCTGCTCGGCGGCGCGGAACACCACGGCCTTGCCGCAGGAAAACGCGGCATCGACATCGGCGAGCACGAGCGCCGCCGCGCCGTCCGAGACGAGCGAGCAATCGGTCCGGCGCAGCGGCCCCGCGACCAGCGGGTTCTTGTCCGACACGGTGCGGCAGAATTCGTAGCCCAGATCCTTCTGCAGCTGCGCCAGCGGATTGACCGCGCCATTCTTGTGGTTCTTGGCGGCGATGCGCGCGAGCGCGTCACTCTTGTCGCCATAACGCTGGAAATAGGTCTCGGCGATGCGGCCGAACACGCCGGCGAAGCCGCCCGGGATCGCGCCCTCCTCGCGCAGATAAGCGGCGCGGATGAGGATGTCGCCGACCTGCGGGCCGGTAACATCGGTCATCTTCTCGACGCCGACCGCGAGGACGAAGCGCGCGCGCTTGGCGGCGATCGCGTTCAGACCCTGATAGATCGCGGCCGAGCCCGTGGCACACGCATTCTCGACCCGCGTCGTGCGCTTGAAGCGCAGCGCCGGATCGAGCTGCATGACGAGCGAGGAGGGAAATTCCTGGCGCGCGAAGCCGCCATTGAAGGTGCCGAGATAAATCTCGTCGATATCGGCGGGCGCGATGCCGGCATCCTTCAGCGCGTCGCCCGCGACGCGGACGATGAGCGATTCGATGTCCTCGCCCTCGAGCTTGCCGAATTTCGAATGGGCCCATCCGACGATGCAGGCGGTCATGCTCGTCCTCCGTCACGAAACACGCGAGCTTAGGATATAGTGACGGAGATGGCGCAAGAAAGCCTGAGCCTCGTCCGCCCCGACGACTGGCACGTCCATCTGCGCGACGGCGCGATGATGGCGGCGGTGCTGCCCTTCACCGCGCGCGCCTTCGCTCGCGCCATAATCATGCCGAACCTGGTGCCGCCGGTCACGACCGTCGCCGCCGCCGCGGCTTATCGCGCGCGCATTCTTGGCGCGCTGCCGGCGGGATCGGACTTCACGCCGCTGATGACGTGCTACTTGACCGACGAGAGCGATGCGGACGAGATCGCGCGCGGCTTCGCCGCGGGCGTGTTCACAGCGGCGAAGCTCTATCCCGCGCACGCCACCACCAATTCCGCCGCCGGCGTCACCGACATCCGGCGTCTCGACACTGTCTTCGCGCGGATGGAGCGGATCGGCATGCCGCTTTTGCTGCACGGCGAGGCGACCGATCCGGCCGTCGACGTGTTCGACCGCGAGGCGGTGTTTCTGGAGCGCGTCCTCGCCCCGCTCCTGCGGCGCTGTCCCGCGCTCAAGATCGTGCTCGAGCACGTCACCACGTCGGAGGCCGTGTCGTTCGTCGCGGCGGCGCCCGCGAATCTCGCCGCCACCGTCACCGCGCATCATCTCGTCATCAATCGCAACGCGCTCTTCGCCGGCGGCTTGCGCCCGCACGCCTATTGCCTCCCGGTGGCGAAACGCGAGAGCCATCGCCTGGCGCTGCGCCGCGCCGCCGTGTCGGGCAGCGAGAAATTCTTCCTCGGCACCGACACGGCGCCGCATCCCGTCAACGACAAGGAGCGCGATTGCGGCTGCGCCGGGATCTTCTCGGCACCGGCCGCGCTCGAAATCTACGCCCAGGTGTTCGAGGACGAGCGCGCGCTCGACCGGCTCGAGGCGTTCGCATCGCGCAACGGCGCGCGCTTTTACGGGCTCCCCGTCAATCCCGGGCGCGTTCGGCTGGTGCGCGAGCCGTGGCGCGTGCCGGCGGCGATCGCCACCGGCGCCGGCCCCGTGCGCCCCTTCATGGCCGGCGAGGAGCTCTCCTGGCAACTCGCGCAAGCCTAGCCGGCGCTTGACGGGCCGGCTAGAAAGGGTCCATATCTACCCATATTAGTGGTAGCAGGCGATGAGGGTCACGCAAGAGATTGTGACCGTATTAGCCGATCCACAGGCGGGCGAAATCAACATCGTCCTTGCCGGTCTCAGAATTGTGCTCTCGACCGAGGAAAGCGCCCAGCTCGCCCAGGGCTTGGCGGCGAGTCTCGAACGGCTGGCCGGCAGCGCGGCCCAGCCGGGGGAGGCATGGAGCGTGCGGCGGGCGCCGGGCGACGACACGGCGGACCGCTCGCTCGCCGAAGCGGAGGCAATCCAGCATCGCGCCCGGGCGCTGATCCGCGCGACGATGCGTGCGAAAGGGCTTTCGCTTGGCGAGGAGACCAAGGAATGACGGCAACGGTCATCGCGGTCGCGCAGTCGAAAGGCGGCGCGGGCAAGACCACGCTGGCGGCGCATCTCGGCGTCGCCTGGGCCACGCATGGCCGCGACGTCGCGGTCATCGACACCGATCCGCAGGGCAGCCTCACGGAATGGTATCACCGCCGCGCGCAGCGGCTCGGCACGGATCACACCGGGATCGGCTTTGTCGCCGCGCCCGGCTGGCGCGCGCCGATGGAGATCGAGCGCCAGGCCTGCGGCCGCGACATCGTGCTGATCGACAGCTCGCCGCGCGCCGACGATGATTCGCGCGCGGCCATCCGCTGCGCCGCGCTGGTGCTGGTGCCGGTGCAGCCGTCGCCGGTCGATGTGTGGGCGACGCTCCCGACGCTCGAGGTGGCGCGGCGCGAGGAGGTGCCGGCGCTGCTTGTGCTGAACCGCGTACCGGCGCGCGCCTCGCTCACGGCGACGATGCGTGCGCTGCTCGCCGAATACGATGTCGGGCTCGCCACGGTCGGGATCGGCAACCGCGTGGCGCTTGCCGCCGCGTTCGCCGAGGGCTGGGGCGTCGCCGAATGCGCCGCGGGCTCGTCCGCCGCGACCGAAATCGACTTGCTCGCGAGCGAAGTGCTGGGACTTCTGCCGCGCGCGGCCTAGCCTCGCGCGCCATGGCGGAGGCGGGAAAGAAGCATCCCTTCATTGCGGCGATGGACGTGCTCATCTTCCTCTTCGCGATCAGCGAAGTGGTCGAGGGCGTGTTCCATGTCGGGCTCGGACTCGTCGTGCCGGAGGCCGCGTTGCAGCTCGTGACCCTGATCCTGCGCGCCGCCGCCGTCTGGCACGCGGGGCGGCATCTCTAGGATGCGCGCATGCCGAGCGTGGCGAAGACGTCGGGGCCCGGCGCCATGCGCTCGATATGGCAGCGGTGCCACAGCGCGTAGAACAGCAGCGTCCAGGCGGCGAACGCCTCGTGCCGGCGCTTCGGCGCGCGGAAGAGCGCCTCGACCGCGCCCGGCACGCAGATCTCGCGCACGCCCGGCTGGTTCGCAACGAGCGTCCCGAGCTGCGCGCCGCGCCGCGCGATCCAGTCGCCGACCGGCACGGTAAAGCCGCGCTTCCTCGCGAACGGCTCGGCCGCCGGCACGCGCGTGGCAAGCCAGCGCCGCAAGATATATTTGCCCATGCCGTTCCGCACCTTGAGCGCGTCGGGGAGCCGGAACGCGAAATCGGCGACGGCGGGATCGAGGAACGGGGTCCGGCCCTCGACGCCATGCGCCATGAGGCAGCGGTCGAGCTTGGTCAGCAGGTCGTTCGGCAACCAGTCCTCGCAATCGGCCGCTTGCGCCGCCTGGAGCCGCGAGCGGCCGATCTTGGCGGCGTGCAGCTCGGCCGCCTCGATGCCGTCGCGCCAGCCCGGAAGATCGCCGCGCAGCAGGCCGAGCTTGTCGAGATTGCCGCGCGCCCGGGGCGTGCGTCCGCCCGCCCACCACGGCCGCATGACGCTCCTGTAGCGGCCGTAGCCGGCGAAGAGCTCGTCGCCGCCTTCGCCGGAGAGAATGACCTTGAGCCCCGCCGCGCGCGCCTCGGCCGCGAGCTTGTAGGTCGGCAGGATCGCATAGTCGGCGGCGGGGTCGTCGAGTGCCGCGGCAATCTCGGGCAGCAGCACCCAGAAATCGGCCTCGCGGAATTCGACCTCGACATGCTCGGCGCCCAAGGCGGACGCGACACGGCGCGCCGCCGCGCGCTCGTCGGGATGGCCCGCGCGCGAGAAGCCGATCGTAAAGGCGCGCACCGGCCGCTCGTTGAGCCGCGTCATCATCGCCAGCACGGACGAGGAATCGATGCCGCCCGACAGGAACATGCCGTAAGGCACGTCCGAGCGCTGATGCACCATGACGCTGTCGGCGAGCACGCGGTCGAGCTCCGCGAGCGCTGCACCTTCGTCGGCGGCGGCGATGGCGCCGCCGTCGAGCGCATTGATGCGGCGGCGCTCGACGATGCGGCCCTTGGCGATCACCACCGTCTCGCCCGGCAGCACCCGCTTCACGCCGGCGAAGATCGTGTCGCGGCCGGTCGTGAATTGAAGCTGCAACAGCTCGTTGCGCGCCTGCGGCAGAAGCTCGGCGGCAATGACGCCGCCAGCGATCAGGCTTTCGGGCTCCGACGCAAACGCCACGCCCTGCGGCGTCTCGACATAGTAGAGCGGCTTGATGCCGAATGGGTCGCGCGCCAGGACGAGCCTTCCCGCCGCCGGATCGTGCAGCGCCAGGGCATACATGCCGCGCAGCTTCTTCGCGAAGTCGAGTCCGTGCCGGCGGTAGAGATGGAGCGGCATCTCGCAATCGCACTGCGTCGCGAACGGGATGCCGGCGAGTTCCTGGCGCAACTCGATGTAGTTGTAGATCTCGCCGTTCGCCATGAGCGCGGCGCCGCCCGGCTCGTAGAGCGGCTGGTCGCCGGTCGCGAGATCGATGATCGCAAGCCGTGTCTGCGCGAAGCCCACGTCAGCCGAGCGGTAATGCCCATTGCCGTCGGGCCCGCGATGCAAGAGCGTCGCCTCCATCGCCTGCAGCACGGCGGTGGGCGGCGGCTCGCCGTTCGTCGTCATCATGCCGGCGATGCCACACATCAGCGTTCGACCCGCGCAAGGAATTGGCGATAGAGAGCGACGACGCGCTCCTCGGCGAAGGAATCCTCCCACGCCGCACGTCCCGCCTTGGAAAGACGCGCGCGGAGATCTGCATCATCCGCGAGGCGCGCCAGCGCCGCGGCGAGCCGCTCCGCATCCTCGACCGGGACGAGCAATCCCGTCTCGCCGTCGCGGATGAGCGTGCCAGGTCCCGCGCTCGCGCTCGCGACGACCGGAACGCCCGCCGCCCAGGCCTCGAGCACGACATTGCCCAAGGGCTCGTGGCGCGACGGCGAGACCAGCATGTCGGCCGCGGCCATAACCGCGCCGGGATCGTCGCGCCAACCGAGAAAGCGCACGCGATCGGCGATGCCGAGCGCGGATGCTTGACCCTGGAGCGTGACGCGCTCGTCGCCTTCGCCGGCGAGCCACAAATAGAGACGCGGCGTTGTCGCGATCGCGGCGAGCAGGATGTCGAACCCCTTGTTGCGATGGAGCCGGCCCAGCGCCACGGCGAGCGGCGCGTCGGCGGGTGTCGTGAATGCGCTGCGTTCCAGCGCTTTCGCTTGCGGCCGCGCGGCGAAATTCGGCAGGTAATGCACGCGGTCCGCGTGCCAGCCGGAGCGCACGATGTAGCGCTCGATGTCGCGCGTGTTGGCGACGAGGTGATCGCAGCTGCGATAGTATTTCAAATCGTAATAGCCGCCGAGCCGGCCGACATGAACGTAGGCGCCGCCGTCCACGGCACTTGCGGCGCGGCTCATCCAGCTCAGGACGACGCGCGGGCGGAAGGTTTCGATGGCGCGGGCGAGGCGCGCCCTGGTCGCGAAATCGAAGGCGCCGCCGAACGGCAGCTCGATCACCTCGCAGCCGGCGCGGGCAAGCCGTTCCGCGCGCGCCTCATCGCGCCTGATCGCCAGAAGCTGCGTCTCGCCGGCGCGCTGCAGCGAGACGGCGAGCCGCTCGAAGAACGCCTCGGCGCCGCCATGCGCCTGGCCCGCCATCGCCTGAACGATGCGCGTCATGCTGCGAGCGCCTCGAACCGCGCCGCGGCATCGGCCCAGCTCGAGCCTCTCTGGCGCGCGAGCGCCGCCTCGTGCCGCCGCCGCCACAGCGCGTCGTCGGCAAGAAGCGCAATCGCCGCCTCGGCAAAGCTCGCATCGTCCGGCGCAATGGCGCCCGTCTCGCCGTCGATCACGCGCTCGCCCACGGCGCCGAGATTCTGCACCACGGCCGGCACGCCCAGCGCCTGCGCCTCGGCAACGGCGAGGCAGAATGTTTCGCCCTCGTCGCCGCGATAGAGCATCGCGCGCGAGGCTTCGAGTGCCTTGACCAGCTCGGCGCGCGGCAGCGGCGCGTGCCGCCGCACGCCCTTGCCCGCAAGACCGTCGGCGCGCGCCAGCACCGCCGCCATCGCGCCGCTCCTGGCATCGCCCACGGCGCCGTAGACGGCGGGGCCGCAATAGAGATGGAGCTCCGCGCCCGGCAACGCCGGATGAATCCGGCTCTCCCACAGCGACAAGAGCCAATCGAGGCCGCGCAGCGGGTTCGAGGTGAAGATGGCGCGCGGCGGCGGCGGCGCGCGCGGCGGCCGGGGCTCGCGGAAAATCTCGGCAAGCCCGTAGGGGATGGCGGCACGCCCGCCGCTCGGCAGCCACCACGGCACGGTCGCCGCATGATGTGGCCCGAGCGTCACGATCACCGGCCGGTGCCGCAGGAGCGCCAGCACATAGCGCGGCTTGGCGAGATAGCGCCCGGGATTGTGGATCCAGAACACGCCGCGCCTGGTGCCGACGCGGCCGATGAGGCGGTTGCCGCGGTTCGCGATATAGAGATCGGCGCGCTCGGGCAATCCGCCCGCGAGCGGCGCCCATTCGACGCCCTTATAGACGAGCGGCGCGTCGCACTTGTTGCGCACGATGACGCGATGGCCGCGTGCGGCGAACGCCTCGGCGAGCGCAACGAACGCGCCCTCGGCGCCGCCCAGAGGCGCGCGCTCGGGCGTGCGTCCGTCGAACGCGATCCCGTCATCCGTCATCGCAATGAGCATCAGGCCATCGCGCCGGCGACGCGTTCCACCAGGCGGCGCGCGGCCGCCTCCGCCGCCTCGACGCTCAGACTCTCCATCAGCGTGCCGGTTGTGCGGTAGTCGAAGCCGCGGCGGAAAATTTCCGCCGCCGGAATGGCGGTACAAACCGCCGCCGCGCGCTCGCCCCAGGGCGCGTAGTGCGAGGCAAGGCTCGGGCCGAACAGGCCGAGCGTCGGAATGCGCGCGGCCGCCGCGACATGCATGATGCCGGTGTCGTTGCCGATGAAGAGCGCGCAGCGCCCGAGCGCGGCCGCCGCGGTACGGAGATCGACGCCGACCAGATCGAGCCGCCGCGACGGATGGATCGCGGCGAGCACCGGCTCCGCCTGCGCGCGCTCGTGCGCGGCCGCGAAAACGGCGACGCGCGCATTGGGCAGCGGTCCGTCGCGCGCCGTCAGCCGTTGCGCCAGTTCGGCGAAGCGCTCGGCCGGCCATTCCTTGCCGCGCCAGTTGGCGGCGGGCCCGATGCCGAGCACCGGCCCGCCCAGCGGGATGAGGGACGCAGCGTGTGCGGCGTCGTCTTGCGTCAGCCACAGACGCGGCGCCGGCGGCGGATCGAGATCGAAGAGCGCCCCGAGCTGCGCAACGCGAGGACGCGCAGTGTCGCCCTTGGCCGCGACGCGCCGCGCGCGCGTCAGAAGACACCAGGAGAGGCCCGAGCCGCGCAGATCGACGACCAGGTCCCAGCGCACTGAGGCGGCGCGCGCCCAGAGCTTCAGCCAATGGAGACCGTGGCGCTGCTTCGCCATGACGACGATGCGTTCCAATCCGGGAACCGTGGCGAAGAGCGGCGCCGCATCCGGCCCCACGGCGATGGTGAGACGCGCGCCGGGATGGCGCTCCAGGACATGGCTCAACAAACCGGTGGACAGCACGGCATCGCCGATTCGCGTCGCCGTGACGAAGAGGATCCTGCTCACGCCCGGCGCTTATAGGGAAGCGCCTCCGCCTTGCCAAGCCTCGGCGGCCATCCCACCTGTTGCACGATGGCACTTTCCTGGGCACCCCTCGACGATCGCGGCGCGCTCGAGATCGCGGGCGAGGACCGCGTCGCGTTCCTGCAAGGGCTCGTCTCGAACGACGTTGCGAAAGCCAATCCGTCGCGCGTGCTCCATGCCGCGCTGCTGACGGCGCAGGGGCGCTATCTCCACGATTTCTTCATCGTCACGGCGGGCGACACGTTCGTGCTCGATGCCGAAGCCGCACGGCTCGACGATCTGCGCCGGCGGCTCACGCTCTATCGCCTCCGCGCCAAGGTGACCTTGGCCGCCGCGAGCGAGCGTTTCGATACGATCGTCGCGTGGGGGGAAGGAACCGCGCGCGCGTTGGGATTGCCCGAGGAAGCGGGCGCGGCGCGGCCGTTCGCCGGCGGCATCGCCTACCTCGATCCGCGCCTCCCCGCGCTCGGCGCGCGCCTGCTGCTGCCGAAGGGCCACGCGCGCGACCTCGGCGGGATGGGCTTCGCCGAAGCATCGCGCGCGGATTACGACCGGATGCGTCTTGCCCTCGGCGTGCCCGACGGCAGCCGCGATCTCGCGGTCGAGAAGGCGCTCCTCGTCGAATCAGGGTTCGACGAGCTGAACGGGATCGATTGGCAGAAAGGTTGCTACATCGGCCAGGAGATCACCGCGCGCATGAAATATCGCGGCCTCGCCAAGAAGCGCCTCGTGCCGGTCGCGGTCGCGGGCGAGCTGCCGCCGCCCGATACGCCGGTGCGACTCGGCGATGAGGAAGCGGGCGAGCTCCGCTCCGGCCGCGACGGGATCGCGCTCGCGCTCTTGCGCCTGGAGCTGATCGAGAAGGCGGCCGCGACGGGCGTCCCGCTCAGCGCCGGCGCGGCGACGCTCACGCCACAAAAACCGGCCTGGGCGCGCGACTAGCGCCTCAGCCGATAACGCGCATCGAGGCGCGGCGGGCCGTCGGTCACGACGCGGCCCTCCTCGACCAGCGCCACGAGATGCGCCAGCACCGAGCGGCCGGCCGCCGCAACGAGGCGCGGGTCGAGCCCGACATAGACGTTGCGCACGATTGCTTCGATCGTCTCGTCGCCCGCGACGAGCCGCGCCAGGATCGCGTCCGTGCGCTCGTTGCGATGCGCGATGAAGGCCTGCACGTAAGGATGCGGATCGCCGATCGCGGCGCCGTGCGTCGGACGATAGAGCGCGTCGCCGCGGCGCAATAATTTCGCGAGCGAGCGCATGTAGGCCGTCATGTCACCATCGGGCGGCGTGATGACGCTCGTCGACCAGCCCATCACGTGATCGCCGGTGAAGAGCGTCCCTTCCTCGGGCAGCGCGTAGCACAGATGGTTCGAGGTATGGCCCGGCGTCTCGACCGCTTCGAGCCGCCAGCCCGCGCCCTCGACCGCGTCGCCCTCGCGCAAGGCGACGTCGGGCACGAAAGCGTGGTCGCCGCCCTCCTCGGTCTTGCCGCCGAAGCCGCTGCGATCCTCAGCGCGGCCCGAGCCGTGCCGGCCAAAGCCATAGGTGCGCGCGCCGGTCGCTTCCTTAAGCGCCGCCGCGGCCGGCGAATGGTCGAGATGCGTGTGCGTGATGACGATGTGCGTGACGCTTTCGCCGGAGAGCGCGCGCGTCAGCGCCACGACATGCTCGGCGAGATCGGGCCCCGGATCGATCACGGCGACCTTGCCGCGGCCGACGATGAAGGTGGCGGTGCCCTTGAAGGTAAAGGGGCTCGGGTTCTTCGCGACGACGCGGCGCACGAGCGGCGAGATCTCCTCGATCGCGCCATACTCGCAGGTAAATTCGCGGTTGAAGGGAATCTCGGTCGCCATCTCAGGCCGCCTTGATGATCTCTGGCTGGGGCGCAAGCGCCATCGTCCCGCGCGGCTTGAAGCGCAGCGCCGGCTGCTCGACAAGATGCCACGACAGGAACGCGAGCGCGGCCGCGAGCGCGAAGCCCAAGAGAAACACCTCCCACCACGGCGCATGCCCGCCCAAGGCCCAGATGACCGCCGCCTCGGACGGCCAGCCATAGATATAGAGACCGTAGGAGAAATCGCCGAAGCGCGCCGCCTTGAGCAGCGGCAGGCGCGGGGTGAGCGCGAGCCACAACGCAAGGTAACTCCCGAACAATGAAAAGAGCAGAATGAAATGGCCATAGCGCACGGTGAGGACGAGGCCGGCCAGCGCCACGAGCGCCACGCGCCCGTCGAACACGCGCGTGTTGCGCAGCTTGTAGAGGATCATGCCGGAGACGAAGAACGAGAGCAGCCAGCCCCAGCCGCCGAGCCGGCCGAGCGCGGCGAAGTGGATCGAGGCGAGCCCCAATGCCCAGAGCGCCAGCAGCACCGGCAGGCGCAACAGGCCCGCGACGCCGAGCACCAGCACCATCAGGTACATCTCGAACTCGTAGCGCAAGGTCCAGAGCGAGCCGTTCACTTCGAGCCCGACCGGGTTGTTGACGAACATCACGCCGGGCAGCTCGTGCTGGCGCAGGTTCAAGAGCGTGTTCCAGAACACGTAGCGATAGGGCTCCGCGCGTGCGAAATATTCCTTGAGCGGCAGGGTTGTCACGAGCGGCGCCAGCACGAAGGCCGACAGCACGAGCGCCACGACAAGGCACGGAAAGATGCGCAGCATCCGCTTTACGAGATAGCGCCAGGGCGAGCGCGTCTCCTCGAAGCTCTGCGTCACGAGGAAGCCGCTGATGGCGAAGAACACGAAGACGCCGGCAAGGCCCAAAATCGACTGCCGGCCCGAAAGCACGATCAGCGGCTCGTGCATCTCGTTGCCATCGGCGAGGAAGAACGAATGGGAGAAGATCACGCTCGCCGCCGCCAAGAGCCGCAGCGCGTCGAAATTGTTGGCGCGCGATCGGTCGGGCGTCATCCCGGCGGCTTCATCGCCACCGAGAACATCACCGTCGGCAGGATCTCGCGCATGGCGCTCCTGAGGCTCGCCTCGTCGGAGCCCACGGCGACGGCGAGCGCGCCGCGCGGATTGCGCCGCACCACGACCGCGCTCGCGCGCCCCGCCTGGCTCGTGCCGATCGTGACGAACACTTCCGCCGGATCGATCCGCCCCAATGCCTTCTTGAGCTTGGCGCGGCCGGCATCGGTGTCGAGATCATGCGGCGGCAACTCCTCGGCCGAAGCCGCGGTCTCGGGCGGAAGCTGCGCGTCCACCGCTTCGACCGGCTGGTGCCGCGCGAGGCGCTGGAAGATGGCGCGGCCTTCGACGGTATCGATGCGGAATTGCAGCTCCCAGGTCTCGCCGCGCGCGGCGAGCTCGGAGATGAGCGCGTAGAGATCGTCACAGTCGGGATCGTGGCTGCAGGTGATGAAGGCGAGCCGCCCCTCGTGCTCGATGACGCGGTCGTCGTCCTGGGCGAAGCCCAACTCGTCGAGCGCGTTTGAGAGAGCGCGCTCGGACGCCACGAGCAGCGTGCTCACATGCAGCTTGGCCAATTCCTGCGTGCTGCTGCTGTCGGCGGCGTCCATGCCTTTCCCCTAACCCATCGCTTGCCGACGCGCAAGCGGCGCTCAGCCGGCGACGAGGGTGAGGCTTTGCATCTCGGCCAAGGCCGCGGCCGGATCGACGAGCCGGACGACGAAGGTCGGATAGCAATTGGCGATCACCGTGCACGTGGACCACGAACTCAGCGACTCGATCCGGACATAGGCGATCTCGCCCGGGCGCAGCAGCACGGTCTTGAACTGGTTCGGATAGGCCTCGCTCGCCGGAATCGTGATCGCGTACTCGCCCGGCCGCACGTCGCGATAGAAGACGGCGCCGTTGGCGCTCGCTCCCGCCCGTTGGCCGTTGAGCAGGATATTCGCCATGTCGCTCAACTCGTAGGGCTCGAGCAGGCGGTAGACGAAGATCCGCGCGGCATCGGCCGGCACCGGCGGGATCGAGCGCGATGCCACGCCGAACTGCGCCCCTGGCGCCACGCATCCGGCGAGCACCAGGAGAACGAGCCACCCGCGCTGCGCAAAAGCCCGCATCGACAACCTCCACACGACCAGGGTCGCGGTCGATATAGGCACGGGGCTGGTCATCGTCTCCCCGGCGCAAGTAAACTTTGCGCGATCATCGCGCGCGGGGGAGGACCGATGCTCGGCCAGATGCAGGATCATCCGCTCAATGTGTCAGCGCTCATCCGCCATGCCGACCGGCATCACGGCAGCGTCGAGATCGTGTCGCGCACCATCGAGGGGCCAATCCACCGCAGCACGTATCGCGAGATTCATGCCCGCGCCCGGAAACTCGCCAACGCGCTCGCGGCGGCGGGCGTCACGGACGGCGACCGCGTCGCCACGCTCGCCTGGAATAGTTTCCGCCATCTCGAATTCTACATCGCCAGCTCCGGCATGGGCGCTGTCTGCCACACCATCAACCCGCGCCTCTTCCGCGACCAGGTCGCCTACATCGTCAACCACGCCGACGACCGCTACGTCTTCTTCGACCTGTCGTTCAGCGCCCTCGTCGAGGCGATCCGCCCAACTTGCACCAAGGTGAAGGGCTGGGTCGCGATGACGGACGAAGCGCACATGGGCGCGGCGCCCGCGGGCAGCCTCTGCTACGAGACCCTCCTCGCCAACGCCTCCGACCGGTTCGAGTGGCCCGTGCTCGACGAGCGCAGCGCCGCCGGGCTCTGCTACACGTCGGGCACGACCGGCAATCCCAAGGGCGTGCTCTATTCGCACCGCTCGACGCTGCTACACACCTGGGCCGCGGCGCTCCCCGATGCGACCGGGATTTCGGCGCGCGACGTGGTCATGCCGATCGTGCCGATGTTCCACGTCAACGCCTGGGGCCTTCCTTACATCTGCATGATGATGGGCGCGAAGCTCGTCATGCCGGGCGCGGCGCTCGATGGCAAGAGCGTCTGCGAGCTGCTCGAGACGGAGCAGGTGACGTTCAGCGCCGGCGTGCCGACGGTGTGGCTCGCCACGCTGCAATTCCTCAAGGAGAGCGGGCGCCGCTTCTCGAGCTTGCAGCGGCTTCTGGTCGGCGGCTCGGCCTGCCCGCCCGCACTCATGCGCACGTTCCACGACGAGTACGGCGTCGAGATGATCCACGGCTGGGGCATGACCGAGATGAGCCCGGTCGGCACGGTGTCGCAACTGAAGGCAAAGCATCGCGGCATCGGCGGCGACGACTGGCTCGCGCTCAGGAGCAAGCAGGGCCGTGCCCTCTTCGGCGTCGAGCTCAAGATCGTCGATGACGAGGGACGCGAGCTGCCGTGGGACGGCGCGACCTCGGGCGATCTCCTGGTCAAGGGGCCGTGGATCGCGGCGAGCTATTTCAACGAGCCCGGCTCGCCCTTGCAGGATGGCTGGTTCCCGACGGGCGATGTCGTGACGATCGATCCCGACGGCTACGTCAAGGTCACAGACCGCTCCAAGGACGTCATCAAAAGCGGCGGCGAATGGATCAGCTCGATCGAGCTCGAGAACATCGCGGTGGCACACCCCGCCGTGGCCGAAGCCGCCGTCATCGGCATCAAGGACCCGAAATGGGACGAGCGGCCGCTCCTCGTCGTGCAGCGCCGCGCGGGCGCCGAGGTCACGCGCGACGAGCTCCTCGGCTTTTATGCCGGCAAGGTCGCGAAATGGTGGATCCCCGACGACGTCGTGTTCGTCGAAGCGCTGCCGCACACCGCGACCGGCAAGCTCCTGAAGACCGAGTTGCGCCGGACTTTCGGCGACTACCGCGCGGCCGGCGGCTGAGTCTCGGCCACCGGGTGCCCTTCCAGCGTGCGCACCACGGCAAGCGCCTTCGCCAGCTGATCGTCCCGCGGCGTGCCGATTACGGCGGGATCGATGCTGCCTTCGTCGTCGCCATCGTCCGCGCCGGCTTTCGCGGCCGGACCCGCGGGCGGCACGCGCGCGGCCGCCTTGCCGGTGTCGAGCGCGCCGCGCAGATCGGCCTCGTGCAGCACCTCGGCGTCGGCGGTCACCTCGTTCTTGGGCGCCGGCACGACCATGTCGGGCACGATGCCCTCGGCCTGGATCGAGCGGCCCGACGGCGTGTAGTAGCGCGCGGTGGTGAGGCGAAGCGCACCGCGCCCGTCGAGCGGGATGATCGTTTGCACCGAGCCCTTGCCGAAGCTCTTGGTGCCGAGAAGGGTGGCGCGGTGCCGGTCCTGCAAGGCGCCGGCGACGATTTCGGAAGCCGACGCCGAGGCGCCGTTGATGAGCACCACGACCGGCACGCCCGCCAATCGGTCGCCGTTCGTCGGCGCGGTATAGACGTGGTTGTCGTCCTCGTCGCGCCCCTTGGTCGAAACGACCGTGCCGCCGTCGAGGAAATCGCCGGACACGTGCACCGCCTCGTCGAGGAGGCCGCCGGGATCGTTCCGCAGGTCGAGCACGAAGCCCGCGAGCTTGCCGCCCGCCTGGTGCTTCATCGCGTCGATCGCGCCGACGAATTCCTGCTGCGTCCGCTCCTCGAAGGTGCTGATGCGCGCGTAGCCGATATTCTGCGGCTCGAGCGCGAATTTCACCGACGCCACGCGAATGATCGCGCGCGTCAGGGTTATGTCGAACGGCTTCAGATCGCGCCGGCCGATGGTGATCTCGACCTTGGTGTCGGCGGGCCCGCGCAGCTCGTCCACCACGTCCTTGAGGCTCATGCCGTCTGTGATCTTGCCGTTGATCTTGAGGATGACGTCGCCCGCCTCGACGCCCGCCCGCGCCGCCGGCGTGTCGTCGATCGGGGAGATCACCTTGGGCCGGCTGTCCTCGCGCGTGAGCTCGGCGCCGATCCCGGCGAACTCGCCGGAATTGTCGTCGAGCATCTCCTGATACTCGCTTTCGGTCATATAGTCGGAATGGGGATCGAGACCGTTCAGCATCCCTTTGAGCGAGTCGGTTACGAGCTTGTCATCGCCCACCGGCTCGACATAACTGGAGCGGACGCGGTCGAGCACGTCACGATAGAACGCGATGTCCGTCTGCTGGTCGTCCTTGGTAACCGGCTCCGGCAGGCTGGAGCAGGCGACGAGTGGGAGCGTGAGGAAGGCGGCGAGAACGGCCGATTGGCGAGAGAGGATGCGCATTACCTTGGGCCTGGAACCACGAGAGCACATATCATGACGGATGGAGGCCTTAACGAATCGTTGCGTGGCCGCATCCGTCGACGCCGGATTATGGACGAGGGATATCGGCGATACCAGCGCCGTTCAGCGCCTGAGCTTCGTCTCGATCAGGTTGCGCACCTTGCGCTGTTCCCAGTCCTGCGTTGTCCAGGGCAGCATCTCGTAGGCGTGGAGCGCATGCAGCACCACGAGCAGCCCCCACCCGGTCAATGGGATGTAGAACCAGGCCGGGCCGGGCGTGGTCTGATCGATCAAAAACAATACGAAATTGATCACGACATAGGCCGTGAGGTGGCTATAGAACGCGCGCAGCGAACGGACCCGCCGCCAAGCCCATTGTTCGAGCTCGGCCTCGCGGGCGGCCTCCCGGGCGCCGGCGCCGGGATGCAGTTCGACCGGTTCGCTGTCCTTGCCGCGCATGCCGCAAGCTTGCCTCAGCGGACGCGAGTCCAGCAAGCCGTTCCGCGATGAGACGGACAGTTGTGATCGGAGTTGGATTGCTGGCGCTGGCGCTCGCGCTCGCCGGGTGCGGCTCGTCGACGCCCTACTCGGAGTATTTCGTCGTTAACTTCATTCCGGGCACCCCGACGCCCGCCCAGGAAGGCGTCTCGGCGCTCGACAACGCGGTCGCCGACGCGCGCCATTCGCACCCGCGCGAAATCTCGATCGTCGGCGCGGCCCCGGCCCAAGGCAGAGCGCCCGCGCTAGCCGACGAGCGCGCCAAGGCGATCGCCGCGGAATTCACCAAGGCCGGCGTCAGGGACGAAACCATCCATATCGAGATTCGCCCCGCGATCGAGCAGGACTATGCCGCGCGCAAGGACAGCTTCATCATCACCCTCGGCTACGGCACCGACTTTCCGAAACCTTAGGTTGCGCGCTTCGGCCGGAACAGGAAGATGGCGGCGATCACGAGGAGCGCGCCCAGGAGTTGAATTGGGCGGAGCCGGTCACCGAGAATGAGGAAAGTCAGAACGAGGCTCGCCAGGGGCTCGACATTCATCACGACTGCGACCCGCGTCGCCCCGAGTGTCGCCGCCGCGAACAGGATCGAGGTCATGGCGATCGCATAGCAGAATGCCGAACCAAGCAATCCCGCCCAGCCCGCCGCCGACCCCGGAAAGAAGATCTCGCCGCTTCCGATATTGGCGAGAATGGTCACGGCACTCGCCGTCGCCAGCATGACGAGCGTGCGCGGCCGCGTGTCGGCGCGCTTCGGCAGCAGCAGCGCCGAGAGGATCAGCACGGCCGAGAACCCGAACGAGCCGAGCATCGCCCAGGCCGCGCCGCGGAGCGAGAAGCTGCCGCCCGAAACGTCGAGCGCCAGCAACAGTCCGACGAACGCCGTCGGCAACGCGAGCGCGCCCGAAAGCCCGAACCGCTCCTTGCCGGTCGCCCACGAAAACAAGCCGGTGATGAGCGGATAGGTGTAGAAGGTCAGCACGGTCAGCGCGACCGGCATGTATTCGAGCCCCATGTAGAAGGCGCCCGAATAGCCCGCCATGAAGAGGCCGATGAGGGGCGCGGCCCACTTCTCGCGCGCCGAGAGCGTAAGCTTGACGCGCAGCGCCGCGAGCACGAGCGCCAAGCTCAGCGCCGCCACGGTCGTGCGCACCATGACGATGGTGAGCGTCCCCGCCCCGGCGTCGTAGGCGAAGCGGATGATGGTCGAGCCGAGCGCGAAGGTCGATGCCGTCGCCGCGATGAAGAGCGTCGCCGCCGCGGGATGCTGCGTGAGCCACGGACCCTGCCGCACGCCGATGTCCGCCGCCGTCATCATCCCCCCAACGACGAAGCCCGCCGCGGACGGCGGGCTCGAGAAAATGGTCGGAGTGAGAGGATTTGAACCTCCGGCCCCCGCCTCCCGAAAGCGGTGCTCTACCAGGCTGAGCTACACTCCGGCCTCACGCGATATAACCGCTCGGCGTGGCCGAGGCAACCGCCTCAGTAGCCGCGCTCGAGGCAGAAATCGACGAGCTCGTCGAGCGCCTCTTTCTCGGGCGAGGGGCGAAACACCGAGAGCGCGCGGCGCGCCTCGCGCGCATATTCGCTGGCGCGCGCCAATGTCGCGGCCAGCGTGCCGCGCCGGTTCAGGATCTCGGTCGCGTGCTCGAGATCGCCGTCCTCCTGCTCGAGCCGTTCGAGCGTGCGGCGCCAGAACTGGCGCTCGCGCTCGTCGCCCTTGCGGAATGCGAGCACGATCGGCAGCGTGATCTTGCCTTCGCGGAAATCGTCGCCGATCGCCTTGCCGAGCACGCTCTCGCTCGCCGAATAGTCGAGCATGTCGTCGACGAGCTGGAACGCGACGCCGAGATTGCGGCCATAGACTTCGAGCGCGCGCTCCTCGGCCTCGGGCCGCTCGGCCAGCACGGCGCCGATCCGGCCCGCCGCGGCGAACAGCACCGCCGTCTTGGCATCGACGACGCGCAGATAGTCGCCCTCGGTCGTGTCGGTATCGTTCGAGGTGACGAGTTGCAGCACCTCGCCCTCGGCGATCACGGCCGAGGCGTGCGACAGGATGTCGAGCACCTTGAGCGAGCCGTCCTCGACCATGAGCTGGAAGGCGCGGCTGAACAGGAAATCTCCCACCAGCACCGAGGGCTTATTGCCCCAGACGGCGTTCGCCGTGGCGAGGCCGCGACGCAGATCACTCGCATCGACCACGTCGTCGTGCAGCAGGGTCGCGGTGTGGATGAATTCGACCGAGGCCGCGAGCGCCACGTGGCGGAAGCCGCGATAGCCCACCATCCGCGCCGAGGCGAGCGTCAGCATCGGGCGAAGCCGCTTGCCGCCGGCGGCGATGATGTGGCCCGCGAGCTCGGGGATGAGCGCGACCGGGCTCTGCATGCGCTCGAGGATGAGCATGTTGACGCGTTCGAGGTCGGATTTGAGCAGCCCCGTCAGGCGGTCGATCGTCGCCGGCTTTTTCGCTTGATCCTTGCGCGCACTGACGACCGGGGCCAAAAGCCGCTCCAATTCCGGGACCGATCGCGACCGCTCGCTTGACGTAGCGGGGACCACGGGCGAGCATAAAGTGCCCGCCGGACCGGTCAAGCCCAGCCGAAGGACGTCATGAAGGAACTGTTCCGCACGAACGATCCCGTGCGCCTGTCCTGGGCCGAGGCGGTGCTCACGGCCGCCGGGATCGGATCGGTCGTGCTCGACACGCACACCAGCATCATCGAGGGCAGCATCGGCGCGATCCCTCGCCGTCTCATGGTCGAGGAGCGCGACCACGCCCGCGCCCGGCAATTGATCGCCGCGGCGGAACGGACGGTATGAGCGAGCCAGCCGAAAATCTGAGCGAGGACACGCTGTTGGGCGGGCGCGTGCGCTTCCGCCAGCCGCAGCGCGGCGAGCGCGCCTCGATCGATCCGGTGCTGCTCGCCGCCTCGGTGCCAGCCGCGCCGGGCGACAGCGTCATCGATGTCGGCTGCGGCTCGGGCGCGGCATCGCTGTGCCTCGCCGCCCGACTCCCCACGGTGCGCGTCACCGGCATCGACCGCGAGCGCCACCTGGTGCGGCTCGCCGGCGATAACATTTTATTGAACGGCATGGGCACGCGGGTGGCGGCCATGACTGGCGACCTCCTGCGTCCGCCGCCGCGGCTCGAGCCCGGCACCTTCGCGCACGCCATGGCCAATCCGCCGTTCCTGAAAGAGGGGCGCGCGAGCCCTTCGCCCGATCCCGGCAAGGCCAGCGCGCGTATCGAAGGCACGGCCGATCTCGCCGCCTGGATCCGCTTCGCCATCGCCATGGTGCGCATGAAAGGCACGATCACGCTGATCCACCGCGCCGACCGGATCGAAGAGGTCCTGGCGCAGCTCGCAGGCTCGGTCGGCGAGATCGTGATCTTTCCGCTCTGGCCCGGCGCCGCGAAGCCGGCGCGCCGCATCATCGTGCGCGCGAAGAAAGGCGTCGCGACGCCGACGCGGCTCATGCCGGGGCTCGTGCTGCACGAGGCGGGCGGGCGCTACACGCAAGCCGCCGATGCCGTGCTGCGCGATGCCGCGGCACTGGCGCTGGATGATGCGCCCGCCGCACCCCATCTTTCTCCCCCATGAACCCTGCTGACATCATCCGCCGCCTTATCGCGCGCTGGCGCAATCCAGGCCCGGCCGTCGCCGTGCTGCGGCTCGAGGGCGTGATCGGCGGCACCGGCCGCCGCGCCATAAATCTGCGCCGCTATGCCGGGGCGCTCGAGCGCGCGTTCCGTCAGAAGCGCCTCAAAGGCGTGGCATTGGCCGTCAATTCGCCGGGCGGCGCCGCAGCGCAGTCGCAACTCCTGTACCGCCGCGTGCGCCAGCTCGCCGACGAGCATGGCGTGCCGGTCTTCGCCTTCGCCGAAGACGTGGCGGCATCCGGCGGCTATTGGCTGGCGCTGGCCGCCGACGAGATCTATGCCGAGGAGACTTCGCTCGTCGGCTCGATCGGCGTCGTCAGCGCGAGCTTCGGCTTCGCCCAGGTGCTGAACCGGTTCGGCGTCGAGCGCCGCCTCTACACGGCAGGCGCGAACAAGTCGATGCTCGACCCGTTCCTGCCGGAGAAATCCGCCAACGTCGAACGCCTCGGCGCCTTGCAACGCGACGTGCACGAGAGCTTCAAGGCGCTCGTGCGGGCGCGGCGCGGCGCGCGCTTGAAGGGCGGCGACGAGGTGCTGCTCTCGGGCGAGGTGTTCACCGGCCGGCGCGCGCTCGAATTGGGCCTGATCGACGGCATCGGCGATCTGCGCGGCGTGCTGCGCGACCGCTTCGGCGAGAATGTGCGGCTGAAAGCGATCGAGCCAGAGCGGCGCCGCTTCGCGCTCCTCGGATTCCGCCGCCCGCGCGGGCCCGACATTGTCGATCTCGCCGCCGAGATCGCGAGCTTCGTCGAGGAGCGCCTGATCTGGGCCCGCTTCGGGCTCTAGCCGCCTTCCCCGTCCTCGACCCTCGCGCGCTCCCTACTGGTGCGCCTGATGGAGCTTTGCCTCGTGCACGCGCACCTCGTCGTAGGTCCAGCAATGCATCCAGAACACCTTGCCGGCGGCCGGGAGCGCGTCGGGCGACGCGCCGTCGATCGTCTTCATGCACTCGGTCGCCTCGGCGCCGTTTAGGCCGATGATGTTGGGGACGAAGATTTCCCAGCCCTCGACCGTGACGGGTCCGTTCGGCGTCGTTGAATAGCCCGGCTGACCGGCGGCCGGCGCCGCCGCTCCGCTCGCCTGGGCCGAATCCTTGATTTCGTAGCCGACCAGCATCGGCTTGCCCGGCTGCACCTCGACCTTGTGCATCGAGATGGTGAAGGTCTGCGACTTGAGCGGCGTCACCTTCAAGGTCGAGCCGCTCGAGAACATGCCGGCGCCGGAATAGCTGTTCACGGTGCCGTGCTCGGTGATCTCACACAGGAAATCGCCGAGCGGCACGGCGTCGCGGCCTTCCCACACATCCTGGCTCGCGTCGCTGCCGGCGCCGACGCTCGCCGCGAGGTCGGCGCAGGCCTGCTTGCGCGCCGACGCCGTCATCGCATTCCGGCTTTCCTGCATGGCCTTGAAATAGGTCTGGTAGGCGGGCGAGTTGACGACCCCTTGAGGGGCCTGTTCCAGTTGCAGGAGCGTGATCTGCGTGCCGGCGATCTCCGCGAGGGTCGCCGGTTTCGCGGCGAGCTTGGCCTTGAATTCCGGCAGCAGCTTGGCTGTCGCCTGCTCCAGCGTCTGATTGAAGGCGTCGCGGAAGGCTTGCTGGCCGCGCGGATCGGGAATGGTTGGCATGGTCTGCCCGACATAGGCGAACAGATTCTTCATGTCGTCGAGCGAGGCGAGCTTGACGCCGGCCAGTCCCTTGATCGCCGCGTCGGTGGCTTGCGCGGCGATGGCGGCGCGCTTGGCGTTGATCGCGTTGCCATACTTGGTGCGGTCGTCCTGCGTCACCTGGCCCAGCACCGGATCGCTCGCGAGCTGCGCCAGCGCGACGATCGATTGTCCCGTGTTCGGCAGCGCCTCGACCTTCGCGAGGTCGGCCGCCACCTGCGCCTGCGCCTTGTGATAGCCCGCCAGCGCCGCGCGCGCGTCAGCGATCTGCTGATCGGCGCCCTCGATCCAGCGGCCGCGATTGGCGAGCTGCATCAGTTCGCCCTGTTCGGGCGGCGCGCCCGGTCCCGGGATCGTCCGGGCCGAGGCCTGGCTGCAGATCTCGCGCAGCGTCTTCAGGTGCGCCACGTCCTCATCGGTCCAGTCGGCGACCGAGATGCCGAACACCGGCACGACGCGATCATCGGCGAAGGCATTCATAAGGTTGTGGCCGCCGAGCTGGGTGGTGCCCATCGCCGCCGGGCCGCTGCTCCAGGTGTAAAGATCGACGCAGCTCGGCGGCGCGAACACCGCCGGCTTCGCCTGATGCAGCGCCGTGCGGATTTGCGCCGCCTTGTCGCTGGCTTCCTTGCGCAGTCGCGCCCGCGCGTCGTCATCGGCGACCGCGGCGACATCGAGGTTGAGCTTCATGAGCGCGATGACGCCGCCCGCGTCCTGCGGCGCGGCGCTGATCGTCTTCTCGGCATCGCCCGTCAATTTGCCCTCGATCGCGCCGTTGCGCGCTTGCAGCGCCTTGTAGAGCGTGGCGCGATCGGCGTCGGGCAGTTGCAGCACCGCCTGCATCAGCCGCGCCGAGGGATCGGTGATCTCGCGCGGCAGGCCGCGCAGCACGCCCATGTCGGGCGCGGCGGGATTGCCCTTCACGATCGCGGCGAGCACACGCCCGAGCTCGGGCGAATCGGGCAGCCCGTCGAGCTGGTTCCTCGCCGCGTCGGCATCGCCCCGCGCCTTCTGCGCCGCGGCGTTGGTCGGCACCACCGCGCCCAAGGCGCGGTTGGCGTTGGCGAGCGCACCAGCCGCGGCCGGGTCGCGCGCCTGGCCCGCCGCCTGGTAGCATTTCACGAGCGCCTGGCTCACCGTCTGCTCGTCCTCTTGGGTCCAGGACAGGACCGGAACGCCGAACACAGGGACAAGGATGTCGTCCGCGAATGCCTTCGAGAGCGCGAGGCGCGGGGCGAGGTTGAAGCTCTGGCCGGGGGCGGCATTGGCGGACCAAGTCACGAGCGTGGGGCAGCCGGGAATCTTGACCTGCGGCGCGGCGCTGGCCGCGGCGGCCGGCAGGACAAGCAGGACGGCAAGGCCGAGAAAGCCCCTCATTTCATCCCCCCAAAGATACGTTGTTTAGCGACAGTAAATGAAATTCGTGTCGCCCGCGAGACACACTTCCGTGGCAAACATTGGGAAGCGCCCTGCCTTGACCCTCGGGCCAGCGAACGCCTAAACCGCCCCATGGGAATGAGCTTCGGCAAGCTCGTCGTCCTCGCGATCATCATCGCCGTCGTGTGGACGGTGTTCCGCTATGCGCGGCGGCTGGATGCGACGGCGCGGGCGCTGCGCCGCGAACTCGACCGGCGGCGCGCGAGCGCCAAGCCCGCCGCCCGCACCATTGCCGCCGAGGATTTGGTGAAATGCGACCGCTGCGGCGCCTATGTCGCGGGACGAGGCGCGCAATCGTGCGGCCGGGAGGATTGCCCTTGGGGCGGCTGAGCGCGCGGCCGCGAGGAAGATTGGTTTTGCCAAACGAACCCAATCCCACCTATTTTGCAACGCAGCAAACAACCAAGCAGGATCGGTCATGCCGGCGGCGCGCGCATCGGGCGGCCGGAGTTTTCAGGCCCTCATCCTCGAGCTGCAAAAATTTTGGGCAGGGCAAGGCTGCGTCCTGTTGCAGCCTTACGACATCGAAGTCGGCGCCGGCACTTTCCACCCGGCGACGACCTTGCGCGCGCTGGGCCCCAAGCCGTGGCGCGCGGCCTATGTCCAGCCGTCGCGCCGCCCGACCGACGGGCGCTATGGCGAGAACCCCAACCGGCTTCAGCACTACTACCAGTTCCAGGTGATCCTGAAGCCCGCGCCCGAGGCGAGCCAGGAGCTTTATCTCCAAAGTCTCGCGGCGCTCGGCATCGACGCCAAGGCGCACGACATCCGCTTCGTCGAGGACGATTGGGAAAGCCCGACCTTGGGCGCCTGGGGGCTTGGCTGGGAAGTGTGGCTCGACGGCATGGAGGTGACGCAGTTCACCTATTTTCAGCAGGTGGGCGGCATCGAGTGCGATCCGGTCTCGACCGAGCTGACCTATGGGTTGGAGCGCCTCGCCATGTACATCCAGGGGGTCGAGAACGTCTATGACCTCGACTTCAACGGCGCCGGCATGACCTATGGCGACGTGTTCAAGCGCGCCGAGCGCGAATTCTCCGCTTACAATTTCGAGCACGCGGACACGCAAATTCTGGTCCGCCATTTCGCCGACGCCGAGCAGGAATGCCGCGCGCTCAACGAGCGCCGCCTGCCGCTGCCGGCTTACGACCAGTGCATCAAGGCGAGCCACGTATTCAACCTCCTCGATGCGCGCGGCGTCATCTCGGTGACCGAGCGCGCCGCCTATATCGGCCGCGTGCGCGCGCTCGCGAAATCGTGCTGCGAAGGCTGGCTCGAAGGCGAAGGGCGCGCCTCCTGATGCCCGACCTGCTGCTCGAGCTTCTGACCGAGGAGATCCCGGCGCGGATGCAGGCGCAAGCCGCCGAGGATCTGAAGCGCATCGTCACGCAGAAACTCGAAGCTGCCGGGCTTTCCTTCACGGCGGCGTCGGGCTTCGTCACGCCGCGCCGGCTCGCGCTCGCGCTCGAAGGATTGCCGCTCGCCCAGGGCGACGTGAGCGAGGAGCGGCGCGGGCCCCGGGTGGGATCGCCCGCGCCGGCGGTCGAGGGCTTCCTCAAATCCGCGGGCCTCGCCACCTTGGCCGAGTGCGAGGAGCGCACGACCGAGCGCGGTCAGTTCTATTTCGCCATCATCCGCCGCCCCGGCCGCGCCACGGCCGAGGTTCTACCCGAGCTGCTGCGCGGCGCGATCGTGGAACTGCCGTGGCCCAAATCCATGCGCTTTCCGGCGGCGCGCTTCCGCTGGGTGCGGCCGCTCTCGCGCGTGGTCGCGATCTTCGACGGCGCGGTGCTGAGCATCCCGCTCGACGGCGTGCCCGTCGGCGACGAGACGATGGGCCACCGCTTCCTCGCGAAGGGACCGATCCGCGTCGAGCATTTTTCCGACTATCGCCAGAAACTCCGCAAAGCGCACGTCGTGCTCGACGCAGCCGAGCGCAAGCGCATCATCGAGCGCGGTTTGAAGCGCGAGGCCAAACGCCTCGGCGTCACGGTGCGGCCCGATGCGGCGCTGCTCGACGAAGTGACCGGGCTGGTCGAATGGCCGGTCGTGCTCGCAGGCACGATCGACCGCGAATTCATGGAGCTGCCGCCGGAAGTGCTCGTCACCTCGATGCGCGCGCACCAGAAATATTTCGCCTGCCTCGATGCCGAGGGGAAACTCGCGCCGCACTTCCTGCTCGTCGCCAACATGCAGACGCGCGACAAGGGTGCCGCCATCGTCGCCGGCAACGAGCGCGTGCTGCGCGCGCGGCTTTCGGATGCGCGCTTCTTCTGGGACCAGGACCGCAAGGTGCCGCTTGCCGCGCGCGTGCCGAAACTGGCCGAGCGCGTGTTCCACCAGAAACTCGGCAGCGTGCTCGACAAGGTGGGCCGCGTGATGCGCCTTATCGATGCGATTGCGCCGCACGTGCCGGGAACGGATGCGGCAAAAGCGCGCCGCGCGGCCGAGCTCGCGAAGGCCGATCTCTCGACCGGCATGGTGGGCGAGTTCCCCGAGCTGCAAGGCGTGATGGGCCGCTACTACGCGCGCCACGATGGCGAAGCGGCCGACGTGGCCGACGCCATCGCCGAGCATTACGCGCCGTTGGGGCCGAGCGACCGCTGTCCCACCGCGCCCGCGAGCGTCGCCGTCGCGCTTGCCGACAAGATCGACACGCTCGTTGGATTTTTCGCGATCGGCGAGACGCCGACCGGCTCAAAAGATCCGTTCGCGCTGCGCCGCGCCTCCTTGGGGGTGATCCGCCTCATCCTGGAGAACCGGCTGCGCCTGCCGCTGCGGGCGATGTTCGGCGCGGCCGCCGCGATCGGCGAATGGCCCAAGAATCCGGCGGACGAGCTCATCGATTTCTTCGCCGACCGGCTCAAGGTGCATCTGCGCGAGCGCGGCGTGCGCCACGATCTCGTGGCCGCGGTGTTCGCGGTCGGGCACGAGGACGATCTCGTGCGGCTGCTCGCGCGGGTCGATGCGCTGGCCGTGTTCCTGGCGGGGGACGACGGCGCCAATCTGCTCACGGCCTATCGCCGCGCCGCCAACATCGTCCGCATCGAAGAGAGGAAGGACGGCGCGCGCTATGAGGGCGCGCCGGACGCCAAACTTTATAGTCAGGCCGAGGAGACGCGCCTCGCCGCCGCGCTGGCCGAAGCCGAAGCCCGCGCCAAGAGTGCGCTCGATGCGGAAAATTCCGCCCTGGCCATGGCGGCGCTCGCGGCGCTGCGCGCGCCCGTCGATGAATTTTTTACCCATGTCACTGTTAATTGTGACGATCGCGCGCAGCGGGCCAACCGCCTGCGGCTTCTGGCGCGGATTCGCGACACCCTCAACGCCGTCGCCGACTTCTCGCTGATCGAAGGGTAGGTGGTCGATGCCGAAATGGGTCTACAGCTTTGGCGACGGCAGCGCCGAGGGCCGCGCCGAGATGCGGGACCTGCTGGGCGGCAAGGGCGCCGGCCTCGCCGAGATGAGCAATCTCGGCCTCCCCGTGCCGCCGGGCTTTTCCATCACCACCGAGGTCTGCACCTTCTACTACGCCAACGACAAGACCTACCCCAACGACCTGAAGGAGCAGGTCGCAAGCGCGCTGGCGCAGCTCGAAAAGCGGATCGGCATGAAATTCGGATCGGAGAACGATCCGCTCCTCGTCTCGGTGCGCTCGGGCGCGCGCGCGTCGATGCCGGGCATGATGGACACGGTCTTGAATCTCGGCCTCAACGACCGCACCGTCGAAGGACTCGCGAAGAAGAGCGGCGATGCGCGCTTTGCCAAAGACAGCTATCGCCGCTTCATCCAGATGTACGGCCAGGTCGTGCTCGGCGTCGATCATCATCATTTCGAGGATGTGCTGGAGACGACGAAGCTCGATATCGGCGCCTCGCTCGACACCGAATTGAAGGCTGAGGATTGGGCCGACGTGATCGAGGCCTATAAGGGCATCGTCAAGCGCGAGCTCGGACGCCCGTTTCCGCAGGACCCGCAGGAGCAGCTCTGGGGCGCGATCGGCGCCGTCTTCGGCTCGTGGATGAACCAGCGCGCCATCACCTATCGCCGCCTGCACGACATCCCGGCCGACTGGGGCACGGCGGTCAATGTCCAGGCGATGGTGTTCGGCAACATGGGCGACGATTGCGCAACCGGCGTCGCGTTCACGCGCAACCCCTCGACCGGCGCCGAGGAATTCTATGGCGAATATCTCGTCAACGCTCAGGGCGAGGACGTGGTCGCCGGCATCCGCACGCCGCAGCATCTGACCATCGCCGGCAAGACCGCGAACAAGTCGTCGCTTCCGGCGATGGAAGAGACGATGCCGCAGGTCTTCGCCGAGCTCGAAAAGGTGAGGAAGCGCCTCGAAGGGCACTACCGCGACATGCAGGACATCGAGTTCACGGTGCAGAAGTCGAAGCTCTACATGCTGCAAACGCGCACGGGCAAGCGCACCGCCCATGCCGCGCTCAAAATCGCGGTCGATATGTGCCAGAACGGCACGATCGACAAGGCCGAGGCGATCCGCCGCATCGAGCCGCAATCCTTGGATCAGCTGCTCCATCCGCGGCTCGATCCCAAGGCGAAGACGACGGTGCTGGCGCGCGGATTGCCGGCCTCGCCCGGCGCGGCATCGGGCGCGGTCGTGTTCTCGGCCGACGAGGCCGAGGCACGCGCGGCCAAGGGCGAAGCCGTGATCCTCGTGCGCGTCGAGACGAGCCCCGAAGACATCCACGGCATGAATGCCGCCAAAGGCATCCTCACGACGCGCGGCGGCATGACGAGCCACGCGGCCGTGGTGGCGCGCGGCATGGGCCGCCCGTGCGTCGCCGGCGCCGGCGATCTGCGCGTCGATTACGCCGCCAAGAGTTTCGCCGCGCGCGCGCACGTGGTGAAGTCGGGCGACATCATCACGATCGACGGCTCGACCGGCGAGGTGATGCTGGGCTCGGTGCCGACCATCCAGCCCGAGCTATCGGGCGATTTCACGACGCTCATGGGCTGGGCCGACGAGGTGCGCACGATGGGCGTGCGCACCAATGCCGACACGCCCGCCGATGCGCGCACCGCGCGCCGCTTCGGCGCCGAAGGGATCGGCCTCTGCCGCACCGAGCACATGTTCTTCGACGCCGCGCGCATCGCCGCCGTGCGCGAGATGATCCTCGCCGACGATGTCGATGGCCGCAAAGTTGCGCTCGCGAAACTCCTGCCGATGCAGCGCGGCGATTTCATCGAGCTCTTCCGCATCATGGAGGGGTTGCCGGTGACGATCCGGCTGCTCGACCCGCCGCTCCACGAGTTCCTGCCCAAGACCGACGCCGAGATGCAGGAGATCGCCAAGGCGACCGGCAAGGATCTGGCCGCGATCCGCCATCGTGCCGCCGCCTTGCACGAGTCGAACCCCATGCTCGGGCATCGCGGCTGCCGCCTCGCCATCACCGCGCCCGAGATCTACGAGATGCAGGCACGCGCCATCTTCGAGGCCGCGGCCGCGGTGACGAAGGAGAAATCGCAACCGGTCGAACCCGAAATCATGATCCCGTTGATCGCGACGAAGAAAGAGCTCGACATCATCAAGGCGTCGATCGACCGCGTCGCGGGCGAGGTCGCGCGCGAGAGCGGCGTCGAGCCGAAATATCTCGTCGGCACCATGATCGAGCTGCCGCGCGCTGTGCTCCTGGCCGGCGAAATCGCCAAGACGGCGGCGTTCTTCAGCTTCGGCACCAACGATCTGACGCAGACCTGCTTCGGCCTGTCGCGCGACGATGCCGGCAGTTTCCTGGGCGCCTACTTGAAGCAGGCGGTGATCGAGCACGATCCGTTCGTGACGATCGACCGCGAGGGCGTCGGCGAACTCATCCGCATCGCCGCCGAGCGCGGCCGCCGCACGCGCCGCAATCTGAAGCTCGGCATTTGCGGCGAACACGGCGGCGATCCCGCCTCGGTGCGCTTCTGCCAGGAGGTCGGGCTCGACTATGTCTCGTGCTCGCCCTATCGCGTGCCGATCGCGCGCCTCGCCGCGGCGCAGGCGGCGCTCGCCATGGACGTGGCGACGACGGCCTAGGCGCTAGCCCGTCGGCGGCGCGCCGCAGGATTGCGCGTCGTCGATCGGCACGCCGTGCCGCCACATGCAGCAGCGCATGAAGCCCTTGCGGCCGGCGTTCGCGACTTTCTGGTCGTCGATCTCCTGCTCGCAGGTGGTGAGCTGCCAGCGGTAGTTGGAGCCGGGGTTGTACCAGTCGCCGTAGCGGTTGCCGTAAGGATCGGTGAGCGTGAGCATGCTGCACCCGGCGAGCGCGAGGCCGAGCGCAAACGCGGCCTGCGCCCGCGCCCGCCCTGCGAACGATCGCCGCCGCCCGCGCATCTAGGCGAGCGGCTCCTTGCCGTCGATCAGGACGAAGCAGATGCGGCAGATGTCCTTGCTGCGATTGACCCAGGCATGGTTCGTCGCCTGTTGCACCAGGATGTCGCCCGCTTTCAGATGCACCTCGCTGTCGTCGAGCAGCATGTCGACCTCGCCGGAGAGGATGATGGCGTAGTCGATGGTGCGCGTCCGGTGCATCATCGGGTGGCGCGGCTTCCTCGCCTTCGGGTGGCTGTGCTCGGGCCCGAGATGCGCCTGCATGGCGCCGAGCTCGAGCTTGCTCACGTCGCCGATCGGCGGAAGGTCGAGTACGCGGATAACGGAGCCGCCCTTAGGCGGCGGAATGTCGATCTTCCGCGCCATCTTGTCGTTCTTGCCCTTCATGTCGGCGGGCGTTTCGTCGGTGACCCAGAGATTGTGCAGGACGGGGCCGCCGGGCCCGCGCTCGTCGCGGTGCGGCGTTGGTCCGTCGAACAAGATGACGGCCTTGCCTGACTCATCGTGCGTGGTGACGACACGGCGGACTTCCTTGCTGACGGGCATTGTCTCCCTCCTCTTTCCCGAGCGGCCTCGCGCTAGCCTGCGGTGCCGCTTCGCGCGCTGTCAAGGCGGAGCGGTGCCGCATTATTGTCAGCGACGGCAAAGCAACTTATAAGTGACATGGGGCAACAATTCAAAGCAACGGAGGGACGCCCGATGCGAGGCATTTCGAGGTTCGGCGTGGTCGCGCTGGTCGCCATGCTGGCGCTCTTTCAATGGAGCGCCCAGGCGGCGGAGCCGATCAAGATCGGGTTCAGCATGGCCCTGACCGGCGGGCTCGCGCCCAACGGCAAATCGGCGCTCCTGGCGATGCAGCTTTGGCAGCAGGACATCAACGCCAAGGGCGGGCTCCTGGGCCGGCAGGTGCAGCTCGTCTATTACGACGACCAGAGCCAGCCTTCGACCGTCCCCGCGATCTACACGAAGCTTCTGGACATCGACAAGGTCGATCTCGTCGTCGGGCCCTATGCGACGGCACAGATCGTGCCGGCGATGCCGATCGTGATCCAGCGCAACCTCGTCTTCATCACGCTCCTGGGCCTCTCGGTCAATGACCAGTTCCACTATCCCGGCTATTTCCAGATCGCGCCCAACGGCTCCGGCACCAAGGCCTTCACCAAGGGCTTCTTCGACCTCGCCGCGGCGCAGAACCCGAAGCCGCAGACGCTCGCGATCGCTTATGCCGATCAGCAATACGCGCACGCCGGCGCCGACGGCGCGGCCGAGAACGCCAAGGCGGCTGGATTCAAGATCGTGTACGACAAGAGCTATCCGCCGACGACCGCCGACTTCTCGCCGATCGTGCGCGCGGTCGCGGCGACCAACCCCGACCTGTTCGTGATCGCCTCCTACCCGCCCGATTCGGTCGGCATGGTGCACGCCCTCCGCGAGGCGAATTTCACGCCCAAGATGGTCGGCGCCGGCATGGTCGGATTGCAGGCGACCGCGCTCAAGATGCAGCTCGGCCCGCTCCTGAACGGCATCGTCAACTACGATTTCTGGCTGCCCGGCCCCAAGATGCAGTTCGATGGCGTGATGGACGTGATGAAGCGCTACCAGGAGGAGGCGTCGAAGCAAGGCGTCGATCCGCTGGGCTATTACATGGTGCCGTGGGCCTATGCCTATCTCCAGGTGCTGGGACAGGCGGTCGAGGCGACCAAGGGCCTCGACCAGGACAAGATCGCCAAATACATGCACGAGGCGACGTTCAAGACCGTCGCCGGCGACGTGAAGTTCGGCGAGGACGGCGAATGGGCGAGCCCGCGCATGCTCCAGGTGCAGTACCAGCACATCAAGAGCAACAACGTCGAACAGTTCCGCGATCCAAAGAACGACGTCATCCTCGAGCCGTCGGAATTCGCCGACGGCAAGCTGATCTATCCCTACGCGGACGCGCTGAAATAGCAAGGTCGTGCACAACCCTCTCCGCCCGCCTGCGGGGGGAGAGGGTGCGAGCGCAGCGAGCGGGTGAGGTGGGGGGCGTGCCGCTCATTCACCTCACCCTCCCATCGCTTCGCGATGGGCCCCTCTCTCTCCCCGCTCTGCGCGGAGAGGGAAATCAGCGGCACTCAATACGCATAGAAATCACCATCGATGCCCGATGACAGTACGCGACCGGCGGCGCCGGATTTTCCGCTCCGCTTCCTCGGCCGCTTTCTCGTCGCGCGGCTCGCCGGCGCGCTCGCCTGGCAGATGGAGGGCGTGGCGCTCGGCTGGTACGTCTACGCGCTCACCGACAGCGCCTTCGACCTCGGCCTGATCGGGCTCGTGCAGTTCGTGCCGTTTGCCGCGCTCGTGCTCTTTGCCGGCCATGTCGTCGATCGCTTCCCGCGCCGCAAGGTGGTGGTGGCGGCGCTCGCCGGCGACAGTTTGTGCAGCGTCGTCATCGCGCTTCTGGCATTGACCGGCGCGGGCGGGCCGGTGCCGGTGTTCGCCGCCGTCGCCGGCTACGGCGCGTGCCGCGCCTTCGAGCAACCGGCGTGGCAGTCGTGGCTCCCCGGCCTCGTCGCGGCGGAAGCCTATCCGCGCGCCGCGGCGTGGAACTCGCTCGCAAGCCAGGCTGCGGTCATGCTCGGGCCCGCGCTGGGCGGCGTGCTCTATCTCCTTGGGCCGCCGGTGCCGTTCGTGTGCGCCGCCGTGCTGCAACTCGTGGCGCTGGCCGCCGCCGCGACCTTGCGCGCGCGCGAACGGCCCACCGACGAGGACGCGCCGCTCACCTGGAATTCGATGCTCGACGGCGTCCGCTTCATCGCGCGGAACGAGCCGGTGCGCGGCGCGATCTCGCTCGATCTCTTCGCCGTGCTGTTCGGCGGCGCGACCGCCCTTCTGCCGATCTTCGCGCGCGACATCCTGGCGACCGGCCCCGCCGGGCTCGGCCTCCTGCGCAGCGCGCCGGCCCTCGGCGCGCTCGTCACCGGCTTCGTCTTGACGCGCCATCCGCCCGGACGGCGCGTCGGCCCGCGCATCTTCGCTGCGGTCGCGATCTATGGCGTAGCGACGCTCGTCTTCGGCCTGTCGCGCAGCCTCGCTCTGTCGCTCGTGGCGCTCTGCGCCATCGGCGCCGCCGACATGCTGAGCGTCGTCATCCGCCAGACGCTGGTGCAGGTGGCATCGCCCGACGCCATCCGCGGCCGCGTCACCTCCGTCAATTCGCTCTTCACCGGCACGTCGAACCAGTTGGGCCAGTTCGAATCCGGCGTCACCGCTTCGTGGTTCGGGCCCGTGGGCTCGGTCGTGCTGGGCGGTGCTGCGACGCTCGTCATCGTCGCGCTGTGGGCGCGCTGGTTTCCCGCCTTGCGCCGCATGGACCGGCTGCCATCGTCCGCCGAGCCGGTGGACATGCTGCGCGAGCCCGTGTCAGGATCGTTCGACTCACTCTGAGGGAGGCTTCCTTGCTGACGCTTTATTACGGTCCCGGTGCGTGCTCGATGGCGTCCCACATCGTGCTCGAGGAGAGCGGCGAGAAATACGAGCCGCGCAAAGTGAACCTCGCCGGCGGCGAACAGCGCACGCCGGACTATCAGAAGATCAACCCGCACGGCCGCGTGCCGGCCTTGCGGCTCGACGACGGCGACGTCATCACCGAGAACACGGCGATCCTCCCCTATCTCGGCCGGCGCTTCAAATTGTGGCCGGGCGAGCCCAAGGCGGAATCGCGCACGCTCGAGACGATCGGGTGGTTCGCTTCGTCGGTCCATCCGGCGCACGGCCATGTCGGCCGGCCCGAGCGCTACAGCGCCGACGCCTCGGCCCATCCCGGCATCAAGGAGGCCGGCCTCAAGACCTTCCACGAATGCCTCAAGGAGATCGACCAGAAGCTCGCCGGACGGCAATGGCTCGGCGACCACTATTCGGTGCTCGACCCTTACGCCTTCGTGTTCTTCACCTGGGGCGTGCGGCGCGAGCTGCCGATGGGCGCGCTCAAGAACTACACCGCCTTCCGCGACCGCATGGTGGCGCGGCCGGCGGTGCAGCGCGTTCTCGCCGACGAGGGCGTGAAGGCGTAGCTCACTTCCCCATCGCCTTCCGCTTCCACAGCTCCCACGGGCGGTGCAGCATGCGGTCGTTGACCGCGGCGCCCGCCCGCGCCTCTTCAGGCGTGAGATAGGTGACGCGGCCCAGGCGCATCGCCTCGGCCTGGAGCCGCGCGTTCAATTCCATGTAGATCGCGCGATAGACCGCCTGTTGCAGCGACTGCCCGACCACGACCGAGCCGTGCCCACGCATCAGCGCCGCGGGCTTTTCGCCGAGCGAGCGCGCCAGCGCCTTGCCGAGCTTGTCGTCGGTGATAAGGAGGTTGGTGGCGGAGCCCAGCGACCTTGCGGATCTCGAACACCGGCACGCCTTCGCCCAAGAACCCGGTCATGTGGTAGAGCGGCTTCAGCTTCACCGATGTCGCGCCGAACGGCACGAGGTTGGGCGAATGGCTGTGCACCACCGCCTGCACGTCGGGCCGCGCGCGCAGAACCTCGCCGTGGATGAAGCGCTCGAGGAACACGGCACGGCCCTTCGCGTCGAGCGGCGCGCCGTCGAGATCGAATTCCATGATGTCGCGCGCCTCGACCAGGCCCGCGGCCATGCTGCGCGCGAGCCAGAAGCGGCGCGGATCGTCGGGGTCGCGCAGGCTGACATGACCGAACCCGTCGAGCACGCCCTCGCTGAAGAGGATGCGATTGGCCGCGACGAGATCGGCAACGAGCGTCTTGTCCATGGTCACTTGCCTTGAAAGCGGGCCGTGCGCTTTTCGAGAAAGGCCGCCATGCCCTCGCGGAAATCCGCGCTCATGTAGCACATGAGGACGAGATCATCGCCCTCGCCCTTGGCGACGCGCGGCTTCAAGCGCAGGAGCGCCTCCTTGCTCGCGCGCAAGGTGAGCGGCGCGTGCGATGCGACGAGCCGCGCCAGCTCGTCGGCGCGCGCGGTGAGCGCATCCGCATCGGCCAGGACCTCGCTCACGAGGCCGATGGCGCGCGCTTCCTCGGCCGCGACGAGCCGCGCGGTGAACAGGATGTCTTTGGCCCGCGCCGCGCCGAGGAGAAAGGCGAGCCGCGCGTAATTGCTCATGGAGAGGCAATTGCCGAGCGTGCGCGCAACCGGAATGCCGAAGCGGAGATTGGCGGCGCAGATCCTGAGGTCGCAGGCCAAGGCGAGCGCCGTCCCCGCGCCGGTGCAGGCCCCGGCGATCGCGGCGATGGTCGGCACGGGGCAGCGCTCGAGCGCATCCACCACGCGGTCGATGCGCTCCTCGTACTGGAGTGCGTCCTCGGGCGCGGCGAAGGCGCGGAACTGGCTTATGTCGGTGCCGGCGGCAAAGGCCGTGCCACCCGCGCCGCTGACGATCACGGCGCGCAGCGCGGGGTTGTGCCCGGCCTCGGCGCAGAATTGTACGAGCCGGTCGTACATCGCGAAGGTCAGCGCGTTGCGCGACGCCGGCCGGTTGAAGGTGACGCGGGCGATGGGTCCGTCCACGCTCAAGAGAAGATCGTCGCTCACGGCGCTTGCTCCTTGGCGGTTCGCGGCACTTTTACACGCGCGGCTTCCCGCCCGGAATGGGCAGAAGCGGCGCGGCGCTCTATAGTCGGGCGACTATCGGGGACAGCGAGATGGCAGCGGGCACGCGGCGGCCGCGCCGCCGCACGGCCAAGGAGCACGGGCCCGATCCCGTCGACATCCATGTCGGCCAGCAGTTGCGCCAAGCGCGCACGCTCGCGCGGCTGACCCAGGCGGAGTTCGGACGCCGGCTGCGCATAAGTTTCCAGCTCGTGCAGAAATACGAGCAGGGCGAGATCCGCATCGCCGCGAGCCGGCTCTACCGCATCGCGCGCCTTTTGGGGAAGCCGGTCTCGTTCTTCTTCGCCGGCCTCGCCGACGGCGGCGCGCCCGACGCACTCGGGCGCCAGGAGATCGAGCTCGTGCGCGCCTTTCGCGGCATCGCCCAACGCGAGGTGCAAATCCGCTTTGCGGCGCTGGTCGAGGATATGGCTGGTCGAACCATGCCGAAGGCGAAAGCGCGTCGGACGCGAGGCCGTGGCGCAAAAGGGTAGGCCACGGAAATTCTCCTTGAGATTTGCCCGGGGCCGGGGCAGTGTGCGCGCAACAAACGGAGGAGGCGACCATGCGGCAAGAGCCCAAGAATGGGCTGGACGTACGCATGTTGTGTGCGATGCCCGCGCAAGGGCGGGTACGTCCGGAGGAAATCCTGCGGCGCAAGCTGATGTTGAAGATGATGGCGCGCCGTGAACGCCGCGCCGCGGCGCTGCCGCCGGTCCGTCGCGCCGTCTAAGCGAGGTTCGGCCGGTTCTCAGGGGAGCCATCGGCTCCCCTGTTCAATTCCGGCTGCCCGCATCCGCCGTAGGAAGCCGGTCGAGCGCCCCGCCATCTCGCTTGCCCCTTGCGCCCGGCGCCCGAGGGTGCCTCAACTGCGGCGCAGGAGGGCGCGCCCATGAAGACCGAAACCGCGACACAAGAGGCGATGGCGAAGCGGACCGTCCGTTTCCGCAACCTCAAATCGTATCAGCAGCAGCACGAAACCGCCGGCATCCCGGACGCCGCCTTCGACACCGTGGCCGCGCGCCGGGTCTATCCGGTCATGGTGCCGGAGGCCTATGCCGGGCGGAGCGCGATGGCGCCCTTGAAAGGCGCACCGGGCCTCGCCATCACGATCGCCGAATGTCCCCCGGGCAACGGCGCCGGACTTCACGCGCACGAGCAGAGTATCGAGAATTTCTTCTGCCTCGACGGCCGCTTCGAGATCGGCTGGGGCGACCGGGGCGAGCACCAGACCGTACTCGAGCCGATGGACTTCATCTCGATCCCGCGCGGCGTCTGCCGCAGCTTCAAGAACATCGCCGACAAGACCGGGCGGCTCCTCGTCATCATCCAGATCCTCGGCGAGGAACAGGCCGACCGCGTCCACTACGCGCCGCAAGTGGGCGACGAGATCGCGCGCCAGCACGGGCCCGACGCACTCGCCGCGCTCTCCCGCATCGGCTTCAAGTTCGACGCCGGCGCCGGCGACTAGGCTCGCGCCCGCGGCGCCTCTAAAAGCCGGACCGGCTGTCCCCGGGTGATGACCGCCGCGGCAAGAGGCGTCGCCAGAAACCCCATGACATGGAAGCTGCCGCGGTGCGGCGATCCGCTGTAGCCGCGCTTCCTCAGCACGCCTTCGATCATGTCGAGAACCGGCAGATCGCGCCGCCCGGTGGCTGGGTTCGCCTCGATCGCCAGACAGCGTTCGCACGCGTCCTGGATGCGCAGGCGCAGGTCGCCGACCGCGATCTCGCGCGTGCCGGGGAAACTGTCCGCCCAGGCGAGCTCGGAGAAGGGCCGGCCGTCGTCGTACCAGACATTCATGCGGAACCGCTCCGGCTCGATCGTGCAGGCGGTCTCCGCCTCGAGCGCCCGCAGCGTCGCGAGATTGAGGAACGATACCGTCGGTCCATAGGTGTGCGGATCGGTATCGACGAGATTGAACGCGCCCTTGGTGTCGAGAGTGCCGACTTCGCTCTCGCCCAGCGCGGTCGCGACTTCGCTCAGCCATCCGCGATCGAGCGCGCTGTGCGGACCGGCCGTGCCGCCCACGAACACCGGCGTTTGCGCGGCCATCTCCGGCGTGTTCATGCAGACGCGGAAATGGACTTTCGGCGCCCACGCATCCGGCTGGCCGATCCGGCGCTTGATGGCGAAGCGGCGGTCGCCGCGCACGCCCACGACCGGATCGACATGCAGCGCGTCCGGGCGTTCTCCCCGCGCTCCCTTCACCGGGGCCATGTAGATCTCTTTCACGGTCGCGTCGGTCATGCGGAACTCCTATTCGCCCTGGTCACATGCCAGCGGCGCAGCGCGACGAGTGCCCAAACCCCTTCCACCAGTCCGAACGGCCACGCGCCTTGCAGAAAGCCATAGGCCGAGCCCAGCACGCACGCGCCGGCAAAAGCCAGGGTGAACCAGGGGCTGCGAGCTTCGAGCGCATAGCAAACCAGCATCGCCGTAACTGCGAAGAGGCCGAATGCGGTGAGCCGATCCACGCGTTTGCCGCTCGCTTTCCTGCACGGGCCGCGCATGGCGCGCCCGGGTAAACCGCATCAGTCGTTTCGCGCGCGCCAAAGTCAATGCCGCGCCCGACGCCGATATCGTTTCGGCATCGGGCGGGCCAGTGATGGTGGCAGCAACGGCGATGCCAGCGCACATCGCCAACGCTTCAGCCGCTGGACAGCTGCGCCTCCTTGTAGTGGCTGTGAATGCGATCGAGATCCGCTTGAACCACCTTCATCGCCGATGGCTTGCGGCGATAGTAAGTGAGGATCCAAGCGATACCGCCGAAGAGGTAGACGAGGAACAGGTAGGGGAAATAATTCACCGGCGGATCGGGAATGGGGTAGACGCTCCCCACGGCCGGAACCGCCAGCAGCACGAGCGCCGCGATGCAGCCCGCGACGTCCATCCCTTTGAGCTCGCCCAAGCGCTTCAGATAGACCGGCGCCGCCACCGTCACGAGGGCATAGGCCACGATGAAGCCGAAAGCGGCGCAGGTGCCGACATAGTTGAAGCAGTCGAGCGGCGCCACACCGCCGAAGAACGAGGCCGCCGGCACCGCGAACGCGATCAACGCCATCAACGTGACGGCGACATGCGGCGTCTCGTTCTTCTCGTGCGATTCCGCTGTCGCGCGGTGGAAGATGCCGTGCCGCCCCATCGCGAAGATCACCCGTCCGCCCGCGTTGATGGTGGAAAGACAGAGCGCGAAGAAGCTCACCATCGCGCCCAGCGACAGCGGTACCTGGAGCAGCGGCACATGCGCGAGGCTCGCCAGCACGTTGAGCGGCGCATCGATCTTGTCGAGCGTGATCGTATAGCCGCGCGTTCCCATGACCTCGACGTACGTGACGAAGACGAAGAAGATGCCCGACAGGATCAGGCTGAGCATGACCGCGCGCGGGATCGTCTTCAGAGGCTCTTTCGCCTCGTCGCCGAAAGCGGTGGCGCATTCGAAGCCCACCAGGCTGAAAATCGCCACTACCACGCCCAGGCCGACGCTCGACCAGGGCAGCGCGCTCACCGTGAACTGCGCCCGGTCCAGCACGAAGTGATGCTGGAAGAGCACGATCAAGCACAGCACCAGGATGAAGGAGACCGAGACCGCTTCGAGGATGAGCATTAACAGCGCGGAGAGCTGCACGTTCTTCCACGCGCAGTACCAGGCGATGAGGACGCAGGCGCCGAAGAGAGCGATGAACGGAACATGCAAGCCGGCCATGCCGAGAAGCGTGTCCGCGAAGATCGAGGCGCCGGTGACGCCGGCCATGGAGATGCCGAGATAGGCCCAGATCAGCGCCCAGCCGCTGACGGCGCCGGCCGTGACGCCGAGGCCGCGGCAGGTATAGGCGTACATCGAGCCCGATGTGGTCGATCGCCGCGCAAACTGATTGAGGTTGTAGGCGACGAAGAGCAGCATGACCGTGCCCAAGGCGTAGGACAGCCAGCTCCAATCGCCGGTATTGGAATACATCACGGGGACGATCAGCGCCGCGGTCATCGTCGGTGAGATGAGCGCCACGGCTTGCGCCAGCAACTCATAGAAGTTGAGGCAGTTCGGCTTCAATCGTGCCTGGGACATGGGACAGCCTGCTTTCGACAAGCTGGGCGACGGCCCGCGCCATATCGGGGCCCGATTATTCTCCCTCCCCTAAACCCCCTATTTTTCGATCTTGCCGTCAGGTTATGCTGGCAATGGCCCAGTCTGAACATCCAGTTTTGAAATTTTAGGGGGTCCAGCTGCTCCGCCCGTGGAATTTCAAGATCGCGATCCGCCACGGCGGCCGCATCGCCGTCTATCTCCAGATCGCCTATGCGCTGATCGAGGAGATCCGCCGTGGCCGGCTCGCCCCGGGCGGCGCGTTGCCGGGCACGCGCGACCTGGCGGCAAGCCTCGACGTAAATCGCAAGACGGTCGTCGAAGCCTATGACGAGCTGGCCGCGCAAGGTTGGGTCAAATCCGACCGCACCCGCGGCACGTTCGTATCGTCAGAGCTCCCGGTCCTGAAAGAAAAAAACGGCTGGCCGTGGAACCGCCCATCGGCGCCGATGCCGGATCGGCCTGACTTCCGCATGGTGGGCACCGCTCCCAACATTCCGGCGTTCTTGCCGGAAAAGAATGTGCTGCTGTTCGACGATGGCGCGCCCGACACGCGCCATCTTCCGGTCGCCGCCCTCGGCCGGGCCTACCGTTCGACGCTGACGCAAGCCGCGCACCACAACCGGCTCGGCTACGGCGATCCGCGCGGCACGCTTGGCTTGCGCGAGGCGGTCTCGACCATGCTCAACGTCGATCGCGGCCTGACCACGACGCCCGACAACATCTGCCTGACGCGCGGCAGCCAGATGGCGATCTATCTCACGGCGCGCATTCTCGCCGGCCCGCGCGATGCCGTCCTGATGGAGGAACTGTCCTATCCGCCGGCGCGCGAGTTGTTTCGCGCGGTCGGCGCCGACGTGCTCTCGGTCGGCCTCGATGACAACGGCATGCGCATCGACGAATTGGAGGCGATGTGCCGCAAGCGGCGCGTCCGTGTCGTCTATGTCACGCCGCATCATCAATTTCCGACCACCGTCGTGCTGAAGCCCGACCGGCGCTTGCGGCTCCTCGCGCTGGCGGAACAATTCGGCTTCGCCATCGTCGAAGACGATTACGATCACGAGTTTCACTTTGTCCATCAGCCGATGCTGCCGCTGGCGAGCATCGATCCGTGGGGCAAGGTCGTCTATATCGGCTCGCTGTCGAAATTGCTCACGCCGAGCTTGCGTCTTGGCTACATCGCCGCACCGAAAGCCTTCATCGATCGCGCCGCGGGCGAGATCATGATGATCGATCGCCAGGGCGATCCGGCGACCGAGCTGGCGATCGCCGAGCTGATCGCCGCCGGCGAGCTCCATCGCCATACGCGCAAGACGATGCGGCTTTACGCCGAACGCCGGCTCATGATGGCAAAGCTCCTCAGCGAACGCTTTCACGAGCACGTCCAGTTCACCCTGCCCAATGGCGGCCTCGCCATCTGGGTGAAATTCACCGATCAGATCGACGTCGACGAATTGGCCCGCGCCGCGCGCGCCAAGGGCGTCAAAATCCTGCCGGGCGGCGCCTTTACCCTCTCCGGACGACCGATCCGAGCGACGCGGCTCGGCTTCGCCAGCCTCACCGCGACCGAACTCGACAACGCGATGCGCCGGCTGCGGCAGGCGCTCGGCGCGGTGGCACGGTGATCTAATAGACCGGCTGCGATGCCTGGCGCGCGCGCATCAATCCGAGCGCCAGGAGCGACGCGCCGCCGCCGAGCCACAATACCGTCGGCGCCCAGGCGAAGAGCGCCTCGTAGGTTGGCGCGCCCGCGAGGCCCCCTGCCACCGCCGACATGCGCGCGAAGGTGGCGAGCGCCAGCGCGGAATACATCATGCCAACCACGCGGCCCTCGTTCCCGGGCGCGCCGATCGCGAGCGCCGCCGCCACCCCACTCATCATCGCGATGCCCCAAGCGGCGCCGACGCCGAACTGCGCCAGCACGAGGACCGAAAGCGCACCCGCCGTCGTCGCCGCGAAGGCGAGCGCGCCGCCGGCCAAGCCCGCCGCGCCCATGACCGCCAATCCGCCGAACCGAGCGACAAGCGGCGCCGCCGCGAACATCGCGACGTTGAAGCCGATCCAAAACACCGGCATCAGCGTTTCGAGATCGGGCGGCTTCGCGAAGCGCAGGAAGAAACGCGCGCTGTCGATGGCGAAATGAACCTGAAAGCCGACACCAAGCACGACGACCGCGATGGCGAAAGCGGCGGCCCTGGGCGGCAGCGGGCCGAGCTGCCGTTCGTCCGTGGCCCGCGTCTTGGGCGCCGCCGGCGCCGAGCCGGCCGATGCCGCCAACCTGCGCTCGATCGGCGCCATGGCGAAACACGCGAGCAGCAGCGCCACGCTCGCCACGCCGAAAGGAAGGCGCGGATCGATCGTGCGCAACGAAATCGTCAGATATGGCGCCGCCGCGCCGGCAACGCCGAAGCCCAGGAGCGCCACGCTTGCGAGCCACGGAAGCGCGGGGCGCGCAGCATATTTGCCGAGCAGCATGAGCGGCGGCGCGCGCAGCGCCGACGACGTCGCGGCCCAGAGCAGCGCGCAGCCGATGAACAGCGCCTTCGCCGCATGCCCTGCCGCGAGAAACGGCAGGAGCAGGAAAGCGGCGCAGGAGAGCGCCGTCACCAGCGCCACGAGGCGCCCCAACCGCCCGACGAGAGGCGCGATCCGGTCCGCCGCCACGCCCATCGCGAAATCCGTGACCGTGAAGACCGCCTGGTCGAGCATCAGGAGAAAGATCACGGCGGACGCGGGAATGCCGACCGATGCGGCGAGCTGCGGCAGATAGATCACGTAAAGCGTCCAGCCGAGCGTCATCAGCAGTTGCAGCCCGGCGATCGCGAGGCCCGCCACGCGCGCTGCGGCGCTCTGCTCTGTCATCTTGCGTGCTCGCGCGGCCCCCATGAGCGGATCGCCGCGGATGCTGACAGATTCCACCCGGCCGTGCCAGCGCCGGGTCGGCGCGCCGTTCCTGCGCGGGCGGCTCGGATCACCGCGCCGGCAGGTGCCCCCAGCTCGGCAAAGCCAGTTCGATCATTCGCCGTGCCGAATGCGCGCGTTCATATCTAAGCATTTTTTGATCCTATCGCTTCCGTCTGAAGAAGGATACTTTCCGGAACAATCATCCCGCAGAGCGCAGCGCCTTCCCGCATCGAATCCGCATCGAATGTTTTTCGGCGGCTTTCGGGCCTCCTCACGTTCCGAGGCGACGCAGGCGCGAGAGCCTCCCGTGGAATGGCCTGGGCGAACTGTCGAACGGGTTCAGCCGCGGATCGGACCTTCGAGATCGAGCTTTTCACTGCCGGTATCCGCGCTTGCCCAACTCGCTCGGGGCGGCACGCCTCGACCAACCATCGAGCCGAGGAGACTCACCGATGAATACGGGCAAAAATCCCGAAGCAATCAACCATCATCGCCGCCGTTTCATGGGCACTGCGGCCATGACGCTCGCTGCCGCCCAGCTCGCGGCGATCGGTTCTGCGGATACACAACCCAGCACGGCAAATCCGGCCGCCCTGCCCGCGATCAAGCCGGGGACGAACACGTCGTTCGGCCCACTGAAGCAGATCGATGCCGGCCTTCTCAATGTCGGATACGCCGAAGCCGGCCCCGCCGATGGTCCTGCGGTCATTCTTCTGCACGGCTGGCCCTACGATATTCACAGCTATGTCGATGTCGCGCCTGTGCTGGCGACGGCGGGCTACCGGGTGATCGTCCCCTATCTGCGCGGCTATGGCACGACGCGGTTTCTTTCAAGTGAAACGTTCCGGAATGGCCAGCAAGCGGTGGTCGCTCTCGATATCATCGCCTTGATGGATGCGCTCAAGATCGAAAAGGCAACCCTCGCCGGTTTTGACTGGGGAGCGCGGACGGTCGACATCATGGCGGCGGTCTGGCCCGAGCGCTGCAAGGCCCTCGTCTCAGTGAGTGGTTATCTGATTTCCGATCGCGATGCCATCGAACAGCCGTTGCCGCCAAAGACTGAGTACGCATGGTGGTACCAATATTATTTCGCCACGGAAAACGGCCGTTTGGGCTACGCCAAATACCGGCACGATTTTGCGAGGCTGATTTGGGAGACCGCTTCGCCGAAATGGGAATTCGACGATGCCACGTTCGGTCGCACCGCAGCGTCGTTCGACAACCCGGATCACGTCGCCGTCGTCATCCATGATTATCGCTGGCGGCTCAGCCTGGCTGCGGGCGAGCCAAAATACGATGATCTGGAAAAGCGGCTTGCCGAAGGTCCGGTCATCACGGTGCCCACGATCACCCTTGAAGGTGATGCCAATGGCGCACCGCACCCGGACGGCGCATCCTCCCGCAAGAAATTCTCGGGCAAATATGCGCACCGGATCATCAAGGGCGGTGTCGGACACAATCTGCCGCAAGAAGCCCCGCAAGCCTTTGCCCAAGCCATCGTCAACGTCGACAGTGATTGATCGGGGTTAGCCTGCGTCGGCCCTGCGGAGCCATTTACACAGTACGCAGGCCTCCCCTCGAACCGCCCCCGCAGATTCCCGTTGCCTGCGGACGCCGAGCCGCGCAACCATCCCTGAGATGACACAGAGCCGCGCGCGCCACTCCGCCCTGGCCGGCGTGCTGATCTCCGTGTTGGCCACACCGTTGGCCACGCCAGCGCGCTCCGATCCCGCACAATCCGCAGACGTCGCTGCAGCTTATCGGGTGACTTGGGCCGGACTTCCGGCAGGAGACATCCGGCTTGGCTTCCAGGAAAACGGCGGCGAGTACCAAACCGAGATCGAGATCGTCTCGAAGGGAATACCGCGCTGGCTGACGAAGTTTCGGGCCGATGCGGTCGGAGCGGTGCGCGTAACGACGGGTGGCGTCGCGATTCCATCCCGTTATCTCGCGCACTACGACCTCAGAAAACAGCAAGGTAGCGTTGTCGAGCTGCGGTATGTCACGCACGATGAGGGATTGACTGCCGAGCGCGGGAGCGAAGACACCGGCCGAAAGGCCCTGCTCGCCGAACCCTTTCGGCGCAATGCGATCGACCCCCTTTCGACGCTGGCCGTGGTGCGGCACGAGCTGCAAGCTCATCGCGACGAACACGGGCGCCAATTCACAATACCCGTCTTTGATGGCGCCCGGCGGTTCGATGTTGTCGTGAATGTCGTGTCGTCGAGCGCGAACCAAGGATTGATCCAGCTGCGGCTGAACCTCCGGCCGATCGCGGGCTTCAAGGGCGAGACGAGCGAGGACGGCGATCCCGATTCAGCGCCGCGGCCGGTCGAGGTGGCTTTCACGGACGACGATGCGATGCTTCCCGTCTTCTTCCGGGTTTCGATTGCCTTTCTTCCTCTCGAAGTTCGCTTCGACCACCTCTGCGCGAGTTTCGATAACCTGCTCCGATGGAGCGCGCTGACAAATCCGGGCGATGCCCCGGAACCGCCCCCGCAGATTCCCGTTGCCAGCGGACGGCCGCCCGCGCACCATTATCGAAATGACGCAAAGCGGCGCGGGTATGGCTCACCCTGCGCGGGCGCGACGGAGGAGGCGATGATGAGCGACAGACCATCCGGGCCGCGCTGCGCGGCACTCGTCGGTCCCTATCTCTCGGGCAAGACCAGCCTGCTCGAGGCGTTGCTGTTCGCGGCCGGCGCCACGACGCGGCGCGGCACACAGAAGGACGGCAACACGGTCGGCGACCACACGCCCGAGGCGCGCGCGCGGCAGATGTCCACCGAGATCAACGCCGCCCACGCGACCTTCCTGGGCGACAGATGGTATTTCCTCGATTGCCCCGGCTCGGTCGAGCTTGGCTGGGAGGCGCAATGCGCCATGCTCGCCGCCGACGTGGCCGTGGTGGTGTGCGAGCCCGAGCCCGAACGGGCGCTGACCTTGGGTCCGATCTTCAAGTTCCTGGACGACAATTCGATCCCGCACATGCTCGTCATCAACAAGCTCGACACCGCCTCGGCGCGGGTGAGCGAGGTGCTGGCGGCGCTGCAATCGGTCTCGGCGCGTCCCTTGGTGCTGCGCCAGGTGCCGCTGCCGGGCCCGGAGAATTCGATCGCGGGCTATGTCGATCTGGTGAGCGAGCGCTGCTACAAATATCGCCCCGGCCAGGCCTCCGATCTCATCAAGCTGCCGGACGACCTCGCCGACGAGGAAAAGCAAAGCCGCGCCGGCCTCGTCGAGAAGCTCGCCGATTTCGACGACAAGCTGCTCGAACAACTCCTCGAGGACGTGCAGCCCTCGAAGGAGGATATCTATCGCCACCTGACGCAGAATTTGCGGCGCGACGCGCTCGTGCCGGTGTTCTTGGGCGCGGGCCAGCACGATCACGGCGTCCGGCGCTTGTGGAAGGCGCTGCGCCACGAGACGCCCGGCGCGGCCGAAACGGCAAAGCGGCTGGGCCTCGATCCCGCGAGCAAGGACGCGGTCGCCAACGTCATCAAGACCTATTTCCCGCCGCACACCGGCAAGCTGTCGCTGGCGCGGGTGTGGTCGGGGCAGGTCACCGAAGGCATGAGCCTCAACGGCACGCGCGTCGCGGGTGTCTTGCGCCTCGAGGGCGCGCAGAGCGAGAAGCTGCCGGCGGCGGGGCTGGGCGATGTCGTGGCGCTGGCGCGCATGGAGGGGATCGCGACCGGCGCCGTGCTGTCGAGCGGAGCGGCGCACGGGATCAAGAAGGCGCCGCTGCCGCGCCCGGTCTATGGCCTCGCCGTGCACGCGGAAAAGCGCGCCGACGACGTCAAGCTCACGCCCGCGGTCGGGCGCCTCGTCGAGGAAGACCCGACGCTCATGCTCGAGCAGAACGCCGACCTGCAGGAAATGGTGCTGTGGGGCCAGGGCGACATCCATCTCCAGATCGCGATGGACAAGCTCAAGTCGAAGCACAATCTCGCCGTCGCCTCGAAGAAGCCGCAGGTCCCCTACAAGGAGACGATCAAGCGCGGCGCGCAGCAGCATTCGCGCTTCAAGCGCCAGTCGGGCGGGCACGGCCAGTTCGCCGACATCCAGATCGAGGTGAAGCCGCTGCCGCGCGGCACCGGCCATACCTTCATCAACTCCGTGGTCGGCGGCGCCATCCCGCGCAACTACATCCCCGCGGTCGAGGAAGGCGTGATGGACTACCTCAACCGCGGCCCCCTGGGCTTCCCCGTGGTCGACGTGTCGGTCAACCTCATCACCGGCCAGTTCCACGCGGTCGACAGCTCGGACCAAGCGTTCAAGACCGCGGCGCGCCAAGGCATGCAGGAAGCGATGCCGAAATGCGAGCCGGTGCTTCTGGAGCCCATCCACTATGTCGAGATCTCGGTGCCGAACGCCTTCACCTCGCGCGTCCAGCGCATCGTTTCGGGCCGGCGCGGCCAGCTCTTGGGCTTCGACGCCAAGCCCGGCTGGGACGGCTGGGACCTCGTCACCGCGCACCTGCCGCTCTCCGAGATGCACGACCTCATCGTCGAGCTGCGCTCGGTGACGCTCGGCACGGCGACATATTCCGACCGCTTCGACCATTTGCAGGAGCTGACCGGACGGCTCGCCGACAAGGTCATCCAGTCGAAGCAGGAGACCGCGGCACAGTAACGATAAATCCTGAGGGGGAGGGGAAACATGCGCCGTATCGTCGTAGCTCTTGCCGCGCTCGCGCTGGCCGCGGCGCAGGCGCAGGCCGAGACGTTGAAGCTCGCGGTGCCGCAGCGCGGCTCGTGGGGCACGTCCTATACCGACCTCGGCATCCGCCAGGGCTTCTTCAAGGCCGAGGGGCTCGACATCGAGATCACCTATACCGAAGGCGGCGCCTCGAACGAGCAGGCGGTGATCTCGGGCAGCGTCGACATCGCGATCGAGACCGGCTTCCTCGGCATCCTCGCCGCCTACGTCAAGGGCGCGCCGGTGCGCGTCATCTCGCCCGCCTCGACCGGGGCGCCCGAAGTATTCTGGTACGCGAAGGCCGGAAGCGGCCTCACAAGCCTCAAGGACGCGCACGGCAAGACCGTGGGCTTCTCCAATCCCGGCTCGTCGAGCAACCTCATCCTGTTGCAGCTTCTGAAGGAGGCGGGCGTCACCGACGCCAAGCTCGTGCCGGTCGGCGCCTCGCAGAACGGTCTGCCGCTCGTCATGACCGGGCAGCTCGACATCTGCTATGCCGTGCCGCCGGTGGGCTTGCCCGAGCTGCAGCAGAAGACCATCGTCGCGGTCGCGCGCGGCAACGACAGCGAGGCGGTGCGCAACGAAACGGTGCGCGTCAACGCAGCCAACCTCGCGAGCCTACAAGGGAAGCGCGACGCCATGGCGCGCTTCATCCGCACCTACGCGAAGTCGCGCGACTTCGCCTTCACCGACGCGGGCATGGCCGATTACGCCAAGTTCACCGAGCAGCCAATCGAGCTCGTGCGCTACATGGTCGCGAACTTCGAGGACAAGAACCAGGTCGAGCTGCATGAGATCAAGGGCATCGACCGCGTGATCGACGAGGCGGTCGCGGCCAAGCGCATCCCGAAGCCGATGCAGCCCGACGAATTGAAGGGCATGTTCGACTTCGTCGCGCCCGACGTGTACTAGGACTGCGGCCCCGAGGCGTTAGCGCCTCGGAAAGATTTTCGGCCGAGACTTCCGCCTCGGGGAGGGCTCGGGGGCAGCGCATGACCGTTCTCGTCGAACCGCGGATCGCGATCCGGACGCCGGCGGACGCCGACGTTCCCGGCCTCGTCGCCCTCGTCAACCTGCTCGCCGCCGAAGCGTCGAACCTTTTCATCATGCCGATCGCAGGCCCCGATGCGGCAAAGACGCTGCGCGCGCACCTCGCCGCGGTCGCGACAACCGGCAACGAGGTGGTGCTGGTGGCCGAATGCGACGGCGCGATCGCCGGGCTGCTGACGGCGGCGCGGGGATTTCATCCGGCCAAGCGCGGCGTCGCCACGATCGGCATCGGCGTCAGGCCTGAAGACCGCGGCCGCGGCATCGGCCGCGCCCTCATGGCCGGGATCGAGGCGTGGGCCCAAGGCGCCGGGATCGACCGCCTCGAGCTCACCGTCGTCGCCGCGAACCGGCCCGCGACCGCGCTCTATCGCAGCTGCGGTTATACGGACGAAGGCGTCATGCGCGCCTCGGCGCGGATCGACGGCAAGCTCGTCGATCAGATCATGATGGCGAAGCTCGTCTAGGCCGAGATCGCGTCGAACTGGGTCGCGAGATCGCCCGTAAACGCCATCGGCCCGACATGGGTGAGGCGGCTTTGCAGATCGAGCCAGATCTCGCCGCCCAATGCGGTCCAGCGCCGGCAGAAGGCATAGTCCTCGGAGAGATAGAGGCCGGTCTCCGCCTCGATCATGCATTCGAAGAGCGCGAAGCGATTGGGGCTTTGCGTCAGCGGATCGGCGCTCGTGCTGGTGCGGCGATAGCGCAGCTCGGGATGGGCCGCGCACATCCGCTCGAGGACCCCACGCTGCGCGAGCAGGAACCCGGTGCCGACCGAGCGCACCTTGGCGAAGCCGCCCCGCGTCACAATGCGCTCGGGATTGTCGACCTCGAACACATAGCGCAGCGCCGCCGCCTCGGGCTTCGGACGCTTCAATTCGACGACGCGGGCGACGCGCGCCCAGTCGATCGCCTTCGAGGGATAGGCGCAAGCCGCCATCTCGGCGCCAAAATCCATGAGCCGGAAGACCTGCTCGGGCGCGAAGCCGATATCGGCGTCGATGAAGAGGAGGTGCGTCGCGAGCGCCCGGTCGAGGAAATGCGCGACGAGGTCCGCCCGCGCGCGGGTGATGAGCGCGTCGCCGCCGAGCAGCAGCCATTCGAAGCCGATGCCCCGCTCGATGCACGCGCCCTGGAGCTGCATCAGGCTGTTGGCATAGGCCGAGGTGACGAGGCCGCCATAGCACGGCGTGCCGACGACGAGGCGGGGACGCATCGCCCGAGCCTAGGCGAAACATGGTTTACCGGCGGTTAAGCAAGCGCCTGCTAGAAATGCGGGCGATGACGCGCCCGCGCGAAGCCACGCTCGAGACGCTCGAGAGAGAGCTGGCCGCAGCACCCCAAGCGCTCGAGCTGCGCTATCGCCGCGCCGGGATCCTGGCGGCGCTCGGGCGGTTCGACGCGGCGCGCGCCGACTACCTCGCCGTGCTCGCTGCCGCGCCGGCGCATCTGGGCGCACTCAACGATCTCGGCACGCTGCTCCACACGACCGGATATCTCGCCGCGGCGCGCACCTGTTATGGCGAGGCGGTGGGCCGGCATCCTGGCGCGCCGCTCCCGCGCGTCAATCTCGCCAACATGCTGCTCGACGAAAACGATGCCGCGGCCGCGCGCGGGCACTACGAGGCCGCGCTGGCGCTCGCGCCCGATCTCGCCGAGGCGCATCAGGGCTTGGCGCGCTGCCTCGCCGAGAGCGGCGATGACGCAGCCGCGGCGCGCCACCGCGCGCTCGGCTTTCGCGACCGCGCCGTCGTCGCGCGGCCTTGGTACGGAACCGGCGACGGCGTGCGTCTGCTTCTGCTCGTCGCTTCCGCCGGCGGCAACGTGCCGACCCGCTTCCTGATCGACGAGAGCGTCTATCGCACGACCGTGCTGGTCGCCGATTTCTGCGCTGGACCGTTGCCGCCGCACGAGCTGGCGTTCAACGCGATCGGCGACGCCGATCTCGCGGGCGCGGCGCTCGAAGCGGCGGAGAAGCTGCTCGCACGCACGCCGGCGCCAGTCGTCAATCCGCCGCGCGTGGTGCTCGCGACCGGACGCACCGCGACGGCTGCGCGCATGGCGAACATTCCGGGAGTCGCAGCGCCCCGCGCCAAGACTTTCGCGCGCGATGCTCTCGCGCAGGACGGCGCGGCACGGCTCCGCCGCGACGGGTTCGAGTTTCCCCTGCTGCTGCGCCGGCCCGGCTTCCACACCGGCCGCTTCTTCGTCCGCGTCGAAGGGCCGCAGGACATCGAGGCGGCGCTCGCCGCGCTGCCGGGCGCCGAGCTCACCGCGATTTCGTTCTTGGACGGGCGCGGCGCCGATGGGTTGGTGCGGAAATACCGCGTCATGGCGGTGGGCGGCCACCTCTACCCGATGCATCTCGCGATCGCGTCCGACTGGAAGGTGCATTACTTCACCTCCGGCATGGCCGAGCGGGCCGACCATCGCGCCGAGGAAGCGCGCTTCCTGGCCGACATGCCGGGCGCGATCGGCCGCCCGGCCGTGGCGGCGCTCGAACGGATCGCCGAGCGGCTCGGGCTCGATTACGGCGGCATCGATTTCGGCCTCGGCCGCGACGGGAAGGTTCTGCTGTTCGAGGCGAATGCCACCATGGTGGTGAACCCGCCGGAGCCCGACCCGCGCTGGGACTATCGCCGCGCCGCGGTCACCCGCGTGCGCGACGCGGTGGGCGCGCTGCTCAGCCGTCGCGCCGACGCCGCGCGCCTGCCTCACGGGCAATTCACTTGCCGTGACGCGACCGCAGGACTATCTGCCTAGGAGCGCCCGCGGGCGAAGGAGTGTGCCATGCTGGTTAAGATCCGACGCGGCTGGGAGTTGCGCGAGAACGCGGCGACGCCCGAATCGGTGTTCCTCGATCGCCGGCGCGTCGTCCAGGCCATGGGCATGGGCGCGCTCGTCGCTGCCACCGGCGGTTTCGTCTCGGCCGCGCATGCCGCCACGCCGCCGCCCGATCCCTCGACCGGGCTCTATCCGGTGCCGCGCGACGACAAATACGTGCTCGATCGGCCGATCACCGACGAGAAGCTTTCGACCCACTACAACAATTTCTACGAATTCACCGATGACAAGGACGTCGACGCCGACGCGCTGCCGCTGCGGCCCTGGACCGTTCAGATCGACGGCATGGTCGAGAAGCCGATGACGGTCGACATCGACGACCTGCTGAAGCGGATGAAGCTCGAGGAGCGGCTCTATCGCCACCGCTGCGTCGAGGCGTGGTCGATGGCAGTGCCGTGGAGCGGCTTTCCGCTGAAAGATCTCGTGGCCATGGCGAACCCGCTCGGGAGCGCCACCTACGTGCGCTTCGAGACGTTCCAGATGCCCAAGATCGCGCCCGGCCAGCGCGCGCCCTGGTATCCGTGGCCCTATATCGAAGGGCTGACCATGGCCGAGGCGACGAACGAGTTGTCGTTCATGGTCACCGGCATGTACGGCCATCCGGTGCCGCGCCAGGATGGCGCGCCTTTACGCCTGGTGACGCCGTGGAAATACGGCTTCAAATCGGCGAAGTCGATCGTCAAGATCAGCTTCACCGATCAGCGCCCCAAGACTTTCTGGGAGGCGATCCAGAGCGACGAGTACGGCTTCTGGGCCAACGTCAACCCGGCCGTGCCGCATCCGCGCTGGAGCCAGGCGACCGAGCGCGTGCTCGGCCAGAGCGACCGGGTACCGACGCTGATCTGGAACGGCTACGGCGACTCTGTCGCGCACATGTATGACGGGTTGAAGAACGAGCGGCTGTTCGCGTAAACGCGCCGCTCGCGCCCGTCATATAACGTGGAAGACGTAGAGCAGGATGATCACCGGGATCGGGATCCCGAGAATCCAGAGCAAGACCGGCCGCATCGTCGTTCCCCTTCTTAGGACCCGAACGGATAACAGCGGGCCCCTTCCGGCCGATCCCGAACCGAATTTCCTGCTGCGGCGTTGATAGAACGGTTGGGAAGCCTTGCTCCCACCGCAGCTTGTGGTTTAGGATTAATGTACTACCGCTAATAGGAGCGTCTAATGCGTATATTCGCTGGGATTTCGATTGCCGCGGCGCTCGCCCTGGCCGCTTGCGGCACCACCCCGACCGACCGGGCGGTGACCGGCGCCGGCATCGGCGCGGCCGGCGGCGCAGTTGCGGGCGCGCTCGTGGGCGATCCGCTGATCGGCGCCGCAGCCGGCGCGGCCGTTGGCGGCGTGGTCGGTGCCGCGACCGATCCGAACGACGTCTATCTCGGCAAGCCGGTTTGGAAGTAACCCCAACCGTTCCTTAACCCGATCGCGGCAGTCTCGGCGCCGGAATTGGCTTCCGGCGCCCTATTCCTGCCCTATTCCCGACAAAGACTGGCAGTAGGGTCGCGCCGTCCTTAGTGATCGGGTTTGGTTCATGCGCTCTCGTATCCTTCCTGCGACTGTTCCCGAGTCCCCTGCCGACGACCGCCGCGAGCCGAGCCTCGCGCGCCAGGCCGCGCCCTCGGTCGCGCGCCTCGGCGGCGATGGCGCAGCAGCGGCAAAGCCGCTCCGCGCCGGCGAACGGTTGGCGGTTCTGTCCTCGAGCCTTTCGTCCGAGGACGGGCGCGCCGGCATGGGCGTGCTCGTCAAGCTCGTCATCGGCATCGTCTGCGCCCTTGCGCTCGTCGGCGTCTTCACCCTGGTGCGGTTCTTCGCCGGCCTTTAGACGCGCCGTCCCGCGTGCTAGGAATAAGTCCCTGAGGCGGGCTCGCCGCCGGGAGGAGATGCATGGCCAAGCTTCGTCACATCGCGATCGCCACCAAGGACCCGATCAAGACCGCGGAGTTCTACAAGAAGGCGTTCGACTTCCGCGAAATCGCGCGGACGCCGATGGGCAATCCGCTGGCCGACGGCGTGTTCCTGAGCGACGGCACCATCAACCTCGCCATCCTCAAGTTCAAGACGGACCAGCTCGGCAAGGGCATGGACTTCACCGGCGTGCATCATTTCGGCGTGCTGGTCGAGGACGCCGACAAGACGATGGAGAAGCTCGAGGCGTTGGGCGGCGAATGCTTCATGAAGCCTTCGCCGGAAGAGCGCATGGGCTATTTCGAGATCAAGTTCCGCGGCCCCGACGGCACCGTGTTCGACATCGCCGAGCACCCGTGGGGCGGCGCGGCGCCGCTCGACAGCGAGACCGCGCGCCTGAAAGAGCCCGCGCCGGCGAAGTAGCCCGTCGCCTTATTGGCACTACGGGCGCAGTGAAGCAATCCTTGCTAACTATGGGATTGCTTCGCCGTCCCCCGCGCACTGCAATTGCGATTACGCCGGATTCTCTGGCTTAGAAAACCCCTGCTTGAAGGGCCACCCCCGTCGTGTAGGTTTCCCGGAACGCGAGAGGGAAGATGGACCTCAAAGCACTCTGGCCGACTATCGTCGAAGGCTTCGGTTACGACCTTATCAAGTGGCTCGTTGGTGGCATTCTCGTCGCGTTTGCGGGTCAAGTTTTACTCCAAAAGGTTTTTGATCGCGTTCAGGGAGCACGCGAGATTGCCGTCTATTGGTTCTGTGCGGTGCTTATTGCCGCTGGCGCGTTTGCACTTGCTAGCACCCCACCAAACAGGTCAAATCTCCTCGGGCACATTGGCATGATCGCGACTCAGGAAGCCGATCCCACGGTGGCGTTGATTGTTTTACAGATAGAGAATTCGGGGAATTTGCCCAGCGTGGCAGGCGGCTTCAAAGCAACTGCCGAACATAATGGTCAAGAATTAACAGGGCTCGATGAACTTCCCCCAGATGAATTTTCTATCCCTTCGCCGGCTCGTCCTGGTCTGCCACCAGTAAATGCTGACATATAAAAAGAAGGATTGGCTGCTTACGAAGACGAACGATCCGGTTCCGGTGGGCGGGCGGTCTGAGGGTTTTCTGATTTTCCGATTTGATCGGGCCGGAAAAGACATGCTGAAGGACTCGAAATTTACCGTCACGTGGCGGGACGTATTCGGCAATACATACTCCGCATCGGGCACAACGGGCGCGGCAGCATCATTCGGGACATTTCCTGGGATGGATATCGGCGTCGGCAAACCTTGAGCCGAAGATAGCCCTATTCAGCGCGCCGGCGCCGCTGCGCGCTTGCGGCTCGACCACAGCCGCAAGCTCGCGAGCGCAACATCGGCAAGCCGCGGCAGGAACACCGGCCGCAGCAAGCCCTCGTCCATCACGCTCATGCGGCGCGCGTTCTCGGCATAGCAATCCTCGAGAAAGCGGCGGAAGGTGAAGCCGTCGAGAAAGACGCCGGCTTGCGTCGCGGCGAAGTCGCGGCCGTCATTCGCCTTGGCGCCGCGCCGCGCCGTTCCGACCATGCGTTTCAAGGCGCGCACGTAAAAGCGCAGCGAGGCTGCGCCCCGGCGCCACGCGGCGCCCCTCCCTTGCTGCACCTGGCGCCAGGCCATCCAGTTGATGAAGAAGACGATGTGCCGCGTCTCCTCGAACATCAGCCGGTCGAAGATCTCGAACATCGACTCCGGCAGGAAGCCGGCCTCGCGCGCGATCTTGAAGACGCCGAATCCCAAAAACGAATCCATGCACTCGCCGAAACCGAAATCCTTGAACGCGGTTTCGATGTCGTCCGGCAGATTCTCGAGCGGCTGCTCGGTCGCGCCGATGCCGTAGCGCTCGATCATCACGCGGATCAATTCGGCGTGGCGCGTCTCCTCGAAGCCCTGGAGGTCGATCGCCGCCTTCAGCACGGGATCGCCGACGGTTGCGGAGAACGCCTTGACGATGGCGCCCGCGCGCCGCTCGGTATGCAGCACCTCCTGCCAGAACGGCACGGCGCGTAGCCGCGCGAGCGCCGCGTCGTCGAGCTCGGGCCATGGCAGCACGGCCGGCACGTAATCCTGGTAGGTCGCGTGGAAATGGCGGCAGAACAACGCCTTGTGCGCCTCCGACCCGATCGCCACCGCGGTGTCGTCCGTGCCTTGCATCGCCCGTCCCTAGACGGCTAACGCGCGGGCGGCGGCGGCGAGCCGTTGCGCTCGGCGACCTTGCGCAGCAGGAAGTCGCGGAACACGGCGATGCGCTTTGACGTGCGCAGCTCCTCGGGATAGACGAAATAGGCCTCGGTCTCGGGCCCTTGCAGCTCGGGCAGGATGCGAACCAGATCGCCCGTCTCGCGCTCCATGAAATCGGGCATGGCGGCGATGCCGAGGCCGCTCTCGATCGCGCGATAGATCGCGTACAGGTTGTTCACGGTCATGATCGGCCGCCGCTCGCGCCCGTCGGCGCCGGCCTCGATGAGCCAGTTGACCGAGCGCACCGGCGCGCGCGAATCGCCGCCGTAAACGATGATCCGGTGCTTGTCGAGATCCTCGGCCTTTTGCGGCGTGCCGTGCTTCTTCAGATACTCGCGCGAGGCGTAGACGAGGTTGCGCACGGTCATGAGATGGCGCTGCACCAGGTCGGGTTGGCGCGGCGGCGACATGCGGATCGCCACGTCGGCCTCGCGCATCGACAGATCGAGCTCGCTGTCGTCGACGACGAAGCTCAATTCGATCTCGGGATAGAGGTCCATGAACTCGCGCACCCGCGGCACGAGCCAGGCCGAGCCGAACGCGACCGTGGTCGTCACCTTGAGCGGCCCCTTCGGCCGGTCCTTCGATTCCGACAGCATCGCCTCGGTCATGGCGAGCTTGGCGAACACCTCGCGCGCGGTGCGGTAGAGGAGATCGCCCTGCTCGGTCAGGATGAGGCCGCGGGCATGGCGATGGAACAGCGGCACCGACAGGCTTTCCTCGAGGGCGCTGATCTGGCGGCTGACGGCGGACTGGCTCAGGTTCAACGCCTCCCCGGCATGCGTGAAGCTGCCCGCCTCCGCCACTGCGTGGAAGACCCGAAGCTTGTCCCAATCCATCGGTTGGATCGCCACGGCTTTCTTGACCTATTCTATTCTATCATACGGGGGCGAGGACGACGGCATCCTGCGCCGCCAGAAACTTTTCCGCCTCGAGCGCCGCCATGCAGCCCATGCCGGCCGCGGTGACGGCCTGGCGGAACACCTTGTCGCGCACGTCGCCGGCGGCGAACACGCCGGGAATGTCGGTCGCGGTCGAATCGGGCAGCGTTCGGATATAGCCGCCCTCGTCGAGCGCGAGCTGGCCGCGGAAGAGCTCGGTCACCGGGTCATGGCCGATGGCGACGAAGACGCCGTCGCAGGCGAGTTCGCTGAGCGCCCCCGTCTTCACGTTCCTAAGCTCGACGCCGGCGACGCGCTGCGGCTCCCCGCCGCCGACGATTTGCTCGACGACGCTGTCCCACACCACGGCGATCTTCGGATGCGCGAAGAGCCGCGCCTGGAGGATCTTCTCGGCGCGCAGCGCGTCGCGGCGATGGACCAGCGTCACGCGCGTCGCGTGATTGGTGAGATAGAGCGACTCCTCGACTGCGGTGTTGCCGCCGCCCACGACGACGACCTCCTTGCCGCGGAAGAAGAAGCCATCGCAGGTGGCGCAGGCCGAGACGCCGAGGCCCCTGAACCGCTCCTCGCTCGGCAGCCCGAGCCAGCGCGCCTGCGCCCCGGTGCAGATGGCGAGCGCGTCGGCGACGTAAGTGTCGCCGGTATCGCCGACGCACACGAACGGCCGCTTGCCGAGATCGGCCGTGACGATGAGGTCGCTGATGCAGCGCGTGCCGACATGGTCGGCCTGTTTCTGCATCTGCTCCATGAGCCACGGGCCCTGGATCACCTCGGCGAAGCCTGGATAATTCTCGACGTCGGTGGTGATCTGGAGCTGTCCGCCGGGCTGCAGGCCGAGGACGAGAATGGGATCGAGATTGGCGCGCGCGGCATAGATCGCGGCCGTGTAGCCGGCGGGCCCCGAGCCGAGGACAAGGAACTTGGTGCGGTGTTGGGTCATGGTGCGTCAGAAGCCGAACATGTGATCGAGGCTGAACGACCCGCCCGCGCCCAAAAGCCCGTGATAGCCGAACAGCCGGCAGGTCTGATCGCGCACGATGATATAGGCATCCTCGCCCGCGCGCGCACGGGTGCCTTCATCGAACGTCTCGCGATAGCGGACGAGGCGCGAGCCCGAGCACGGGATCGCGAGCGCAACACGCGCGATTTCGGCGCCGGTCCCGTCGTGCAGCACCAGGTCGGTCCGGCTCGTGCCGTGCCACGGCGTCGAGGCGGGATAGATCAGGTGGCAGATCGTGTCGTGGCCGAGGGATCCGAGCCGCAGGAAGAGTCGCGTCGAAAGCCCCGGCGCGCGGCCGGAATAGGATTGCGGCTCGCCGCGATAGGTCAGCACGGTGTTGAACACGTGCGCGCCGAAGCTCGTCTCGGCCTCGTGCCCGCTCGCGCGATGCTGATAGCGGAACAGCGCGTGCAGCCACCCGTCGCCCTCGCCGCCGGCGCCGAAATCGTAGCTGAGCTCGAGATGGCCGTAGCCACCCGGCAGATCGGCGCCGTTCAAGATCTCGTCCACATCACACGCCAGCGCATGGGCGCGCGGCAGCAGCCCGAGGAATTTGCGCGCCGCCTCGCGCCCGTCGCGGTCGTAGATCGCGAGCGCCACCGGAAGATCCTGCTGCGTCGTCGCCATCGGCGTCGGCAGCGCGATGGTGCGGAACTCGCCGCGCGGCAGCACCGGCGCCGGCAGGAGATAGCCCTTGCCCAGGAGATTGCCGAGCTCGGCGAGCTTCGCGTCCGGGCGCAGGTCGGTGCGCTCGACATTGACGTGCGCGATGCGCCGGCGCGCGCCCTTCGTCACCTCGTAGCGCGGCCGCACGAAATATTTCCCGGCGCGCACCTCGATCTGCCGCGGCCAGCGCGCGCCCGGCAGGATCGATGCGACATCGACCGCGCAGGTCGCATAGGGGCCGATCGCGCGCGCCAGAGGCGCAACGTGCGCGTCGCCCATGAGGCCGAGGCCAACCGCGCCCGCCGGAATGGCGCAAGGCTGGCTGTTCTGCACCCACAGCGTGACGCTCTCGCCATCGGCTGGCGCCGGCAGCCCGGCGTAGAAATCGGCCGGCCACGCATTGGCGTCGTGCGTCGCCGAAAGCGTCGGGTTGTTCGCGTCGCCCTCGATGTCGAGCGCGTATTTCACCACGTCGTGGCCCTTGGCGCCGATCACGTGCAGGAAGAGCTGCCCGGTGAATGCGGGCAGGCCGAAGCGCCGCCGCACCGCGCCGCTGTCGATGGCGATAGCGCCCATCCCCGGCGCCAGTTCCTCGCGCCATTCCGCAATAGCTGAGCCGGCGCCATCGTAGAGAAGGCACCACAGCGCCGCCGCGGGCGCGCCATAGCCGGTCCAGTAATTCGCCGTGACGAGCCGGGTCGAAAGCCCGTCCGCCTCGCGGAAGAAGGCGAAATTGGTCGCGAAATTCAGCGGATCGAGATAGCGCGCGCGATTGCCGAGGAGCTCGTCCGGGATGCGCAGCGCGTCGAGCGACAGCGCTTCGGCGCCCGCCGGCACGAGATGGCGGATATGGTCGATGAGCCGACCCGCGTCGAACGCGATCGTCAGCACGAACTTGGCGCGGCAATCGCGCAGCTCCGTCACGGGCTGCGCCGGATGTCCCAGCACCGCGCGGCCGACATGGCTCACATCCTGGACGAAGCTGCCGGCAAGCGTGAACCCGCGCAGATCGTAGAGCTCGGCAAGCGCGTCGGCCTGGCCGTCGGGATCGTAGATCGCGACCGCCGCGTCGCCCAACCGACGCCGCAGCTCGGGCCAGCGCCGCGCCGCGAGCGGATGCGTCACCGCCTTGAAAAACGCGTTACCGCCGCTTGTATTGCTGAACGTCTCGATTCGGAGAGCCATCACAACCCCGCCCATGACTTAGCAGCCTTTGCCGCGCTTGTCATTGCACTGCGGCACGGGCGCCGCACCATCCGCTGGACACTGGCCGCTTGACGATTGTACGTAATTATAATACATTCTGCGCGGACGGAATGGCGCCCGTCTTGGCCCAAGCGATCACACGAGGATGGAAACTACAGGCTGATGTACGTACTTTACGGTCGACGCAAACCCCTGTACGACTTCGCGTACCGAAGCCAATTCCGCGGAACGAACCCAATTCCTGCGGCTGCGGCATTTCGCCGAACGAACCCAATTACCCGCGGACGGCGATTCGACAGAACGAAGCCAATTTTCGCGAGGCCCCACCTCTCCATCGACCGCATGCGGTCGATCCTCTCCGCCCCACTGGGGCGGAGAGGGTGCGAGCGAAGCGAGCGGGTAAGGTGGGGCGATTCGACAGAACGACGCCAATTCCGCAGAACGAACCCAATTCTGCGGAACGAAGCCAATTTGCCGGGCCGCACCCTTGGCGTTAAGAGGCGCGCGGCCACGCAGTAGTCTGTGACGAGACAGGGTTGTTGAAGTCATGACCGATCCGCAGGCGACCGCGGGCGGCGCGCCGCGCGCCGCTTCCGAGGAGGAGCGCTACTGGCGTTCTGCGCTCCATGCCGTCTTCGCGGTGACGGCGCTGCGCCTCGTGTGGCTCGCGCTCGGCCGGGCCGATCTCTACCCCGACGAGGCGCAGTACTGGTGGTGGTCGACCCATCTCGCGTTCGGCTACTACTCGAAGCCGCCGGCCGTGGCCTGGCTCATCGCGTTGTCGACCACTGTGTTCGGCGACAGCGAGGTGGCGGTGCGGCTTGCGGCGCCCCTCCTCCATTTCGCGGCCGCGCTCGCCGTCTTCGCGCTCGCCCACCGGCTTTACAACGCGCGCGTGGCGGCGTGGTCGGCGGTCGTCTATGCGACCTTGCCGGGCGTCTCCGCCTCGGCCGTCATCATGTCGACCGACGCGCCACTGCTCCTGTGCTGGACCCTGGCGCTCCTCTTCTTCCTGCGCGCGCGCGAGGAAGGCGGGCGCTGGTGGGTCATGCTCGGCGTCGCCGCGGGGATCGGCCTGCTGTCGAAATACGCCATGGCCTATTGGCTTGTCTCGGCGCTGCTCTTCCTCTTGGCCTATCGCGCCGAGCGCCGGCACGTGCCGGCGTTCCTCGGCGCGACCGCGCTCGCTCTCCTCATCTATGCGCCCAATTTCATCTGGAATCTCACGCATGGCTTGGCGAGCTATCGCCACACGGCCGACAACGCCGCGTTCCACGGGCTCGTGTTCCATCCCGGTCCTTTCCTCCTGTTCTTCGGCTCGCAGTTCGGCGTGTTCGGGCCGCTCCTGTTCGCGGCGCTCCTCGTGCTGACGGCGCTCGGGCGCAGGACGTTTTCCGATCCGCGCGCGGCCCTCCTCGCCTTCTTCACCTGGCCCGCGCTCATTTTGATGTTCGTCGTGAGCTTTCTGTCGCGGGCCGAGCCTAACTGGGCGGCGCCCGTCTATGTCGCGGCGACGGTGCTGGTGGTGGCGTCGCTCCTGGAGCGCGGCTGGCGCTCTCTTCTCGCCGCATCCATCGCGCTCCACGTCGCGGCGGCGGTCGTGCTGTTCGAAGCGGGTGATACCGCGCGCGCGCTCCACATGAGCCTGCCGTCGCGCTTCGATCCGCTCCATCGCCTCCATGGCTATCGCCGTCTCGGCGAGACGATCGGCACAATGCTGGCGGAACATCCGGGCGCCGTGCTCATCGGCAACGACCGCGAGACCATGGCCGAGTTGCTCTACTACGTCGCACCCCACCCGCAGAAATTCCTCAAGTGGAACGGCGACGACAACCTGCCGCACGACGGCTTCGACCTCGCGGCGACGCCCGACGCATTCATCGGCCAGAACGCGCTCGTGGTGAGCCCCGATCCCGACATCGCGCGCATCGTCACGCGCTTCGCCACGGCGGGGCCGGTGCAGCACGTCATCATTCCCTTGGGCGGCGGCGACAGCCGCAGCTACGTCGTGCGCTATCTCGAGGGCTTCAAAGGCTATCGCTGAGCCGCGAGCGCGATGCCCGCGCGCCGGAAGAGAGCGGCCGTCACCCACGCCGCCGTCCCGGCGAGGAACGCGCCGGCGAGAACGTCGCTCACGTAATGCAAATCGAGCACCACTCGGCTCGCCATGACGAGGAGCGCCGCGGCGGCGTAGAGCGGCCACAGCCGCCGCTCGATCACGTAGACGGCGGCGGCGACGCTGACGATCGTGATGGCGTGGCCCGAGGGAAAGGACCAATAGGCCGCATGCGCGCCGTGCCAGGTGAAGCCGAAGATGCCGTCATCGAGAAAGAGGCGCGGCCGGGCGCGCCCGAACACGGGCTTCAGGATGTCGCCGACGAGACCCGCGCCGGCGATCGTCGCGAACAGGAACGCCGCGCGCCAGGCGTGGCGCACATGCCGCTCTTTCCGCGCGGGATCGATGGTGCGCCGCGCCGCCAGCGCATAACCCAACGCCAGCAGCGCGGCGATGACGAGATAATCGGTCGAGACGCCGAACTGGGTGATGAAGGCGAAGACGGCGTCCGCGCGCGGCGCGATGTGCGCGAAGCTCTGTGCGGCCGGACGGTCGAGCCAGGCATAGGACGCGGCAACCGCCGCCGCATCGAGCACGAGCAGCACAAGGAAGCGCTGCAATTGCGGCGGCGGATGGCGCAGCGCGCGCGCGAGCGCCGCAAGCCCGTCGTCGACGACGATCCAGCGATGCAGGAGCCACGTCGTCGCGACGGTGAGGAAGCCCGACGCGATCACGTCGGAGAGAAAGTGCCCGCCCTGCGCGATGCGCACCAATCCTATAACGGCGCCGAGGCCGATCGCGCCCGCGACCGCGGCGCGGCGCGGCCGCGGTGCCGCGATGAGAAACCCGGCCGCGACCAGCACGAAGCCGTTCGAGGGATCCCCGGCCGGGAACGAGCAGTTGCGCTGGCACTGGTCGCTCGGCACGAAGGGCGGCGAGAACCGCGCGGCGCCGCCGAACTCGCTCACCTGCTCCGGCCGGGCGCGGCCCCAATGGTCCTTGAAGATCGTGTTGACGACGAGCCCCGGCCCGAGTGCGAGCGCGAGCACGAGAAACGCGCCCGCACGCCAGTCGAGGCCTCGCCACGGCTTTCGCGCGCCCGCCGCGATGAGCGCAAACCCTGCGAGCGCGATGAGACCGGCGAGCACCGGCATCGCGTTCCGCACCAGCACGAACGGCAGCCACTCGGCCAGGAAGAAGCCGCGGCCGGGAGCATAGAACAAGCCGCTCGCCCACAGATCGATCGCGGGCAGCAAAATCGTCCCGCCGCAGAGGATGAGAAACGCCGCGAGGAACAGCGCGATGCGCGCGGGCTTCATGCCACGTCGGCAACGCGCTGGGCGAGCCGCGCGCGGATCAGGCCAGCCGCGCGCGCGGCTTCGTCGGGCGGGCGATAGCTCCACTGCTCGATCGCGCCGCGGAACGGCCGGGTGATGCCGGCCTCCTCCATCGCGCGGTGGAAGCGCGCGAATTTGCTCGAGCCGCCGTCGAGTGCCACGACATGCACCGGCTTTCCCGTGGCCGCCGCCTCGCTCACCATGTTGACGGAATCGGCCGTGACGACGATCGCGTCGGCGAGGCCGAGCATGCCGAAATAGGGGTTCTCGCCCTCGCCGTCCCAGATGAAGGCGGGCAGGCCCGCGAGCCGCGCCTTCAACTCGGCGAGTGCCGCCGCCGCCGTGCGGCGCGACGGCGTGATCGCGAGCCCCATCCCCGCCGCGGCGAGCGCGGCCAGCGCCGTGGCAAGCGCGGTGAACCGCTCCCGCGTCAGACGATAGGCGCGGTTGTCGCCGCCGATCAGCACCGCCACCAGCGGCCGCGGCAGGTGCGCGAAGAGCGGGCCGAAGCGGCGCGCGCCGTCGGCGAGCCGCGCCGCGGTCACGCGATGCACGGCGCCCAGCGTGGTGACGACATTCGCGCCCCGCGCCGGATCGTGACTCGGCGCGACCACGAGGTCGGCGCTGCTCCGGGCGTAGCGCGGGTCCTGGATCTGCACCCAGAAGGTGCGGCCGGCGCTTGCCTGCTTCACGGCGAGCGCCGGGGCGACCGCGTTCCGCCCGCACGCAATCATGAGATCGGGCCAGGGCGGCTCGAGCCGGTCGCCATCCGATCCGGGGGCGGCGAGCGGCTGGAACCACAGCGCCGGGACGAGGTGGCGCCACGGTGCGCGGATCGAAAGCCGCTTCTCGACGAACGGCCAGCCGACCGCCTCGGCGAGCCCGAGAACCTGGCTCGCCATGCCGATCTTGCCGTCGTGGATCGCCCAGACGCTCGGCGGGACCGCTGCTAACCCCATGGACTTTCTACATCATGTCGCGCGCGGCGGGCGTGCGCCAGCCGGTTGCAATATAATTACCGGTCGCTAGGATGAGCAACATTCGGTCGCGTGGCGCGGCCGGCTCGCCCAAAACCAGGTCGGAGGCTTCGATGCGGCGCATCAAGCTCGACAAAATCGATCGCCGCATCCTTCGCGACCTTCAGGCGAACGGTCGCATCACCAATGTCGAACTGGCCCGACGCGCCGGCATCTCCGCGCCGCCCTGCCTGCGGCGGGTGCGGGCGCTCGAGGAGGCCGGCTTCATCCGCGGCTACCACGCCGACGTGAACCCCGAGGCGCTGGGCTTCGGCGTCACGGTCTTCGCGCAGGTCGGGCTGTCGAGCCAGGCCGAGCCCGATCTCAAGGCGTTCGAAGCGCTCACCTCCGGCTGGCCCGAGGTGCGCGAGGCGCACATGCTGGCCGGCGAGACCGACTTCCTCCTGAAGATCGTGGCGACCGATTGGGACACCTATCAGCGTTTTCTCACGACCAGGCTGACGGCCGCGCCCAATGTCGCCCACGTCCGGTCTTCGCTCGCCATCCGCCCGTCGAAATACGAGCCTGGCGTGCCGATCGAGGTCGACGGAAACGTCTAGCGGAAGCGGACCTTGATCACTTCGTAGGAGCGCGCGCCGCCGCGCGGCGTCGATACTTCGACGGTGTCGCCGATGCTCTTGCCGATGAGCGCGCGCGCCAAGGGCGAGGTGACCGAGAGCCGGCCCTTGCTGATGTCGGCCTCGTCCTCGCCGACGATCTGGTAGGCGGCTTCCTCGTCCGTCTCCTCGTCGGCGAGCGTCACGGTCGCGCCGAACTTCACCGTCTTGCCCGACAGCTTCGAGACGTCGATGACCTCGGCCCGGGCGATCTTGTCCTCGAGCTCGAGCACCCGCCCCTCGACGAAGCTCTGCCGCTCGCGGGCCGCCAAGTATTCCCCGTTCTCCGAGATGTCGCCGTGCGAGCGCGCTTCCGCGATCTGCTTGATGATGGACGGGCGGTCGACCGATTTGAGTCGCTTGAGCTCGTCCTGGAGGCGGTTGAAGCCGGCCATTGTCATGGGAATCTTGGTCATGACAGATAAACAGCCACCTCTCGCTGCGTCGCTTCTGCCAAGGGGATCAAGCCGCCCCGCTCAAAACGATCCGCTAAAATAGGATTGGAGGGGAGCGACTTCAAGGACGCCCGACCCGAGCGCGACGATTGCCTGGACCGCCGCCCGGGCGCCGGCGACCGTCGTGTAATAGGGGATGTTGAGGGTCAGCGCCGTGCGCCGCAGGCTGAAGCTGTCGGCGATCGCCTGCGCCCCCTCGGTCGTGTTGAAGACCAGCTGGACCTCGCCCGACAGCATCCGGTCGACGATGTGTGGTCGGCCCTCGTGGACCTTGTTAACGCGCTCAACCGCCACGCCCGACTCGGCGAGAAGCCGCGCCGTGCCCTCGGTGGCGAGGACCGTGAAGCCGAGCTCGACGAGGCGACGACACGGCTCGACCATGGCGGGCTTGTCGCGGTCGCGCACCGACACGAACACACGGCCCCCCAGCGGCAGGGTGATGCCGCTGCCGAGCTGCGACTTGGCGAAGGCGCGGCCGAAGTCAGAGTCGAGCCCCATCACCTCGCCGGTCGACTTCATTTCGGGCCCCAGGATGAGGTCGACCCCGGGGAATCGCGCGAATGGAAAGACCGCCTCCTTGACGGCGACATGCTCGCGCAACGCCGGGCGGTGCAGCGCGAACCGGGCGAGCTTTTCGCCGACCATCAGGCGGGCGGCGATCTTGGCGATCGGGATGCCGGTCGCCTTGGCGACGAACGGCACGGTGCGCGAGGCGCGCGGATTGACCTCGAGCACGAAGACCCGGCCGTCCTTCACCGCGTACTGCACGTTCATCAATCCGACGACGTGGAGCGCGCGCGCGAGCTCCCCCGTCTCGCGCTCGAGCTCGGCGATCACCTCGGGCGACAGCGTGTAGGGCGGCAGCGAGCAGGCGCTGTCGCCGGAATGGATCCCGGCCTCCTCGATATGCTCCATGATGCCGGCGATATAGACGGCGCTGCCATCGGCCAGCGCGTCGACATCGACCTCGATCGCGTCCTGGAGATAGCGGTCGATCAGCACCGGGTTGCCGCCCGAGACATTGACCGCGTGCGTCATGTAGCGCGCGAGCCCGGCCGGCTCGTGCACGATCTCCATGGCGCGCCCGCCGAGGACATAGGACGGCCTTATCACCACGGGATAGCCGATCCGCGCCGCCACCTCGTCAGCCTCGGCGACCGAGGTGGCCGTGCCGTTCTCGGGCTGGCGCAATCGGAGCTGCTGCAACAGCTCCTGGAAGCGGCGACGGTCCTCGGCGAGGTCGATCGCATCGGGAGTCGTCCCGAGGATCGGGATGCGCGCCGCCTCGAGCGCCTGTGCGAGCTTCAGGGGCGTCTGCCCGCCGAGCTGCACGATGACACCCAGCACCTTGCCGTTGCCGCTTTCGGCGCGCACCAGCTCGATCACGTCCTCGGCCGTCAGCGGCTCGAAATAGAGCCGGTCCGATGTGTCGTAATCGGTCGAGACCGTTTCCGGATTGCAGTTGACCATAATGGTCTCGATGCCGGCCTCCTTGAGGCTGTAGGCGGCATGGACACAGCAATAGTCGAATTCGATCCCCTGCCCGATCCGGTTCGGGCCGCCGCCCAGGATCACGACCTTGTCGCGGTCGGACGGGCGCGCCTCGCATTCGGCGCCGCTGCCTTCGTAACAGGAGTACATGTACGAGGTGAGCGACGGGAATTCGGCGGCGCAGGTGTCGATGCGCTTCATCACCGGCAGGATGCCATGCCGCTCCCGCCAGCGCGCGACTTCGCCTTCCTCGACCTTGGCGAGCTCGGCGATGCGCGCATCGGAAAACCCCATGCGCTTTGCACGTGCGAGCCGGTCGCGAAACTCCTCCGTCCCCGAAAAGAGCGGCAGGAGCGCGTCCTTGCCGCGGATGGCTTCCTCCTCGTCGACGACGCCGCGGATTTCCTCGAGGAACCAGGGATCGTATTTGCAGGCGGCGTTGATCTCGGCCGTGGTGAGGCCGTGGCGATAGGCTTGCGCGATGACGAGCAGGCGGTCGGGCCGGGGCTTCGCCAGCTCGGCGCGAATCGCGTTCTTGTCGCCGGCAAGGGCGCCCGGGATCTCGATCTCGTTGAATCCGGTCAAGCCCGTCTCCATCGAGCGCAGCGCCTTCTGCGCCGATTCGGCGAACGACCGCCCGATCGCCATCGCTTCGCCGACCGACTTCATCGAGGTGGTGAGGAGCGGCTCCGCGCCCGGAAATTTCTCGAAGGTGAAGCGCGGCATCTTGGTGACGACGTAGTCGATCGTCGGCTCGAATGAAGCAGGCGTCGTGCCGGTGATCTCGTTCCTGAGCTCATCGAGCGTGTAGCCGACCGCAAGCTTCGCCGCGACCTTGGCGATAGGAAAGCCCGTCGCCTTCGAAGCCAGCGCCGACGAGCGCGACACGCGCGGGTTCATCTCGATCACGACGAGCTGCCCGTCCGCGGGATTGACCGCGAACTGGACGTTCGAGCCGCCGGTGTCGACACCGATCTCGCGCAGCACCGCGATCGCGGCGTTGCGCATGCGCTGATATTCCTTGTCGGTCAGGGTGAGCGCGGGCGCTACCGTCACGGAATCGCCGGTGTGGACGCCCATCGGATCGATGTTCTCGATCGAGCACACGATGATGCAGTTATCGCGCCGGTCGCGCACCACCTCCATCTCGAACTCTTTCCACCCGAGCACCGATTCCTCGATCAGGACCTCGTGCGTCGGCGAGGCGCGCAAGCCGCCCGACACGATCTCCTCGAATTCCTTCTGGTTGTAGGCGATGCCGCCGCCGGTGCCGCCCAGGGTGAAGGACGGGCGGATGATCGCCGGCAAGCCGATTTCGGGCAGCGCGCCCTGCGCCTCCTCGAGCGAGCGCACGAGCCGGCTCGTCGGCGAGACGAGGCCGATCCGGTCCATCGCTTCGCGGAAGAGCTGCCGGTCCTCGGCCTTGGTGATGGAGTGCGCGTCAGCGCCGATCAGCGCGACGCGATGGCGCTCGAGCGCGCCCGAGCGCACCAGGTCCATCGCGGTGTTGAGCCCGGTCTGCCCGCCCATCGTCGGCAGGAGCGCGTCGGGGCGCTCGGATGCTATGATCCGCTCGACGAAGTCGGGCGTGATCGGCTCGATATAGGTCGCGTCGGCGAGGCCCGGGTCGGTCATGATCGTCGCCGGGTTCGAATTCACCAGGACGACGCGATACCCCTCTTCCTTGAGCGCCTTCACCGCCTGCACGCCGGCATAATCGAACTCGCACGCCTGGCCGATCACGATCGGCCCGGCGCCGATGATGAGGATGCTCGATATGTCCGTCCGCTTAGGCATGGCAATGAACCGGCTTTGGCAAAAGCGCCCTCATTTCACTTCCGCCGCGCCATCAGTTCGGCGAAGCGCGTGAAAAGGTAATGGCTGTCCTGGGGACCGGGGCTCGCTTCGGGATGGTACTGGACTGCGAATACCGGCCGGTGCTTCAGCCGGAAACCCTCGTTCGTGCCGTCGAACAGCGAGACGTGCGTCGCTTCCGCCTCGGGCGGCAGCGTCTCGGGGAGGACGACGAAGCCGTGGTTCTGGCTCGTGATCTCGACCTTGCCGGTCTCGAGGTCCTTGACCGGATGGTTGGCGCCGCGGTGCCCCGTCGCCATCTTGCGCGTGCGCGCGCCCAAGGCGAGCGCCAGAAGCTGATGCCCGAGGCAGATGCCGAAAATCGGCTTTCCCGACTCGATCAGCTTGCGCAGCGCCGGCACGGCATATTGCCCGGTCGCCGCGGGGTCGCCCGGGCCGTTCGATAGGAAAATCCCGTCGGGATCGTGCCGCAGGATGTCGGCGGCGCCCGCCGTCGCCGGCACCACGGTCACGTCCGCGCCGAGCCCGGCGAGCATGCGCAGAATGTTGCGCTTGGCGCCGTAATCGACGGCGACCACCTTGAAGCGCGGCCTGGCGAGGCGGCCGTAGCCTTCGTCCCAGCGCCATTGGGTCTCGTCCCAGGAATAGCTCTGGCGGCAGCTCACTTCCTTCGCGAGGTCCATCCCCTCGAGCCCCGGCCAGGCGCGCGCCATGTCGTGGAGCGCACCGATGTCGAGCGCGCCGTCGGGCGCATGGCAAAGCGCCCCCGTGGGGGCACCAGCCTCGCAAATACGGCGCGTCAGCGCGCGCGTGTCGACGCCGCAGAGGCCGGCAACGTCGTTGCTCTTGAGCCAGGTATCGAGCGGCTGCACCGCGCGCCAGTTCGACGGCTGAGTGATGTCCTGGCGCAGCACGACGCCGCGCGCCGCGACGGTCGTCGCCTCGATGTCGGCGCGATTGGCGCCGACATTGCCGATATGGGGAAAGGTGAAGGTGATGATCTGCCCGGCATAGGAGGGATCGGTGATGATCTCCTGATACCCCGTCATGCTGGTGTTGAAGCAGACCTCGCCGACCCGCTGTCCGGCGGCGCCGAGCCCCTTCCCCCAGAAAACGCTGCCGTCCGCCAGGACGAGCGCGGCGTTGCAGCCGGGAGGACGGGTGGGCACCTTCATGCCGTGAGCCGGGTCCTTCTGTTCGCGCGCCAAGAGGCGCCCGCGGAAGCCTCCGCGGCGCTCGCCTTGCGACGTTCGGATTGAAGCTGTGAGATAGCCCTCGGACGCGCCCGGGTCAAGTTTGCCGGGGCAATTCGGCTCTGCTAAAAGAATGGCGATGCTGCGGCAGCGCTTCACCGACACCCTGAAGCAGGCGATGCGCGACAAGGATGCGCTCGTGCTGTCGACCGTGCAACTCATCCTCGCCCGGCTCAAGGAGCGCGACATCGAGGCGCGGCCCAAGGGCAACACTGACGGGATCGCGGACCCCGAAATCCAGCAGATGCTGCAGGGAATGGTGAAGCAGCGCCGCGAGTCGATCGAGCTTTTCGAGAAGGGCAACCGACCCGACCTGGCCGAAAAGGAGCGCGGCGAGATTGCCATCATCGAGCAGTTCCTTCCCCAGCAGATGGGCGAGGCCGACATGGAGGCCGCGATCCGCGAAACGATCGTCGCGATCGGCGCCGCCGGCATCAAGGACATGGGCCGTACCATGGCGGCGCTGCGTGAGCGCCATGCTGGTCAGATCGACGCCGCCAAGGCGAGCCAGGCGGTGAAGCGGCTTTTGGGCTAGCAGCCGGCACCCGGCGCGGTATGATCGGCGCTGGGGCGAGCACATGGCCTACCCGCCGCAATTCCTCGACGAGATCAGAAATCGCGTTTCGCTCGCGAGCGTGGTGAGCCGTCACGTCAAGCTCGTGCGGCGCGGGCGCGAGTATGTCGGCCTCTGCCCGTTCCACAACGAGAAGACGCCGTCCTTCACCGTGGTCGAGGACAAGGCGTTCTATCACTGCTTCGGCTGCGGCGCGCATGGCGACGTGATCGGTTTTTCGATGCGCGTCGGCGGGGCGGGCTTTCGCGAGGCGGTCGAGGCGCTCGCCAAGGAAGCCGGGCTGCAGATCCCGGACGAGCTGCCGGAGGACCGCGAGCGCGCGGCGCGCACCAAGACGCTGCACGACGTGTGCGAGGCGGCCTGCAAGTTCTTCGAGGCCCAGCTCAAGGAGCCGGGCGCTCAGAAGCCGCGGGAATATCTGACGCGCCGCGGCCTCGATCAGGCGGCGATCGCGCGTTTCCGCCTCGGCTGGGCGGCCAGCGCACGCGACGCCTTGAAGCGGGTGCTTGGCAGGGAGTTCGAGACCAACCTCCTCGTCGAGGCGGGGCTGCTGCGCCGGGCCGAGAACGGCGACACGTTCGACTTCTTCCGCGGCCGTGTGATCTTCCCGATCTCCGACCGGCAGGGCCGCGTCATCGCCTTCGGCGGCCGGCTCATCGAGGACGGCGAGCCCAAATACCTCAACTCGCCCGACACGCCGATCTTCGAGAAAGGCCGCACGCTCTATGCCGTGCACCTCGCGAAGGCGGCGCCGCGCTCCGACCTCGTACCGATCGTCGCCGAAGGCTACATGGACGTGATCGCGCTGCACCGCGCGGGCTTTCCAGGCGCTGTCGCGCCCCTCGGCACCGCGCTCACCGAGACGCAGCTCGTCGAGCTGTGGCGATTGGGCGACCGGCCGGTGCTGTGCTTCGACGGCGACAAGGCCGGGCGCAACGCCGCCGTGCGCGCGCTCGAACGCGCGCTGCCGCTGCTTCGTCCCGAGAACGGTCTCAGGTTCTCCCTGCTGCCCGAGGGCGAGGATCCGGACTCCCTCGTCAAGTCGCACGGGGTCGAGGCGCTCAAAACCCATCTCGAGGACGCCGTGCAGACCTCGGAGTTCATCTGGCGCATCGCGACCGAGGAGCGCGAGCCTTCGTTCTTCGACAATCCCGAAAAAATCCTGCGGCTCCAGGCGCGCATCTATCGCCGCATCCGCGCCATCGCCGATGGCCAGGTGCAGCGCGAATTCCAGCATCACCTGATGGACCGCATCTGGCAGCTCAGGCGCCGCGTGCGGAGCGAGCGAGCGCTCGAGAAGGTGGACGCGCTTTCGCCCGCCATCCGCGCCACGCGCGCCGCGGGCTGGGCCGATGCGACGCGACGAAAGCACCAAGAAATACTGCTCGTCACGGTGGCTTTGAATCACCCCGGCATTGGCCGCAGCGAAATCGATTCATTTGCGGCTCTGAAAGTCCAGGATCAGGACCTAAATCAACTGTGGCAACACGTCATTGATCGCATTTCCGCAGACGACGACATTACGGGGAGCGACATAATTCTCGGCCTCGACACAAATCTCAACAAGATCAATGAGCGCATCCGGCGCTTTTCAATCCTAGATAGAAAACACTTGGCTCATCTCGCCAATGATCCGGATTTCGCCAAGGCACTCTGGAAGGCTACGCGGGCCAAATATGAGCTCCCAGACATAGAACGCGAACAGAAGGCCGCCGAAGTTCGATTGGCCGAAAATTCGACCACCGAAAACCTAGAAATTCTCACTGCGCTGACTCAGGCGGTCCAGCACCTCAAGACCGAGAGCGACAGGATGGAGTTGGCGGCGTAGTGAGCAATCCGTTACCGCGGAGTTAACGGAGGGTTAGCGCCAGGCCCCTCCCTTGCCATTTGCCCGACGCCCGCCGAGGGGCGCTTGACAAGGCTTCTCTGGCGCTCTTTAGACACAACTACCTTTCTTGGCCTTGACGCGGTGCTGGCGAGGCTCCACCTCTCTCGCACGGTTCAGGCCCGGACGCAGTGGACGCGAGAACGGGATGCGGCTACAGCCAGCGTTGCTGGAGTGGAAGGGCGGAAACGACGGCACCACGGGCGGGGCGATCCGTTTGCAAGGACCGCAGAACATCACAAGGTCCGGTGCTCGATCAGGAAGAGAAGCCACGGGGCGCACGGTCGCCGCGGTCGCTTGGCCGCGGAACGCGCGCTCTTTTTGTTAGTGATGGCAGGGCGGGATCGAGATGGCTAGCAAGGCGGCGAACACGGCGGAAGTGCCAGAAGCTCGAGACGACGCCGCGGAGGCGCCGATCCTCGACACCCTCGCCGCGGCGATCAAGAAGATGGTCGCTCGCGGCAAGGAACGCGGCTATGTGACCTACGACGAGCTCAACGCGGCGCTGCCGCCGGAGCAGGTGTCCTCGGAGCAGATCGAGGACACGATGACGATTCTCTCCGAGCTCGGCGTCAACGTCGTCGACAGCGAGGAGGCCGAGGACGCCAGCGACGATGGCGACGGCGAGCCGCGCACGGCCGGCAACCTCGACGACGAGGATATCGGCCGCACCGACGATCCGGTGCGCATGTATCTGCGCGAGATGGGATCGGTCGAGCTGCTCTCGCGCGAGGGCGAGATCGCGATCGCCAAGCGCATCGAGGCCGGCCGCGAGATGATGATCGGCGGCCTGTGCGAAAGCCCGCTGACGATCCGCGCGCTGCTCGGCTGGCGCGATGCGCTGGTCGAAGGGAAGATGCTGCTCCGCGACATCGTCGATCTCGACGCGACCTACGGCAACAACACGTTCGACGCGACCGCCGAGCAAGCCGCGGTGGAGGGCGAAGAGGCCGAGACACCGCCAGAAGGCGAGGCCCAGGGCGATGGCGAAGCAACGCCGCCCGACGGCGCCCAGCCCGATGGCGAGGATCCCGACGCCGACGCCGAGGAAGCCTCGATATCGCTCGCCGCGATGGAGGCCGAGCTCAAACCCCAGGTACTGGAAAAGCTCGAAACGATCGCCGGGCATTATCGCCGCCTGAACCGCCGCCAGGAGGAGCGCCTTATTTCGCTCCGCGACGGCGAGGAGCTGCAAAAGCCGTCGGAAAAACGCTACGACAAGCTCAAGGCCGAAATGGTCGAGCTGATGCAAAGCGTCAAGCTCCATAACGCCCGCATCGATTTCCTGGTGGGGCAGCTCTATTCGCTGAACCGCCGCCTCGTCTCGGCCGAGGGCAAGCTCCTCAGGATGGCCGAGCAATGCGGCGTCAAACGGCAGGACTTCCTCAATCACCATGTCGGCTTCGAGCTGGCGCCCGACTGGGTGCAGCGGGTGCGGCGGCTGCACGGCAAGGGCTGGTCGGGCCTCATCAACAGGTATGGCACCGAGGTGAAAGGGCTGCGCACCGACATCGTCACGATCTCCGGCGATTCCGGGATGCCGCCGTTCGAGTTTCGCCGCGTCGTGCAGACGGTGCAGCGCGGCGAGCGCGAGGCGGGCCGCGCCAAGAAGGAGATGGTCGAGGCCAATCTCCGCCTCGTCATCTCGATCGCCAAGAAATATACGAACCGCGGCCTGCAGTTCCTCGACCTGATCCAGGAAGGCAACATCGGCCTGATGAAGGCCGTCGACAAGTTCGAGTACCGCCGCGGCTACAAGTTCTCGACCTATGCGACCTGGTGGATCCGGCAGGCGATCACCCGCTCGATCGCCGATCAGGCGCGCACCATCCGCATCCCGGTGCACATGATCGAGACGATCAACAAGCTCGTGCGCACCTCGCGCCAGATGCTGCACGAGATCGGCCGCGAGCCCACGCCCGAGGAGCTCGCCGAAAAGCTCGCCATGCCGCTCGAGAAAGTGCGCAAGGTGCTGAAGATCGCCAAGGAGCCGATCAGCCTCGAGACGCCGATCGGCGACGAGGAGGACAGCCATCTCGGCGATTTCATCGAGGACAAGAACGCGGTGCTCCCCGTCGACGCCGCGATCCAGGCGAACCTGCGCGAGACGACGACGCGCGTCCTCGCCTCGCTCACCCCTCGCGAGGAGCGCGTTCTCCGGATGCGCTTCGGCATCGGCATGAACACCGACCACACGCTCGAGGAAGTCGGCCAGCAATTCTCGGTGACGCGCGAACGCATACGCCAGATCGAGGCGAAGGCGCTCAGGAAGCTCAAGCACCCGAGCCGGTCGCGCAAGCTCCGCAGCTTCCTCGACACCTGATCCGTTCGCCCGAAGCGCCGGGCCCGTAGTTCAGCTGGTCAGAACGCGCCGCTCATAACGGTGTTGTCGCAGGTTCGAGTCCTGCCGGGCCCACCAATCTTTTCAATGACTTGAGGAATCGCATCCTCCCCTTGATTGGGAGTTGGGCACGCAATGGGCACGCAAACGGCCGATTCGGTGTTCCGATAGAGTGGCATTTGCGCCTTCAGTTCCTGCCGTATGCTGCTCACGGTGCCACTCGACACGCCACTCCGACGCACTACCTCGGCATGCGGCAGCCCGGCGAGAATGAGAAAGCGAACTTCCTCGCGCTTCGTTTCGCCGACGCCGCGCCGGTGCGTTTTCAGGCTCGTATTGGCGCCCTCGGCAGCGTCGACCTCTGGCCTGTCGATTTGTGCGCGTTTGAGATGACTACGAACTTCGCTCATAACGCTTTCGATCGCCTCAACCGCGTCAGAGAGAAACCCGGGCTCATAAGGCGCGTATATCGACGTCGTCGCCGCAGATCCATCAGGAAGGTGTCCGAGGAAAAGGCTGATCTGTTCCGTTGGCACGCGCCGCTTTCGCATCTCACGGGCCAAGCCGTGACGAATCGAGTATGGGGTCACGCGCTCGTCCAGGCCTGCCTCTGTACGCGTCAATCGCCACATGTGCAGGATCGAGCCCACAGACTTTTTGCGGTAGCTGACAAATCGGCCGCTCGGTCCAACCTGGCGCTGCAGCCACGGCAGGAGCGTCGGTGTCACTGGCACGATCGGTCGGAATTTCTTGTTTTGCGTCCGGCCTGGCGGGTTAAGGTCCAGCAGCCGGTGCGCGTCGTCGAATTGCGACGGTCGAAGATCGAGAATCGCTGCAGGCCGGGCCAGGGTGTTCGCGCCGATCAACAAGAAGGTCAACATGTGGCGCGAGCGCGCTGCATCGAAGAGGCGCGCAATCTCCTCGGGTGTAACGGGGCGCCCTTTCGGCTCGCGTGCGCGCTTCGCGTCGGCGGTGAGCGTGCCGAAGATGTGGGGGACCTCGCTCACTTCCTGCCATTTGCGAGCACGATTGAGCGCCGCTCGACCGACCGACAGAATCCGATCTATGCCGCTTCGCCCTGTTCCACGCCTTGCGAGCCATTCGCGGAACCGACGCTGCTCGTGCGGCGTGATGTCGGCGACAGTCTGACGCGTCCAGTACTCCTGCCAGTACGACAGCCCCAGCCATTGCGTCCTCGCGCTTGGCAGATGCTGGGCATGATCGTTCCAATAGTTCAGCAGAATCGTTTCGATCAGAACCTGGTCCGGGGCCGCTTTGCGGGATCGTTCGTTGGTGACGACCCAAGCCGCGAGACGGAGGCTTGCCTCTTGAAAGTCTGTTGTGCCAAGACCGACACGACATGTCTGTCGAGTGCGATCGTCGTACCAAGTTCGGTACCACGTTTCGTCTGGGCGGTCACGGCGCGGCTTCTTGCTGAGCCAGTAGTCTCCGATCTGACCGGGACGTTGGATTGTCTGCTTTCGCATGGCGTGACCGACTGCCGTTCAAGATAATCTGCGATCTGGTGCTGCGTGTAAAAGATGCGTGCGCCGATCGGAGTATACCCAAGCTTTCCCCTGATTCGCTCCGCTCGAACGGTGGAAGGTTTCACGCGAAGGAGCGTCGCCGTTTCGCGCTCGTCGAGCAACGGCGGTACTAGGTTTCGTTCGCTTGGCCCGTTCTCCTGTCTTGCCATCTGAACGTTGCCCGCACCGACGAAGCGCTCGCAGACGCAAAGGCTGCTTCCTAGAATTGGATAGTGCCAGGGCCGCAGTCAATGGGAAAACATCCTATTAATCAGCGTGTTACGGCGCATTGCGGCGTGTACCTTCGTATGTGATCTGATTTGGTCGCGTTTGGTCGGCACGAGGTCGCACAAAGATTCTCTGCGCGTGCCGTCGACCGCGGTTCCATGCCGTAGCCCTCACCGCGGAAAGGACCAAAGCAGCGACAAAGGCAGAGCCATGCGTGCCGTTCCGAAGGATAGCAGCTGGTCCCCCAGGTAGACCACGACGGCTGCTCCCTTATACGAGCTGCCAGGTCCCTCTTTGAGGAACCAGTCAAGGTGGCGAAAATCGTCGGCATCCACAGTCGTCGATGCCTTCATCTCGAACAAGGCAAGCGTTCGGCCCGGCGCCTGCGCGACGATGTCGATCTCCCGAGGAGCATAGCGCCAATGGTATAGCTCCCAGCGTCGCTTCAGAAATGGGAGCGACTTCTCCAGCTCGCAGAATACGAAACTCTCCAAGACGTGACCCAATCCGACCGGGTCGGAGCCAAGGCCGAAACTCGCGGCATCTTCACCCCGCAGTGCCGTCGCGCAGCCGGTGTCCATGAAATGTAACTTCGGAGATCGGACCTCCTTGCGTGCGCCAGAGGCGGTCCAAGCACCGAGGCGATGAACAATCCCAAGGCGAGAGAGCACGTCAAGATATGTGGTGACGGTTTCCTTGCGCGCGCCTAAAGCACTGCAAAGGCTGGTAACGTTGAGCTCCTCTGCCGTTCGATGAGCAAGCTGATTGATGAGCCGACGCAGAGTATCTGGCCGGCGCACCTCGGCCACCGGCGCAATGTCTCGCTCCACGATGCTGCCGACATAGGATTCGTAGCGAGCCATTCGGTCTCTATCTTCAAGAGGCCGAATCTCTGGGAATCCGCCGCGCACCATCAGGTCGATCGCATCGGACCTCTGAAAGCGTGTTGGTGAAGGGAAACGTTTGGCGGTGGCGGCTGGATCGTCGCCAATAATGTCCAATAACCGGCATGGACCTGCGCGCATTATCTCTGCAGCACTGAGCGGCCGAAGCGTGAGTGTTGAGACCCGGCCCGCGAGTGTGTCGAGCGCCTTCGGAGTCGTGAAGATGTCCGACGAACCCGTCAGAACAAACTGCCCAGGGCGCCGATCCCGATCTACGATCCGTTTTAATGCCAAGGTAATCTGCGGCAGACGCTGAACCTCGTCGATGACAATCGGCAACCCCGTTTCTCGGGTCTCGACCCGCAGCGCACTGAGCTGGCCGTAAGGGTCCAGCGCCAGGGATGCGAAAAGGCTCTCGTCGTCGAGGTCGAGAAATCTCGCTGCCTCGACCATATCGCGGACCAAGGTGGTCTTTCCCGTCTGCCTTGCGCCAACGATGTTGATGACTCGCGTGGTCCGCAGGGTGCTTGCGACTCGTTCGGTCAAGTGCCGGGGAATGATGTCCATGGTTCAGCGGGCTCGGAAAATCCGCTATTAGATATCCAGAAATTCCGCTATTTATCAAACCGAAAATTGCCTAGCTGAACACAATGAGTTAAGTTGTCCGGCAGGCGCCACGCCGCCCCGTTGCCGTTACTCTCTAACTTGAACGGTCCAACATATTCTTCTCCGTGCTTCGCTGCCGACGGCAGTGTGAATCGGTGCTATTCGACGTGCAAATTTTGAACGCCGATTGACACCCGGACGCTTACGAAACGGTGAGTTCTTCCTCACCGACGGCAAACGCATTGCATGCCAGCCACAATATGTGCCGGCAGTTCTGGACTCCGCTAGGGTCACTTCGCCCCGAAGAACCTCCCAGTGTTCGGCGAGGTTGGTCGACCGAAGGGCCGGGTTAGCTGCCCCTCGAAACCGCGGAGAGGCGACATCGTTTGGGGCCTTGACATTTAAGACGACCGGTCATATTATACGTCCATGGCTAGACCCAATGTTCGCCAGAAGATCGTCGACGCCGGGCTCAAGGTCCTGATCGAGAAGGGGTTCAACGGCTGCGGCGTCCAGGACATCACGGAAGCGGCCGGTGTGCCGAAGGGCTCCTTCTATAATCATTTCGAGAGCAAGGAGGCGCTCGGCGCCGAGGTGGTCGAGCGCTATGGCCGCGACAATCCGCGCCGCGCCGCCCTCGCCGATACGTCCGTCCCGCCGCTTCAGCGGTTGCGCACTCATTTCGAGCGGCTGAACGAAGCCTACACGAGCGCGCGCTTCGGACGCGGCTGCCTCTTGGGGAATTTCAGCGCCGAGCTCGCCGACCAAAGTCAACTGATCCGGCAACGCTTGGCCGACCTTTATCTCGCGTGGTCGACGGACATTGCCACGGTCATCGCCGAGGCCCAGGCTGACGGCTCGATCTCGACCAAGACCCCGGCGGCGGATCTGGCTGCGTTTCTTCTCGATGCCTATGAGGGCGCCCTGCTGCGGGCCAGGGTCGAGAAGAGCGGACGCGCCTTCGACCGCTTCATGACCGTCGCCTTCACCCAAATCCTCGTCTGAGTTCAAACCCCATGGCCGCCGAAGGGCCAAATCTGCCCAGTGTTCAAGATGACCGACCATCTTAAGGAGTAGCCCCATGGAGACGACGACATCAACCCGTTCGATGGCACGGCTGTATTGGCTGGCGTTGGGCACGTTCGCCATTGGCACCGAGGGGTTCATGATCGCGCCGCTTCTGCCCGATCTGGCCCGCGACCTGTCCGTGAGCCTCGTCAGCGCGGGACAGTTGGTGACGGTGTTCGCGCTAACCTATGCGCTCAGTTCGCCGGTCCTGACGGCGCTCACGGGCGACATCGACCGGAGGCGGCTGCTGATCGCCTCCATGCTGGCGTTCGCGGCGGCGAACTTCGTCGCATGGTCGGCCCACAGCTACCTCGCCCTGTTGGCCGCGCGCGTCCTGCTCGCCGTCGCCGCCGGCCTCTATGTCCCGAACGCCAATGCCCTGGGAAGCGCTCTCGTCGAGCCGTCGCGGCGGGGCACGGCGCTCTCGATCGTCACTGGCGGCACCAGCGTCGCGGTCGCGCTCGGCGTACCGCTCGGTGCGCTCATCGGCGACCGTTTCGGCTGGCGGGTGAATTTCGCGGCCGTCGGCGTACTGTCATTGCTCGCGACCGCCGGGCTGCTGAGCGGGCTTCCCCGCGATATCGCCGCCCGTCTGCCCGTCGCGAGCCTCCGCGAGCGCCTCGACGTGGTGCGGCAGCCCGCCGTTCTTCTGGCCCTGCTCAGCACCATGTTCTGGGCGACAGGCGCCTTCACCGTCTACACCTACCTCGCGTCGTTCCTCGCGCGCGCCGCGGGTATCGCCGGATCGTCCGTCAGCGTCGTGCTGTTCACGTGGGGCGTCGCGGCCGTGGTCGGTCTCAGGCTCGGCGGGCGCTTGAACGACCGCTTTGGGCATCTGCCGGTGATCGTCACGAGCTTGTCGGTGTTGGCGCTTGCCTTCCTGAGCCTGTCGACGAGTGCCGTGTTCTTGCCGCCGGCCGCGGCCCGCGCGCCAGTCCTGCTGGCGATCGTCCTGTGGGGCATCTCGGCGTGGTCGTTCTTCCCGGCCCAGCAGGCGAGGCTCATCAGCGTCGCCGGCGCGAAGGTGGCGCCCGTCGCACTTTCGCTGAACGCGTCGTTCCAGTTCCTTGGTTTTTCCGCAGGTGCGGCCCTCGGCGCGCTGACATTGGCCGACGCCTCGCCCTTGGCGCTCGGCTGGGTCGGCGCAAGCTGTGTCGCCGCGGCACTGTCGCTCGTGGCGGTCACGGGCCGGCGCGCGCGGAACCCGTCGCCAGTCGCGCTTTAACCCGAAACGGCAGGAGACCTCCCATGTCCAAGACCACTCCGGAGCAGAACAAGGCGCTCGTTCTCGAAGCCTTCGACACGCTCTTTAACAGGCACGACTATAACGCCGCCGAACGCTTCTGGTCGGATCGCTACATCCAGCATAGCGCCCATATCGCGCCCAGCCGCGATGGACTGTTCGACCTGATCCGCACGTTGCCCGGCACGCTGAAATACGAGAACCAACTCATCATCGCAGAGGGCGATTACGTGATCGCGCACGGGCGCTTTTCAGGCCGTGGCCGTGCCGTCGCCTGGATCGCTGCCGACATCGTCCGCATCGAGGACGGCAAGCTCGCCGAACACTGGGACGTACTCCAGGACGAGGCGACCAAGGCGCAATCCCTCAGCGGCTTGCCAATGTTCGGCGACCGCTTCCCCGACTGACATTCCCGCATCTGACTCGTGCGCGTTGGCTCTGCTCCAGAACTTCGAAAACGCTGTGAAAGGGGCAATCGCGCTGCAGTCTCACAACATATCCAGGAAGTACGAAATGACTGAGATGAACTTCGAGTCGGTGCGCTTCGTCGACGTGGACGGGTTGCGGATCCGCTATATGCGCGGTGCGAGGAGATCTGAAATTCCCTTATTGCTTACCAGTCCGTGGCCGGAAAGCCTTTTCGCCTTCCACCGCATCTGGCCCTTTGTCGCGGAACGAGGGGAGGCCGTGGCGGTAGACCTGCCCGGATTCGGGCGGTCGGATGGAAGACCGGATGTGCTTTCGCCAAAGGGAATGGCGAACTTCATCCCGCAAATTCTCGACGCGCTGAATCTCGGCCGCGTTCATGCGGTCGGGCCCGACATCGGGACACCCGCTCTTCTGCTGTCGGCAAGCCAACGCCCCGATCGTTTCGAAAGTTTGGTCGTGGGTAGCGGCGCCACGGACGTGGCGACTGCGGCCGGAAGGTTGAAGGACATCATCTTGGCGCCGTCCACGTCCGCGTTCGAGGGCGTTGACGGCGCCGAACTCGCCATCGGCTCTGTCAAGCGAATGATGCGGACGACCCCGGATCCTCGCGTGCTGGAGGACTACGCGGCATCGTCTGCAGGACGGCGGTTCGTCGAAGCGATGGCCTACGTCCGTGCCTATCCGGCCGACCTTCCCGCGCTTCGTGAACTTCTCCCGTCCATTCGGACGCCGGTGCTCAGCATTTGGGGCTCGCAGGATCCACTCGTGCCGCCGATCAACGCCGAGCTTCTCGACAAGTCGTTGCCGAGCAGCCGTTCCCTGCTCCTCGATAGCTCGCACTTCGTCTGGGAGGATCAGGCAGATGCCTACGCCACAGCGGTCGTGGAGTGGATTGAGGGTGGCTACCGTTCCGCGCGATAGCGATGGTCTGCATCGATGCCTGACGGATCGCACACGGCCCGCCGCCCGAACCTCCAGGGCCGATATACCGCCGATGGAGTCATGTGAGAACCGTCGCCGCTGACCGGCCGGCGCGGGAAGCTGATCAAGATCGGCGCTAAAGTGGTGAGCCACGGCCGCTACGTCGCGTTCCAGATAGCCGAGGGCACGCAATGGGCACGCAACTGGACTTAAGTGGTTGAATTTACTTGTAGCCGGATTCAGCCCGTCGCACCTACAAGTCTAGGTTTTCCGCGGTTGTCCGCGCTTCTTCGCGCCGCTCATAACGGTGTTGTCGCAGGTTCGAGTCCTGCCGGGCCCACCACCCTGTCCTGCTCCTTTGCGCGGCCAACAGGGAAGCGGCGAGAAAGACCGGTTTCCCGGGCCTCTTGTAGACTCATCCCTGTCGCGGAGACGCCATCCTTGAGCCCGGCCCTCGCACTTCATTATGCCACTCTGGCCCCTCGCTTGGGTCGGCGGACGACTCTCACCTTCCCGCTGCTTCCGCCTCCGCAGAAGAACCGATCGCCGCCGTCGGCTTCGAGCCCCGACACGCCTACTCCGCGGGGCATTTCAAGCCGCTCCAGGACCTTACCGGTTTGAGGATCGACTCGCCTCACCTCGCTCTCGTCACCTTCCCAAGTGCCGTGCCAGAGCTCGCTGTCGATCCAAGTGACGCCGGTGACGAAACGGTTGGAATCGATAGTGCGCAGGATCGCGCCGGTGTCAGGATCAATCTGATAAATCTTCCGCGCCCGATCATGGCCCACCCAAAGCGTGCCCTCGGCCCAGGCGAGCCCCGAATCGCCGCCCCCGCCGGGCGCCGGGATCGTCGACAGCACGTGGCCGGTCTTCGGATCGATTTTCTGGATGCGATCCTCGGCGATCTGAAACAGGTGCCGGCCGTCGAACGCCGTTCCCGCATGCGCGGCGACATCGATCGTGCGCGCGATCTTTCCACTCGCCGGATCGAAGCCGTTCAGCTTTTCGCCCGAGGCGAACCAGACGTGCTGACCGTCGAACGTCACCCCGTGGACCCGGTCGGCATCCGGGAAAGGTCCATACTCGCGGAGGATCTCGGCTGCTGATCGTTTCATAGTTCATCCTAGTCGCTCGGCAGTGGGCCGGGGAGTAACAAAGTTGTCGGAAAACCGGGCACCGGCGGGGTCATCCAACGACGCGCACGCCCGCGGCCGAACGATTGCACCTTGCCTACTGCCGCAAGGGCGTCGAGCGCCCGCTGCACCGTGCGCGGGCTCGCTCCAAGCGCAATCGCCAGGGCCGAGCTCGACCATGACTCACCGTCGGCGAGAAAGGCGAGTACGGCCGCATGCCGTTCTTCGACCGGCGGCGCCAGCACGACGACCTCACTTGCGCGGTAGGGCTCCAGCACAAAGCCTCGCTTCGTTGCGCTCACATCTGCCACCGCCCGGAGCTCCGCACGAAGCCGACCGATCTCGACGCGTAATCGTGCGCGGTGCGATTCATCGGTGAACTTCGCTCCGAATGCGCGCGTGATCAGTGCGCCCCTCGACACGTCTCCGGGCCAGGCCTCACCCAGCGCGCGTGCAAGGGCAAAGAGAACCGGCCGCGACGCAAGCGAGACCGTCATACCTGCGCCCCGAACGGCATGACGGCACGCGTCCACCACGAGCGCTTCGGACACGAGCAATTCTTCGACTTGCTCGAGCAGGAGCGGGCGTTCTTCGCCGCGCCCGACCAAGCGCGCCGCGGGCGTCTTCATCACACGAAATGCGCTTTCGACCTCAGCCGTCAACGCAGGAATACCCGCTTCGCGCGCGGCATTCTCGGCTCGACCGAGCGCAGCGCGTGCCACTTTCGTCTGCAGGCGCCGAATGGCGATCCCCGCAATCACCAGCTCGTGAGCAGCCTTCCAAGCGGGTGGCAGCGGCGTGGGGTCGAGCTCTGTGAGCATGCGCTCGGCCTCGTCGAGGCGCCCGATCAGAAGCAGGCGTCGGAGTTCGAGATGCCGCGCATGCGCTGCATTTACGTGGTCGCCGTGCGCAGCCAGCGTGATCCGCGCCGTGTCGAGCGCCTTTGCAGGCCAACCTAGGTCCCGCGAGACGAGTGCGATCTCGGCCTCGGCAACAACACATCGCGCGCGCGCCACGGCCTCGTTCGAACCGAAGGTGCGCGCCGCGTTTCGCAGGAGAACCTTTGCCCGATCAAGATCGCCGAGTCGCGCCATCGCAATGCCGCGCAACGCGAGCGCTGGCGGGTCGTCGCGCAAGGCAACCCGATTCAGTGCGCCGAGGACGTCACCCGCGGCGAGCGCACGCGCCGCAGCTGTGATCAGTGAGTCCATCCGAATCCCGCCACACTTGTAACTCTCACCTCCGACAGCCGGCGGCTAAATCTATCGCAGTACCACCAAGCCAAGGAGAACCCCAATGCAACATCCTGTCGTATCCCGCGAGGAATGGTTGGTCGCGAGGGCCGCGCTGCTGACCCGTGAAAAGGCGATGATGAAGGCGCAAGACGCCCTCGCCGTCGAGCAACGCACGCTGCCGTGGATGGAAATCGAAGAGAACTACCTCTTCGAAGGCCCCAATGGGACGCTCACCTTCAGCGAGTTGTTCGACGGGCGCAGCCAGCTGTTCGTGCACCACTTCATGATCTCGCCAGACGACTTGGGGCTGTGCGTTGGCTGTTCGTTCGAGCTCGACCACGTGCAAGGCATCCTAGAGCACCTGAACGCGCATGACATCACTTACGCCGTGGTTGCACCGATCGCCGCTGCAGACATCGAGGAGATTCGCAGCCGAATGGGCTGGCGCATCCCGTGGGTGTCGTCGCTCGGCTCTGCCTTCACCCGGCATATTCGGGAAGACTTTGTCGTACCGGGCGCAATGCGCGCCTTCGACAGTGTCTTCTACAAGGACGAGGCCGGCCGGATCTTCCACACGTGGTCCACTTCCGGGCGCGGCGCCGAGGCCTTCATGGGCATTTACCGCTACATAGACGTGACGCCGAAAGGCCGCTTCCAGGAAGACGGGCCGGTCCATGCCCTGACCGATTGGGTGCTGCTACGTACCGAGTACGGCAAGGGCGGATACGTGGACCAGAAGTCACGATATCGCGCTTCTGCCTGTGCGTGCTCGACTGAGCAGGCGGCACCGATCTGAGGGCATCGCATGAGGCTGCGCGCCAACAGATGCTCGTGAAGGAAACGGCCCTGACCCGTCCGCTGCGTGCTGGCGTGGGCGCTCCGAAGATAGGGTGCATCGAAATGATCTCCAACATGACTGGCTCAATCGACTGTGAGGTCACCCCGCGTCAGGAATGGCTTGAGGCAAGCGCGGCCTCTTGGCTGTCCCTCGCGGCTGCGCCGACCTTCGCAATCGTGGCACTGCTTACAGGAATCCATGATGGAAGCATGCCGGACATGCTCTGCTCGGACATGCAAGACGCATCGCCGCTGACCGGAATGGTCCCGATGTATCTGCTGATGAGCGCCTTCCATTTGGCCCCCTGGCTAAGACTATTCTCTCATCGACGAAGGGTGACGGCCGATCGTCGCGCAACGTTTTGTGCCGCTCGCGCTGACGGCACTCTTTCGCCGCTTCGCGGACCGTAGGTCATTCCGGCACCAATCGATGCCGATAGTCGGCGCGCCAAGGCGCTTCCGGAGGAGCTCGAGTGCGGAGGGTGAGCTTCCGCTGGCCCCTGGCGTACGCCTTGGGTCTTGGTCGGGTCGCATGCGTTGTGACGGACGCTGGATCGACCTAGAGTCCGAAACGTTTGACGCAAAGCAGGCGCGCGACAAAGGCGCTCCGGTGCTCGTGCCTGTAAAGTCGCTGTTGGATGAACGAAGCGGGGTGAGCGGATTAAGTTCAAGGTGAAGCAGGCGGCCGGCCGTCGATGCAATTCCGATTTTAAGGTTGCCAAAAGCCATGCCCGTCGAGAAGCAAGGTGGTGATGGGGACGCTTCGCGTCTGATGGATGCGGGCGCAACCGTGGAGCGCACTCCGGTTGAGCACGGACCCGTCACATCGTTGGGTCATCGGCTTACGCGGAAGCGAAGGTTACTGATCGGTGTCATCGGTGCGCTCATCCTGGCAGCCGTCCTCGCCTTGGGCATTCCTTATATCGAGCGGACTCTCAACACCGTTTCGACGGATGACGCCTATGTGAACGGCCACGTGACGTTCGTTGCTCCCCGCGTCGCAGGCCAGATTGCCCGGGTTCTGGTGGATGACAATAACCGTGTGCACAAAGGCGATCTCATCGCCGAGTTGGACAAAGAGCCCTTTGAGGTCGCGGTCGCCGAAAAGAGCGCAGCAGTCGACGTTGCGACGGCCGACTTGCAGGCGGCGACAGCGACGACGCGCGGTATCGAAGCGCAAGCCCGGGCTGCGCGCTGGAAATTGCAAAACGCCGTGCAAGACGTCGACAACCAGGTCGCTCTCTTGCATGCACGGGTTGCTGGTCTCGATAAGAGCAAGGCGGCATTGACGTTGGCGCAAATCAATTTTGATCGGGCAAAGGCGCTGGTCCAGAGTAGCGTTGTGAGCCGCGCCGATTTCGATCAGCGACAGGCAGAGTTGACGACCGCTAACGCGGGAGTCACCCAAGCTATCGACGAAATCCAACAGGTCCGTGTCTCGTTAGGGCTGCCGCCACAACCCGATAAGGGCGAAGATCTGGACCAGGTGCCGCCCGACCTCGATGAGACCTTTTCTTCCGTCCTTCAGGCGCAGTCCGACCTCATTGAGAGTGCGGCGCAGCTTGGTGTCATTCATTCATACGACCAAAGCCCGAAGCAGATGATCCAGCAGTTCGAGGGACAGGGCGACATCGACCGCACTTTCGCTGAGCTCACGGGGCAGGCTCCGGCCGTCAAGCAGGCCGAAGCCAAACTCGAATCCGCCAAGCGCGATCTCGCCCAGGCGGAGCTGAACCTTCGTTATTGCGACGTCTTCGCGGATATCGACGGCGTCGTCACGCGCCGAAACGTCAATCCAGGCGACTACGTTCAAGTCGGCCAGAATCTGATGGCGATCCGCTCGTTGAACGACATTTGGATCGATGCGAATTTCAAGGAGACGCAGCTACGCGACCTGCGCATCGGCCAGCCTGTCGATCTTTATCTCGACATGTATGGCGGCCGACATGTGTTCAAGGGTCGGGTCGCCGGCTTTACGATGGGGACCGGATCGACGCTCGCGCTGCTCCCGGCGGAGAATGCTACGGGCAACTTCATCAAAGTGGTGCAGCGGTTGCCAGTTCGAATCGAGCTCGAAGGATACGACCCGGACAAGACCCCGCTGTTCATTGGTACTTCCGTGGTTCCATACGTATACGTAAACAAGCCTGCTACTGGGCCCGATGCCGGAAAGTTTCTACAAGCGCGCGTTGTTACTCAATCGCGAGACACCGGCACGCCCCAGAACCCTCCTGGCACTGACCAGTGACGGCCGCGGCGCTGTCGCCCTCCGGACCCCGTGCGGCGGGAAGCCCGTGGGTGGTGGCCGCCATCGTTGTGGTGCCGACGTTCATGGAGGTGCTCGATACCACGATCGCCGTCGTGGCGTTGCGCTATATCGCCGGCGGCCTGTCGGCGACGGTCGATGATGGCGAATGGGTTCTCACCAGCTACCTTGCGGCCAACGCCGTTATCCTGCCGATCACCGGCTGGCTGAGCGCGCATCTGGGTCGACGCAACTACTTCCTGCTCTCAATCGCCGTATTCACTCTCAGTTCCGCGCTGTGCGGAATGTCCACCAGCCTCGGTCAGCTGATCCTATTCCGTGTGATCCAAGGGCTGGCGGGCGGCGGTCTGCAGCCCAGCAGTCAAGGAGTGCTGCTGGACACCTTCCCGCAGGAGAAGCAAGGCGCAGCCATGACCCTGTTCGGCTTGGCTGCTCTGATCGCGCCGGTCGTCGGTCCGACCCTGGGCGGCTGGATAACGGACCAATACTCGTGGCGGTGGGTCTTCTTGATCAACGTGCCCGTCGGTCTTCTGGCGTTTGCCGCGTGCTATGCCAAGCTCCGCGACCCCGAGTATCTTATCGCTGAACGCCTGGAGTTGAGGAAGCGGCCATTCCAATTTGATTCGATCGGATTGTCCCTGCTGGTCATCGTCATGGTCTCCTGGGAAGTGATGCTCAGCAAAGGTCAGGAGTGGGATTGGCTCGGCGATCCGTCCTGGCGTGTGCAGACCCTGGCGATTCTCTGTGCGGTGGGTCTGGTTGGTCTCGTCTCTTGGGAGTTGCGCAGCCGCAACCCTGTGGTCAATTTCCGGCCCTTGCGCGAGCGCAACTTCGCGGCGTGCTGCATCATCATCTTTTGTGCTTATGCCGCGCTCTATGCCGCCAGCACATCACTGCCCGGGCTGCTCCAGTCCCTGTTTGGCTATGATGCGCTGGACGCCGGCATCGTGATGTCGCCGGGCGGCGTCTTTGCGCTCGTTGCAATGCCGGTCGTCGGCTTCATGCTGGGTCGGGGAACGGATGCGCGGTGGCTGATTGCTGCTGGACTGCTGGCGATGACGGCCGGGAACTATTGGATGTCCCAGATGACTTTGGACGTCAGTCCAGGCCAGGTCGTCTGGCCTCGGGTGGTGCTGGTTGCCGGGCTGGCGGTATGTTTTGCGCCGGCAAATGTCGCAGCTTACCTCTATACGCCAAGGGAATTGCGTGGCGCCGCTGTCGGGTTATTGAGCCTGCTGCGTAACGAGGGAGGCAGCGTCGGGACGTCGTTGGCCCAAACTCTCAACGAGCGCCGCGATCAGTTCCACACCCTGCGCCTCGGCGAGTACCTCGATCCCTTCAACGCGGCGGCGCATTCCTTCCTTGGGCGTGCCCAGGCGTTTTTCCACCAGCAGACCGCCGATCCGGTCGCGTCACAGCAACTGGCGTTGCAGGAGCTCGCAAATCTACGCCAGCACCAAGCGTCGTCGCTCGCCTACTTCGACAGCTTTTGGATCTTCGCCGTGTTGACGCTTTCGCTCTTGTTCCTGGTTCTGATTATGAAGCGCTCGGTGGCAGAGAAAGGCGCTCACATTGGTACCGAGTGAATAGATAACTGCGTTCTCCGCGAATGGCGGCACGTTGGCTCGCGGTTGATTAGAGGCGAGATTCGCCTAGTATCCGCGCCAGCGAGCCTGTGGGTGTCGGGAAACTCGGACCCGACCCAGCACGATGTCGAGAGCAATTTTTTCGCGCGCGGCCGCGAATCCGAAGAATCGCTATGTCACCGTCGTCGCGAACCATTTTGAGACGCCGGACGCCGCAGCGGACGCGGTGCTGCAATGGCTCGCGGCGTTCGGCAGGTGCGAGCGTCAAGCCGCATCGAGTGGCGCCGCGGCGGTCTCGGGTGCTTCGTCGAGCGCCTCGAGCAGTGCCCCAGCCGCTGGCTTTCCGGCGAGCACCAGACACGCGATCGGACCGGCGAACACTCGCTCCCAGAAGCTGCGCCGCATCGCGGGATCGCCAAGGCGTCGAGCGACGAGCGGCCTGAACCGCTTGGCCAGCAGGGCAAGGTCGCCCAATCGTTGCGGCAGGGCCCGATCGAGGGCGATGCGGAGCAGCCGCGCGAGTCCGGGCGCGGCGCCGGAGGTGGAAACAGCGATCATTACGGGCGCGCGATCGACGATCGCCGGCATGATGAAGTTGCAAAGATGGGGTTCGTCATCGACGTTCACGAGGACGCCGTGGTCGCGCGCTTCGCGCGAGGCCGCTTCGGCGATCGCAAGAGGCGCGCCAGCGATGATGACGAGAACCGCGTCCGCGAGGCAGTCGGAGCGCCATTCGACGTTGCGCCGTACCACGGCGCCGGCACGAGCGAGCAGCGCCGCCTTGCGCTCGGCCTCGGCGCCGCCGCCGATGACGAGGCACGTCCGGCCCTCGAGGTCGAGAAAGATCGGAAAGGCGCCATGCGTCATCAATACACGTCCCGCAGGTAGCGCTTATCGCGCGCGAGTTTCGCGAGATAGGCCTTGGCCGCGCCCGGTCCCATGTTGCCTTGCCGGGCGATGATGGCAACGAGCGCGGCATCGACATCGCGCGCCATCGCAACGGCGCCGCACACGAAAATGTACGCGCCATCTTCGATCCAATTCCAAAGATCGCGCCCGCGATCGCGCATGCGCTGCTGAACATAAGTCCGTTGAGGCTGATCTCGCGAAAACGCGAGTTCCAGGTCATTGAGAAGCCCGTCGCGGCGAAAGCGGTCGAGTTCGTCGCCATAGAGGAAATCGTAGTCGCGGCGCTGATCGCCGAAGAAGAGCCAGTTGCGGCCGCGAGCGCCGCACGCCTGGCGCTCTTGCAGAAAGGCGCGGAACGGTGCGATGCCGGTGCCCGGACCAATCATCACGACCGGCGCATCGTCGTCTTTTGGCAGCCGGAAATCATGTGCCTTATGCACGAACACGGGCACTGTGCTTCCCGGCGGAACCCGATCGGCGAGATAGCTCGAAGCCACGCCTTTGCGCGGGCGGCCGCGAATGTCGTAGCGCACCGTCGCGACGGTAAGGTGCGCCGCCGACCTGACCGCCTTCGGCGATGACGAGATCGAATAGAGCCGCGGCTGAAGTGGCGACAGCACCGAAACCAGCTCCTGCAGCGGTGGCCGGGCCGACGGGAAGGTGAGGAGCAGTTCCAGCAGGTCGGCGTCCTCCGGACCGGCGCCGGGATAGCCCTCCGCAAGGGCCTGGAGCCGCTGCGACTCGTTGTACTCGGGTGCGCGTGTGGCCAGCACTTCGATCGCGGCGTCGGCGACGTGGCCAATATCAAAGTATTTGGCGAGCGCCTCTGCGAGAGTGCGACGGCTGCCGTCCGGGCAATCGACTTCGTGGTCGGGTCGGGCGCTGAGACAATCAATGATCGCCGCCACCGTCTGTGGACAGTTTTCCGGTTGCACGCCCAGCGCGTCGCCAACTTCATACTCGATCCCGGTCCCGGCGAGATCGAATACCACATGCCGCGTGTCCTTTTGCGATCCGGGACGGTTGAGCGGAATGGCCGCGTCGAGACGCGCCGGCACGGTGGTCGATTGGGCGGCGGGCGTTGGCTCTGGCGCAACTGCTGCTGATGCCGAGGTCGTCCCGGCCGATACTGGTCCGAGCTCCATCAATTCCTTGAGCGCTCGCGCGGTTTCCCTGCCGCCGGGGACGCAGCGCGCGATGTTTTTCTCCGTCCCCGCGGCAAGCGCTGCGGCGTAGCTCTCGCAGAGGTAGCTGCACTGGCCGCAATCCTGCTGCGCCATCGCCGCCATGAGTTGCTGACGCAGCGGCCGACCGCTGGCGAGCGTGAGCCGCTCGTCGAGGGCAAGCGTCATGTCGTGCCAGGGAAGGTCCTCCTCGGCCGATGGCGTTGGCGCGTCGCCAACTAGCGCCGAGGCCGCGTAATAGCCGGCGAGCAGGCCGTTGAGCCAGGCGCGCTGTGCTCCATTGAAGGGCGCCGTCTCGGGGAGGATCGGAACATGGATCGTCATGGCTCAGGCCGCCATGTCGTCCAAGGCGTCGAACAGCACGCGCAGGCTCTCGACCGAATGCCGCGCGGCGAAGGCGTGAAAGCTCTCGTAATTGCGGCGATGGGCAAGATATCCGCGCAGCATGCGCTCGACCCGCGCCGGCAGCTCGGCCATGGGAACGGCGGGATAGATCTCGCGTGCGAGCGATCGTTCGCTGCCCGCGCCGCCGCCAAGGAGCACGTTATATCCCTCGACCATATCCTCTCCCACCTTTATGCCCAGCAGCCCGATGTCGCCGACATAATGCTGGGCGCAGGAGTTGGGGCAGCCGGTCAGGTGGATGTTGATCGGCTGGTCCAGCGTGACGTGCCGTTCGAGATAGTCGGCCAGCAGCATCGCCTGACCCTTGGTATCGGTCGCGGAGAATTTGCACCCGGTGTTGCCCGTGCACGCGATGAGCGCGCCGCGCACTGCGCTTGCCGAGGTGCCGAGGCCGAGCGCCGCGACCGCCGCCTCGGCGGCAGCGACAGAGGCGTCGGGCACGTCCGAAATCAGGAGATTCTGCCACACGGTGAGGCGGATCGTACCGGAGCCGTGTGTTTCGGCGATGTCTGCGACGCCGCGCATCTGCGCGGCGGTGAGCCGGCCCACCGGCAAGACCACGCCGATATAGTGGAGGCCGGGCTGGCGCTGCGCGTGGACGCCGATATGGCCATGCTTCAGGATCGGGCCGCGCGGCGCGGAGGCTTCGAGCGGGTGGCGCGGCAGGGCGCGGCCGAGTTCGCGCTCTACCTCCGCCATGAATTTTTCGAGGCCCCACGCTTCGAGCACGTATTTGAGGCGCGCCCGCTTGCGGTCGGTGCGGTCGCCATTTGCAATGAACACGCGCACGACGGCGACAGCCACCGGCAAGCAATCCTCGGGCTTGAGCAGCACGCCGGTGTCGCGCGCGAAATCGCCGTGTCCCGTGATGCCGCCGAGCTGCATGCGGAAATGGACGCCGCCCGGCAGGCCCGTCCCTTCCGGCGCGGAGACCGCAGCGAATCCGATATCGTTGGTGTCCTCGAGCACGCCAATCGTGCCGCCGCCGTCGAAGGCGATGTTGAATTTCCGCGGCAAGCCGTAGAGCTCGCGGTGATTGAGGATGTAGTGATGGAGCGCGTGTGCGAGCGACCGCGTGTCGATCAATTCCTGCGCGTCGATGCCGGCGGTCGGGCTCCCGGTAATGTTGCGGATGTTGTCGGCGCCGGCCCCGCGCGAGGTGAGGCCGGCGTCCTGGATGCCGGTCAGGACCGCGAGGATATTCTGCGGCGCGATCTCGCGAAGCTGCAAATTGGCTCGGGTTGTCACGTCGGCGTAGCCGCCGGCGCAGCGCTCGGCGATCGCAGCGAGGCTGCGGAGCTGATGCGTGGCGAGAATGCCGTTCGGAATCCGCAGCCGGCACATGAAGGCGTTTTGCGCCGGCGCTGCGTAAAACAGACCAAAGAATTTGTGGCGGAACACATCGGTGCCCTTCGGGAAGCGGCCTTCCGCCGCCTCGGCCACCAATTCATCCCACATGTCGAGCGGATGGCTTTTGCGTTTCGCTTCCTCTTCCGGAACGAGCTTCTTGCCGGCAACGAGAAAGCGTTCCTGCGCCGCGCGGTGAATGTCGGTCGGCGTCTCGCCATCGCCCGGCGCGGCACCACCGCCATGCCGGGCAGCGATGCCGCGCAAGAAAGCCTCGAGATACTGCTTCTGCTCGTCGGTGAAGCCGGGGCCGTCTTCAGTCATCGTCAGTCCGCGGCATCGAGCGTGGCGAGCGCGGCGGGCGCCGCTACCTCATAGGGCTGCGACATGATCCAGTAGCCGAGGCCCATGAAACCCGCTCCGGCGACGATGTTGCCGAGCGATACCCAGAACAGGTTATAGACAAAGCCGCCCCAGGTAACGGTCTCGGGATGGTCGCCGAGGAGCGCCACCAGCAGCAGCGTCATGTTCGCCACTGAGTGCTCGTATCCGCTGCCGATGAACCCGAAGAGACACCAGAAGATCGCGATGCATTTCGCCGCGTCGCTGGTCATACGCGCCGACATCCACAGTGCAAGGCACACGAGCCAATTGCACAGGATTGCACGGCAGAAAAGAGCGAGCGCCGGCGCGTTCATCTTGGCGGCCGCTACGCTCATCAGCCATTGGCTCTTGGAATGAAGCACGGCGCCGCCGCCGCCATAGATGAAGATCACCGAAAGGACTGCGCATCCGGCCAGGTTGCCACACCATGTCGTGACCCAGCTCGACGCGAGGTCGGACATGGAGACTCTGCGGCGCAGAACGCCCATCGCCATGTACATCGTATGCCCGGTGAAGAGGTCCGAGCCCGCGAAGATCACGAGCGTCAGTGCGATGCCGAACGAGCATCCCATCACCAGCGAGCGGTAGGCCGGATCGACGTCCGATCCGACCGAGAAAATCAGCAGGATGCCGATACCGACATAGGCACCGGCCATCATCGAGCTGATCCAGAAGCCCACTGGCGAGCGCTTGAGGAATGCCGTCTTCGCCACCGCCGTCGCGGCCATTTGGTCCACCAATTCGAGGTACATGATTCGATCCTCGCTGCCTCGTTGCTTCAGGAAATGCTTGTCGCCGCGCCGCCTTCGGACCGCCGTGCCGTGCGGTCCTCGCCAACCACTGGCCGGCCCGCGAAGAAGCGATCGGGACCCATCGCGATGGGCGCCGTCACCTCACCGAGCGCGTTTCCAGACTGTCGAAGCCGATATGCATGCCGTCCGAGCCCCAATGCAAAAAAGACGCCACGCGCACGGCCACGTCGCGCCGCGCACGGACATCGTTGTCCAATTTGAACCGACGGTGGTTCGCCACGGACCGCCATTGGTTCCGTGACAGACACGTCGCAGCAAATCGCGTGCCAATGCACATCCCGCGCAGAATCGGCTGAATTCCGCGGCAAGTCCCGCCAGGCATGCCCGCTTATTGTGCAAATGCTTGGATTAGCGGCAGCACAGGTTCGATCAAGACTTGGGAAGCTGCTCCACTGCCAAGATTGTTCGCGCGATATCGACCATTCGCAGATTCTGGTCCATGGCAAGCTTCCGCAGGAGCTGGAAAGCCGCGTCCTCGGTCAAGCTCCGGCTCTGCATGACGACACCTTTGGCGCGCTCGATCACCTTTCGATCGGCGAGATCCATCCGGGTCCGTTCAAGCTCGGTGCGCAGCTTTTGGTATTCGGTGAAGCGGGCCACCGCCACGTCAAGGATGGGCTTGACGCGCCGCGGGTTAAGGCCATCGATGACATAGGCCGAAACCCCGGCACGCATAGCCTCTGAAATTGCCTGATCGTCGGATTGATCGACGAACATGACGATGGGCCGCGGCCGTTCGGCAGTGATCCTCCGCATATCCTCGAGCGTGTCGCGAGAGGGCAATTCCATGTCGACGATGATGAGATCGGGAGCCAAATCCCGCATCTTCGCCAACACGTCGTCGCGCGGAGCGACCACGCCTACGGTCTCGTATCCCGCTTCGCGCAGCAATTCATCAAGCGTTTGGGCACGCCTTGAATCTTCGTCGATCAACAGGATTCGCAATCCCATGGACGACGCTTCCCGGTTACCATTATTTCACCGGGGGCTGTGCAATTTCTACGCCAACGCGCCCAAGCATCGCGGGCGTGATCGAAAGCGGTCCATATCGCCGGCGTGGCAGTGCTTCGCATTCGTGCCATTAACGGAAGTGGTCGGTCGCATTCGATCACATGCGCGCGTACGAGCAATGTCGACCGAATGGTCAGGCCGAGCGCGTTGCCGGCCTTGAAATTAATGGGCAGGTCGAACTTCCTCGGCTTGCAGCGCTGGCAGATCGGCCGGCTTTTCGGCCAGGAGGGGCATGCGCGAAAGGCGCCGCCGCATGCCGTGCTCTAGGCTAGGTAGTTTCCGAGCCTGCCTTCGCCAACCGGCCGCCCGTTATGCTGGAATTTCCCTTGATCGCGGCGAACCTCGATTGTCGCGAACGTGGACTTTCGTCCGCAACCCGCCGTACCGCGTCCGAGCTCGCGAAACCTCGGCGGAACTTCGATTGGAGACCGCAGATGAACGATCACGTCTACAGCGTCACCGAGATCGTCGGATCATCGAAGACCAGTATTGAGGACGCCGTCCAGCAGGGCATCAAGACGGCGGCAAAATCGCTCAGGACTCTCGAATGGTTCGAGGTGACCCAGATCAAGGGTCATATCGTCGATGGCGGGGTCGGCCATTACCAAGTCTGCATGAAGCTCGGCCTTCGCTACGAACCGAAGTGACACGCCGACAATTCCCGCCCTAATCGATTGCGTGTCGGCGCGGTTTTATCGAAGCTCACTTCCTGGACAGCGCAGCCCACGCCCCATCCTTCGTTCCAGGCCCGCGCGGTTGGCGCACGAGTGGATCCTGCAGGTTCTCATCGCCCATATGAGCGAAGCGGAGCCAAAATTCCTGGAACGGCTGCAGAAGATTTTCATCGAGTCTCGGCATCTGGGCGTGTCCGAGCAGGACTACACAGATACGCTCGGATACGTAAAGCAGTTCATCGACGAAGTCGCGCGTCTGAAGGCCAGCCCGAGCGCGCGGATATAAATTCGAAACGTGCCCCCGAAGAGATCGCGCCGACATTCCCAGGGGCGGGTCCCGCGTTAGAGTGCCATCAAGGAGATTTCGATGGGCGCATCGCAATCGACCCCGGTCGGTCCCGACCTGGCGGGAGGAATCCCGGTCGGCGACATTCCCGACGGAGCGTGGATACCTATCTCCAAACGAGCGCGCCGCAAATTTTTTCAGCGGGTGACATCGTGCGTTGGCCCGATCCGCACAGTGGCGAAGCCATCCGCGTCGAGCACTGGGTCGTCGCCGAACGGCAAGGCCAAAGCGCCGCTCTCAACATGATCGGGCGCCACGAGAAGTTCATCGCCGTGCCGTTCTTCTGGAGCCAGCACTATGACGTTCCGATCAATTATGTCGGGCACGCCGAAAAATGGGACGAGCTAACGATCGACGGCGACGTTTCTTCCAAGGACTGTCTGCTGCGTTACAAGCGCAACGGGCGCGTGCTCGCCGTCGCCTCGATCTATCGCAACGTCGAAAGCCTCAAAGCCGAAGTGACGATGGAGCTGGTTGCGGCGGTCTGAAGCAACCTCGTGACGTCTGCCGTGGGTCTTGGTCGTGTAAAAACGCTGCAGCGAAGACAGGAGCTTGTTGTGTCGGGAGCGCGTCGGCCGCGAGTGTGACAATCGGAGGTCTATCCGGGGGTTTCCTTCACAGATGGCGGGTTCCCAGGTGGAAATGTCGGCTGAGTAGTTTCCGAACCTGACTTACGGGGCGCGCTGCCGGCTAACGTCGGGACGGTAGGCCCTCTAGATCAGAACGCTAGCGCCGCGTGCGCGCACGGGGGCACGGTCGGCGGGAGACATCATGACAATGAGGCCGTGCGCCAGCGATGCGGAGCTGGAATCACTGCAGCGCGACGCCTTTGACTACTTCCTCAAGGAAGTGAATCCGGCCAACGGCCTGATTCTCGACAAGACCGCCACGAATTGGCCGGCCAGTATTGCCGCCACAGGCTTGGCTCTGGCCTGCTATCCCGTCGGCGTCGAGCGTGGCTTCATGACGCGCCACGTCGCGGCGGCGCGAACCTTGACCACGCTCCGTTTCTTCTGGAGCAGTCCCCAGGGACCCGAACCCGATGCCACGGGCTACCGCGGCTTCTATTATCATTTCCTCGACATGCGGACCGGCCGGCGGGCCTGGCAATGCGAGTTGTCGACCGTCGATACGGCCTTCCTCCTAGCGGGCGCCCTGGCGGCGGGCGCCTATTTCGCAGGCGACGCCGACGACGAGCGGGAGATTCGCGCCCTGGCCGACGCCCTCTATAGGCGGGCCGACTGGCCATGGGCGCAGAACCAAGGGACAACGGTGACGCACGGCTGGAAGCCGGAGAATGGCTTCATCGAGTATCGCTGGGAAGGCTACGATGAGGCTTTGCTGCTTTATGTCCTGGGTCTTGGCTCTCCTACCCACCCGCTGCGGGAAAGCAGCTATGCGGCCTGGGCGTCGACCTACCGGTGGGAGAGCTGTTACGGCTACGAGTATCTCTATGCTGGCCCGCTGTTTACGCACCAGTTGTCCCATGTCTGGATCGACTTTCGCGGAATCCAGGACGCCTTCATGCGCAGCAAGGGTATCGATTACTTTGAGAACAGCCGACGCGCGACCTATGTCCAGAAATGTTATGCGGTGGAGAACCCGCGCAAGTTCGTCGGTTATGACGAACATTGTTGGGGAATCACGGCAAGCGACGGGCCCGGTCCTTCGACGCTCAAGTTGAACGGAATTCAGCGTGTCTTCGACGACTATGTTGGCCGCGGAGTGCCTTATGGGCCGGACGATGGCACAATCGCACCTTGGGCGATCATCGCCTCGTTGCCCTTCGCCCCCGAGATCGTCCTGCAGGCGATCGATTTCTGCCTTTCTCAGACCAGGCTGAAGACGTTCAGCGCCTACGGACTGAAGTCGGCCTTCAATCCGACCCATCCAGGAGCGCCCGGCAATCCCGAGGGCTGTTGGGTATCGCCATGGCATTTTGGGCTCAGCCAAGGACCGATCGTGCTGATGATCGAGAACCATCGCAGCGGCCATTTGTGGCGGTTGATGTGCAGTTGTCCCTACATCAAGGCTGGCTTGCGCCGCGCCGGATTCGACGGCGGTTGGCTGTAATAGCGCCGCCATTGTCGAGCCGGTTCATTGCGACAATGCCCAAGTATGGCGAGCGATCTGCTCGTCTTCCTGCGAGGGAAGCACATACACCGCGCAGCGCGATGCCGGATCGTTGATGGGATTCCTCGCGGATCGGTTGCGGGCATCCGTGACGGCCCGACACTGTACAATCCGAACTTGAGCGAGGACGAGCCGCTGTTCAGCGCAAGCACATTCATCGTGCTCACGAGGTCCAGCGCCAGTCGCGAACCTCTGGCATGTCGTCGCCGTGCTCGCAGATATAGGCCTTGTGACGCTCCATCGTCGTCCAGTAACGCGCCGTCGCCTTCTCCACTTGATCGCTGAGCCGGGGAATCCGTTGGATTGCGTCCAGCGCCAGCTGATAGCGGTCGAGATTGTTCAGCACGACCATGTCGAAGGGGGTTGTGGTGGTGCCCTCCTCCCGGTAGCCGCGTACATGAATATTGTCGTGATTGTGCCGCCGGTAGGTGAGCTTGTGAACCATCGCGGGATAGCCATGGAACGCGAAGATCACCGGCTTGTCGGTGGTGAACAGTTCGTCGAAATCCCGATCTTCCAGACCGTGGGGATGCTCGGACACCGGCTGCAACACCATCAGATCGACGACATTGACGACACGAATGCGGATGCCCGGGACATACGCGCGCAAGAGGGTCACGGCCGCGAGCGTCTCGAGGGTCGGCACATCGCCGGCACAGGCCATGACCACGTCGGGGTCACCGGCATCATTGCTGGCCCATCGCCAAATGCCCGCGCCGGCGGCGCAGTGGCGAACGGCCGCATCGATGTCGATCCATTGCCACTCGGGCTGCTTGCCGGCGATGATCAGGTTGATGTAGTTGCGGCTTCGCAAGCAGTGATCCGCGACCGATAGGAGGCAGTTCGCGTCGGGTGGCAGATAGATGCGCACGACATCGGATTTCTTGTTCGCGACGTGATCGATGAAGCCGGGGTCCTGGTGGGAAAAGCCGTTGTGATCCTGGCGCCAAACATGCGAGGTGAGCAAGTAGTTCAACGACGCAATCGGCTTGCGCCAGGGAATCTTCCTGCTGACCTTGAGCCACTTTGCGTGCTGATTGAACATCGAATCGATGATGTGGATGAAGGCCTCGTAGCAGGAGAACAAGCCATGGCGTCCGGTGAGGAGATATCCTTCGAGCCAGCCTTCGCAAAGATGCTCGCTTAGGACCTCCATGACGCGGCCGTTGACGGTGAGATCGATGTCGACCTCTTCGATATCGGCCATCCACTCTTTGCCAGAGACTTCGTAGACCGCCTCCAGCCGATTCGACGCGGTCTCGTCCGGGCCGAAGAGTCGGAAATTCTGTTTGCCGAGATTGAGCTTCATCACATCGCGGAGGAATTTCCCGAGAACCCGCGTCGCCTCCGCCTCGACGCAGCCAGGCTTCGGCACGGACACAGCGTATTGGTGGAAGTGGGGCATCGTTAGGGGCTGCAGCACCTCACCACCATTGGCGTGGGGGTTGGAGCCCATGCGGCGGTGGCCCGTGGGCGCGAGGGCGGCGATCTCCTTTCGGAATTTGCCTTGTTCGTCAAACAATTCGTGCGGCCGGTAGCTCTTCATCCAGTCTTCGAGTTGACGTAGGTGTTCGGGGTTCTTGAAATCTGCGATCGGTACCTGATGCGCACGCCACGTCCCCTCGACCGGCTTGCCGTCGACGAATTTCGGTCCTGTCCAACCCTTGGGCGTGCGGAAGACGATCATCGGCCAGCGCGGTCGCTCTGGGCTTTGCGCGTTGCCGTGCGACCGCGCTGCGCTCTGAATCTGGCGTATCTGCGCCAGAATCGTATCGAGCGTGCCGGCGAGAGCTTGATGCACCAGCTCCGGATCGTCGCCTTCGACGAAATGCGGATCGTAGCCGTAGCCGCGCAATAGCTCCGTCAGTTCTTGGCGGGTGATGCGAGCCAGAACCGTTGGATTGGCGATCTTGAAGCCGTTGAGATGAAGGATCGGCAGAACAGCGCCATCGCGCGCCGGGTTCAGAAATTTGTTCGAGTGCCAACTGGTGGCCAGCGCGCCGGTTTCCGCCTCGCCATCGCCGATGACGCAAGCGACGATGAGATCCGGATTGTCGAAGGCCGCGCCATAGGCATGGGTCAATGAATAACCCAATTCTCCACCCTCGTGGATGGAGCCGGGCGTTTCCGGCGACACATGACTGGGGATGCCGTAAGGCCAGGAGAACTGGCGAAAGAGCCGATGCAGTCCGTTGCGGCTGCACTCGATCGCCGGATAGCGCTCCGTGTACGAGCCCTCGAGGTAGGTGTGCGCCACCAGGCCCGGGCCACCATGACCGGGACCGATGACATACATCATGTTCAGGTCGTTCTCCTTGATCAGCCGGTTCAGGTGGACATAGAGAAAATTCAAACCCGGTGTCGTGCCCCAATGGCCCAACAGACGGAGCTTGATGTGGTCGAGCCTGAGCGGAGATTCGAGCAGGGGATTGTCTTGGAGATAGATCTGCCCAACCGAAAGGTAATTCGCCGCGCGCCAATAGGCGTGCATTTTTCCGAGGAGATCGGATGACAAGGGATCGGGCATCAGGCTCTCCGAAATTGATTGCGCTCTCTCGCCATGTTGGTCCGGACGATCGACTCAAGCCTCGATTATCACCTTGAGCGCCCGCGTGTTGGCGGCATGCCCGAAGGTCTCGTAGGCATCGAGGATGCGATCCAGCTTGAAGCGGTGCGTAATCAGCAGCTTGGGATCGATCTTGTGGGTCCGCAGAATGTTGAGCAGCATCGGTGTGCTGGAGGTATCGACCAAGCGCGTGGTGATGGTGATGTTACGGTCCCACAGGCGCTCCAGATGGAGCGCCACCTTCATTCCATGCACGCCGATGTTGGCGATGGTGCCGCCCGGCGCGATAAGCTTTTCGCATAGCTCGAAGGTGGCTGGAATGCCGACAGCTTCGATCGCGGCATCGACACCGCGCCCGCCGGTCATCGTCATGACCGTCTCCACGGCCTTTCCGTCGGCGCTGTTGATGGAAGCCGTGGCGCCGAAGCGCTTCGCCATGTCAAGGCGATTGCTGTCGAGATCGATCATGATGATCTCGGCCGGCGAGTAGAACGGTGCGGTGAGCAGCGCGGCGAGGCCGATCGGGCCTGCGCCGACGATTGCAACGGTGCTCCCTGGCTGAACCTTGCCGTTGAGCACGCCGCACTCGAAGCCGGTCGGTAGGATGTCGCTCAGCATGACCAGCGCCTCCTCATCCGCACCTCCGGGAAGCGGGTAGAGGCTGGTCTCTGCGTAGGGAATGCGGACGAACTCGGCCTGTGTGCCATCGATGCTGTTGCCGAGGATCCAGCCGCCGGTGGTGCAGTGCGAGTACATGAGCTTGCGGCAATAAACGCATTTACCACAGGCGCTGATGCAGGAGATCAGGACCCGGTCACCTGCCTTGAACGCTGTGACGGCCGCTCCGACCTTGTCGACGATGCCGACGCCTTCATGCCCTAGGATGCGGCCAGGCTGACAAGTCGGGACGTCCCCCTTGAGGATGTGCAGGTCGGTGCCACAAATGGTCGTTTTCGTTATCTTGACGATCGCGTCCGTGGGCGCCGTGATCTCCGGCTTTGGCCGTTCTTCGAGGGCTTTCTTCGCTGGCCCTAGATAAACGAGAGCTTTCATCACAGATGATACCTGTTCTTTTGTATCCGACGCAGGACCGGCCGCGGCAACGTCGCGTCCGGTGGTTGCAAGCATGGACCATAGTCGTCGGCAGAACGGGAGGGGTAGATTCGGAAATTACTTACTACCGCGCGCGCGAAATGGTTTTGGCGAAATGAACAATCCGGCTCGTCAACATGCGCCTACAGCTCCTGAGTAGTTTCCGAGCCTCCTTTTGTGGGATCGCCTCTAGGTGATCGCAATCGACCACCGGTTCGATCTCACCGTCGGATTCCTCAAACTGCTGCAGGCACAACGGCGCGCCGTCGCTTCCAACGGACCACCCGGTGCCGAATGATCTCGGGCCGTAGCGGAAAAGTGGGGCAGGACGGTCCCTGGTCATCGATTTCCGCCCGTGACCGGCACCATGTTCCCGAAGCCGCCCACGCGCGGGCGAAGCAATCTGAATTGAGAGTGTCCGAGATGACGCACAGTGTCTCGTGGCTTTACGTTCGGGGTATGAGCGGCTCAAGTGAGCCTCGGGAGCCAGCGGTTCCAGTGATGGATCGCCTCGCCGACAATGCCACGGCGGAACACCAGAATGATCACCACAAAGATGACGCCGGTCACAACCGGCACCGGGATGCCGATGCCTGCCAAGTATTCGTCCATCGAGACGGTAATGATGGCGCCGACGACAGGGCCCAAGAGCGTACCCATGCCGCCCAATAGCACCATCAGCACCACTGCCACCGAAGTGGTGAAATCGACATCGGTCAAGGTGGCAAGGCCGAGCGCGATCGCTTTCAACGAGCCGGCGACACCGGCGAGCGCCGCCGAAAGCACGAAATTCATCAGCTTGTAGCGGTCGACCGGATAACCCAACGAAATCATGCGCGGCTGATTGTCCTTGATCGCGCGCAACACTTGGCCGAAGGGCGATTTCCACACCCGCGCCACCAGCAGATATCCGGCAAGAAAAAACGTCGCGGTAACATAATACATCGCGAAATTGTCTTTGAGATCGACGAGTCCGAAGAGCCAACCCCGTGGAACGGCCTGAATGCCGTCCTCGCTATTGGTGAAGGGGAGCCTGAGCGCCAAGAAATAGACCGCCTGCGCCAGCGCCAAGGTGATCATGGCGAAGAACAGGCCCTGACGGCGGATGGCAATGATGCCGAAGAGGAAGCCCAGGAACGTCGCGCTCGCGATGCCGCTGAGCATCGCAAGTTCAAACGGAAAGCCGAAGGCCTTCGCAGTCTCGGCGGCAATGTAGGCGCCGCCGCCGAAAAACGCGGCATGACCGAAGGAGAGCAGGCCGCCGCCGCCGACCAGCAAATTGTACGCGCAGGCGAACAGCGCCATGCACAACAATTCCATAAGGAACACCGGATAGACCACGAACGGCGCCACGATGAGGATGGCGATGCCGACCGCCAGTCCAAGCCAACTGACGCCGCGCGTCTTGGTGGCGCTCGCCGAGATCTCGCCAATTTCGGGCGTCATCTAGCGATCCCGCCCGAACAGGCCTGCCGGCTTCACCATCAGCACGATGATCATGATGACAAAGATCACCATGTTCGAGGCCTCGGGATAGAACACCTTCGACAAGCCTTCGAGCACGCCCAGAGCCAAGCCGGTCACGATCGAGCCCAGGATCGAGCCAAAGCCGCCGATCACCACCACCGCGAAAACGGTGACAAGGATATTTCCGCCCATCAGCGGATTGACCTGATAGATCGGTGCCGCGAGCACACCCGCTAATCCTGCGAGCGCGACGCCAACGCCGAACGCCAGCGTCACCATCCGCGGCACGTTGATGCCGAAGGCGCGCACCAGGGTCGGGTTCTCGGTGGCGGCGCGCAAATAGGCGCCGAGCCGGGTCTTTTCGATGGCGTACCAAGTGCCGAAGCAACACACCGACGACGCGACGACGACCCAGGCGCGGTAGGTCGGCAGAAACATGAATCCCAGATTGTAGCCGCCGGTCAGCTCGTACGGATAATCGTAGGGTTGGCCCGAAGTGCCGTACCAATGAACAAACATACCTTGAATGATTTGGAGCACGCCCAAGGTCAGAAGTAGACCGTAAAGATGGTCGAGTTTGTAAACCCGGGCGATCAGCGTCCGTTCGAGAATCATGCCGATGATCGCAACCGCGAGCGGCGCCAGCACGAGGGCCCACCAATAGCCAACGCCCAAATAATGCAAGAGCATCCAGGCAAAGAATGCCCCCAGCATGTAGAACGCCCCTTGCGCCGCATTGACGATGGCCAGGAGGCCGAAAACAATGGCGAGGCCGAGGCTCAACATCGCGTAAAACGAGCCGTTGATCAGGCCCAACAACAGCTGCCCGAACAAGGCGGTGGCCGACATGGCAGCTCTCTCCCTCAGAACCCGAGATATTTTTCGAGCTTGCCCATCTTGCCCGCGACTTCTGCGCGCTCGACCCGATCGATGATCTTGCCGCTTTCCATCACATAATGGTGGTCGGAAACCCGAGCGGCAAAGCGGAAATTCTGCTCGACCAATAATACGGTCAACCCCTTCGACTTTATCGATTCCAGAACTCGCCCTATCTGTTGCACTAAAACCGGAGCCAGGCCCTCGGTCGGCTCGTCCAAGATCAGAAACTTGGCGCCGGTGCGCAGGACGCGCGCGATCGCCAACATTTGCTGCTCGCCGCCCGAGAGCTTGCTGCCCTGGCTTCGAGCGCGTTCTTTCAAGTTTGGAAAGAGTTGATAGATTTCGTCGGTGGTGATGCCGCCCGGCGCCAACGTCGGCGGCAGGAATAAATTCTCGGCGACATTGAGGCTGGCAAAAATGCCGCGTTCCTCTGGCACGTAACCGACGCCCAATCGCGCCACTTTTTCAGGCGGCAGCTTGATGGTCTCAACGCCCATGATGCGGATCGAGCCCAAGCGCCTTTCCAGGATGCCCATGACTGCGCGCAAAGTTGTGGTCTTGCCGGCGCCGTTGCGACCGACGATGGTGGCGACCTCGCCTGCGCGGACCTTCAAATCGACGCCATGCAGCACGTGAGACTCGCCGTAGTAGCCGTGCAAGCCCGCGATTTCGAGTAACGCGTCAGCCAAGGCCGGTACCCATATAGGCTTCAATCACGGCAGGGTTCTTCGAGACGTCGCCATAGGAGCCGTCGGCGAGGATTCCGCCATGCTGCATCACCGTGATGCGATGCGAAAGATCGGCGACCACGGACAGATTATGCTCGACCATCAGGACCGTCCGATTGACCGCGACGCGGCGGATCAGCTCGACGATGCGGCCGATATCCTCACCCGCCATGCCTGAGGTCGGCTCGTCGAGCAGCAAAAGCTCCGGCTCGAGCGCCAAGGTCGTCGCGAGTTCGAGCGCGCGCTTGCGGCCGTAGGGCAATTCCGCGGCGGCCAGGCTTTCGTAAGCTTCGAGCCCGACATCGACCAAGAGTGCGCGCGCCCTGGAATCGAGCTCGCTCAACACTGCGTCGGAACGCCAGAAGAAATAATTGTCCGCACGAAAGCGTTGCAGCGCAATCCGGACATTTTCTAGAACCGTGAGGTGCGGAAATACAGCCGAGATCTGGAACGAACGTACCATGCCCATACGTGACACGTCGTGGGGACTGGCACTGGTGATGTCGCGGTCCTTGAAAAAAATGCGCCCGCTGGTCACTGGCATAAATCGGGTCAACAGATTGAAATAAGTCGTCTTGCCGGCACCATTGGGGCCGATGAGGGCGTGAATGGCGCCACGCTTCACCTCGAGGCTCACGCCCTTGACTGCGACGAATCCGGAAAAGGACTTGGTCACTCCTTCGGTGCGGAGAAGGACATCGTCGATCAACGGCATTACGCCATTTATTTGCCGCCGTCCGCGCCCGCGACCAGCGCGCACCCGCCTTGATCCATCGGCCGGAACGCCCTGTCGCCCGGAATGACATCGAGCAGCTTGGCCAGATCGCGCGGGCCTTTCGATTCCGCCGGCGTCTTCACCTGGACCAAATAGACGTCGTGGACCATGCGGCCATCAGGCCGCAGGATGCCGTGCTTGGTGAAGGCGTCGTCGATCACATGTTTCTGCATCCACGGGAAGATCTTCTTGGGATCGTCGCTGCCGGTCGCTTGTGCGGCCAGAAGATAGGTCCTCACCGCGGAATAAAGGCCGGCCATCAGATAGGGCGCCATCGTGCCTTGACGCTTCTCGAACTCGTCGGCAAAGGCCTCGGACTTGGGCGGATTCGCATCGCGGTACCATGGCAGCGACATGATCATGCCTTGAGTTGCTTGCAGGCCGCCGGCGCCGGCGATGGCCTGCAGGTCCATGCTCAGCGGCACCACCTTGACGCCGCTTTTGATGAGGCCAAACTCGTTCGCCGACTTAATCGCGTTCGTCATGTCGGGCCCGGCATCGCCCAGCGCGATGACTTCGGCCTTCGAGGCCTGCGCCTGGAGCATGAATGATGACATGTCGGAGGCGCCGAAGGGATGAAACACGGTCCCGACGATTTGGCCGCCGGCTTGGGTGACGCTGCGCGTGACGCCCGCGACCAGCGCCTTGCCATAGGCGTAATCGGCGGAAAGTATGAACCAGGTCTTGCCGAGCTTCGGCACCGCCTCGCCGAGGTTCGGAAGCTGATACGTGTCGTAGGTCCATTGCGCGCTGTAAGGCGCGCACTGCTTGCCGGTCAACGCATCGGATCCGGCCTCGCTGTACAGCACAACCTTGTTGCGCTGTCGCGCCACTTCCTGCACCGCCAAGGCCACGCCCGAATAGACGACATCGAGGATGGCATCGACCTGCTCAGTATCGTACCACCTCTCCGCAAGGCGAACGCCGACATCGGGTTTGTCCTGATGGTCGCCGTGAATGATTTCGATCGGCACGCCATTGATCTTGCCGCCGAATTCGTCGACCGCCATCTGAGTCGCGACCACCGGCCCCATGCAATTGTCGAGGCAATAGGGCCCGGAGAAATCGTCGAGGATACCGAGCTTGATCTTATTGTCGGAATATTGCGCCTTGGCGCCGGGCGCGTGGACCAGAGCAACACTCGCCAGCGCGGCCGCGAGGCCCCATGTGAAGCGCATCATTCGCCTCCCTTTCCATCCCGCCGCGCGTCGAAACGCCGGCGACGTAATTTTCTATAACCTAATTGAATCGCTCCCCGAGCGTCAATTGGGCCTAGCCACGTTTTGCTAGGCCGCCGTGGTGTGGGAACTCGGCAAATGGCAAATCGAGCTGTTGGCGCACAATGATCGACACGCCCTAACCCTTGAGGTGCGGCCTAAGCTTTCGCTACGCTCAATCGATCGACGGAGAATGCCATGGAGACGAAGATTGAGCCCGGGACTCCGGGCTGGCAACAGCGCCACACCGAACTCTACCTGAAAAGTAACGGAGCCGAGGGCCACGTCGTGGATTTCAAGCGGCCCGGCGTGCCGCCGGTCAACTGTCTTCTTCTGCAGACCACCGGGCGCCAGAGCCGCACGCCAAAAATTTCGCCGCTCATCTATGGCGAGGATGGAGGCGGCTTCGTCGTGGTGGCCTCAAGAGGCGGTGCGCCGAATCATCCCGCCTGGTTCCTCAACCTTCGAGACAATTCCGAGGTCCGGTTTCAGGTCGTGGACAAGAAGTACCGCGGCGTGGCGCGTATCACGGCCGGTGCAGAACGCGAACGACTGTTCCGCATGATGGCTGGCCTTTTCCCGCCCTACGACGACTACCAAGCGAAGACCGCGCGCGAAATCCCGGTGGTGGTGCTGGAGCCGCAAGGGGCGGTAGAGCGGCTTTGAGCTGAGAAAGATCGTCGCTCCAAAGCTTTGGGCCGCGGACGAGCACTACTCCGCGCACATAGCTACGACCGCGCCGCCGAATTCTTTCTTGCGCCACACGATCCGAAACGGACCGCGATCTGGCAGAAGAATGACGACGCCTTTACGGGTCAGGCCGGCCGTTTCGCTTGCGAGGCAGCCTGTGCGAGCGCGCGGCGAACATGCACCAACGCCATCTGGCGCTTGTATGCAGCGGAGCCCCGGAAATCGGCGATCGGGTCGATCGCTCCGAGCACCAAAGACGCCGCATCGCGGAAAGTCTTCTCGTCGGCCGTCTTGCCCGCAAGCGCCGCTTCGACCGCCGTGGCGCGCACCGGCACCATGGCCACGGCGCCAAGCGCCACGCGCGCATCCGCGATGGCGCCGTCCGCGCCGAGCGCGATTCGCGCCGCGACCGACACAGTGGCGTAGTCGTCCTGCGTCGCCGGCAGGAATTTGAGGAATGCCGTCCCGCTGCCGGTCGGCTGCGCCGGGAGCAGGATTTCGGTCACCATCTCGTCGGGCTCCAGCACCGTTTCGTAATAGCCGGTGAAAAACTGGTCCACCGGGATTTTGCGCTGGCCGCGCCCCGAGCGCGCGACGATCTGCCCATCGAGTGCGATGAGAGCGGGCGGCGTATCGAGGAAAGGATCGGCATGCGCCATCGCGCCGCCGAGCGTCGCCATGGCCCGCACCCGCACGGTCGCGACGTGGCGGCAGGCTTCCGCCAGGAGCGGTGCGTTGCGCCGGACGGCCGCGGAGGCCTCAAGAGACTGGAGCGTGGCGAGCGCGCCGATCCTGAGATCGCCATTCTCCGCGATGCCGGCGAGAGACTTGAGGGCACGAAGACCGATCACGAAGCTGGGCCGCACGAGCCGTTGCTTCATCAGGTTGACGAGGCCGGTGCCGCCCGCGATGAGCTTCGCCTCGCCGCCATGCCGGGCCAGCAACGCCAGCGCCTCATCGAGGCTCGACGGTTCGAGATAGGTGAAGGGGAGCACGTCACTCCGCCCCGGCAGCAGCCGCAATCGATTCGATGATTTTGTAATAGCCGGTGCAGCGGCAGAGATTGCCCATCATCCAATACTGGATTTCCGCCTTCGTGGGATGCGGATTGGCCTCGAGCAGCGCCTTCGCCGCCAGGATCTGCCCGGGGGTGCAGATGCCGCATTGAAATCCGCCATGCGTGAGAAACGCCTCCTGAAGCGGGTGCAGCCGGTCGCCCTCGGCAACACCTTCGATGGTCGTGACTTGGCCGCCGTCGGCATGAACGGCCAAGGCGAGGCAGGAGCTGATCGGCTTGCCGTCGAGGAGGACGGTGCAGGCGCCGCACACGCCGACGCCGCAACTCTCCTTGGTGCCCGTGAGCTTCAGGTCCTCGCGCAGGAACTCGACGAGGAGGCGATTGTCGTCCACCTCGCGGACGACCGGCGTCCCGTTGACGGTGAGTTTCAAGCTTCTCATGCCGCACTCGCCTGTTCGCTCAACCCCTCGAGGACTTTCTCCGCGCTGATCGGCAGTTCGACGAGCCTTACGCCCACCGCATCGAATACCGCGTTGGTGATCGCCGCCGGAAGCGCCACGTTGCTCATCTCGCCGATCGCAGTGGTTGCGAACGGACCCGATCCGCTACCGCCCGGCAGCAGAACGGTTTCGAGCTCGGGTATGTCCATGATCGTCGGCAACTTATAGTCGCCAAGATGCGCCGTGATCACCGCGCCCTCTTTCAAGACGACGTGCTCGCTCATGGTCTGGCCGACGGCCTGGATGAGTCCGCCTTCGATCTGTCCTTGGTGGGCGATCGGGTTGATGATCGTTCCAACGTCATGCGCGGTGACGATGCGGCGCAAGCGCACTTGTCCCGTTTCGCGGTCGACCGCCACTTCGGCGAAATGCGCCGCGAAGCTCGCCCGGTCGTTCGGCTGGTTGGGCGTGTTCTCCCCCTTGCAGCTGAAGGGCGCCTTGCCGCGTCCGGCAGCCCAATCCACGAGCGAGCGCAGGTCGATCGTCGTCCCGGACGTGGAAAACGATCCGTCCTCGCCGACCCGAATATCCGCGGGCGCACAATTAAGGCGCTCGGCGGCGAGCGAGGCCAGAACCTGCTTCATCTTGTCCGCGGCGGCCGCAATCGCCTGCCCGATCGTCGTCGTGAGCCGCATGCCGCTTGAGCCGGCTTCGAAATCGCTCGAGAGCGTGTCGCCCTGCACGACCTCGACCTCAGCGACGGAGACGCCGAAATGCTCGGCGACAAGCTGCGCCGCAATCGTATGAAAGCCCGTGCCCGTGTCGGGGGCGCCGAGCAGGATCGTGATCCGGCCATCGGCGCCCATGGTGAGAGTCACGATCGACCGTCCGAACGTCCCGGGTGGATGCTCGTAGATCGAGATGCCGCGTCCGATATCGGCCGCCCTTGGCGTGTCCCAGCCGAAGGCGCGCGCGCCGGCGTCAATCGTTTCCCGGCACCGAAGATGGCGGCGCCGACCGCCGAGCGGCGTCAGATCGCCATCCGCGATCGCGTTGCGTCGCCGCATCTCGACAGGATCGAGCCCCAAGGCATGCGCCATCATGTCGATGTGGCTTTCGACGGCGAAAGAGACCTGGGGCGAACCCGGTGAGCGCATGTGGCCGCGTGGAACGGTATTGGTGTAGACGCGCAGCACCTCGATCGCACAATTCGGCACGCGGTAGGACCCGGCGAGCTCGCTGTATCCGTGCAGCGTCGGGCCGGGAATAAAGGCGGCATAGGCGCCGGCGTTGAAGATCAGCCGCGCGTCCATCGCGACAATCTTCGCGTCCCGGTCAAGCCCCGTCCGCAGCGTGATGCTGGCGGAATGGCGCGGGTTCGCCGCCGTCAGCTCCTCGAACGACGTCATCACCATCTTGACGGGCCGGCGTGCGGCGAGCGCCAGGTAATAGCAAAGGAGCGTGTCCATCAGCGACCCTTTGCCGCCGAAATCGCCTCCGATCGTCACGGGATTGAACCTGAGGCGGTTCTCCGGCACCCCGATCGTTGCCGCCATGTGCACGCGCGCGACATGAGGCCCCTTGTTGGCGACCCAAATGTCAACGAGCCCGTCCGCGCCGACCGAGACGATGCAGGTATGCGGCTCGATATATCCCTGATGAACCGCTGGAACAGCGAAGCTGTGTTCGAAAATCCTGTGCGCACTGGCAAAGGCGCTCGCGACGTCGCCGTGCCGCACCGTGAGTTGCGATATCACGTTTGGTATCGGCGGATACATGCGCAGCTCGCCGTGAACCCCGGCCGCCGCGCCGGGTAAAACCTCCACCGTTTCCGGATGAATGACAGGCGCTGTCTGCCGCATCGCTTCCCCGGCGCTGAAGACCGCCGGCAGCTCCTCGTACTCAACATCGACGAGCTCGAGCGCGGCCTCCGCAATCTCGACGGACTCGGCGGCGACCGCCGCCACCTTCTCGCCGACGAACCGGGCCGCTCCCTTGGCGAGGATCGGGATATCCCTGCACAAGCGTCCGTAGCGGATATCGGGAACATCGGCGCCCGTCAGCACGGCGTGGACGCCTGGCAGCGCCTTGGCCCGCCGCGTGTCGATCGAGACGATGCGCGCGCTGGGATAGGGGCAGCGCAAGCACCGGCCGAAGATCATGCCCGGCACGTCGAAATCGCCGGCGTAGCGGGCGCTGCCCGTCACCTTGGCGACCCCGTCCACGCGTTTGACCGGCTGACCGACGGCCTTTCCGGTCCGGCTCGCTGCCGCCATGAGATAACGACTCTCCGGTTGGTCTGTGCGCGTCGCCAAGTGTATCTGTCGCATTTACCATTGCAAGACGCTCGACCCAGCGCCCGTGACAGTAATTGGCGCCGGCGGCGGGCTATTTGAGCGGCGCGCCCCCCGGCTGCGTCAGCCAAGCCCAGGCCTTGGCCTTCGCGTCGTAGCGCACGACGATCGCGCTGTCGGCGCCGAGCCCGCGTTCCGGGTTCGCCTTGAAATCATAGATGCCGTCGATGCCGGCGAAATCGGTGAGGTTGGCGATGTAGTTGCGCACCTGCTCGCCGCTGGCAACAGGTCCCAAAGCCTGGAGCGCCGCAATCACGATGAGGCCCGCGTCCCAGCATGTGGCCACGATGTTGTCGGCCTTGAGTCCGTGTTCCTTGAGAGCGGCGTACATCTCGTTCTGCGCCGCCTCGACCCGCGGGTCGAGCTTCCACACGCCTTCATGCTCGGGAAAGAGCGCCGAGCCCATGACCAGCCCCTTTGGCAAAAAATCCGTCCACTGCTCCATCTGGGCGAAGACCTCGTTGCCGCTCGTCGGCGCGACCGGGATATCGAGGCCGGCCTGGACCATGCCCTTGAAGACGGTCGCCGCCGGGGAGCCGGTCACGCCCGCGACGATCGCCTGCGCGCCCGACGCCTTGATGCGCTCGATCTGCGCCGCGACGCTGATGTCGGTCGGATTGAAATGTTCCCGTTCGACCAGCTTCACGTCCTTGTTCTCGGGCAGGGCCACGACCTCGTCGACCGCCTTGTCATTTGCCTGGCCGGTCGCGTCGGTGTTGTTGAGCGTGGCGATCTTCGTCCAGCCCTCCATCCGGTAATAGCGGATGACGGCCGATCGACTGGTCGATCGCCGATGCGCGATGACGAGAAGATGTAGCCGCCCGCGGCCGGGTGGTAGGCCGGCGACAGGCAGAAATCGACCGGACCCTCTTTCATCAGCGGCGCGATCGCGGCGCACATGGCGACGAGGCTCGAGCCCAGCATAACGGCGGGTTTCTCGGCGAGCACCTCGTTGGCGAGCTGTACCGCCACTTGCGGACTCGACTGGTCGTCGTGATAGACGAACTTGAGCGGCCGGCCCTTTATGCCGCCCGATTTGTTGACGATCTCGGCGAGGATTTCGAAGCTGTCGCGGTGGCCCTTGCCGAGAAAAGCGCCGCCGCCGGTCAGCGGCAGGATGACATGGATGTCGTAGGGCTCGGCGGCACGCACCGGTCCCGCGACGCCGGCCGCAAGCGTAAGGGCAAACGCCAATGCTGTTGCGTTCTTTCTCATGGCAAATCCTCCCTGGCCGGCGACTAGGCCGGCATTTCGATCGTTGGAACGACCGGCTCCTTGTCCCAGCCGCCGACCGGATCGTAGCCCCAGACCCATTCGGCGTTGCCCATCACCCCTCTCTTGCCGGTGGTGATCAGCGTCTTCTGCGCGGCACTGTCGCGCATGTGCTTGAAATGCGCATTGGCGAAGGAAAGTTGCTGGACCGCGTGCACGCGCGGAATGCGGATGCGGCGGAAATTGGCGAACGCTTCGACGGGATCGCGACAGGATTCGAGCCAGCGCGCGAGGATATAGGCGTCCTCGAACGCTTGGCAGGCGCCCTGTCCAGCATTGGGCAGCATCGCATGCGCCGCATCGCCGATGAGCTGGATGCGTCCCCGCCCCCACTTGTCGGTCAGCGGACGCGTGAAGAGGCCCCACTTCGAGCATTCGGTCACGACGCTCAGCAGCTTCTCGAGACGCGGCTCGGGGTTCGGAAAGCTCAACCGCATCTCGTCGGGATCGCCCTGCGTGGACCAGCCTTCCTCGACCCATTTATCGGTATCTTCCTGGGTCACGATGTTCACGAGCTCGCGGCCGCGGATGTAATAGGCCAGAAGATGGCACCCGGGCCCTACCCACTGGATATGGCCCGTCGGTTCCAGGATCTCGGGCGGAACATCGCTGCCTTTGAGCAGCGCGCGCCACACCATCTGGCCGGTATAGGTCGGATGGTCGTCACCGTAGAGCGCCTGTCGGATGACCGAGCGCACACCTTCCGCGTCGATCACGATGTCGGCTTCGAACGCGGCGCCATTGACGAAAGCGAGCGCGACCGAGGCTTCGCGCTCCTCGATGCCGGAGATGCGGTGGCCGAGATGGAGCAAGGCGGGATCGAGCCCGCTCGCGAGCGCGTCCAGGAGATCGGCGCGGTGGAACGAGTAGTAGGGGGCGTCGTAGCGCGCCGAGGTCTTCTTCCGGTCGTTGAATTCGAGAAACTCTCCGGTCTGCATGTTGCGGGTGTAGATGCCGGGCGAGGAGTTGGCGACGGTGGCGATCTTGTCGCCGAGGCCGATCGCCCGAAGCGCCTTGTTGGCTTGCGGACTGGTATTGACGGCGGCGCCGATCTCGCCGAAAGCCGGCGCCGCCTCGAAAACGTCGGCCCGCATGCCGAAGGCGGCAAGCGCATGCGCCGCGGCGAGCCCGGCAAGCCCGCCTCCGACGATCGCGATACGGCGCTCTTGCGTCATCCAACGCCTCCTAATCGAGGGGATACGGGTCGTTCGGCAGCGGCGGCAATCCGAGCGCGTCCCGGCCCGCGATCTGCAACGCCGGAGCGTTCCACTGGGCATGGTGGCCGATTGCATGAAGATCGCGCCAGTGGCGCTGAATCGGGTGATCGCCGTCGAGACCGTGCGCGCCGCTGAGATCGAACAAGCGGTCGACCCCGCGCTGCAGCAGCTTCAAGACCACCGCCATGTCGCGCCGTTGCCGTGTAGCGTCGGCCCGCGTGAGCTTGCCGCCCTTGAAGATCGTGGCCACCATCTTTTCCGTCACGAGATAGGCGAGATCGATCTCGGCGCTGGATTCGCCGATCGCCGTCTGCACATGGACCATGTCCGCTGCCCGCGATCCGAGCGGGCGCGCACTCCGACCGGCCGTGAGCTCGACGAAGGATTCATAAACGCCGCGCGCGATGCCATGGAGCGGCGTCATGACGGCAAAGCCCGAGTTGAGCGCGAGAGGAGAGCGGTAGAGCACGCCCTCGTGGACCGTATGACCGGCCGCGCGGCCGATCAACGCCTGGTCATGGTCATAGACGAAGGCGGATGGAACGAAGGTCGGCTCGACGACGATGTCGTTGCTGCCCGATCCCTTGAGGCCCACCGCGTTCCATACGCGGTCGATGCGGAACTGGTCGGCCCGCAGCAGGAAATTCAACCGCCGCAAAGCGCCGTCGGCCGTTTTCACGACCCCGCCGAGGATGGCCCATTGGCAATAATCGCCGGCCGAGCCGAAATGCCAACGCCCGCCGACCTCGAAGCCGCCACGAACCTCCTTCGCCTGCCCGGTTTGGTAAAACGATGTCAGTATCGTCGGATCCGGCTGCCGCTCGTAGACGAAACGCTGCGCTTCCTCGGGGAAGAGACTGAGAAAGTATTGGTGCTGGATCAGGAAGGTCATGCACCAGCCGGTCGAGCCGCAGAAGCGGGCGACCTCGCTGACGCAATCGATCTGGGTCATCCAGTCGCCCTCGTATCCCCCGAACATCCGCGGGCGCATCAGCGGCATGAGCCCGGAATCGAGGATCGCCCGAATGTTTTCCTCCGGCATCCGGCGCAGCTCTTCGGCTGCGATGGCGTTGCGCTTGGCGACAGGCACGATCGTCAGCGCTCGCTCGACCGCTTCCTCGTACGGGATCGTCATGCCGTGATAGCTCGAGGAAAATCGGGGGCCGGTCACGAACATGCTGGGCTCATCCGTCATCCATCAAGGCGCGCACTGCCGTCAGTCGATCGCGGGAACGGTCGGCGGCTTGTTCCAGCTCTCAACCGGATCGTAGCCGACGATCCATTCCATGCTGTCGACCTTGTTTTCCTTCGCGAGCCGCACCTTCTGCGCTTCGCGGTCGTGCATGTGCTTGATCCGGGCATTGACGAACGAGCGTTGCTGGACGCCGTGCACGCGCGGTACGCGAATGCGCCGAAAATTCGCGAGTGCCGCGACAGGATCGTCTCCCTCGGCCTTGATCCAGCGCGCGAGCGTATAGGCGTCCTCGAACGCCTGGCAGGCGCCCTGCCCGGCATTGGGCAACATGGCATGCGCGGCATCGCCGATGAGCTGGATGCGTCCCCGCCCCCACTTGTCGGTCAGCGGACGCGTGAAGAGGCCCCACTTCGAGCATTCGATCACGACGCTCAGCAGCTTCTCGAGACGCGGCTCGGGGTTCGGAAAGCTCAAGCGCATCTCGTCGGGATCGCCCTGCGTGGACCAGCCTTCCTCGACCCATTTATCGGTATCTTCCTGGGTCACGATGTTCACGACTTCGCGGCCGCGCAAGTAGTAGGCAAAAAAGTGTCGGCCGGGCCCCAGCCATTGGATATGACCCGAAGGCTCCAGCACCTCGGGCGGGACATCGCCGCCCGCGAGGAGCGCGCGCCACACCATCTGGCCGGTGTAGGTGGGATTGTCGTCGCCATAAAGGGCACGGCGGATTACCGAGTGGACGCCGTCCGCGCCGATCACGACCTCCGCTTCCCGGGTGACGCCGTTCGCGAAGGTCAGCGCGACTGCGGCCTGGCGCTCCTCGATGGCGACGAGGCGATGATCGAGATGGAGACACGCAGGATCGACGCCGCTCGCGAGCGCGTTCATGAGATCGGCGCGATGGAACGTATAGTGCGGGGCGCCATAACGCTCGGCTGCCATGCGGCGGTCGCGAAATTCGAGCTGTTCGCCGGTCTGCATGTCGCGGGTGAAGATGGTGCCGTGGATATTGGCCACGGCCGCAAGCTTCTCGCCGAGGCCGATCGACCGCAGCGCCTTCACTGCCTGGGGACTGATATTGATGCCGGCGCCGATGTCGCCGAGCGTCGGCGCCCGCTCGAAAACCTCTGCAGCGAATCCGAAGGCAGCGAGAGCATTGGCCGCGGCCAATCCCGCCAGCCCGCCGCCGACGATCGCGATGCTGGGGCCTTGCCTCATTCAGTGCCTCCAAGGCAACACCGGGATCGATAAGCCCCTGCCGGATCGCCCGGGCTGATACCGCCGGCGCGCTACCGATAGGAATCGATACAACTGACGGAACCGCGCCGCAAGGTCGGGGCTGTCCCGCGCTGCAGCACATGGCGCCGAAGATCAAATCCAGCTCCTTTCAGAGTGCTGGGGCTTGCCGGTACTATCCCTTGTCCTGAGCCTGGGGCGAACATGAGGCGAGGAGAATTCATCGGTCTATTCGGTAGAGCGGCAGACGTTTGGCCGCTCGCATTCGGCCCGTGATGCAAGCTCAACCGACCAACGGGGTCCACGCGCTGCCAGAGGGATAGACCATGTTTATCGCGGCAAAAGAACGTCGCCGACCGTGGCAGCGCGCGGCTCTCATTGACCGACACGATCGTGCGGGCTCTTGATTATCCTAGCGACAGGCGGGGTTAAACTTTACGGCCTGTCACGGAAGATCGACGAGCTCGCACGCATCTGGTCTCGGGCAATGGTTTCGCTATTTGACCGGTTGCCTCGAAATCGTCAGAGCGCTCTGCATACTCATACCTTCGGTCTCGGTTTTTGGCGCGATCATATTGCTGGGGATCGCCATCGGCGCTTTCTTGGTCCAGCTTTTCATAATGCACGGCGACCCCATTCATCCCGTTGTCCTTGGGGCGTTGATAATGGTCGTCATTTGGGCGCACCGCGATCAAATCGCAAAACGTTTCACGAGCCGTTGACGCGTGTGCGACAGTCTGACTGAACCGTCGGGTTTCCGACCGGTCATACGCAGGGATTAACGCCGCCGGAGACATGGGTCGAGCGCTCGAGCAGAACAACGTCGCCGTCCCGGCTGCGGCCATGCTTAAGGGCGAATCCGAGGGCGCGGAGTGTCGGCTCGTCGCTGCTAACGATGAAGATGGCATCCGCGCCAGGCTGGTCGTTGTGGTGCTCGAACCATTCGCCCCCGGGAATGCAGAAAGTATCGAAGGGCTCCCAGTCGAAGCGCTTGCCGCCGACAATACTATGCCCCGTACCGGCGAAGACCGTGCAGATCAGATTGGCATTCTGCCGCACGGGCAGGAGGCTTTCCCCCGGGCGGAGCATCTGCATGAGGAAGGTCATGGTCTTGTAGACCGGGCCGCCGGTCATCGGGTTGACGAACTCGACGACAATGCCCTCGTAGGGGCTCCCGTCGCGATCGTGTAAGCCGCGCAGCACCGCCTCGGTCCGTTCCCACCGGTAAACGAACATGGGCGAACTGGTCCCGGCACCACGCGAGTGATTGATGCCGCGTGGCAACAGGCCGCCGGTTCCGTAGATGCGCTGGGAGTAGTCGTCAGGCACGGAGGCGCTCTGGACGCGCTTGGCAACCATCGCGTCGCGATCTTTCTCGCGATAGTCGAATTCGAAATACGTGGCGTTGAGGATGTTGACGAGCGGCATGTCGAGCACGCTGAGATTAACCGAGGCCTCGTCAGGACCGTTGCCGTGATTGTGCCAAGTGTCGTGCGGCGTCAGCACCAGGTCGCCTGGTCCGAAGGTTACGTTCTCGCCGTCGATGCCCGTGAAATTGGTGTTTCCGGTGAGCCCGAACCGGATCGCATTCGGCGAATGCCGATGCGCCGGCATGAGTTCGTGCGGCATGTTGATCCGATAGGCGGCAAAGAGCGTCGACACCGTCGCGACGAGCGGCGCCAGTGCCGGGTTGACCATAATGAGCGAGCGTCGTTCCGACAGTTCCATCGGAATGAGCTGCGCCGCCTCGAGCAAACAGGGGTGGATCTCACGGTATTTCCAAAGATGCGGCACAGCGGTGAGACGGCCCGCACGCAACTTGTCGGTCGCCTGGTGGTCGTCGGTTTCTTGGTCGCCCCAGAACTCGAAGAGGGAAAGCCGCAACGTCGCATCGTGCAGAAGAGCGAGGCGCTCCTTGCGTTTCGGCAACTCGACTCGATCGATTGCAGATCGCCCTTCCATGGCGCGCGCTCCAACTTATATTTCACATCGAATGCTAGGCGAAGCGCTCTCGCACGTCGAGGTCTCTAGTCCTTGATTCCGAACATGGTCCATTGTGCGCCCGGGCCGGTCGCGCCCATGAGGGCGCGGCCGCATTCCATCACGATTTCGTCGGCCAGCAGCAGATGCTGCGTCCCGGCATGGGCATCGCGATAGCAGCGTTGCAGCTTGCTGCCGCGGAGCGACGCGCCGCGCACCGCACGGTGCGCGAAGGTCGTGACCTCGGACAGCGCATCATGGATATGCCGCATGGCCAGACGAATGAGCGCCACCTGTTCGATCGTGGGCGCATCGCCCCGCGCGACCGTCTCCGAAAGCGATGACCAGCTCTCGCGCACGAAGGCGCTGGCGGCACGGAAGCGGCCTTCGGCGTCGGCGAAGGATTTCTTGAAGGTCGCGCTGTCGCTGAGTTTTCCGAAAACGTCGCCGCGCTCGCGCGCGAGCCGGGCAAGCTCGTCGAGCGCGCGCCGGCCGACGCCGAGCGCCCAGGAGCTGTGGCCCCAGGTGGTGAAGCCGACAAGCCCGATCCGATAGTGCGGCCCGCCGCGCCGCAACACGGCGCCGTCGAACGGAAAGCACAGATGCTCCGGCACGAACAGCTCTGGCTCCTTCAAGGTGTAGTCGAAGCTGCCGGTGGCGCGGAGCCCAAGCACGTCCCAATTGCCCTTGAGCTCGACGCTTTCCTTCGGGTGGTGCGCAAGCACGATCGCGGGCGTGCCGTCGGGATTCGCCACGGGCTTGTCGCCGTCCATCACAAAACAGCCGGAGTGAATCCATTCCGCATGGTGGATGCCGCTGCCATAGGCCCAGTGGCCGCGGATCATGAATCCGCCCGGCACGCGGCGCGCATAGCCGCGCGGCACGCCATTGCCGGCGATGGTGACGTCGTGACCGCGGCCAAAGACGGCGCGCGCGCCTTCGTCGGCGGCATAGGCGCCGAACGACGCGCTCATCACGCCATTCACCATGGTGCACCAGCCGGTCGAGGCATCGGCCCAGGCGAGGCGCGCCACGACCTCCATCGCGTCGGGGAAGGGAAGCTCGCCGCCGCCCAGAGACTTGGGCAGCAACATCGCATAGAGGCCCGCGCGCCGCAGCGCTTCGACAACGCGGTCGCTCAGGTGCGACTGACGTTCGGCGGCCTCGGCCTCGGCCTCGATCAGTGGCACCAGGCCTTCGGCCGCCCGCAAAGCCGTGTTGCCTTCGTTCGTCGTCGTCATCGTCATACCCCGTTCGGACTTCTCCACCCGACGGCATCTTATTCCGCGTTCCCATCCCCGGGAACGCCATCGACGATCGGATTTCGACGTTGCGCCGCGTGCGGACCTGTTGTCTTGCGTTCGCGGCGCGGCGGCGCAGAATCGGTGCGATCGTTCGTGTGATCGTGAACAAGCATGAGTCCCAGCGACCGGGTCGTTACGGAGACCAAGGCCAACGCCGCCGAGACGTCCCGCTTTGCGGATGCCACGACGCGGGCGTGGATCCTCACCTCGGCCGTCATCTGCATGTTCATGGCCGCGATCGAGGGCACCGTCGTCGCCACGGCGATGCCGACGATCGTCGGCAAGCTCGGCGACTTCCACCTCTTCAGCTGGGTCTTCAGCACCTACTTCCTGACGCAAGCCGTCACCATTCCGCTCGGCGGGCGCTTCGCCGATCTCATCGGCCGTAAGATCGTCCTCTATGCCGGCCTTGGCTTGTTCCTGCTCGGCTCCTCGCTCTGCGGGTTTGCGCCCAACATGGTGGTCCTCATCCTTTGCCGCATCGTGCAGGGCGTTGGCGCGGGCGCGATGATGCCGGCGGCGCAGACTTTGATCTCCGATATCTATCCTCCGGCGGTGCGCGCGCGGATGCAGGGTTATCTCTCGAGCATCTGGGCGGGCGCGGCCATTTGCGGGCCGCTCGTCGGCGCGTTCCTGGTCTCGGCCTTGAGCTGGAGATGGATCTTCTGGATCAACGTGCCCTTGGGGTTGGTGGCGATTCTTCTGCTCGCGCTCATGCTGCATGAGAGCGCGGAACGCCGTTCGCACCAGATCGACTATCTCGGCTCGGCGCTCCTGGCGCTCGGGGTCGGCACGTTGATTTTTGCGTTGGTCCAGGCGACGACGATCGGGCCGGCCGCGTCGATCACGCTCGTCGCGGTGGCCGCGGCGCTGTTCGGCCTGCTCTATCTCCAGGAACGGCGGGCGGCGGAGCCGGTCATGCCGTTGCGGCTGTGGCGCAACCGGGTCGTCGTGATGAGCAATCTCGCCTCCCTGACCGTCGGATCGATCACGGTGTCGGCGAGCGCATTCCTTCCGGCCTATGTCCAAGGCGTCATGGGCCGCAGTCCCTTGATCGCCGGGTACGTGGTGTCGGCGAGTTCCGTGGCCTGGATGTTCGGCTCGGCGGCAGGCGGCAGGATCATGCTGCGCGGCTCCTACCGCCTCGCCGCGACGATCGGCAGCTGCATCGTGATCTGCGGGTCGCTCGCGCTCATCACGCTCGATCCCAGCCGCGGGCCGCTTTGGGCTGCAACGGGCACGGCGCTCACCGGGCTCGGCATGGGATTGTTTCAGAACACGTTCTTCCTGGCCGCGCAAGCGAGCGTCGAGCGCAGCGATCGGGGCTCCGCGACGGCTTCCGTGCTCTTCAGCCGCATCCTCGGCCAGACCATCGGCTCGGCGCTCTTCGGCGGAATCGTGAATATCAGCCTCGCCGATCGCATCGGCGGCGACGCCGTCACGCGGATCATGGACCCGGCGCTGCGCCACAGCCTCTCGCCGGCGGAAATCGGACCGCTGACGCTGGCGATCGCCGAGGCATTGCGGCACGTCTATCTGACGACGGGGCTCCTGGCGCTGATCGGCCTCGCGGCGACGTTGGGACTGCCGCGAGGCTTGGGCCCAACGAGGGCCGCGATTAAATAGACACGCGCCCATCGGAATCGTGGACGATGACGAGCGTTCCGATCGGACTCGCGACGCGATCGACCAACAATGCCAAGGACGAGGAGCCTTTGCGCGGCGGCGTTGTCGTACTCGTCGATGAGAGATGATGCACCCTGCTCACGAATTCAGGGCGCGCGCTGCAACACTTCGACCTTGGTGATGGTGTTGCTTGCGCCGTCGATCGTGAATTGCACACGATCCTGCGGGTTCAAACCCTCGAGCAACGACGGCGTGACAACCAAGTATCCCATGACCATCGCCGCCATGTAGCCGGGAATCTCGTCGCCATTGACGATGAGCTGACGGCTTCTCGGTATGGTGCTGATGACCTGGCCGGTGCCGATGAATGATTTGGCTGCCGCCGCCGCGCCGGGCTGGGCAAGCGCAGCTTGATTCAGTGGCGCCGCCCCGGGGCCGGATCCCTGCTCGTTCTCGGCGAGCAGGGTGTCGAGGCTCTCGGCCGCGGGGATGCCTTCCGCCTGGCCGGGTGCCAACGCGCTGCCCTTGCCGACGACGAGATAACCCAGCATGCCATGCCGCTCGTGCGTCGAGACATGGCAGTGATAGATGAGCGTCACGTCGGCATCGGGCGTGACGAACGTCGCCTGCTGCCGGCCGGGACCGATGAAATTGATCGCGACCATCGGATCGAGGCCCGGGATCATGAAGTCGTGCCGGATCTCATCGGTGTTCTCCAGCACGATGGTAACGGCGGCGCAGCGCTCGACATGCACGATGCGCGGCTCGAAGGCGAACACCTCGCCCGGGCGCGCATAGGCGCGGCCCGCTTTTATGGTGATGGTCTGGGCGCTGCGCGGACGATCCTTGCAGGCGGTCGCCGCGACCTGATGCCGGTGCGCATCGATGAGCGCCAAATTGGGCAAGCCGTCGTCGCTGTCCTGCCGGTGCGGATAGTCGAACGCGCCGCCGAGCGGCGCCGCGGGCCAGCCTTTATCGTAATTGGCGGCGTCGGTGCCGTAGATCTTGGGATCGAACATCGGCATCTTGCCGCGATAGAAATCGGGATGGAACATCATCTCCAGATTGCCCGCGACCTTGGGGAGCCCGTTCGCCTGCATGAAGCCGTCATAGACGATGGCGGTCATGTCGCCGCCGTCGATTCCGCCATTCACCTCCGCCGACGGCGTGTGATCGTGCACCATCCATACGCCCGGGCCCGCCGCATAGCGGCCGTCATCGCCCGTATGAAGCGCGAGATCGATCCGCTGGGCGGGCGCGATCTCGAACGTGTCGCGGGAATATTGCAGAGCCGGAGGCAGCGGGTCGCCGTCGAGCGCGATCAGGACCGGGTGATGCCCATGCGTGTGAAACGCAATCGTCTGGCCGCCCGCGTTGAGGATGCGGAGCCGCGTCACCTCGTTCGATTTCACCAGGATCGGGCTGTCGAGCAGCGTGAAGGGAAACGAGCGCCCGTTGAGGAGGAAAATATCCGGCTTGCGCTGCGAGCTGTCATAGTCGCGGTGCATCCGCATCTCGACCTCGCGCGGATCGGTATAAGCGAGCGCGATGCGGTTGAGCCGCTCGTCGACATCCTGATAGACGAGCGAGTATTCGCCCTGAAAATCCTCGGCCGTGCCCTTGGCCATCGGCCATATCCGGCCGGCGCCCACCACGACCGGCGCGAAATGATTGTCGGGCCGCTTGGGCTCGACGATCAGCATGCCGGCAAGCCCCATCATCGCATGGATGCTTGGATCGACATGGCAGTGATACCAGTACGTGCCGGGATACTTGGCGGTGAACTCGTAGACGAATTTCTTGCCCGGCTCGACCGCCGGCTGGGAAAAGTCGGGCGTGCCGTCCATGTCGGCCGGAACGCTCAAGCCATGGAAGTGGATGGTGTGCGGGAAATAATGGGTGTTGTAGAGCTCGATCCGCACGTGATCGCCTTCCTGCACCCGGATGGTGGGGCTCGGCATCCGCGCCGGCGAACTCATCGCGCTTCCGACCGGCGCATAAACCCAGAACAGCACGAACTTGCCGGGATAGACTTCCTCCTGAACCTCGATGATCTCGAACCGGATCGTGACTTGCCGCGTGCCATCGGCGAGATCCTCGATCGCGACGGCATCGTCGGCCGCGCCGGGGATACGGTTCCGCTCGGCGTCGAACGCGGACTGTCCCTCGGCGCCGCCGTTCTGGTACGCGTGGACCGAGGAATATCGGCTATAGAGCGGCAGCAGGTTGGGATCGGGCGGTGCGTCGGCGCACGCGAGCGACGCAAACGCGAGCGCCGCCAACACCATCGAAGCGCCCGTCGCGAACGAAGCAATACGCATTGCCACACCCACCGCTGACACCACAGTTTAGCGCGAAGCGCGGCGCGAAGCAGCCGCGACCGCAACTCAGTCATGTCCGATCCGGCGACCCGCGATGTTGCGTGGTCCCATTGCTTCGTTTACAGTTTTTGGCGCCTTGAACAAATCAGGCTTGGGGGGAGAAGACGGTGCTCAAATCCGATTTTTGCGCACGACTCGCGCCTTATTTCGTCGCCGCGGCGATCCTTGCCTTACCCATCAGTGTCCGCGCGCAACTCGGACCCGCGGTGACCCCGCCGGAGCTGCCCCAGGGCAAGGACGTATTCAGTCTCACCCTTGACGAGGTGAAGCAATATTCGGCGGTCCAGAACTTCGAGATTCTCGGCCACGAATACTTCAAGATCCCGGAGCGCACGCCGTTCGCCAAGGGCGAAGGGCGCGCGGGACCGGCGCTCGGATCGGGCTTCAATACGGTGCGGGTCTATGACGGGATCGCCTATCTCGGCGGTTACGATGGGCCACCGACCCTGTTCGGCATCCTCATCGCCGACGTGCACGATCCGCTGCACATGGTGCCGCTGAGCTTCATCCCGTGCCATGTCGGGACGCGCTGCCCCTATCTCAGGGTCAATCGCGAAAAGAAGATCCTGATGTTCGGCAACGACGTGAACAAGAACAATCCGATTCAGCCGACGCCCGGCCAGACGGTGAATTCAGGCTGGGAATTCTACGACGTATCCGATCCGCGTCACCCGAAGGAACTGTCGTTCGTCCCGGCAGCGCCGAACGGTAGCACGCACGGCATGGCCGCAGACGACAACTACGTCTACGGCTGCGGCCAGTACGCGTCCGATGTCAACGCGCAGGCCGTGCAGATCATCGATTATTCCTCGCCCGACGAGCCGGTGCAGGTGTCGACCTGGCATGTTCCCGGCCAGGTCAAGGGCGAACAGTACGGGCCGCTCGACATGAACGGGCCGGACGGCAAACCGCAGCTCGTCTGGTGCCACGAGATCGTGCCCTACAACAACAAGCTCTATATCGGCTATCGCGATTCGGGCGTCGTCGTTCTCGACGTGAGCGACAAGAAGAAGCCGAAGGAAATCGCAAACTTCGACTACATCCCGCCTTATTACGGCTCGTGGCTCGGCGGCGCCCATACCGTGCAGCCGATCATCGTCACGCCCGGCAAGGATCCCGACCTCGTCGTCGTCACGGACGAAATCTTCACCTGCCCGCAAGGCTTCGGCCGCATCCTCGACATCTCCGATCTGAAGAATCCCGAGGTCATCGCCGGCAAGCGGCCGGCCAACCCGCAGCTTCTATCGACCTTCCGCATTCCGAGCATCCAGGACAATTTCGACTTCGCGACGCACGAGTTCGTCTGTCCCAAGGGTCCGCCCGGCAACGAGGAGATTCAGAACACGACGCATCTGCCCTGGGTCGATCAGCGCTCGCCCAGCCTCGTCTACGTCACCTGGTACGACGAGGGCGTTCGCGTGCTGGATATCTCCAATCCCTATGCGCCGCAATTCATCGGCTACTACAAATCGCCCCGCTACAACGGCCGGCCGAAATCCTATGACCGCCAGACGCGCGAGATCTTCCAGGATCCCGACACCAACCTGCTCTACGTCACCGACGGCAATGGCGGCGGCTTGACGGTCTTGCGCTACACCGGACCCATTCCGGCGCATCCGCCGCTGCCGGGCGCGCGCTGAGAGGGGCTCGTGCCGGCGGCTTGGCGTACCGGGATCGCGGCGATCGGCCTCTTGTTCGCCGCGGCTTCGGCCTTTGCGCACTCTTATCCGACGAGCGCCGAGCCGCCGATGAACGGCACGGTGAAGACCGCGCCGTCCGAAGTCGTGATCGATTTCACCGGCGCGCTCGAGCCCGCCCTCAGCACGTTCGAGGTCTTCGACGCGAAGGGCGCGCGCGTCGATGCGGGCGATGCGCACACGGTTCCCGGCAATGCGAAGCGGATGCGCGTCGGCCTGAAGCCGCTGCCGGCCGGCACTTATACGGTAAAGTGGCACGCAACCGCGATCGATACGCACCGGACCGAAGGAAGCTTCGCGTTCACCATCGCGCCGTGACGCAAATCCATGGATTGGGTCGCCGTCGCATTGCCGCTGTCGCGAGGCCTGGCGCTCGCCGCCCTTGTCGGCGCCTTTGGCGCAGCACTGTTTCGCGTGCTCGTGGCGCCCGCCGCCTTGGCGCGTGTTCCGGCCGCCGCCGCCGATGACTGCCGCGCCCGCCTGCTCGCGCTTCTGCGCTCGTGCCTCGCCGCCGCGCTCATTCTGACGGCGCTGTGGATTCCGGTCGAGGCGGCAAGCATGGCGGGCCGCGACAGCCTCGCGGGCATGTTCGCGGCAACGCCCGTCGTCCTCTTCGACACGCATTTCGGCGCGGCCGTGATGTGGCGCCTTGGCACGCTCGTGGTTGCGCTGTGGCTTGCGCGCGGGGGCGGCGTCATTCGCGCCGCCGGCGTTGCCGCCGCGGCCGGGCTCGCGCTCGCATTACAGTCGGAGATGGGCCATGCGGCGGCCGCGGACGATCTTGCCCTGCCGGTCGCGGAGATCCTGCACCTCCTCGCCGCCGGCGCGTGGCTCGGGAGCTTGCTGCCGCTGCTGCTGCTGCTCCGCCGCCTGCCCGGGGAACCGGCGCAGATCGCCGCGCGGCGCTTCTCTCTCCTCGGCATCTGCTGCGTCGTCGTCCTCGTGTGCAGCGCGCTCGTTCAGGCCGGAGAACTGATCGGCGGGATGACGGGGCTGCTCGGCACCGATTACGGACGGACGGCGTTGGCAAAGCTCGCGCTGTTCGTGCTGCTGGTCGGTCTCGGCGGGATCAATCGCTTCGAGCTCACGCCTCATCTGAGCGGGCCGGCCGCCGGCGCGTCGGCTGCGAAGCTCGGCGTCAGCATCATGTGCGAGATGGCGGCGGGATTGGTCGTCGTATTTCTCGCCGCCGACCTCGCGACCGAGGCTCCTGCGGTCCACCAAGCGCCGCTTTGGCCGTTCGCACTCCGCCCTGCCTGGCGCCTCCTGCCTGCCGCGGCAGGAGCCGCGCAAGAGGCTGCGCTCGCGGTGACCGCGCTCGCGATTATGACCGCGATCGGGGCAGCCTGGCAGCGCTTCCACTGGCGCGGCGCACTCGTTGCCGCGCTCCTGATCTGCGCCCTCGCCGCGACGCAGATCGAGTTCATCCCGCTGCCGAATGTCGTGCGCGGCACCGGCACCGTCGTCGCCATCGAGCCCGAATCGAGCTTGCTGGTCGTCAATGGCGACGAGATACCGGATTTCATGGCGGCCATGACGATGCCTTACGACGTGGCGAACCCGTCGTTGCTCGATGGCCTCACGCCCGGCGAGCGCGTCGAATTCGAAATCGATCGGGCGACGGCGCGGATCACGTCGATCCGCCCCACGCCCGCGCGCTAGGTCCGATCGAGTTAGCTCTTGAGACGCGGTATCAGCCGTTCGCCATTGCCGCGATAGATCGCCGCCAGTTCGCCGGGCTTCAGACCGTACTCTTCGAGGCCGCGAATGCCGTCGCTCGACGTGCCGAAGGGGTAATCGCTGCCGAGCAGAACTTGCGATAGCGGCACATAGGCGAAGAGCGCCGCGAGCGCCGGACGATTCGCCTGGAGCGCCACGTCGTAATGGAGCTTGCGCAGCTCATGGTCGATGCCGTTCGGCATTTTGTCGGCAAATTCGCGGCCCAGCCCCACGACCGCCGCGCGCCCAGCGAGAACCGGGACGGCGGCTCCGGAATGACAGAAGATGAAGCGAATGTCCGGCCGGCGCGCCAATGTCCCGGTGAAGAGGAGGCTGAAGACGCAGCGGTTGGTGTCTTGCGTGAATTCGAACAGCGACGGCTGAATCCAGCTGAGCGAGGGCGCGCAACAGATCGGGTTGAGCGGATGGACGAAGACCAGAGCCTTGCGCCGGTTCAATTCTTCCATCACCGGCTCGAAATCCGGATTGCCGGGATAGCGCTCGCCATAGCTCGTCATGAGCTGGATGCCGTCGGCCTTGAGGACGTCGAGCGCATAGGCGATTTCGGCCAGAGTGCCGTCCACATCCGGCATCGGGACGGAGGCGAAATGCCCGAACCGCTCGGGGTGGCTCGAGCGCATCTTCGCCGCATGCTCGTTGACCGCGCGCGCAAGCCGCCGCGTCGCGTCCTTTCCGACATGATGAAGGCCCGGGGGCGACAGCGACAGAACCGACGTGCCGACGCCGTTCTTGTCCATTTCCTCGAGGCTGCGGGCCATGGTCCAGTCGCGCACGACGGGCCGTTTCGCCATGTCGCCCATGACGGAAAGATAGTCTGGAGCATAGAAGTGATGATGGACGTCGATCCGGCTCAGCCGCTTTGCGTCGGCCATTGCTGCCCCCTGGGTTCGAAACACACGGTTGGCGCTACGCTAACATTGTTATGCGAGCGGCGAAACTCTTGTGGAAATGCGCGGCGCCAGCGCGGGTCGGATCAGGCGACGGCCTCGCGCATGCCGCGGATGAAGACCGCCAACATCAAGACCGAGAGCGCGGCGAAGATCAGGAATGCGGCTCCGACCGAGGAATCGAGGATCGAGCCGCCCATCAGCGCCCGCGCGGCGTTGACGGCGTAAAGGAACGGGTCGAGCCGCGCCACCGCCTGGATGATCGGCGGACCGAAGCTCACCGGCAGCATCACGCCGGAGAGGATGAGGAGCGGAAGGATGAAAGTATTGGTCACGCCGGCCAGCACCCCGCCCTCGCGCGTGATGAGCGCCAAGGTGAAGGACGTGGACGCCATGGTGATGCCGATCAGCAGGATCAGCACGACCAGGAGCAGTCCGCCCCAGGGATCGAAGCGCAGCCCGAGCGAAAGCGCGCACAGCACGAGCGCGCCGCTCTGACACAGAAGCTCGATCGACGAAACGAGGATCAGGCCCAACGCCAAGGCGAGGCGGCTCACCGGCGTCACGCGCAATCGTTCGAGAAACCCGCCATCGACCTTGTCCTGGAGCGAAAAGCCGACAAAGCCGGCACTGAACAGGGCGTTCATGATGAGGAGTCCCGGCGCGAAGAACTGGATCGCGTTCGCGGCCGGAAAGCCGCGCGTCGCGGCAACCCCATTGAGCAGCGGGCTGAACAGCACGAGATAGATCACCGGCTGCACGAGCCCGCGCAAAATCCAGAACGGGTTGCGGAACGTGACCTTTATCTCGTTGGTCATGATGAGATAGGTGTCGCGCAGCATCAGGAAGCTACCTCCTCCCCGCTCAGCGAGCGCCCGGTGAGCTTCAGGAACACGTCGTCGAGCGACGGCCGCGAAAGATGCACCGTCTTCGGCGGACGCTTTCCCTCCGCCAGAACCCGCATGATCTCCGGCAGCGCGACATCGCCGTGGTCGACGTAGAGATGGAGCGATGCTCCCGCGCGCTGACTTTCGATGACGAGGCTCGTTCGCGCCATAATTTCCGATGCCGCGGCGACTGCGTCCTCGTCGTCATACCCCAACGTGACGATGTCGCCGGCGATCTCTTTCTTGAGCTCCGCCGGGCTGCCAAGCGCGACGATCTTGCCATGGTCGACGATGGCGACGCGATGGCAAAGCGCGTCGGCTTCCTCGAGATAGTGCGTCGTCAGGAAGATCGTCGTGCCCTGCTCGTTCAACGCGCGCACTTCGCTCCGCACGCGCGCGCGGCTTTGCGGATCAAGGCCGGTCGTGGGCTCGTCGAGAAAGAGGAGCTCGGGGGAATTGATGACGCCGGAGGCGAGATCGAAGATGCGACGCTCGCCGCCCGAATAGGTTTCGGTCTTGCGGTCGGCGAAGGACGCAAGATGGAGACGCTCGATCAAGGCATCGATGCGGCGCGCGGCCTCGATCCTGCTCAAGCGATAGAGTTGGGCGTGGAGCATGAGGTTCTCGCGTCCGGTCGCGACCTGCTCCATTCCGCCCTTCTGCCCGACATAGCCGATATGCCGGCGGATTTGGCGCGCCTCGGTCATCAGATCGAAGCCGGTCACTGTCGCCGTGCCGCTCGTCGGGATGAGCAGCGTGCAGAGCATACGCATGGTCGTGGTCTTGCCCGCGCCGTTGGGGCCAAGCAGGCCGAAAATCTCGCCCTTCTCGACCACGAGGTCGAGCGCCCTGACGGCTTCGACGCCCTCCCGCCCGCGTCCGGCAAAGCGCTTGGAGAGCTTCTCGATGCGGATGGCGGGCGCCGGCATTGCGACCTTTTATGGTTGCACCCGGAATATCCGTCAAGGCGGCGCTGCGAGGTTCCTGCCGGACGGATCGAAGCGCTCGAATTCGTATCTTTGGCGCGCGGAAACGGGTAAAAACGAAGCTCCATCCACGGCGCGCTTGAAGGAGTGCGGCAATGAAATTCGGGCATTTCTGCCTGCCGACCTTTTTTCCCGACGTCGACGGCAGCGTCGGCGTCTTGATGCGTCGCTGGATCGAGCTGCTCGCCGAAAGCGAGGCGCTCGGCTTCGATTCGCTGTGGGCGAACGAACATCATTTCGATGCCTATGGCGGCATCATCCCGTCGCCCCCGACCATTCTCGCCGCGCTCTCGCAGCGCACGCGGCATGCGCGGCTCGGCACCTCGATCGTCGTGCTGCCGCTCCACAGCCCGATCGAGATCGCCGAACAGCTCGCCATGGTCGATCTGATGTCGGGCGGGCGGGTCGAGTTCGGCATCGGCCGCGGCTTCGTCGAGTTCGACTACGACCGGCTCGGCGTGTCGCGCGAGGATTCGCAGGGGCGCATGCGCGAGCAGCTCGAAGTCATTCTCAAGGCTTGGGGCGGCGAGCCCTTTACGCACAAGGGCCGGTTCTACACTTACGAGAACCTCGAAGTCTGGCCGCGGCCCGAGCAGCGCCCGCATCCGCCGATCTGGCTCTCGTGCTCGCAGACGCCGGCGAGCTTCGAATGGGCGGGGAGCAAGGGTTATAGCGTTCTCACCGTCGCCTATCGCAGCGTCGAAAATCTCGTCGCCAATAACAGACTCTACCGCGAGGCCTGGGCCAAGGCCGGCCATCCGGCCAACAAATGGCGCGTCGCGACGCACTATCACTGCGTCTTGAGCGAGAACAAGCGCGAAGCGCGCGAGATCGCGCGCGAGGCGTGGCGTCGCTACACGCTTGCGACCACCCACACGCTCGACCGGATCAGGGCGGACCAGAACTATCTGAACGACCCCAACCGGCGGCAGGTCGGCCAGGACCTTCTCGACGTCGACAAGATGGTCGAGGAGCTGCGCGTCATCGCGTGCACGCCCGATGAGGCGGTCAAGCTGCTCGAGCGGGCTCAGGATGCGATGGGATTCACCCAGTGCGACTGTACCTTCTTCTTCGGCGGCATTACGCATGACCAGGCGCTGCGCTCGCTGCACCTTTTCGCCAGCGAGGTCATGCCCAAGCTGAAGAATCGGGAACCGCGGCTCGCGGCATAATCGGTCGAAGGCGAATTCGGCAGGACGTGGCGCCCGAGTGACGGGTGTCCTTGCAATTCCCGCCGCGACGAGGCTTGTCAGACCGGCCGGGAAATGAAATCCTGATCGGCAACGGCGTCGAACAACGACGCGATCGGGGAAACGGGAGGAAACCACGGCATCCGCGCAGCTCGACAGCACGGCCGGCGTCGCCGCTCGATCCATATGATCGCGCAGCAGATCCTCAACGGCCTCGTCGTCGGCGCGGTCTATGCGCTGTTCGCGCTCGGCTTCACGCTCGTCTATGGCGTCCAGAAGATCCTCAATCTCGCGCATGGCGGCGTCTTCATGTGGGGCGCGCTCATCGGCTATTTCGTAGTGACGAGGCTCGGGCTGCCGCTTCTCGCGGCGCTCGTGATCGCCATGGCGGGAGCCGGCCTCTTGGGTATGGCGCTCGAGCTCGTGGCCTTCCGGCACTTGCGGCGGCGCAGGGGGGACGATCTCAGCACGCTCGTATCGAGCATCGGCGCCAATCTCATTCTCGTCAACATGGCGCAGCAGCTAACGAACTCGCAGATCGCGAGCTTTCCCTTCGGCACGTTTCCGATCCGCATCTGGCGCGTCGCCGGACTGATAATCTCGCTGCAAACGATCGTCATCCTCGGCTGCGTCGCGCTGCTCGTGGTCATGCTGGTGCTCTATCTGTTCCGCACCCGGTTCGGGACGGAAGTGCGCGCCGTCGCCGTGAGCGAGCGCACGTCGTTGTTGCTCGGGATCGCGCCCGGCTCGGTCTTCCTGCAAACCTTCTTCATCGCCGGCGCCATGGCGGGCGCCGCCGGCGTCATTCTCGGCGTCGCCTTCAACTCGGTGAGCTACAACATGGGCGAGCCGATGATGCTGCGCGCCTTCGTCATCATCGTCCTCGGCGGCTTCGGCAGCGTCATCGGCGCCGTCGTGGCAAGCCTCGTCTTGGGCGTGGTGCAGGCGCTTTCGGTGGCGCTGTGGTCGTCGGCCTTGAGCGACGCCATCATGTTCGGCGTCCTCATCCTTCTGCTGCTGGTGCGCCCGACCGGGCTCTTTCGCGGCTTCGATACCGAGGCGCGGCGGGCTTGATCCGCGATGGATCTTCTCATCGCCTATCAGCCCTATCTCGATGCGATCTGCATCGGCAGCGGTTATGCGCTGAGCCAATTCATCGCGCTCCGCGCCGGCCTCTTCTCCTTAGGCTCGGCCGGATTCGGATCGATCGGGGCCTATGCCGCGGCGATCGCGCTCATGCGCTATGGCGCGCCGCTCGGCGTGGCGGTGATTGCCGGCACGGGCGCGGCGCTCGTCTGCGGGCTCCTCCTCTCGGTGCCGCTCGCGCGGCTCCGGGGCCATTTCCAAGCGGTCGCCACGGTCGCGTTCGTCGAGATCGTCGTGTCGCTCGCGCTTTATTTCGACAGCGTTACCAACGGTCCGCGCGGCATCAACGGTATTCCAAAGCTGGTCGGCACGGCCGAGCTCGTGCTGTTCGTCGCCGGCGTCGCAGCACTTCTCTCGGTTGTCGAGCGAACAGGGATCGGTCGCGCCTTCGGCGCCATCCGTCAGGACGATCTGGTCGCGCGCTCGCTCGGCATTTCGGTCGCACGCTACCATCGGCTCGCTTTCGGCTTGAGTGCCGCGGTCGCAGGCCTTGCCGGATCGCTGTCCGCCTTCAACACCTACACGATCGAGCCGCAGCAATTCGGGTTTCAGCTCCTGACCCTCGCCCTGGGCGCGGTCATTCTCGGCGGGCGCAGCTTCGTCGTCGGCCCGATCGTCGGCACGGCGATCTTCATCATGCTGCCGGAGCTCGCGCGGCCCCTGGCGGAGAACCGGTTCCTGCTCGACGGCGCGCTCCTCATCGCCGTCATCACCTTTCTGCCGCGCGGCATTGTCGACAGCCTCGCGCAGCAACGGGCGGCCGCGCGCGAGCGCCGCGATGGCGAGCGCGCGCCTGCCCGGACGCGAACGTCATGAGCGCGATCACGCTCGACGGCGTCGGCAAGCTCTTCGGAGGTGTCGTCGCCGTCGCCGACCTTTCGCTTGTGGTCGCGCCGCGGCGGTTGACCGGGCTCATCGGTCCGAACGGCGCTGGCAAGACCACCGTCGTCAATCTCGTCACGGGCATCGTCCCGGCAACCCGCGGGCGCGTCAGCGTCGGCGCGCACGACATCACCGAGGCGGCGCCCGAGGCGATCGCCCGCCTCGGCATCGCGCGCACGTTCCAGAACATCCGCCTGCTGCACGACGCCTCGGTGCTCGATAACGTGATGGTCGGATTTCATCGCCACGAAGAGACGTCGATGGCCGCCAATCTCCTGGGGTTGCGCTCGGCCTGGCGCGAGCGCGCCCGGTTCCGTGCCCGCGCGATGGTGCTCCTCGATCGGTTCGGCATGATGCGATTCGCGGCCGCACGCGCCAATTCGTTGTCCTACGGCCATCAGCGGCGCGTCGAGATGATGCGGGCGGTCGCGACCGGACCCGATTTCCTGCTGCTCGACGAGCCGGTCGCCGGCATGAACGAAGTCGAGGCCGACGAGATCGGCGCGATCCTGAGGGCGCTCGTCGCCGACGGCATCGGCATTTTGCTGATCGAGCACAATGTCGGCTTCGTGACGAAACTGTGCTCGACGATCTATGTCATGAACACCGGCCGCCTCATCGCGCAGGGAAGCGCCGACGAAGTGACGCGCGACCCCGCCGTCATCGAAGCCTATCTCGGCGCGTGAGAGCCATGCTCGAGATCGCCAACGTCACTACGACCTATGACGGCATCGTCGCGGTGCGGAACGCGAGCCTTGCCGTACGCGAGGGACAGACGGTCTCGCTCATCGGCTCGAACGGCGCGGGGAAATCGACGCTGCTCAACACGGTGAGCGGCATCCTGCGGCCGCGCAGCGGGCGGCTCCTGTTCGAAGGCGCAGACATCACGCGCGTGCCGCCGCACATGATCTCGCGCCGCGGCCTGCTCCATGTTCCGGAGGGGCGCCGGGTGCTCGGGCCGCTTTCGGTGCTGGAGAATCTGATCCTCGGCCGGCTTGCCGCGCGCGGGCGGCATGCACCGGCGGGCGACGACGATCTCGAGCGCGTGTTCGCGCTCTTTCCCATCCTACGCGAGCGCCAGGCGCTTGCGGCCGGCCAATTGAGCGGCGGCGAACAGCAGATGCTGGCGCTCGGCCGCGCGCTCATGGGCCGGCCGCGCCTGCTGCTGCTCGACGAGCCGAGCCTCGGGCTTGCGCCGACACTGGTGAACCAGGTCTTCGCCACGCTCGAACTGCTGCATCGCGAGGGATTGACCATCCTTCTCGTCGAGCAGAACGCGCGCCGCGCGCTCGAATTCACCGACTATACCTACGTGATCGATCAGGGCGAGATCGTGCGCGAAGGGAAAAGCGCATCCTTGCGCGACGACCCCGCCGTGATTGCACATTATCTCGGCGCCGCGCATGATCGCGCGGGCAAAGGAAGCGGGGCTCGACCCTGAGCGAACAAGGAGGGAGACGGCGATGCGAAGAACGGCGATCCTGGCGGCGACGCTGACGGCGGCATTGGCGGCCGGCGGTGCCCGCGCGGACGAGGTGACGCTCGGTGCCGAAGTCGCGCTGACGGGACCCATGGCGTCCTTCATCGGCCCCAACATGCGCGCGGCCTTCGAGGTCGCGATCGAGCGCATCAACAGCATGAAGCTTGCCGGCAACAATACCGTGAAACTCCTCGTCGAGGACGTGGCAAGCGACAAATCGCAAGTGATCGCGGTCACGACCAGGTTCGCCACCGTCGACAAGGTGATGGCGATCCTGGGCCCGGCGACCACCGTGCTGGGCGCCGCGGCGGCGCCCGTCGCCAACAATCTCGCGACGCCGATCATCGCGATCGCTTATGCCAACGACATCGTCAAGAACAACCCGTGGGCCTACCGCGCCTATATGCAGGCGGAAGCATCGTCGAAATCGATCGCCGCCTTCTCGCTCGATCGCCTCAAGGTCAAGTCGGCCGTGCTGGTGTTCGATCGCGGCAACGACGCATCGAAGGAAATCGACGACGATCTGCGCGCGCGCCTCACCGCGGGCGGCGTCAAGATCCTTGCCGACGAGGGCACGCAGCAGGGCGACACGGATTTCGGGCCGCTTGCGACCAAGATCGTCGCCCTCAACCCGGACATGCTCTTTCTCGCCACGACGCCCGAGATCGGCGCCAACGTCATCATCCAGGCGCGCCAGGCTGGGCTCGCGCCCGAGACGAAACTGATCGGGATCGGCAACCTCGCCTCGCCCGCCTTTGCCCATACCGGCGGCAAGGCGGTTTGGGGTACCTATTACACGTCGGATTATTTCGCCGGGCTCCCGACCGAGGAAAACAAGGATTTCGTCGCGGCCTATCGGCAAAAGATGCAAACCGATCCCGACGTCTTCGCGGCCGGCGCCTACACGGCGGCGATGATCGTCGCGCACGCCATCAAGGAAGCGGGCGACCATCCGACGCGCGAGAAGATTCGCGACGCGATCGGGCACACTGCCGATTTTCCGACCGTGCTCGGCACGGGAAAGATGACGATCGACCAGAGCCACGCGACGACCTACGACCTCGCCATGCTGCAGCTCGTCGACGGCGCGAACGTACTTGCGAAATAATCGGGGATTGGCGTGGGTCGGACGATCCGCTTCGCGTCAGTGGCCCGACCCGGCGCTTGCCGGCGGCTGAGCCCGAACCGCCGTTCCGTTGGTCAGCGAGTCCGAGGGATCGAGGATCACCTCGTCGCTCGCATCGAGGCCGGAGACGACTTCGAGCTTGGTGCCATAGTCGCGCCCGACGGCGATCGGCACGAGCTCCGCTATCCCGTTCCGTACGACCGCGACGCGGAGCCCTTCCTTGCGGAAGATGACGGCTTCCGCCGGCACCGTGACGCTCGCGGCGCGCGCGTTCGTCGGCAGCGCGAGATGGACGAACGCATAGGCGCCCGGTAGCAGCCGGCCATCCTGGTTGTCGACGTCCACCTCGACCGTCAGCGCCCGCGAGCTCGGATCGATGGCATCGGTGCTGCGGACGACCGTGCCGTGGAAGGACACGCCCGGGAACTCGTCGAGCGTGACGCTCGCCTCGGCGCCGATATGGACCGAGCGCGTATAGATCTCGGGGACGGCGGTGAAAATGCGGACCTGGTCGATCGCCGAGAGGTGGAACAGCTCGCGTCCCAAGGAGGCGGCGCCGGCGTCGATGAGCGCGCCGACATCGGTGTTGCGGGCGGTGATGATGCCGTCGAACGGCGCATATACTTTTTCATAGGATTGCAGCCGTTGGAGGCGCGAGACGTCGGCCTCTTTCGATGTGACGATCGTCTTGTCGGCCTCGTAGGCGCCGAACGTGGTGTCGCGCTCTTGTCCCGATACCCAGTGTTTGTCGAACAGCGTCTGGTCGCGCTTCCAGGTGCTCTCGGCGAGCGCAAGGTTCGCCTGCGCAGTGGCCAGGTCGGCGCTCGCCTGATGCAATTGTTCGTCGACCTCCGGCGTTTCGATCTCGGCCAGCAGGTCGCCGCGCTTGACGTGCGCGCCGATGTCGAAATGCCACTGCCGCAGATATCCGCTCGTACGGGCATAGATCGGCGTGTCCGCATAAGCCTGGACGTTGCCCGGCAGGACGAGCATCTGCTCGGGCGGGCTGCCTTCGGGATGGATCACGTTCACGTTCGGGATCGCGGCCGCTTCGGTGATGTGCGCCAACGCGGTCTCGGCGGCCGCCCGCCCGCGGATGCCGCGATAGATTCCGACCGCGACGACCAAAATCGCGACGGCGAGCACGATCATGCCGAGCCGTGACATTGGCGAGGAGGATTTAGACGGCATTACGCCTCGTCCGCCTTTGGCGCGGCGCGGTGATGCAGCAGGCTGAAGACGCACGGCACGAAAACCAGGGTCGCCACCGTGGCAAGGATCAATCCGCCGATCACGGCGCGGCCGAGCGGCGCGTTCTCCTCGCCGCCTTCGCCCAATCCGATCGCCATCGGGATCATGCCGATGATCATCGCCAGCGCGGTCATGAGGACGGGGCGAAGCCGCGTGAAGGCCGCCTCGATCGACGCCTGCACGGCATCGCCGTGTGCGGCAAGCCGCTCGCGGGCGAACGAGACGACGAGGATGCTGTTCGCGGTGGCGACGCCCATGCACATGATGGCGCCCATCAGCGCCGGAACGCTCAAGGTCGTGTGCGTGAGGAACAAGAACAGCACGATGCCCGCGAGCGCCGCCGGAAGCGCCGTGATGATGATGAACGGATCGAGCCAGGACTGGAAGTTCACGACGATCAGCAGATAGACCAGCACGATCGAGAAGGCGAGGCCGGCGAGCAGATTGATATAGGAATTGCGCATTGTATCGATCTGCCCGCGCACGGTGAGGAAGCTGCCACGCGGCAGTTGCGCGCGGCTCTGGTCGACGATGCGGGTGATGTCCCGGCCGACGGCGCCGAGATCGCGATCTTGGACGGAGGCGTAGATGTCGATGACGCGCCGGATGTTGTAGTGCGAGAGGACCTGCATCTCGCTGGTGCGGGTGATCGTCGCCATGTTGCCGAGAATCTGGTCGCCGTGGCCGCCGGCGGCGCTTATGGGAATGTTCGCGATGTTCTGAAGGGACTGCATGTCGTACTGCGGCGCCTGGGCGATGAGGCTGTAGTTTACGCCGTTCTGCGGGTTCAGGAAGAACATCGGCGTGACCTGGTTGCTGCCGCTCAGGACGTTGAGGACGCTGTTCGCCACGTCGCGCTCGCTGAGGCCGCTTTGCGCCGCCTTGGTGCGGTCGACCGCGATGCTGAACGCCGGATAGTCGAACTCCTGCTGAATGCGCGCGTCGACGATGCCCGGCACCTGCCGCACCTCGTTCAGCATCCGATCGGCGACCTGCCGGTTGCCCTCGAGATCGGATCCGTCGATCTGGATATCGATCGGCGCGGGGATGCCGAAATTCAGGATCTGGCTCACGATGTCGGCGGGCAGGAAGTAGAACGTGACGCCGGGGAAGGCGCGCGGCAGGTCCTGGCGCAGCAGGCGCACATAGTCCGCGGTCGGCCGGTGGTCCGGCCGGAGCGCGATCATGATGTCGGCGTCGGCGGCGCCGATCAGGCCCGAGGTCGAATACATGAAATTGATGGTGCTGTAGGGGAGCCCGATATCGTCGAGGATGCTCGCGATCTCGCCCTTCGGCAGCGCGCGACGGACGTAATCCTCGATCTGGTCGGTGAGATTGGCGGTCTCCTCGATGCGCGTTCCCGACTTCGCCCTGAGGTGGAGGATCATCTGGCCGTTATCGGTGTTCGGGAAGAAATCCTGGCCGAGCCACGGCGCGAGCAGGAAGGCGGCGAGACAGGCCACGAAGAACGCCGGAATGAACACGGCTCGCCGCGCGATGAGCCCGGTCAAACGCTCGCGGTACCAGGCGCGAAAGCCGACGAACCCGCGCTCGAACGCCTGCTGCGCCCGCACGAGCGGATTGCGCGAGGGCGGCCCGCCATGCGCCTTGAGCTTCAGGAGATACATGGCCAGCGTCGCAACGAGCGTCCGCGACAGGACATAAGACCACAACATCGCGAACACGACCGCCTCGGCGAGCGGCACGAATAGATATTTCGCGACGCCATTCAGGAAGAACATCGGCAGGAACACGACGCAGATACAAAGCGTCGCGACCAGCGACGGCACCGCGATCTGCGCCGCGCCATCGACAATGGCGGCCTTCAAGTCGCTCGATTCTTCGATATGGCGCTCGATGTTCTCGATCGTCACCGTGGCGTTGTCGACGAGAATACCGACCGCAAGCGCGAGCCCGCCCAGGGTCATGATGTTGATCGTCTCGCCGAGGAAGCCGAGCACGATCACCGCGCCCAGAATGGACAGCGGAATGGAGACGGCGATGATGAGCGTGCTGCGCCAGCTGCCGAGGAAAATGAGGATCATCGCAGCCGTGAGCGCGGTCGCGATGACGGCTTCGCGGACGACGCCGCCGACGGCGGCGCTGACGAAGATCGATTGGTCGGCGAACGGCGTGACCTTGAGCGCCGGCGGCAGCGTCTGGAGGATGCGCGGAATGAGCTCGCGGATGCCGTTGACGACGTCGATCGTCGAGGCGGTGCCGGCCTTCAGCACGCTGAACATCACGCCGCGCTGGCCGTCCTGGCGCACGATGTTGGTCTGCGGCGGGAAGCCGTCGCTCACCGTCGCGACGTCGCGCAGATAGATCACCGAATTGCCGGCCACCTTGATCGGCAGGGCGTTCAGCTCCGCGATGCTGGACGGTGCGTCGTTGAGGCGCGCGTCATATTCGAAGGCGCCGATCTTCGCGGTGCCTGAGGGCAGGACCAGGTTCTGGTTGATCACGGCGTTGAGCACGTCGGCCGGCGACAGGCCTTTCGCGAGCAACAGGTCGGGCCGCAGATAGATCATCGCCTGGCGCTGCTTGCCGCCATAGGGATAAGGAATGACGGCGCCGGGAACCGTGACGAGCTGCGTGCGCAGGAAATTCACGCCGAGATCGAAGAGCTGCTGCTCCGTCAATCCCGCGCCGGAGAGCCCAAGCTGGAGAACCGGAACGCTCGATGCGCTGTAGTTGATGATGAGCGGCGGCTGCGTTCCGGGCGGTAATCCGCGCAACAGGGTCTGCGATATGGCGGTGACTTGCGCGTTCGCGGTCTGAAGGCTCGCCGTCGGCTGCAAAAAGACCTTGATGATGGCGATGCCGTTGACCGTGGTCAATTCGATATGCGCGATGTTATCGACCGTCGTGGTGAGGGTGCGCTCGAACACGGTCGTGATCCGGCCCTCCATCTCTTCCGCATTGAGGCCGGTGTAGTTCCACGCCACCGCGATGACGGGAATGTTGATGTTGGGAAAGATGTCGACCGGCGTGCGCAGAATAACGATCGGGCTGACGATGAAAATCGTCAGGGCCAGCACGATGAACGTATAGGGCCGCGCCAGCGCAATTCTGACAAGCCACACGGATGGAGACCCCCGGGATATGCCGTCCGACGGTCGGAACTATATCGCGCCGCCGCGCAGATCACGAGATGCGAGCCCTGGGCGCGATCTAGCGCGATCTAGCGCGATCGCGCGCGCTCCTCGGCCGCGATCGCGGCAAGCCCGGCGAGCGCGTATGTCATCATGTGATGGGCGACGATGGCCGCATCGCCGGGACTGAAGCCGAATTTCGGGAATGCGCGCTTCAGGAGATCGCGGTTGGCGATGCCGATGAAAATGCACGGGCCCATGATGCTGACGCAACTGCGCGCGACAACGGGATGGTCGGGCGGAAATCCCATGAGCTCGCCGACGATCGCCTTCAGGATCCGGAGCTTCGGCAGGATTTCCTTGTCGCGCAGGCGCGCGAACGCCGGCGACGGGGCCACGAACTCGCGCCCCAGAATCCGCATGACCCACGACGCCGATGCGGGTCCGGCAAGCGTGCCGAGCACGAGAGTGATGACCGCCGTCAGCTTCGCCTTGGCGTCCGGTTTGCCCGCGACCGCCGCCGCCACCATATCGAGCGTGAAGAGACGGTTGTTCGCCTCGTCGAGAACGGCGGCGTAAAGCCCGTCCATGCCGCCAAAATAGTAATTGACGGCCGCGGTGTTCGTGCGGGCGTGCTCGGCGATCTCCTTGCCGGTCGCGCGCTCGAAGCCGTGCTCGGCGAAGACGTGGGCCGCCGCCTCGAGGAGGCGCGCCTTTGTGTCGGGCCGTGCCGCATCGCGGCGCGGGCGTGCGCGAAAACGCTCGGTGCTTTCAGCCATCCGCAGCGGAGGCTAGGCGGTCGAACGTCAAAAATCAAATATAAAATTGAAATTTGAATTTGACATCGCGCCGGGCCCTCCCTAATCTTCCCGCGCCATGAAGATGCGGCTCATTGCCCTCGCGGCCCTCGTAGCCGCGGCACTTGCGGCGGCCTATTGGTACGAGACCCGGCCCAGTGCCGCGCACGAACTCGCGCTCTACGGCAATGTCGATCTCCGCGAGGTCGACCTCCCGTTCAACGACAGCGAGCGGATCGCCGAAGTGCTGGTGCAGGAGGGGGACAAGATCGCCAAGGGCCAGGTCCTGGCGCGGCTCGACACGAGCCAACTCGAGCCCCAGGTCGCCGAGGCGAAGGCGCAGGTCGCGGCACAGCAAGCGGTGGTCGAGCGGCTGCAGCACGGCAACCGCCCTGAGGAGATCGACGAGGCGCGCGCCACCCTCGCCTCGGCGAAGGCGGACGCCACGAACGCGCGCCAGCAATATGACCGCCTCAAGACCCTCTCGACCGTATCGAACGGACGCGCCTCGAGCCAGCAGGACCTCGACAACGCGCGCGCCGCGCTCGACGTGGCGGAGGCCCGCGCCACGGCCGACGAAAAGGCGCTCGACCTCGAAGTGCTCGGTCCGCGCAAGGAGGACGTGGCGCAAGCCGCGGCGCAGCTCGGCGCCGACGCGGCGCATGTCGCGTTGCTGCAGCAGGAATTGGATGACGCGGCGCTCACGGCGCCGTCCGACGCCGTGGTGCGTTCACGCCTCATGGAGCCGGGCGAAATGGCGTCGCCGCAAAAGCCGGTCTTCACGCTGGCGGTGATCGATCCGAAATGGGTCCGCGCCTATGTCGCCGAGGCCGATCTCGGCAAGATCCATCCGGGCGAGACGGCGTCTATTACCGTCGACAGTTTCCCGGATCGGCGCTTCGACGGTTGGATCGGCTTCATCTCGCCGGTTGCCGAGTTCACGCCGAAAACGGTCGAGACCGAGCAGCTCAGGACGAGCCTCGTCTACGAAGTCCGCGTCTTCGTGAAGGATGCCGCGGATGAGTTGCGGCTCGGCATGCCCGCGACCGTCCATCTGCCGCTCGCCGCCGGTGCCTCGAAATGAGCGCCGCCGAAGCGGCGGTCCTGGGCCGCGACATCAGGAAGCATTTCCGGCGCGCGACCGGCGACATCGTGACCGCGCTCGACGGCGTGTCGCTCGAGGTGCGGCCCGGCACGCTTGCGGCGCTGGTCGGGCCGGACGGCGCCGGCAAGACCACGCTCATCCGCCTCGTCGCCGGCCTCATGCGCGCCGACGCCGGCACGCTCAGCGTGCTGGGGCTCGACGCGGCAAAGGACCCCCAGGCGATTCAGGATCGCATCGCTTACATGCCGCAACGCTTTGGCCTCTACGAAGACCTGACGGTGCAGGAGAATCTCGATCTCTATGCGAGCCTCCACGGCGTCACCGCGGCGGAGCGCGCGCAGCGCTATCCGCAGCTCTTCGAGATGACGGCGCTCGGACCCTTCACGCAGCGCCAGGCCGGGCGGCTCTCGGGCGGGATGAAGCAGAAGCTCGGCCTCGCCTGCACGCTCGTGCGCGCGCCGGGCCTCCTCTTGCTCGACGAGCCGACGGTCGGGGTCGATCCGCTGTCGCGGCGCGAGCTTTGGCAGATCATCCACCAGCTCGTGCGCGAGCAGCGCCTCACCGTGCTCATGAGCACGTCCTATCTCGACGAGGCCGAGCACTGCGATGATGCATTCGTGCTGCGCGATGGCAAGCTGCTCGCGAGCGGGCCGCCGGGCGATGTGACGCGGCTCGCCGCCGGCCGCACCTTCGAACTGCCGCCGGATCCTGGCGAGCCCGCGCGCGCCTTGCAGGCGCGGCTCTTCAACGAGCCCGGCATCATCGATGCCGTGCCGCGGGCGGGCCGCGTGCATCTCGTGCGCGCCGCGGCAGGCGGCGGGCCTCTGCCGCAAGGGAGTGCTCCGGCACCGGCGCATTTCGAGGACGGGTTCATGGTCCTGCTGCGCGGCGCGACGGGCGGCACACGGCCCGCGGACGCAACGCCCCTTGGCGACAAGAGCGTTGTTTCCCGTGAAACAAGCGGCGAGATCGTCATCGAAGTCCGCGACCTCGTGCGCAGGTTCGGCGCCTTCACGGCGGTCGATCGCGTCAATTTCCGGGTCCATCGCGGCGAGATTTTCGGGCTCCTCGGCCCGAACGGCGCCGGCAAGACCACGACCTTCCGCATGCTGTGCGGGCTCCTCGCCGCGACCTCCGGCACGCTGCGCGTCGCGGACCTTGACCTGCGCACCGCGCGCGCTTCGGCGCGCCAGCATATCGGCTATGTCGCACAAAAATTCTCGCTCTACGGGCAGCTCTCGGTCGACGACAATCTCGACTTCTTCGCGAGCGCCTATGGCTTGCGCGGGCAAGCGCGGCGCCGACGCATCGAATGGGCGCTCGCCGAGTTCGGGCTGATGCCGCTGCGCCGGCTCGCGAGCGGGCAATTGCCGGGCGGCTACAAACAGCGCCTCGCCATGGCGGCAGCCCTGCTGCACGAGCCGCAGATCCTGTTCCTCGACGAACCGACGAGCGGCGCCGATCCGCTGGCGCGGCGCGAGTTCTGGCAGCGCATCACGGCGCTCGCCGAAGGCGGCGTCACGGTCATCGTCACAACGCACTTCATGGAAGAGGCCGAATACTGCGACCGCATCGCCATCCTCGACGCGGGCCGGGTCCTCGCCGAAGGAACGCCGGCGGAGGTGCGGAGCCGCGCGCATCCGGCCGAGGCGACGATGGAGGATGCCTTCATCGCCATCGTGGAGGAGGCGCGCGCGGCGGCAGCGCCGGGAGCCGCCGCATGAGCGAGCGCTCTTCCGCATCGCTCATGGCGCGGGCGACACGCGTCGCGGCGCTGGTGCGGAAGGAGACGCGGCAGCTCGTCCGCGATCCGAGCAGCCTCGCGATCGGCGTCGTCATGCCGGTCCTTCTCATCCTGATGTTCGGCTATGCGCTGTCGCTCGACGTAACCGACGTTCCGGTCGCCGTGGTGCTGGAAGAGCCATCGCCGGCCTCGTCCGAGCTCGCCGCGAGCTTCGCGCTCTCGCCCTATTTCGACACGCGCCTCATGACGGCGATGCCGCCCGCCGAAGAGCTTCTGCTGCGCCAAAGCGTCGACGGCATCATCCGCATCCGGCCGGATTTCGCGCGCCGCCTCAGCTCCGGCGACGCCGGCGTCGAGATCCTGGTCAACGGATCGGACGCCAACCGCGCGCGCATCATCGAGACCTATGCCGAAGGCGCGGTCGGGCAATGGCTCGCGCGCCGCACCGCGGAAGGGCGCGGATCGACCGATGTCGGCTCGGCCCAACTGTTGAGCCGGCTTTGGTACAACGAGGCCGACGACAGCCACTATTTCCTGGTGCCGGGCCTCATCGTTCTCATCATGACGCTCGTCGGCGCGTTCATGACGTCGCTGGTGATGGCGCGCGAATGGGAGCGCGGCACGCTCGAGGCGCTCTTTGTCACGCCCGTGCGCTCCGGCGAAATCATCCTCGCGAAGATGATCCCCTATTTCGCGCTCGGGATGCTGGGGCTGGGGCTCTGCCTTCTCGCCGCAAAGTTCCTGTTCGGCGTGCCGTTCCGCGGCTCGATGCTGATCCTCGCCGGCGTTTCGGTGCTCTACCTGCTCGTCGCGCTGGCGATCGGCCTCCTCATCTCGTCGCTGACCAAGAACCAGTTCGTCTCGAGCATGGTGACGCTCGTCGTGACGTTTTTGCCGGCGCTCTTTCTGTCGGGCTTCCTGTTCGACCTGAGGAGCATGCCGGCAGCGGTGCGGGTCCTCAGCTACGCGCTGCCGGCGCGCTATTACGTGGCGCTGCTCCAGACGGTGTTTCTGGCGGGCGACATCTGGGCGGTGATCCTGCCCAACGCGGCGGCGCTTGCGGCAATGGCCTGCGTGCTCCTGGCGCTGACGCGCGCGGTCACGAAGAAGCGGCTCGTGTGAGGCGACAATGGAGTCCCTCCTCCGCATCATCGCCCTCATCCGCAAGGAGCTGCTCGCGGTCCTCAAGGATCCGAGGAGCCGCGCGAGCCTCTTTCTGCCGCCGGTGCTGCAATGCCTCGTCTTCGGCTATGCCGCAACCTATGACCTCAACAGCGTGCCCTACGCGGTGCTGGATCAGGACCACAGCGCCGCCTCGCACGAGCTTCTGGCCGCGCTCGACGGATCGGGCGTTTTCGAGCGCGTCGCCAACCTCACCCGCGCCGCCGACATAATGACGATGATCGACGACGGGCGCGTCCTCCTCGTCGTGCAGATCGGCCAGGATTTCGAGCGCAACCTCGAGGCGGGCCGCATTGCGCCCGTCGCAGTCATCGCCGATGGCCGCAACTCCAATACCGGCGGCACGGCATTGGGTTATGTCAGCAGCATCGTCGACGGCTTCAATGCGCAATGGGCCGCCGATCACGGCGGAAGTGCTGAACCGCTCACCGCCACGGTGCGCGCCTGGTACAACGCCAATCTCGAGACGCGCTGGTTCATGATACCGGCGCTGCTCGGCACGCTGACGCTGTTGCAGACCATGCTGCTCACCGCGATGTCGGTGGCGCGCGAGCGCGAGCAAGGCACGTTCGATCAGCTCCTGGTGACGCCGTTCCGGCCGCCCGAGATCATGCTCGGCAAGGCGCTTCCATCCGTGCTGATCGGGCTGATGCAGGCGACGTTGATCCTGCTGGTGGCGCAGCTCTGGTTTCAGATTCCGTTCGCCGGCTCCTATGTCACGCTTTATGCCGGGCTCTTCCTGTTCCTCATGGCGGCGGTCGGCATTGGGCTCATGCTGTCCGCCATCGTCGCCAACATGCAGCAGGCGATGCTCTCTGCCTTCATCGTCATGATGCCGTTCGCGCTGCTTTCGGGCCTGACCACGCCGATCAGCAACATGCCGCAGGCTTTCCAGATCCTGACCCTCGTCAACCCGCTGCGCTACGCGATCGACATGGCGCACCAGGTCTATCTCGAAGGCGCCGGGCTCGAGCGGCTCGCCCCGGACCTTTGGCCCATGGCGGTCATCGCGGCGCTCACGCTCACGGTGGCGGCGTGGCTTTTCCGCCGCGGCATCGAATGAGGGCACCTATGCGACCCATCGTGCTGTGCGCCGCGCTGCTCGTCGGCGGATGCACCGTCGGACCCGACTTCGCGCCGCCCAAGGCGGAGACGCCCGCCGCCTGGACCGCCGCGACGAGCCGGGTAAGCGCCGCGCCCGTCACATCGCTGGCGTGGTGGAAGAATTTCGACGATCCGGTTTTGACCTCGCTCACCGAACGCGCCGCGACCTCCAATCTCGACGTAAAGGTGGCCGTGGTGCGGATCGCCGAGGCGCGCGCCAACCACGACATCGCCGCGGCAAGCGCATGGCCGACCTTGTCGGCCAACGCCTCCTACGAGCGCGAGCGCATCAGCGAAAAGACCGCCTTCACCTCATTGCTCGGCAGCTTCGCCGGCGGAATCCGGGGCCGGCCACGCGCCGGGCGGCGGCGTGAGCGCGGCGCTGCCGGGCCTCACCAATCCGTTCGGGCAATACCAGGTCGGCTTCGATGCCTCGTGGGAGGTCGATCTTTGGGGCCGCATCCGGCGTTCCGTCGAGGCGGCAGACGCCAACACGGAAGCCTCGCTCGAGGACGGCCGCAACGTTCTCGTCTCGCTCTTCGCCGAGGTCGGGCGCGATTACGTCGATCTGCGCGCGGCGCAGCTCAGGCGCTCGGTGCTCGAGGAGAATCTCGCGACGCAGCGCGACATCCTTCAACTCGCGCGCGACCGGGCGCGCGCCGGGGTCGGCAATGATCTCGACGTGGCGAACGCGGCGGCACAGGTGGCGAGCACCGAGGCCGGGCTTCCGACCGAGGAAACCCGCATCGCACAGGACATCAACCAGCTGAGTTTCCTCCTCGGCGAGCCGCCGGGCGCGCTCGGCTCCGAGCTCGAGGAAGCGCAGCCGGTGCCGCCGGTACCGCCGCAGGTTCCGATCGGGCTGCCGGCCGATCTGGTGCGCCGCCGTCCCGACATCCGCGAAGCCGAAGCCCAACTCCATGCGGCGACGGCGCAAATCGGCGCCGCTGTCGCGGACCTCTTTCCGCGCCTCACCTTGAGCGCCGCCGCGGGATCGCAGGCGGCGCAATCCGGCAACATCGGCGTCTGGGCGAGCCGCTTCTTCTCGATCGGCCCCACCCTCGAGCTGCCGATCTTCAACGGCGGCGAGAAGCGCGCGACGATCGAGCTCAACGACGCGAAGGCGAAGGAAGCCGCGATCGCCTATGCGCGCGCCGTGCTCTCGGCGCTCAACGAGGTCGAGAACGCGCTCGCCGCCTATGGCGCGGAAGGAAGCCGCCGGTCCTCGCTCGAAGCGAGCGTGGAACAGAACCGCGAAGCGCTCGCCTTGGCGCGGCAGCGTTACACGGCCGGCATCACCACCTTTCTCGACGTCCTCGACGCCGAGCGCAGTCTGCAGCAGTCCGAATTGACGCTGGCCGACAGCACGGCCTCGCTCTCGACGGATCTGGTGGCGCTCTACAAGGCTCTTGGCGGCGGCTGGGAGGACGAAGGCGAGGTCGCGAAGGCGGCGGCGGACTGACGCCTTCGATCCGCCGCGCCGCTGCTCACTCGGCGCGCCCGGCCGCCAGGACGAGTGTGGGATCGGCGCGATAGAGATCGGGAAAGAGGCGCTTCAGGCTCTCGATCTTCGGCAGGTCGTTGATGACGATGTAGGGATAGTCCGGGTGGCGCGTCAGGAAATCCTGATGATACGTCTCGGCCGGGTAGAAACTATGATCGGGCTCGATGGTGGTGACGACCGGCGCGGCGAACGCATGCGCCGCCGTGAGCTGCGCGATATAGGCTTTGGCGATCGACGCCTGCGCCGCGCTCGTCGGGAAGATCGTCGAGCGATATTGCGTCCCCTCATCCGGTCCCTGGTAGTTGAGCTCGGTCGGGTCGTGCGCGGCGGAGAAATAGATTTGCAGGATGTGGCCAAAGCTGATCTGGCGCGGATCGAACGTGACCTGCACCGATTCCGCGTGGCCGGTGGTGCCCGTGCTCACGATCTCGTACTGCGCCGTCCCCTTGGCGCCGCCGGCATAACCGGAGACGGCGGATGTCACGCCTTTGACGTGCTGGAAGACGCCCTGCACGCCCCAGAAGCAACCGCCGGCGAGAACGACGATCTCGGGCGCGGCCCCCTGCGCCGCCGGCTCGTCGAGCGCGGGCGCGGGAATGGCATGCGCCCCTTCGGCGGCAGCAGGCAAGACGACGAGCCCCAATGACGCCGGGACCAGAAGCGCGAGTACGGCGAGCGCGCGTGCGATCGCCCGCGCGACGCGCCGTGGACTGCCATGAACGAAGCGTTGCGGCATCGATGACTTGCGTTTCATCATCTCATGGTAGGGCGGACGGGTTCCCGAGTCCAAGCGGCCGCGGCAACGACGGTCAAGACCACAAGCGCTGCGAGGCGATCCGCGCTCCCTCGCCGAGTGCTTTCAGCTTCGCCCACGCGATGGTGATGGGAATTTCGGTGTTGCCGGCGGTCGATTGAAAGCCGCAATCGTTGCCGAAGATCACGTTCTCGCGGCCCGCGGCGCGGGCCCAGCGCTCGATGCGATCGGCGACCGTCTCCGGATGCTCGATGAGGACGTTCGAATGCGTCACGGCGCCGGGGATCAGGATCTTGCCCGCCGGAAGCTTGATCTTCTCCAGCACGCGCCACTCGTGGTCGTGGCGCGGATTTGCCGCTTCGAACGAATAGGCGCCCGCCGTGATCGTGAAAAAGAGGTCGATCAGGTCCTCGAGCTGGAGATCGCTCACCCGCGGCCCGAAATTCACGCCGTAGCAGGTATGGAAGCGAATGCGTTCTTCGGGCAGCCCGCGCAGCGCATGATTGAGATGGCGGATCCTGCCTTCCATCCATTTGCGATAGTCGGACAGGGTCATCGTGTTCCGTGTGTCCCAGGCGCTGACCAGCGCCGGAAAGTCGATCTGGAGCAAGAGTCCGGCGTCGAGGATCGCCTTGTACTCTTCGCGCATCGCCTCGCCGAGGGCGAGGAAATATTCATCGTCACTCCTATAGTGTTCGTTCTTCAGCGACGAGACCGGCGTGATCGACGGCATGAACCCTTCATCGGCGCCCGCCGCCGCCATCGCCGCCTTCAGGTTGCGGATGTCGCGCTGGAGCTTCTCGTGGCCGACATAGCGGATCGGGCCGACGCACACGCGCGGCGCGACCCGGATCGTGTCGAGAAACGGATTGTGCTTCAGCACGTTCTCGTAGAAATCCGGAAACATCAGCGCGTCGCGCCCGCCGATGCCCATGGGGCCGGTCGGCACCGGAAGTCCGCCCGGCGGCATGCGCGCTTCGAACCCTTCGAGGCGCTCGGCGACATAGTGCTGAAAGCTCGGCTTGCCGCACTCGCCGTCGCTCACGACATCGATGCCGGCTTCGACCTGCTTCTTGACGATGTCGGCGACGTGCTTCGTCAGCGCCGCCTCGTAGCCGCGAGCGTCCGGCGCCTCGCCCGCCGCCATGGCGCGCATGGCGGCGAAAATCTCCGGCGGCCGCGGCAGGCTGCCGGTGTGGGTCGTGCGAATGCGGTTCGCGCTGCGCTTCATGCTCATCAGGACTCCTCTGCGCCCCGGGTTATAGACCCGCGCGCGGCGCATTGTGCCGGTCGCGAACGAGGTGCGCGAGAGCCAAGAATTCACGCTAGAATTTTCCGCGCGCGAGAAATCGAGCCCGGAGATGGTCATGCCAGGCAAAATCCGTGTCGGGATCGGCGGCTGGACCTACGCGCCCTGGCGCAAGACTTTCTATCCGGACGGATTGGCGCACAAGCGCGAGCTCGAATTCGCGAGCCGCCGCCTGTCCTCGATCGAGATCAACGGCACCTATTATTCGACCTTCAAGCCCGCGAGCTGGGCCAAATGGCGCGAGGAGACGCCCGACGGCTTCGTGTTCTCGATCAAGGCCTCGCGCTATTGCACCAATCGCAAGGAGCTCGCCGCCGCGGGCGAGGCGGTCACGCGCTTCGCCGGCCAGGGGCTTGCGGAATTGCGCGATCGGCTTGGGCCGGTGAATTGGCAATTCATGGCCGGCAAGAAGTTCGATCTCGAAGATTTCGCGAGCTTCCTCGAGCTGCTGCCGCGCGAGGCCGGAGGTCGTCCGCTGCGCCATGCGCTCGAGCTTCGCAACGCGAGCTTCGCGAACCCGCGCTTCTACGATTTGGCGCGCCGCCACAACGCCGCGATCGTCTTTGCCGACGACGACGATTTCCCCGCCATCGACGAGCCGACCGCGGATTTCACTTACGCCCGCCTGATGCGGACGAAGGCGGAGCTCGCGACCGGCTACGCCAAGGCGGACCTCGACCGCTGGGCGGAGCGGACCAAAGCCTGGGCGCGCCGCGGCGACGTCTTCGTCTATTTCATCTCGGGCGCGAAGGAGCGGGCGCCGGCGGCGGCGCAAGCGCTGATCGAGCGGGTCGGATGACCCCGGCGCGCGGCGAGGTGCTGCGTCATTTGAGGCGCTTGGCCGCTTCCTCGACGAGGCTCAGATCGGCGTAGTTGTGCGGATCGAGCGCCGTGGGGATGAAGCCCAGCTCGTGCGCAGCTGCGATGTTGGCCTGCAGCGCGTCGAGATCGGGCTTGCCGACCGGGCTGCGATATACGTCCCGCGGCGTGAAGGCCCAGCCCGCCCAGAGCGTCTCGGGCGTCTTGGTAAAGGCCGTCACGATCTTCAGCACCTCATCGTGGTGTGCCGGATCGAGGTACCACCGGATCTGGCGCAGATTGTCCTCGAAGTAATCGACGAGCGCGGCGCGGTTCTTGGCGATGAAGCCCGCGCGCGCGACGTTTATCAAGAGCTGCGAGGGGCCGCCCATCGCTTCCTTCTGCGTGAAGAGCACGTGCGCCACGGAGTTGATCTGCGGATCGAACGAGAACGGCGGCACGAGGGCGGCGAGATCGACTTTGTGATCGAGCAGCTCGGGCTTCATGTTCGGGAACACGGTCTCGATCAGCGTGTAGTCGCGCTTGTCCTCGAGCCCATGCCGGCGCAGCATCATGCGCATCCCGATATCGATCGCCGCGCCGATCGCATTCGACGTCACGATCTTGCCCTTCAGATCCTCGACCTTCTTCACCGGCCCGTCGTTCAGCACATAGAAGCGGTTGCTGAAGCCGTCGCCGACGCCGTCCTCGATCGCGTCAGCGACTGCGCGTAGATCGTCGAGCTTGGCGTTCTCGATCGCGAGCGCGAAGGCCGGGAAGCCCAACGGCGCGAGATCGACCTCGCCCGAGGCGAGGCCGGTAATCATCGCCGGGGTGCTGGTGAAGTGGACGTAATCGAGCGTGTAGCTCTTGCCCTCGTGCTGGGAGATGCCGGCTTTGCCGAGCATCGCGAGCGGCGAGTCGGTTGGTGCGACGATCCAGGCGACCTTGATCGCCACCGGCTCGGCCTGCGCCGCCGCACCGGCCAAAAGCAGCGCCGCCGTCGTCACGGCCGCGATCGTCTTCGATAAATCCATCATCATTCTCCCTCGGCGACGCGCGTTTCTGCGGCTAGGGCCGCGCCGGGGCGCCCGGCGGCGGGCGCTCGGGTTGCTCGGCGGATGCGCCCGAGCGGAGCGAGGCCGCGATCTCGGCCCAGCGGTAGCCCGCGAGATCGAGCACGGGATGAACCGCGCCGCAGGATGTGCAGGTCCGGCGCGCCGCGTCGTCGTTGAACGTCCGGCACGAGCGCAAATACCCCTCTTGCGGCAGCTCGGCCGCCGTGTCCCAGACCTGGCGCCACAATTCCGCGCCGCAGCGCTCGCAGTACCAGCACACGCCTTCGAGGCCGGGATGCTCGGGCTTGAAGCGGTATTGCACCGATTCCGTGGTAGGCACGAAACGGTGCGGCGTGCGCGCCGGCACATAGACGAAATCTCCGGGCTCGAGCGTGTGGTAGTTGACCGGCCCGCCGTGAAACAGCACGCGGCCCGCGCCCGACATCTGCACGATGACCGTATCGTGCTCGCAGATGAGATAGAACGGCTGCGGCCGGTCGTTGCGGCTGAGGCAGAGCTGCGGATCGATCCCCGGCGGAAATGTCGGGAACTCGTCGTAGGGCCCGGCCTCGGGCGCCTCGCGCGCGGTCAGGTATTGGCGCTTCTGCCGCATCGCTCGCCTCCCTAGATGATCCCGGCTTGGCGGTAATAGCGCTCGGCACCCGGATGCAGCGGGATCGACGTGGCCGCGATCTTCTTCGGGTCGAGCGGCCAGGTCACGGGGCTCCGCTCCGGCGGGATGTGGCGGTACTGGCGCTCGAGGATCTCCTTCGTCTCGCACATCGCCCAGGCGAGGAGATAGGCCAGCTCGTCATCGAGATCGTCGTTGGCGATCATCAAGAAGTCCGAGAAATCGACGGTGGCGAAGGGCGCATCGATGCCGCGCTGATATCCCGCGGGCACGATGCGGCGGCGCCAGCCGAGCGTGCGTTCGAGCCGCGCAAGCACCTCCTCCTCGACCGGGATGAAATTGAGCTCGTGCGTGTCGGCGAATTTCTTCCAATAGGGCGTCATGAACGCCTCGTAGAACACGGCGTCGGCCTTGCCGTCCTGCGCGAAGCCGATGCATTCGTGCGGCGGCCCGCCCTCGACATAGGAGCCGCCCCAGGCTTCGAACGTGGCGCGCGGGATACCCGAGGCCGCCATGATGGTCTGCACCCCGTAGCCGAGCGTGTTGTTGCCATCATCGCGCGAGGCGGCGATGCGCAGCGCCGGGCGCTTGGCGCGGAAATCGGCGAAGCTCTTGATGCCGTAGCGCGCGGGAATGGCGAGCACGAGCGGATCGGTCTGCGGCATGGTGCCGAGCGCGCGCAGCTTGGGAAACGCCTTGCCGTTGAAATAGCCGCGCCCGTCGAGCGCCATCGGCACGAAGCTTGCCGGCACGAAGGCGGACATGTGGATCTGGCCGCTCGACACCGCCTCGACCGCGTCGATGCCGGCGCCGCCCGTCCAGACCGCGATGCGCGTGCCCGCCGCGCTGTGCGACAGCACCTCGGAGGCGAGCCAACCGCAGATGCGATGCAGATTGGCCCAGCCCCAATCGCCCTGGAAATGCAGCTCGAGCTTGCGGTCGATGAACGGCGCCTCGGTCATCGCTGGCTCCTCGCCCTAAGGCGTCTTCGCCGCCATCACGCCTTCGAACAGCGTGCGGCCGCGACGCACCTTGTCGCTTTGCGAGGCGTAGCGGTCGACACCCCACAGTTCGAGCGGGAACGGCGGGTTGACGTGGCCGCACTTGCCGCACGTGCGCTTCTCGTCGTTATAGGCGCGGTAGGTCGCGACGCTCTCGACGATGGTTGTGAAGGGCGCGTGCGCGCCGCGCGCCTCGCGCTGCCGGCCGCGCGGCGCCGGCGTCGCGTCGAATTCATGGTTCAGGAGCTCCGCCTTGCACTTGGCGCAGCGGAAGACGACGCGCTCCTTTTGCGGCCGGCCGACGAGCTGCCGCTGGGTGATGACGATGAGGGCGTAGGCGTTCTGGTCGTCCTCGGCGCCGAACGGATTGCCGACGAAATGCTGGCGCGGGCCCACCCGGACGAAGCCGGGGCGGTAGCGCGAGCCTTCGGCCGCAAACGTGATCGAGACCTCGTCGACGTCGTTATAGTGCTCGAAGCTGCCGTAAAATGTGCCGGGGCCGCCGTCGAACAGCGTGCCGCACGGCACGATCGCGCCCTCGTCGAGATAAGGGAAAATCGGGATCAGCGCCGAATTCGCGCCCTTCATGAACTCGAAGATATTGACCTTGAGCGGCTCCTTGTCGGGCGCCGGCGGCGCGAGCGTGCGGCTCTCTCGGTCTGCCATTCGATCCCCCCGGACGCCGAAGCGACCCCGCGTCCGGATGCAACTCTAATCGCGCGCCGGCGGTCTGACAATGCGATGCGTCGGGTCGGGCGACGCTATCGCCTTGGCATCCCGCGTCTGGCATAGTCGCGGTCACGTTGCCACGGCCGAACGCGAACCGAAAGGGAGGAGCCCGGTGCCCAGGAGAGTTGCGCCGCTCGCCGCGGCGGCCGCGATCGCAGGCCTCTTCGCCAACGGGCCGGCTTCGGCCGCCGACACGCTGCGCGTCGGGACGCCCGAGGGCAGCGCCTTCGTCTTCGCGCTGCTCGATGCCGGGATCGGCGCAGGCATTTTTGCGCAGCACGGACTCGAGATCGAGAAGATCAATTTCGGCGGCGGCAGCAAGCTCGACCAAGGCATGACCTCGGGCGCGATCGATCTGTCGGTTTCCGGCAATTCCGAATTCGCATTCATCGTGAAGGGCGTGCCGCAGATGGCGGTGGCGATGATGGCCGGGCCGCCGGTGGACATGTCCATCATCGTGCGCGACGACAACGACATCGCCAAGCCCGCGGACCTCAAGGGCAAGACGATCGGCGTCACGTCGGAGACGTCGCTCACGTCGTATCTGGCGCTCGCCTTCTCCGAGCGGCAGGGCTGGGGCAATGACGGCGTCAAGCGCGCCTATATCGGCGGCATGGACAGCGAGGTCCCGGCGCTGCTGGTCAAAAATGTCGACGCCATCATCGGCCCGATCGAAGGCGGGCTCATCCTCGACACAAAGGGCAAGGCGCACGTGCTCGTCAATTTCGGCGACATGAACATGTTCATCACTCACCTCATCTGCGCCAGCGACGCGCTCATCAAGGATCATCCGGACGAGGTGAAGCGCTTCCTCGCCGCATGGTTCGACACCGTGAAGTGGGCCGACGCGCACAAAGAGGACACGGTCCGCCTCGTCGAGCCGGCGACCCACCTCGCGCCCGAGCTCGCCGCCAAGGTCTACGACAACGACATGCCGGCCCTGTCCTTGACCGGACGCTTCGATCCCAAGGCGGTCGACGCGACGATGAAGTCCTTCATCACGCTCGGCCTCTTGACCGAAATCCCGAAGGACACGCCGGTCTATACCGAGAAATTCCTGCCCTGAACCGGATCGGTTGCCACGCCGGGAGGGCCGGGAATAAACTCGTTAACATGTTGAACAGGCGGCGGTGCCGTCCGGAGGATCGCAGATGACGACAGGACAGACGCTTGACGAACGCGCTGACGCGCTCGAGCGCAAGATGAGCAACGAGCTCGACGTGCTCATCTCCAAATCCGCGCTCTTCAACATGGCCGACGGCCAGCTCGGCGCCGTCGGGATGGGGCTCGACCTCACCACGAAACACGGCAAGTTCTTCCTCATGGGCGACGATCCGCGCCTGCCCAAGATGCCGGCGAAGCCGACGCTTCTCGACTTCTTCAAGTACCGCGCCAAGGGCACCAACCATCTGCTGCAAAGCGCCACCCACGCGCTGAAGGCGGGCATGCCCGAGACGACGATCCTCGCCTGCCTCCTCCACGACATCGCCAACGCGATCTTCATCAAGAGCGATCACGGCTATTGGGGCGCGCAGCTCATCGAGCCTTATGTCAGCGAGGAAGTGAGCTGGGCGATCCGCGCGCACCAGGCCCTGCGCTTCTTCCCCGACGAGTTGGTCGGATATTCCTATCCCGAGCAGTACGTGAAGCATTTCGGCCGGGACTATGTCCCTGACGACTACATCCAGCACGCCTACAAGCGCGCCCGCGATCACAAATGGTACATGACGTCGCGGATGATCACCGTCCACGACATCTATTCGTTCGATCCCAACGCGGTCGTGAGCTGGGAGCCGTTCGTCGACATCGTCGGCCGCAACTTCCGCCAGCCCGAGGAAGGATTGGGCAACGACGACAGCGCCTCGGCGCATATGTGGCGCACGATCCGGCGGCCGACGAAATACCTCTGAGAATCTCCCGGCGGCGCCGAACTCCTCCACGCGCGCGGCGCTGAGCTGAGCTGAGCTGAGCGGCGCGGGGCCGCCGCTTGTATATCGGCGGCGGAGGATGCAGTCTCGGCGGCACCAGATACTGGGAGGACCGCATGACCATGACGCAGCATGACCAATCACGCTCCGCGCACACGGCCAAGAGGGTCTCGCCGGCAAAACTTGCGCATGTCGTGCTGCGGGTGCGCGATTTGGCGGCAATGCGCGACTGGTATAAGACCGTGCTGCAGGCCGAAGTGACGCAGGAAGCGCACGGACTGTCTTTCCTCACCTATGACGACGAGCATCACCGCATCGCGCTCGTCGCCATGCCCGGCCTCGAAGAGCGCGGCGACGGCATGCGCGTCGGCATGGACCATATCGCCTTCACCTATCGCAGCGTGGACGACCTGCTCCACACCTACGAGCGCCTGCGCGATGCCGGCATTACGCCATTCTGGCCGATCAATCACGGCGTCACGCTGTCGTTCTATTATCGCGACCCGGAGGGCAACCGCATTGAGCTGCAGGTGGACTCGTTCGCGACCATGGACCTAGGTAAGGCGTATATGCATTCCGACGCTTTCAAGACCAACCCGGTCGGCGTCATCTTCGACCCCGAAGAGCTGTTGCGGCGGTTCAAAGGCGGGGAAACGGTGGCGTCCCTGCTGCGCATGCCGCCGCTGCCGCACGGCAAGACCCCAATGGATATGCTGCGAATGTAGCGACGCCGGCAGCGGCGTAGGTCTCGCGCCATATCGTCGGGGAGTGGCCGATAGAGGCGCAGGAAAAACCGAGCTCGCCCGCTGCGTCTCTGTTCAGTCGCAGCCGCAGCATCCGGCGAGAATGACGCCGACGCTGCCGGGCTCGCCTGCCGGTGCCGGAACGAAGCGCCCCGGCACGTTGGGCGGCGGCGTCTGACGGCTGCGGCCGTCGACGACGATTTCGCCGTCGACCAGCACGTAGGAGATGCCCGGAAGGTCGCCGTGCGCGATCGCATCGCCAAGCGTCGTCCCGGTCGAGCCTTCGACCGGCCCGCAGACCAACAAATCCGCCGGCGCGCCGACGCGCAGGAAACCCACGTCGAGCCCGTGCGCCCGCGCGGTGTTGCCGGTTGCGATCGCGATCGCCTCGCCGGGCGCGAGCTCGCACACGGCGGAGAGGTAGAGCACGTTGCGCAACATGCCGCGCGGAATGACGCCGGTGCCGCCGGGCGTGTCGGTGCCGAGCGTCAGGCGGTCGAGCCGGCCCAGCTCGCGCACGCGCCGGACCGCCAGAAGCGTCGAGCGGTAATTTCCGGAGCTGCAAATCTCGAGCGCGAAACGGGTCTCCTCGATCGTGCGCATAAGATCGGCGTCGCTCATCGGGATCGGCCCGCCCGAGACATGGGCCGCGATGTCGGGCTGGAGCCACGACAAGATCTCGTAGCCGCAGATTTGGCTCAGTCCCGAGCGCGAGACGCCGCCGGTGTGCACCTTCACGCGAATCCCGCGCTCCTGGCACCAGGCCGCGTATTGCCGCGCCTCGGCCGGATTGGCGCCAAGCGGATAAAACAGGAATTTCGCGAAAGCGACGCGCGCGCGAGCAAGCCGGTCGAAATGCTGTTCCGTCATGCCCGGCACCAGCAGCACCGTGCCGGCATGGAGCTTGACGCCGCTCCAGCGCACGCGCCCGGTCGTCGCCCGCATCACCTCGGCCAAGGACGTGACGAGATCGGGCGTCAGATTGCCGTAATCGAGACCCGGCGCGTGCAGTTCGCCGGCCGAAACCATCGTGGTCGTTCCGCCGTGCAGGTAATTGCCGATCCAGCCGATCGCATCCTGCGCCGGCGTCCATTCTCCGAACACGGGATGGACGTGGCCATCGATCAGTCCCGGCATGACGGCCCCGCCGCGCGCGTCGAGAACGCCGTCGCACGAGGTCGCCTCGGGCGGGTCGAGCGCGGCGATGATGCCGTCCTCGATCAACAGCGCGCGCACCGACGCCGTCGGCGCCGCAATGTCGCCGGTGAAGAATTCGCCGATATTGGCAACGATCCTGCGCATCGTGTCCTCGCATCCGGCGGCGCGGCAAGAGTACGGCGGCGGCCGCGATCGGCCAACACCGCAGCCGTGGCCGGGAGACGAGCGATCCGGCTCAACCCTCGTTGGGCTGTCGGAAATTCTGCTCTTCGATGTGAGTGGCGAGCCGGCCGAGACGCTCGGCCTGCAAAACGATCGTTTGTCCGACCTTGATGCCGCGTCGTTCGCCCGGCGGCAGCGGCAGCTCCTCGGGCGAACCGGTGAGGATGAGATCGCCCGGCTGCAACGGCACGATCCAGGACAGGTATGAGACGAGCTCGCCCACGCGCCAGATCATGCCGCGCGTGTCGGATTTGAGGCGCGGCACGCCATTCTGTTCCGCGCTCACCACGAGCGCGTGCGGATCGCCGACGATATCGCGCGGCACGATCACCGGCCCCATCGGCGTATAGCCGGCGAAGTTCTTCATGCGCAGATTGTCGTTGATCGGCGATGTCCGGCGCAGCTCGCGCCACCAGCCATGATGCATGGTGAGATCGTTGCCGATCGTATAGCCCGCGACATAGTCCTCGGCCTTGTCCGGCGCGACGCGGTTTGCGAGCTTGCCGATCACCGCCGTTATCTCGAGCTCGAAATCGAACTGCACGCCGCCGTGCTCGCGCTGGACGGTGTCGCCGTGGCCGCTCAAGGCGAGGCGCGAGCCCAGGAAAATGTCGGGCAGGACGCGCTCGGCCTTGGGCGGATCGCGCCGCCCGGTCGTGCTGCTCGGCCGGTCGTAATTGTGATAGGTGTGGAAGATATTGGCGGGCTCCGGCACCGGCGGCAGGAACTTCACCGCATCCATCGGCCGCCAGCCCGCCTCGCGCGCCGGGTCGAGCGCGAGACCCCTGAGCCACTCGTGCCACCGCTCCCAATCGGGCAGCAGCTCGCGCATGAGCGGCGCGGGCGCGCCGGGCGTCGAATGGGCTGCGACGATCTGCGCGAGGGTCGCGACACGGTCGTTCACCACGACCGCGGTTGCAGGTTTCCCGGCCTCGGCGATCGTGCCGACGCCGAAGCGGATCTCGATGCTTTCGTTGGCCATGGGCGCTACTCGTGATAGATGAGCTTGGCGACGTCGATCGGCTTGTCGTACATGCCGAGCCTTTTGCCGATCAGGTCCTGGGGCGTCGAACAGGCGACGCCCGTGCGCATCACGAGCCCGATCGGATCGTAACGCTCGCCGTCTGCGGTTCGATTTGCGCCACCACGAACCCGCCCGAACCCTGCGTCGGGATTATGGTTGGATTCATACCATACCCCCGATAGGCTGCGATCGCCAATGTCCCACCCTTGCACCGAGGGAGCATAGGCTGGCGCCTCTCTCATCCACGCGCCGCCGGCCGGCCGACGCCGACACGGCGCGCGACCGTTGGACGGGGCTTGCCGCGGCGGCGGCGCCGAAGCTGGCGGGCCTCAGATTCGGCGAACGCGAGATCGCGTTGGTCCGCACGCCCAACGGCAACGATTACGGCAAGGACCTGCTGCGCCAACATTATCGGCAATTCGATCATGCCCGTCCCGACTCGCCGCACCGGCGCGGGCAAACATGAGTAAACCGGCTTGAGCCCCGCGCCTTCCGCCAGAGTGGCGGTGATCGGCGCCGGCATCGGCGGGCTCGCCGCGGCCAACGCCTTGTCGCGGATCGGCATCGACGTCGCTGTGTTCGAGCAGGCGCCGCAATTCCAGCGCGTCGGCACCGCCATCAATCTCACGCCCAACGCCGTCAAGGTGGTGGACGGGCTGGGCCTCGGCGCGCAGGTCCGCGACACGGCCTACCGCCCGACCCATCGCGTGAGCCGCACCTGGGACAGCGGCGCGGAAACCTCGCGGCTCGAAATGAGCCGCGCCGCCGAGCACCGCTATGGCGCGCCGCAACTGACGATGCACCGGGCCGATCTGCTCGGTGCGCTCGAAGCCGCGCTGCCGCCGGAATCGATCCATCTCGGCAAGCGGCTCGTCGGCCTGGCGCAGGACCCGGATGGCGTCGCGCTCTCATTCGCGGACGGCACCGGCGCGCGCGCAGCGGCCGTGATCGGCGCCGACGGCATCCATTCCTCGGTGCGGGAACTCGTATTCGGCGAAGCAGCGCCGCGCTTTGCCGGCATGGTCGGATATCGCAGCCTGATCCCGGTGCGGCGCGTCGCCAACTATGATTCCGCCGCCTTCATCAAATGGTGGGGCCCGACGCAGCAAAGCATGCTCATCACCTTCCTCATCGGCGGCGGCGAGCACCTCTACATCTTCGCCACGCGCGCCGAGGAGTCCTGGCGCCAGGAATCCTGGTCAAGCCAGGGCGACGTGCTCGAACTGCGCGCCGCCTACAAGGACTTTCACCGCGAGGCCCGCGACGTGCTGGAAGCGTGCGAGGACGTGCTCAAAACGGCGCTCTACGAGCGCGACCCGCTGCCGCATTGGACGAAGGGGTGCGTCAGCCTGCTCGGCGATGCGTGCCATCCGATGATGCCCTTCATGGCGCAGGGCGCGGCCATGGGGCTCGAGGACGCGGCGATCCTCGCGCGCTCCTTCGCGGCTGGGAGCGACATCGCCGATGCGCTCGAGCGCTACGAAAAGGCGCGGCTCGACCGCGCCAGCACCATGCAGCTCGTCTCGCGCGAAAACGAATTCCTGCGCACCGGGATCGACGCCGACTGGGTCTATGGCTACGACGCGTGGCGCGCGCCGCTCGCCTGATGCGCCGCGCCGGTCGGCCGCAAGCCTAGGTGAACGTTCCCTGAAGCTCGGTGATGCGGCGTAAGGCGGCGCTCGAGAGCGGACCCTTCTCCACTGCGGCCACGGCATAGTCGAGCTGCTCGATGGTCGAATAGCCGACGAGCACCGTTCCGACCGCATCGTTGGCGATGGCAAAGCGCAGCGCCGCTTCGACGAGGCTTGCGGCGTGCCCCTCGCTCACCAAGGGCTGAAAGAGGCGCGCGCGGCGCACGTCGTCGCCGTAATCCGGGCCTGAGCCCATCGGCGGAACCTTGGGCGAGCCGAGCGGATGGCGCTCCCCCGAGCCGCTCAAGGCGCCGCCGGCCAGGACTCTGATGATGATGGGGCCGACCTGCGCCGCCCGCGTGTGCTCGAGAAGCTGCCGGAAATCCTGGGCCGGAAAGCCGGCCTTCATCCTCGCGCCCGCGCTCGGATTGAGGAGGTTGTAGATCACCTGCGCCGTATCGGCGACGCCGGCGTCGACCACGCGATGCACCGAAGCGGTGTCGCCCTTGGCCGAGATGCCGCAGAAGCGGATCTTCCCCTGCCGCCGCATCCGCTCGAGCGCCGGCATCACCTCATCGAGGACCGCAGCGGCCGGCAGATCGTCGCGCTCGCCGCGATCGGAAATCTCGTTGTGAAGTTGGAGCAGATCGACCTGCTCGCGCTGCAGCCGCTTGAGGCTCGCCGCGAGCAACGTCTCGAGCGCCTCGGCGATCTTTCCGCGCTCGGACGGCACGATGCGAAACTTGGTGCCGACCACGACGTTCGGCCGCAGCGACGCCAGGACGCGGCCGAGATTCTTTTCCGACTCGCCGTCGCCATAGAACGCGGCGGTATCGAAATAGGTGATGCCGAGTTCGACCGCGCGCGCGACTGCGCGCTCCTGATCGGCATGATTTCCCCGCACCATCAACCCGCCGACGGCGCCGCAGCCAAACCCCAGGACCGAGACCTTCATCCCCGTCCTGCCGAGCGTTCTCAGTTCCATCGTCCCTGCCCTCCTGCGACAGTTCAGGCCTCGGCGCGCGCCGGCGCGCTCAGGCCGCGCAGCAGATCGGCGGCCTTTTCGGCGATCATGATGGTGGGCGCGTTGGTATGGCCGCCGGGAACGGTCGGCATGATCGATGCGTCGATGACGCGCAAGCCTTCGACGCCGTTGACCTTGAGAGCGTCGTCGACGACCGCGCCCTGATCCGCGCCCATGCGGCAGGTGCCGACCGGATGATACATCGTGCTCGCCGTCTCGCGCACGTACGTGTCGAGCGCGGCGTCAGTCTCGACCGCAACGCCCGGAAAAAGCTCGTCCGCGACCATGCCCCGCAACGGTTCCGACTGGTAGATCCGGCGCGCCACCCTGATCCCGTCGCGCAACGTCGTGCGGTCCCGCTCGGCCGCGAGGTAGTTGTGGCGAATGACCGGCTTCGACATCGGGTCGGCGTCCTTGAGGCTCACCCGGCCGCGGCTTTCGGGATGCAGGAGGATGATCCGGCTTCCCATGAAGCCGCCATGCGGCTTGCGGATGCCCGGGAACCAGATATGCGCCTCGGGCGCCACCCGATTCATCAGGAGCTCGATATCGGGCCGAGCGAGACCGTCGCGCGTGCGCAGATAGGCAAGGCAGCCGACCGGCAGGGTCGTCAGATGCCCGCGCGCGAAAACGAGCCACCTGAGGAAGGCCAGCGTCAGCCGGTCGGCGCGCAGCTCGCGATCGAAGGATTTCATGTGCTCGCTCGCATAGGCGAGCCCGACATGAACATGGTCCTGCAAATTGCCGCCGACTTCCGGCGCATCGACGAGCGGCGCAATGCCATGCGCGCGCAGATGATCGGCCGGCCCGATCCCCGACAGCATCAGGAGCTGCGGCGAGTTGTAGGCGCCGCCCGCCAGCACGATCTCGCGCGCGGCATGAGCGACGATCGCCCGGCCGCCGACGCGGTACTCGACGGCGTTTGCGCGAGACTTGGCGAACAGGATCCGGGCGGCATGCGCGCCGGTGACCACGGTCAGGTTGCGCCGCGAGCGTGCCGCGCGCAGATAAGTCGCAGCGGTACTCGCGCGCCGACCGCGCGCGATCGTGTAGTCGCACCGCCCGAAGCCCTCGGGCGCGGCGCCGTTCAAATCGTCGGTCACGGGAAACCCGGCGTTGCGCCCGGCCGCGATATATGCCTGATGCGCGACGCTCGCTTCGTCGCCGGTCGCGACCGCAAGCGGCCCGGCGCCGCCATGATGCGCGCTCTCGCCCCTGGCGAAGCCCTCGGCGCGCTTGAAATAGGGCAGTACGTCGGCGTGGCTCCAACCGGCAAGACCCAGTTGCCGCCAATGGTCGTAATCGCTCGGATGGCCGCGCGAATAGATCATGCCGTTGATGGTGGAAGAGCCGCCGACGACGCGGCCGCGCGGGATATAGACACGGCGATTTTCGAGATGCGGCTCCGGCTCGCTGTCATAGCCCCAGTTGAAGCGCATGTCCGTCATGAGGTCGCGGAACTTCAACGGCAGGCGCAGCCACAAATGCCGGTCGGCATGGCCCGCCTCGAGCAGCAGGACCGTGGCGTCGTCCTCCTCGGTCAGCCGATCGGCGAGGACGCAGCCCGCCGATCCCGCGCCGACGATGATGTAGTCGTAGCTGTCGCCGTGCGTCATGAGCAGGAATCATCCCAATTCGGGAAAGACGTGCCGGCCGCTCGCATCGAGCGGCAGCTTCTTCACCCATGACACGGCGCCGAGCGGCATGCTGCCGTAAAGATGCGGAAAGAGCGCACCGCCGCGCGACGGCTCCCATTTGAGCCTCGGTCCCAGCGATCGGCCATCGACCGCGACGAGGACGAGATCGCCCGCGCCGGCAAAATGCTTCGCCGCCGTCTCGGCCACCTGATCGGCCGCGGAGAAATGGATATAGCCGTCCTGCCGATCGAGCGGAGTGCCGAAAAACACGCCCGCGCGCTCGGCCGCCCGCCATTCGGATTCGGTGCAGATCTTGAATATTTCGTTCGGCATCTTGCCCGCTCCCGCATGTCATCCGTGCGCGAGCGCGTGGCGGTCGGCGCGGATCATGTCGGCGGCTTTCTCGGCGATCATGATGGTGGGCGCATTTGTGTTGCCCGACGTGATGGTCGGCATCACCGAGGCATCGGCGACGCGCAAAGCCCCGATGCCGCGCACGCGCAGCCGCTCGTCCACCACGGCGCCCTCGTCGGCGCCCATGCGGCATGTGCCGACGGGATGAAAGATGGTGGTGCCGATATCGCCGGCCGCACGCACCAGCGCGGCGTCGTCGTCGTGCTCGGGCCCGGGCTTGAACTCCACCGGCTCGAACCGCGCGAGCGCGGGCGCGGCGCAGATGCGGCGCGTCAGGCGCATCGCGGCGACGGCGACGCGCCGGTCCGCGTCGGTCGCGAGATAATTGGGCCTGATCGCCGGATGCGCGCGCGGATCGGGGCTCGTGATGCGGATCGAGCCGCGGCTTTCGGGCCGCAGGTTGGCGACCGAGGCGGTGAAGGCCGGAAACGGATGCGGCGGCTTGTCGAACGCATCGAGGCTCAACGGCTGGACATGGTATTCGAGATCGGGCGAGGCGCGTGCCGGGTCGCTCTTGGCGAAGCAGCCGAGCTGGCTCGGCGCCATGGTCAGCGGCCCGCGCCGCAGCAGAAAATACTCAAGTCCCATCCCGATCCGGCCGACGAGGCTGTTGGCGCGCTCATTCAGCGTCTTCGTGTGCGAAACCTTGTACGCCATGCGGATCTGGAGATGGTCCTGCAAATTGGCGCCGACATTCGCAAGCTCCGCGCGCACCGCGATGCCGTGCGCCGCGAGCAGGTCGCCGGGCCCGATGCCGGAAAGCTGCAGGAGCTGCGGCGAGCCGACCGAGCCCGTCGCCAGCACGAGCTCGGCGCGCGATGCGGCGAATGCCGGCACGCCGTCCTTCACGAACTCGATGCCGGCGGCGCGGCGTCCGTCGAAGCGCACGCGCTCGGCCTGGGCGCCGGTGAGAACGGTGAGGTTGGCGCGTGCTTGCACCGGCCGCAGGAAGGCCTTCGACGTGTTCCAGCGCACGCCGCGGCGCTGGTTGACCTGGAAATATCCGCAGCCCTCATTGTCGCCGCGATTGAAATCGTCGGTGCGCGGAATCCCGATCTCGGCCGCCGCGGCGCGAAAGGCGTCGAGGATCTCCCAGGAGAGCCGCATCTCCTCGACGCGCCACTCGCCGCCCGCGCCGTGCGCCGCGTCGGCGCCGCCGACGAAATCCTCGGAGCGGCGGAAATAAGGAAGCACGTCGGTCCACGACCAGCCGACATTGCCGAGCTGGCGCCAATGATCGTAGTCGCGCGCCTGGCCGCGCATGTAGATCATGCCGTTGATCGACGAGCAGCCGCCCAGCACGCGGCCGCGCGGATAATTGAGGGCGCGGCCATTGAGGCCCGGCTCGGCTTCGGTCTTGAAGCACCAATCGGTGCGCGGATTGTTCTGCGTGTAGAGATAGCCGATCGGCACGTGGATCCAGAAATAATTGTCCCGGCCGCCGGCTTCGAGCAGCAGCACCGTCACATCCGGATCAGCGGACAGCCGGTTCGCCAGCACGCATCCGGCGCTGCCGGCGCCGACGACGATATAGTCGAAGGTGCCGAAGTGCCGGCGCCCGGGCTCAGCGTTCGTCATGCCCCCTCCGGCCTCGATATTCGCGTGTTCCCGCCCGTCCAGCAACAGGGCGGCCGCCGATTGCCTTGCGTCGAATTCGGCGCGCGCCCTGCTATACTTCGGGGGGAGCGCTTCGGCCGATGCCGCACGAGCGCATGAGGAGGAAGCATGGATACCCATCTCGCAACTCTCTCCGCCGACAAATACGCCACGGTCGACGGACTGCGTCTCCGCTATATCGAAGAAGGATCGGGCCATCCCGTGCTGCTGCTGCATGGCGCGTCGCTCGGCTCTTCGGCGGACGTGTTCCGGCGCAATCTCGGGCCGCTCGCGACGGCGGGCTTCCGGGCGATCGCGTTCGACCTTCCGGGCTACGGGCTCTCCGAGGTCGGCGGCGATCTCTCGCTCGCGTATCAGACCGCCTCGATCCCGAAATTCAGCGACGCCTTGGGCTTGAAGAAGCCGGCGCTCATCGCCCATTCGCGCTCGGGCGGCATGGCGGTGCAGCTCGCGCTGAAGGAGCCGGAGCGCTATTCGCACCTCGTCGTGCTCGGCACCGGGACGCTCCTTCCGCCGCTGCCCGACGACGTCGAGGGCCGCTATGCGCAAGTGGCGCAACGCGTCGATCGCGAGATGGCAGCGAGCGAGCCGACGACCGAGGACACGAAGAAGCTGATGCAGGCCGATCTTTATCACACCGACATGGTGACGCAGGAGGAATTGGCGCTGCGCCATCGCCACAGCACCGGCACAGCGTTCGCCACATTCACGACGCGCGCCACTGCCGCGAGCGAAGGCGGCGGCGGCGGCGGGCAGCCGGCCGCGCCGCTATGGCAGCGGATGCTCGATCTCAAGATCCCGCTCCTTCTGATCTTCGGGCGCAACGACCGCGCCCATGCCGGCGACCGCGCCGAGCTCTTCAAGAAGATGCATCCCAGCCTCAACCTGCACATCGTCGAGAACTGCAAGCACATGGTGCCGTGGGATGCCGAGCAGGAGGTCTATCGCCTGGCGATCCCGTTCCTCAAAGGGCGCTAGCGGGTTGCCGGCGGGCGTGGGCCGCGGCCGCGCCGCGGATACCCGCGCATGAAGATGGCGGACGCATCGAAACCGGCCGGCGCGCAAAGATCGGCGCGTCGGCTCGGGACGATCTTTTCCGCGGGACAGAAGAACCTGTCCGGCCTGCGCCGCGTCGCCTCGATCGTGCTCGCGCTCGCGCTGTGGGAACTGGTCGCGCGGCTCGTCGACAATCCGATCTTCTTCGTCTCGCTCTCCGACATCGCCGTGCGCGGCGTCCAGTTGTGGCAATCGGGCGTGCTCCAGAACGATATCGAAACGAGCGTCGCCGAGCTTGCGATCGGGCTCGGGCTCGGCATCGTCGCCGGCATCCTGTTCGGCGTCGTCATGGCGAGCTCGGCAACGCTCGAGGATCTGCTCGATCCCTGGGTCTCGATGATCTACAGCATGCCGATCATCGCGCTCGCCCCGTTATTCGTGCTGTGGTTCGGCATCGGCATCACGTCGAAAGTCGCGATCGTCTTCCTCATGTCGATCTTTCCCGTGCTCATCAACAGCCATATCGGCTTGAAGACCGCGGACGCCGACTATATCGAGGCGGCGCGCTCGTTCGGCGGCACGCCGACCCAGCTTTTCCTGAAGGTGCGTTTTCCCGCGGCCGTGCCGTTCATCGTCTCGGGCATTCGCAATGCCATTTCGCGCGGGCTGATCGGCGTGGTCGTCGCCGAATTCTTCGGCTCGCAGGCCGGGCTCGGCTATCTGATCCAGTATTCGGCCCAGACCTTCGACGCGAAGGCGCTCTTCGTCGGCGTTTTCATCCTGGCGTTCGGCGGCATCGGCGCGGTCGAGTGCTTGCGCCGCATCGAGCGCTGGGCCGCCCCCTGGCGCAACGAGACCGAGCGGAGCTAGCGCATGGACAAGCTCGAGACGCGTGAGCTTTCGAAAGTCTTCACCCGCGGCGAGCGCAAGATCGAGGTGCTGCACGATGTTACGATCGGCATCGCGGCCGGCGAGTTCGTCAGCATCGTCGGCGCTTCGGGCTGCGGCAAGACGACGTTCCTGCGGATCGTCGACGGGCTCATCGCGCCGAGTGCGGGGAGCGTCCTCATCGACGGCAAGGCGGTGACGGGTCCGAGCTCCGACTGCGCCTTCGTATTCCAGCGCGACAGCCTGTTCCCGTGGCGCTCGGTCCTCGCCAACACCGTCTTCGGGCCCGAGCTGCGCGGCGACGACATGCGAGGGGCGCGCGCGATCGGGCAGCGCTTCCTCGAGCTCGTCGGCCTCGCCGGGTTCGAGAAATACTATCCGCACGAGATTTCCGGCGGCATGCGCCAGCGCGTCAATCTCGCCCGCGCGCTCACCTTCAATCCCGAAGTGCTGCTGATGGACGAGCCGTTCGCCGCGCTCGATGCGCAAACGCGCGAGATCATGCAGGCCGAGCTCTTGCGCATCTGGCACGAGGCGAAGAAGACCGTGCTCTTCGTCACGCATCAAATCGACGAAGCCGTCTATCTCTCCGACCGGGTCCTCGTGTTCACGGCGCGGCCCGGCCGGCTCAAGCAGAACATGAAGATCGAGCTGCCGCGGCCGCGCGGCCTCGAGATCAAGCGGACGCCCGAATTCGTCGGTTATGTCGACCGGATCTGGCGCCTCATCGAGGAGGAAGTCCGCCAGAGCACGCGGCCCGAGCTCGCCGAGGAAGCGGACGCCTGATCAGGCGAAGGCCGCGAGCCCTTCGCCCTTCCGCTCCGACGCCGGCAGGAAGGCGCGGTAATGTCCGGCCTTCGACACGGCGGCGAGCCCCGTCGCAATGCAGCGCCAGGATTCGCCGGCATCCTCGCTCGTGTAGATTTCGCCCGTCGCCGTCGCGAAGGCGAAGGTCGAGCCGCCGGCCCAATCGTGCCGGCCGAGCGCCTCGATCGAGCCGACGATCGGGGTCGGCAGGCCGTTCTTCGTTTCGCGCCACGTCCGCCCGCCGTCGCTGCTCTTCAGCACGGCCGGATTGGCGCCGTGGTCGGTGAGCCAATGCTGCGGCGGCTTCGCCGATCCGGTCACGAGCACGGTCTCGGGATTGCGCGGATCGAACGCGATGAAATCGGGATAGCCGAGCCGTCCGCCGCGCCGGGTCATTGCCCGCCACGTCGCCCCGCGATCGTCGCTGCGATTGATGCCGAGCCCGGTCGTCAGGAACATCACGTTGGCGAGGCTCGGGTGAAACTCGATCCGATGCGTGTCGTGATATGTCGCATCATCGGCCTGCACATAGCCGTCGAGCTCGACCCAGCTTTGCCCATCGTCCTCGGACTTGAGCAGCGCGCCCTGCTCGACGCAGGCATAAAGCGTCGCCGCGCGCGCCGGATCGATGGTGATGCATTTGACATGCGCGAGGTGCGGCGGCGGCGGAAAATCCCATTTCTCCGTGCCGGGAACGCCGCGCAGCGCCGGCAGCTCGCGCCAGCTTTCCCCGAGATCGTCGCTGCGGTAGAGCGCGGCCGGCTCGACGCCGGCGAAGAGCGTCACGGCGCCGCCCGCGTGCCGCGCCGCCAGCGAATAGACATTGCGCTGCGCGATGCCGTTTGAGATCTGGCGCCAGTTCGCACCCGCGCCATCGTCGCTGACCCACACGCCGTCCTCGCCATGGGCGCCGGCGAAGAGCTTGCCCGAGCGCGGCTCGAACACGAGCGCGCTGACATGCTTGCTGGCGAGCGACTGGCTCGTCACGGCCCAGGGCGCCTCGGGCGCCGGACGGTCGAGCCGCGCCACGCCCTTCAGCGTCGCGACGAAGAGTCGGGTTGCGGGTCCGTCGCCGCTCGTGGTCGGCTGCCCGTTCGGAGACAAGATCGCGATCGCCGTCATGTCATGCTCCTCTTCCCGCCTTCTGCCACACATCGATGATGTCGTCGGCCGTCACAACGTCGAAAAGCCGCTCCATCGCGGCGAGCGCAACATCATAGTCCTCCTTGGAGCCGGTGCCGACGCAATCGCGTACCACCACCGAATAATAGCCGAGATTGATCGCCTCGCGCGCCGTGCCGCTGATGCCGGTCGCGACATTGACGCCGGTCAGGATGATCGTCTTTGTGCCGAGTTTCTTGAGCCACCACTCGAAGCAGGTGCCCAGGAACGCATTGGGCGAGAATTTCTCGAACACGATCTCGTCGTCGCGCGGCTTCACCTCCGCCATGATCCGCGGCGGCGGCGAGCGGCCCGCCGGCGGCGGCAGCTTCATGATCTCGGCGACCGGCCGGTTCTGGCGCTTCATGCGCATCCGCACCGTCGGCGCGCCGGTATCGCCGACGAGATGCATGTTGTTCTGCACCGAATAGAGCACCGGCACCTGCCGTGCGCGCGCCGCCGCGAGCAGCTTCGCCGCCTGCTGCGTCATGGTCTTGGCGTTGAAGGCGTTGCCGGCGACGTTCTCGGCGAAATCCCACATCAGCAGCAGCGTGTGCCGGGGATCGACCAGCTCCTCGAGCGTCTCGAGAATGTCCATGCCGTTCCAGCGGATCATGTCCGACCTCCCGCCTCGCGCACCTGGACGATCACCTCGGTCTCGACCGGCGCGTCGCCGCCGAGCGAGACGACGCCCACGGCCGCGCGCGTGTGCCGCCCGCGCTCGCCCCAAAGCTCGACCAGCAGGTCCGAGGTGCCGTTGACGACCTTCGGCATGTCGATGAAGCCCGGCGCCACACTGACATATCCCGTCACCTTGACGATGCGCTCGACCCGGTCGAGATCGCCCAACGCCAGCTTCATCTTGGCGAGGTGATTGAGGCAGCAGTTCCGCGCCATCTCGTACGCTTGCTCGAGCGTGACGGCGTCGCCGACCTTGCCGCGGTATTTGAGCGGCTCGTCCTTGAAGCGGCCGATATTGCCGCCGATGAACAGGAGATTGCCGACCTGCACGCTCGAAATGTAGGTGCCGGCGGCCTCGGACGGCGTCGGCAGCTCGAAGCCCAGCGCGCGCAGCTTCCGCTCGATCTCCATCGCGTCAGGCCGCGTTCGACACCGTCACGAGCTCGCGCACGCTCTCGACCCAGTCGGCGCTGTCGGGCACCTCGGTCGAGACGGCGCGGACGCGATAGATGCCGGCGTCGCGCACGCCCGGCGGGATCGTCCCCTTCTCGCGGAGCGCCAGCGCCGCGTCGCGCAGGATGCGGCGTGCCTTCACGATGGTGAGATCGCCGACGCACAGATTCTCCTTCGAGCGGTCGAGGATCGGCGTCGGCCCCTCGTTCTCCTGGATCGCCTTGTCCTGCAGATTGACGCCGGAGATGCCGAGCCGCCGCGTCGTGTGGACCTGCCAGTCGATCAGGTAGTCGTTCTCCCTGTGCGCCTTGGGGATGACGTGGCCGTAAGGCTGGTTCGTCGCCGGGATATAGTCCTCGTCGTCGACATAGTTCGCCATCGGCTCCTTCGACGCTTCCATGATGGCGCGTGTCGGATACCAGCCATACATCCACTTGATGCAGTGCTCGTCGTCGACCGGAACCCACATGCGGCCGCCGCGCAGATCGCCGCCCGGCGGCATGGTGAAGAACGGCAGGATGAACTGGTTGATGCGCCACAGGCTCTTGCCGTCGCCCATCGGCCGCCGCGCGCCATACATGAAGCCGCCCGCGGTATCGACGATCTCGACGCCGAGCGGCGTACGCCGCCCGGACGTGTTGGCGACGCGCTGCTGCGCCGGCTGGTGCTTCTGGGCGAGCTGCGCGTCCGCCAGGTCATAGGGTGAGTGCAGCCACATCACATGGGTCGGGTCGATGCCGCCCTCGAGCGCCTGGAGATAGTTGCAGTCGTGATGGAACAGGCGGAAAACGCGCTGGTCCTCCGGCACCATGGTGAACTCGAACTCGGGCAGCGGCGGCTGCTTCTCGGCCGGGCCCATGTAGATCCAGATCACGCCGCCATGCTCGATGGCGGGATAGGCCGGATGCTTGATCTTGTCCTCGAAGCGGAAGGCCGGCGGGATGTTCGGCATCTCGAGGCATTTGCCGCCCGGCGCGTATTTCCAGCCGTGATAGGGGCAGCGGATGCCGTCCGCCTCGACACGGCCGAAGAAGAGCGGCGCGAGCCGATGCGAGCAGAAGGCGCCGACCACGCCCGGCGTTCCGTCCTTGGTGCGGAAGGCGACCAGATCCTCGCCGAGGAGGCGCACCCGGAGCGGCTTGCCGCCGGGCTCGGCGAGGTGCGAGGACGGCACGACCGGAATCCAGTATTGCCGGAAGAGCTCGCCCATGATCGTGCCGGGACCGACCCGCACCAGGAGCTCGTTGTCTTCCTGGCTGAACGTCGTCGTCGTCATCTCGCCTGAAAAGGCTTCGATCTTCGCCATGAGCAAGGTCTTTCCTGCAGCTCCGCCGCACGGAAACGATGATCTGACCGCCATGAAGTGTCAACGCCGGGAGCAACTGCGCCGGCGCAGACGTGCCCTGCGCAATCTTCACCTGTGCCCACGTTTCGCCTAGGTTCGATCCTGCCGGTCACGAGGAGGCGGGTCATGCCCTATTGCGCGGTCAATGGCATCAACCTCTATTACGAGACGTATGGCGACGGTGTGCCCGTCGTGTTCGCGCACGGCTCGGGCGGCAACCACGCGAGCTGGTTCCATCAGACCCACGCCTTTTCGGGCCGCTGCCGCGTCGTCGTGTTCGATCATCGCGGCTTCGGCAATTCGGACGATGTCGACAATCGCGGCCGGTCGGCCATGGTCGATGATCTGGGCGGCCTTTTGGACCATCTCGGGATCGACCGCGCCGTGCTGGTGGCGCAGTCGATGGGCGGCGGCACCTGCGCCGGCTTTACCGTTCGCCATCCCGAGCGCGTCCTCGGCCTCGTGCTGTGCGATACCTTGACCGGGATTCGCCTGCCGCCCGATGTCGCCGCCACCATGACCGAGGTCAACAAGCGCACCGCGGGATTGGCGCAGGCGATCCGCGTGCTCGGCGCCAAGACGCGCGAGCGCGCGCCCGAACGCGCGACGCTCTATACCGCGCTCGCCAGTTTCAACACCCATCGCTTCGGCGCGACGCCCGGATCGTTCGACCCGGTCGACGCCGCCATGCTCGCCGCGACCCGCGTGCCGATCCTCTACATCGCGGGGAGCGACGACATCCTCTATCCGCCCGACTGCATCAAGCGCATCTCGGCGCTCGTGCCGAATTCGCGCTATGTCGAAATCCCGGATGTCGGCCATTCGGCTTATTACGAGGACCCGGCGACCTTCAACCGCCATCTCGGTGCGTTCTTGGATGGCCTCGCTCAGGGCTCGGGAAAGACGACGGCATAGCGCCTGTCGACCAGCGCGCCGCCGTCGATGTCGCCCTTGACCATGCCTTGCGCCTTGTACCAGGCAGCCTGACGCAGCACGTCGGAAATCCGCACGCGCGCGTCGGGATCGATATAGGTGATGTCCTGCTTCACCTGATCGACCGGCTCGTCCGCGCCCTTCGCGAGGAGCGCCAGAAGCGCCGGCGCCTGCGGCGACATCGCCGGCCGCTCGTCGGGGCCGATGAAGGCGTCGTGATAATCATGCGCGCCGTGCCGGAACGCGCGCAGAAACCGCTCGACCATGTCCGCCCGCTCGTTCGCGGTCTTGGTCGTAACGAACATCATGCCGGTCTGGATCGAGATCACGTCGCCGAGAGTGCCCAGGAACTTGACGTCGCCGGCCTTGACCGCCGGCTCCGCATAGTTGGTCGGCACCACCGCCGCATCGATGGTGCCGCCGGTCGCCGCCGAGAGCGCGTTGGGATAGGACTGAAGCGGCACGATCCGCACGCTGCGGATGTCGAAGCCCAGTTTCTCGGCCAGGAGCGCCACCGAGAATTGCAGTCCGGTTCCGACCTGCGTCACCCCGGCCGAATGGCCGCCCAGATCCTTCAATGATCTGAGGCCGCCGTCCCAGGCGCGCTTTGAGGCGACGTAGGCGATGCCGGGAAATCCTGGCGCGTCCGTCACGTAACCCGCGATGATGCGAAGCTGCCCTTGCGCCGCGAGATTGAAGAACGCGCCCGAGAGCCCGGTCGCGCCGATATCGGCATCGCCGGTCGTGACCGCGAGCGTGATCGGCCCGGCCGCGTCGATGATGACATGCTCGACCTCGAGCCCCGCATCAGTGAAATATCCGCGCGCGTCGGCGATGAGATAAGGCGCATTCGAGAGCGAACGGGTCGAAGCGAACTTGACGTGCTCGGCCCGCGCGCCGGCCCGCGGCACGCAGCAGGCCGCGAGGAACGCGGCGGCGAGGAGCGCGGCGCGGCGCGTCGGCGACGGAATGGCGGCCTCCTAGCTCTGCGGCTTCAACGGCGGCAGCGTTTTGAAGAAGCCGTCATTCTCGAGCGACCGCACGGGCCCGTTGTCGATGAAGGCATCGATCGGCATCGACTTGAGCTTTTCGAGATCAGGGCTCGTCGTCGCCGTGTCGTCGCGCTGCGTCAGGATCGCCTCGACATTGGGATAGGGCACGTCCTGAAACTGGCCGACCACCGTCTTCGTGTAGATCTCGCCGAGGATGCCGTTGTCCTCGATCTTGATGTATTTGCGCAGCGTGTCCATGCTGAGCTGCTTGTCGTTCTTCGCCATGCGGATCGCCGCGATGAAGGCGCGCATGAATTTCCGCACGGTCTCGGGATTCTTCGCGAGATAGGGGCGGGTTGCGTAAATATCGCCGACCGAAAGCTTGATGCCGTTGGGCAAGAGCTCGGCGAGAACGCTCATCGGCTTGCCTTGAAGCTTGAGCGTATCGGCCACCTCGAACGTCACGAGCGTCGCATCGGTATTGCCGTTGAGGACGGCCTCGGCCTTTTGCGCCGGGTTGGGCGTGCCGAGCACCACGAACTTCACGTCCGTGCCGAGCGTCAGCCCGAGCTTCGGCAGGAGCCGCCGCAGCGCGAAATCGTCGCCGCCGGAAAAGGCGCTGATGCCGATCGTGCCGCCGCGCAACTGGTCCACCGTCTTGACGTTGGGCCGGGCGACGAGCTCGTAATCGAGCAGATGCGTCGTCGCGATCACCGCGACCGGCGCGCCGCGCCCCACCACCGTAATGGCCGACGAAGCGCTGCCGAAGACGAGATCGACGCTGCCGCCGAGCAGCGCCTGCGTCGCCGCGGCGCTCCCCTGGAACAGGATCATGTTGACGTCGAGGCCCTCCTTCTTGAACAGCCCTTGGTCTTGCGCGATCCACATCGGCAGGGTCGAGCTCGCGACGAACGCATAGGCGACGTTGAGCTTTTGCAGGCCGCTTTCCTCGGCGCGCGCGCCGGCCGACAGGACGAGAAGCAGCGCCGCCGCGAGCGACGCGAATGTCCGTTTGACTCTGTCACGCATCTCTGTTCACCTTCGCGCGCGAGGCGCAGAATTCGTCGTAGCATCGCTTCGGCGGTAAGAGACGTCAATCTTCCAGTCGCGGGAACGTGGTCTTTCCGAGCGGGCGCTGAGCAACGGGGGAGGCTCGCATGGGCGCACACGATTACGGCTTCGTCTCGATCGACGGCGGCGATCTGCCGCTCGCCGCGTGGCGCGGCCGGCCGGTGCTGGTGGTCAACACCGCATCCTTCTGCGGCTACACGCCGCAATATAAGGGGCTCGAGGCGCTGTGGCGCGGCTATCGCGACCGCGGCCTCGTCGTCCTCGGCGTTCCATCCAACGATTTCGGCGCGCAGGAGCCGGGCAGCGAGGCCGAGATCAAATCCTTCTGCGCCACCTACGAGGTGTCGTTCCCCTTGACGCGCAAGGTGCCGGTGACGGGGCGCGAGGCGCATCCGTTCTATCGCTGGCTCGCCGGCGAGCTTGGCGAGCGCGGCGTGCCGCGCTGGAATTTCCACAAATACCTGATCGACGGAGACGGGGGCGCGGCCGGCGCCTGGCCGTCCTCGACCGGTCCGCAGGCGAAAGACATCACCGCCGCCATCAACGTCCTGCTGCCGCCACGCGGCTAGGAGCCCGTCATCTCCCGATGAAAATCGGAATGCGCCTCGAATGAACCTGCTGCCATTCATCGCGTCCGGGATCGGGCTCGGCGCCGTCTATGCGCTTTCGAGCGTCGGTCTGGTCATTCTCTACCGCGCCTCGGGCACGTTGAATTTCGCCTTCGGCGCGTTCGGCGGCGTTGCCGCGTTCCTCGCCTGGGAGCTCGCGCGCGACGGGCTTCCCGCGCCGATCGGCTGGCTCGTCGGCGTCGCGCTCTCGACCGGCATCGCCTATGGCTATGGCCGCGTCTTCGCCCCGCGGCTTGCCCATCGCGACCGGGTGGTGCGCGCCATCGCGACGCTGGGCCTCGCCCTCTTCCTGCTCGGCGGCATGGCGCTCATCTGGGGCGTCGGCGTCGCGCGGCGTTTCGCCTTGCCGACCGATTTCGATTTCGTCCTGCTGTTCGGCGTCAGGCTCTCGGTGACGCGGCTCGTGGCGCTCGGCGTCTCGCTGGTCATGGTCGGCGGCATCGGCCTCTTGTTGAGCCGCACGCGCATCGGGCTTGGCATGCGCGCGCTCGCCAGCGACCGCAACATCAGCGCCGCGATCGGGGTGCGCGTCGTCGAGATCAATTCCTTCGCCTGGCTCATCAACGGCATGTTCGCCGGCATCGCCGGAATTCTCCTCGCCAATATCAACCGGCTCGATCCCGTCCTTTTGACCTTTCTCGTCATTCCGGCGATCGCCGCCGCGATCCTCGCGCGGCTCTCGTCGCTGCCGGGCGCCTTCGTCGGCGGCATGGTCGCCGGCATGATCGAGGCGCTTCTCATCGCCTTTCCCGGCGTCGCCAATCTGCGCAGCGCCGGCCCCTATGTCGTGGCCTTGATCTTCCTGATGATCGTCGGCGTGGGCGAGGGCGTGGGCGCGCGCGAATGAGCGAACTCGGCGAGAGCGAGCTCCTGGCGATGGCGGCGCCGGCCGCAGCCGGGATCACGCCCAGGGTTCGCGCGCTCGCGATCGTCGCGGTGGTGGCCGTCGTCTCCGGCATCATCGCGCTCACCGCGAGCGGCTATTGGCTCTCGAACTTCACGCAAGCCTATTGCATGGCTCTGACCGTGCTCGGCTGCGCGCTGCTCTATGGGCAATTGGGCCTCGTCTCGTTGTGCCAGTGGGCGCTCGTCGGCGTCGGCGGCTGGGTCAGCCTGCGCGTCTATCACTCCTTTCATCCGCCCTTCTTCGTGACGATCCTCGCGGGCGGCATCGGCGCATCGCTGATCGGCATGATCTGGGGATTGCCGGCCTTGCGCATGCGCGGGCTCTATCTGGCGCTCGTCACCTTGATGCTCGCCGGCGCGTTTCAGACCTTGGTCACGGTCACGAGCTTTCCCGTGGGCGGCCCCGGGTTTCTCGGCCAGGTCGGCGCCAGCGGCAACGACCGCATCATGATGGCGCGCCCGATCTTCGCTTCGAGCGACACCGGCTATTTCCTCTTCGTCGCCGTCCTGACGCTGCTCGGCATCTTCCTCGTCGAGGCGCATCGCCGCACCAAGCCCGGACGCGCCTGGGCCTTGATCCGCAAGAACGAGGAAATGGCGATCGCGGCCGGCGTCAGGATCGTGTTCTACAAGGCCTGGGCGTTTGCGCTCTCGGGTTTCCTCGCCGGCGTCGCCGGCGCGCTTCTGGCCGGCCTCTTCGGGCAGCTCGATGCCTCGGCCTTCGCGCCGACCAATTCGATCGTGATCTTCATCGGCACGCTTCTGGGCGGATACGAGGTCTGGCTCGGCTCGCTCCTGGGCGGCCTCCTTACTCGCTTCATTCCGGCGCTGCTCATCGACTTCAACGTCAACACCTATGTCGGCTTCATGATCTTCGGCACGGCCTTGCTGTTCGCCTTGCGCAATCCCGTCGGCCTCGGCGCCCGGCTCACCACCTTGGCCGAGCGTCTCTACCGCGAATTCCAGGCGAGGCGCGCGGCATGATCGAGATCGACGCGCTGACGGTGCAGTTCGGCGGCGTCAAGCCGCTCGACGCGCTCGACGCCGAATTCGCGGCGCCGATTTGCGGCCTCATCGGCCCCAACGGCGCCGGCAAGACGACGCTCCTCAACGTGCTCTCGGGCTTCGTCACCCCGCTCGACGGCACGATCCGCTTGAACGACGCCTTGCTTCTCGGTCTGTCGCCGGGCCGCCGCGTCGCCATCGGCCTGCGCCGCACGTTCCAGCAGGAGCTCGTGGTCGATGAATTGACGGCGCTGGAGAACATCCAGGCGATCGCCGACCATGTCTCGGCCGACCGCGCCAGCGCGCGGCGCGAGGTGGGATTGGCACTCGATTTCGTCGGCCTTGCCGAGCGCCGGCATACGCTCGGCCGCCAGCTCAATCTCTACGAGCGCCGCATGGTCGAGATCGCGAAGACGCTGATCGGCCGGCCCAAGGTCATTCTCATGGACGAGCCGGGCGCCGGCCTCAACGATTCCGAAACCGACCGGCTCCGCCGGCTGATCGTCGCGATTCCGTCGGCGTTCGATGCTCAGCTCGTGCTCATCGACCACGACGCCGATCTCATCGCCTCGGTCTGCATCGAGACGCTCGTGCTCGATTTCGGCAAGCGCCTCGCCATGGGGCCGACCCGCGCGGTGCTCGACGATCCCGTCGTGCGCCATGCCTATCTCGGACGCGAGTAGGACGATGGCCGCCTCCGAACTCGCGGTGCGCGGTCTCTCGGTCGCGCGGGGCGGCCGCCCGGTGCTGCGCGACGTGTCGATCAGCGTTCCGCCCGGCGAGATCACGGCATTGCTCGGCGCCAACGGCGCCGGCAAATCGACGCTCGTCCTGACCATCGCCGGCATCCTGCCGGGCCTCAGCGGCAGCATTTCCTGCGATGGCGTCGAGCTCATGGGCGAGCGGCCCGAAACGGTGCGGAGGAAAGGCGTGGCGCTGGTGCTCGAAGGCCATCCCGTCCTCACCGGCCTTACGGTGCGCGACAATCTCGCCGCCGCAGCACTCATGCACACGCGGCGCGAGGCCGACCGCGAAATCGAGGCGGCGCTCGAAATCTTTCCCGAGCTGCGCAACCGCCTCGCGGTCGCGGCGCAGAACCTCTCCGGCGGCCAGAAACAGATGGTCGTCATCGCGCAGGGCATGATCTCGCGCCCGCGCTACCTGCTGATCGACGAACTCTCGTTCGGCCTAGCGCCGGCGATCGTCGCCCGGCTCGGCGCTACGGTCCAGGCGATCGCCCAGCGCGGCGTCGGCATCCTGCTGATCGAGCAATTCACCACCTTGGCGCTGAGCCTGACGAGGCGCGCCTATGTGATGGAGCGCGGCGCCGTTGCCTTCGCCGGCAGCTCCGAGGAACTGCGCGCGCATCCGGAGATTCTGCACGGCGCCTACCTCGCGTCGGGCCAGGGCGCGGCGGCGGCGCGGCCTTGAGCCGCCGTTACCGGGCCTGGTCGGAAATTTTCAGGCCCATGGTCTTTTCCACGGCCTCGATGCTCGCAAGGCCCGGATCGGCGTCGTCGACGCAGCCTTCGAGCGTCTTCCACTTGCCGTCATGCACTGTGAGCATGCGCGTGACGTGGTTCGCGTTGTGCTCGCTCGCATCCGGGCCGCCCCAGTACCACGGCATGCACAGGATGTCGGTCGCGTAAGGCGGCATGTTCTGGATGGCGGCCGTCACCGTGCTGCGGTTGATGTCGTCCGGGTTCTTGATCGTCAGCATGGCGCGGACCGCGACGCGAGCGGCGATGTAGCCGGCCTGCGAGAAGCTGTCGCGCAGCGTATTGCCGCCATAAGCGTCGATCACCTCGGCCCAGTTCTGATTGTCCGCGCCCGTGCTGCTGAGCGGCGCGAGCTCGGAATTCACCCACAGGCGGTCGTTCCAGTATTTGTTGTCGATCGCGCCGGGGAAGCGCGTGGTATAGACCGCGGTCGACGCCGTCCATTTCATCTTGGAAGCGCCGTCCTGCTGTTCGGCGGCATCGAGGATCTGCATGCCGACCGTGTCGATCCCGAAGAACATCACGCTGTCCGCGCCGGTCGCCATCATCTGCAGCACCAGCGAGACGTAATCGGGCGACACCGGATCGGAATAGATGCTCGTGACCTTGACGCCGTATTTCTTGCCCCATTCCTCGATCCCGCCGCAGCTATAGTCGGAGCCGGGGATTTTCGGGATCGTGCAGACGAGGCTTTTGACGCCGAGCACGCGGCGCGCGTAATCGGCGCTGCCGATGCCGCTTTGCCGGGGGCCGGCGTTGATTTCGGCGATGTTCTTCGACTTGTAGCATTGCGGCGGAATGCCGAGTCCGATCTCGAGAATGCCCTCCTTCAGGTAATAGTCGGCGTTGGAGATGCATTCGATGATGCTGGTGCTGCCGACCATCACATAGGCGCCTTCATCGCCCACGAGCTGCTTGGCCGCCTGTGCCGCGATGTCGAGCCGGCCCTGGTCGTCCTGGTCGTGATAGACGATCGGCCGGCCGTGAATCCCGCCATTGTCGTTGACGCAATCGAAATAGGCCTTGGCCGCTTCGTCGGCCTCCTTGAACCGGGCGATGCCGCTCATCGAGGTCACGGCGCCCACGGGGATCGGCTTGCCGGTCGCCTTTTGTCCCGTGTTTTCGCCGCAATCGGGCTTCGCGAACGCAGGCGCCGCGCCGAGCGCCAGACCGAGCACGAGTGCGCCGATCGCCGGCAAAAGATTTCGCTTCATTCAACCCCTCCCGTGCGGTCTCTTGCGGCAATCGCGGCGTCGCGGCGCGACCTCGGACCTGCGACCGGCATTATAGTATAGTGTCGCGGCGCACCCAATCCGGCGCCGAAACGCCGGAACCGCAAGGGGAAGGAAGACATGGCGACCTTGCTGAAATCGCGCCGGCAGCCGGACGTTCTGCCGGTGCCGGAGCCGGACCTGACGCCACGCGAGCTGATCGCACGCGCCGCGGCCTTGCGGCCGATGGTCCAGGCCGACGCCGACGCCGCCGAGGAGCGCGGCCACTATTCCGAGGAGCTGCATCGCGAATTTCTGAAGGCGGGGCTCTATCGCACGGTGCAGCCGCGCATGTTCGGCGGCTACGAGTTTTCGATCGACACGTTCTACCGCGCGATGCTGGAAATCTCCTGGGGCGATCCCGGCATCGGCTGGTGCCTCACGCTCTGCGCATCGCACCCCTTTCTCGTCGCCTCGCACTGGAGCGAGGAGGCGCAGCGCGAATTCTTCGCCGACGGCTTCTTTGCCGCGCCACACCGGCCGGCGCCGCTCGGCAAGGCGCAACCGACGGATGGCGGCTACATCGTCGAAGGCGTGTGGGATTATTGCTCCGGCATTCCCTACTCGTCGCACTTCATCGGCGCCGCAGTGGTGCTCGACGGCAAAGCGCCGCCCGACATCGTCAACGTCGTCATCGCCAAGGACAAGGTGACGGTGCTCGACGATTGGGGCGGCGACAAGACGCTCGGCATGCGCGCCAGCGGCTCCTACAGCGTCAAGGTGGAGAAGCTCTTCGTGCCCAAGCATCACGCGGTGGTGACGCCGCGCATGTGGGCCGACGGCCGCACGATCGGCGACGGCACCCCGGGTACGAAGCTGCACGGCAACCCGATGTATCTGGGCCGCGTCATGGGGCCCTATCACATGTCGCTGGTGACGCCGGTGATCGGCGCGGCGCGCGCGGCGCTCGACGAATTCGAGAAGATCATCGCGACCCGCACGACCACGTTCCCGCCGGTCGTGAAGCGCCTCGAGCATCCCGATTTCCAGCGCACCTACGGCCAGGCGGTGACGCTCACCGATGCGGCCGAGGCGATCCTCGTCCGCACCGGCCAGATGTATATGGAGTATTGCGCGCGCTGGGCCGAGACCGGGCAGATCATCTCGGTCGAGGACAATCTGCGGCTCTGGGGCCAGATGCAGCATGCCGGGCAGCTCGCATCGCAAGCGGTCGACATCGTCTTCAACAACGCGAGCTCGGCGGCGACGAAGAAGGGCCAGAAGATCCAGCGCTGCCATCGCGACTGCGCCATGTATCGGAGCCACATCTCGGCGCAATACCTGAACTTCGCAGCGCCCATCGGCCGCACCCATCTGGGTCAGCCGGTCGGAATGTTCGGGCTCTAGACGCATGGGACAGTTCGGCATCGGCCAGGCCGTGCCGCGCGAGGAAGACCCGCGGCTCTTGCGCGGCGAGGGCGAATTCATCGCCGACATGGCGCGGCCCAACATGGCCTGGGGTCATGTCCTGCGCTCGCCGCATGCGCATGCGCGCATCCGTTCGATCGACACGCGCGCGGCGAAGCAAATGCCGGGCGTGCTCGCGGTCTACACGAGCGAGGATCTCGCAGCCGACGGCATCGGCACGCTGCGCGTGCGGATGCCGCGGAAGCGCCCCGACGGATCGCCGCTCTTTCAGAGCCCGCATCCCGGCCTCGCGCGCGGCGCCACGCATTTCGTTGGCGACCCGGTCGCCTATGTCGTGGCCGAGACGCTGGCCGAGGCAAAGGACGCGGCCGAGCGCATCATCGTCGATTACGAGCCGTTGCCGTCGGTCGTACTGACCACGGACGCGGTGAAGCCGGGCGCGCCATCCGTGTGGGAGGCGTGCCCCGACAACATCTCCAACATCTTCGAGCTCGGCGACAAGGCCGCGGTCGATGCCGCCTTCGCCAAGGCGGCGCACGTCACGCGCGAGCGTTTCGTGATCACGCGCATCATGCACAACGCGATCGAGCCGCGCGGCTCGATCGGCGAGTTCGACCGGCGCAGCAACCGCTTCACGCTCTATGGCTGCGTCGGCTCGATCCACGGCGTGCGCCGGGCTTTCGCCGAGGACATCTTCAAGGTGCCGGAGAACCGTTTTCGCGTCGTCGCCGGCGATATCGGCGGCGCATTCGGGTCGAAGGGCAATACCGCGCCGGAAAACACGCTGACGCTTTACGCCGCGCGGAAACTCGGCCGGCCGGTCAAATGGATCGCCGAGCGCAGCGAATGTTTCATGTCCGACGATCATTGCCGCGACAACGTGACGGACGCCGAGCTCGCGCTCGACCGCGACGGCAATTTCCTGGCGCTGCGCGTCAAGACGCTCGCCAATCTCGGGGCCTATCTCAGCGCCGACACCAATCTGCTGCCGACTTTCGCCAATCTCGGCACGCTTGCCGGCGTCTATCGCACGCCCGCGATCCATGTCAGCGTGCTTGGTGTCTTCACCAACGCCAACGCGACCGCGCCCTATCGCGGCGCCGGCCGGCCCGAGGCCTGCTATGTCATCGAAGGCATGATCGACCGCGCCGCGCGCGAGCTTGGGATCGACCGGGTCGAGCTGCGCCGGCGCAACATGATCCCGCCCTCGGCCATGCCGTTCAAAACCGGGCTCGTCTATACCTACGACTGCGGCGAGTTCGAGAAGATCATGGACATGGCGCTGAAGCGCGCGGACTACGCGGGCTTCGAGCGGCGCCGGGCCGAGGCGCGAAGGCGCGGCAAGCTCGCCGGCTTCGGCATCAGCAATCCGATCGAGCGCGCGGGCGCGCCGCCGGGCGCCGAGACCGCCGAGATCCGCTTCGATCCGACCGGCACGGTGACGCTCGTCGTCGGCACGACCGCGCAGGGCCAGAGCCACGAGACCATGTACAAGATCATTCTCTCGGACAAGCTCGGCCTCGACTTCGTCGATATCGGCTTCCTGCAAGGCGACACCGACAAGGTCGTGTGGGGCACCGGCACGTTCGGCTCGCGCTCGGCGGTGATCGGCGGCTCGGCCGCGGTTCGCGCCACCGAGAAGATCATCGCCAAGGGGCGCAAGATCGCCGCGCATATTTTCGAGGCGGCCGAGGCCGACGTGGAATTCGCGCCGGCGCACAGCAGCTTCGCCGTCACCGGCACCGACAAGCGCCTCTCGCTCAAGGAGGTGGCGCGCGCCTCGTTCCAGCCCGGCCGTCTGCCGAAAGGGATGGAGCCGGGCCTGTTCGAGACCGGTGTCTACGATCCGGTCGCGCAGACTTACCCCTGCGGCACGCATGTCTGCGAGATCGAGATCGATGAGGACACCGGCCGGATCGAGATCGTGCGTTATGTCGCAGTCGACGATGTCGGCGTCGTCATCAATGCGCTGACCTTGCACGGTCAGGTCCATGGCGGCATCGCGCAGGGCGTGGGCCAGGCGCTCTGCGAGCGCATCGCCTACGACCCCGAAACGGGGCAGCTTCTCTCCGGCTCCTTCATGGATTACGGCATGCCGCGCGCCGATGATCTCTGCGCCATCGAGGTCGACGATCACGCCGTGCCGACCAAGGCCAATCCCTTGGGCGTCAAGGGCGCCGGCGAGGCGGGCACGGTGGGCGCGCTGCCCGCGGTGATGAGCGCCGCGGTCGATGCGCTGGCGCCGCTCGGCGTCCGGCATATCGAGATGCCGCTCACGCCCGAGCGCGTCTGGCGCGCGATCCGCGACGCGAAGTAAGCGAAAGGCCCGATATTCTGGGCGCTGCGCCGCGATTCGATGACGTTGACTAACCTATGTAACGGCGGTATGGCAGCCAAAGTGATTGCGCATGTCAAGCTCGCCGCACGGGCGAGCATCGAAGAACGATAAGCAATCCCAATGAGGAGGACGGCAATGCCTGCGAAGAAGACCCTAGAAACCCAGAGCGTCACGCGCCGCAGCTTCCTGCAGCGCACGGGCGCGATCGCCGGGGCCGCCGGGTTGGCGCCGGTGGTTTCGGCGCCCTTCATCTCGACGGCGCTGGCCCAGACCAAGTCGCTGACGATGTTGCAGTGGAGTCATTTCGTCCCGGCCTTCGACACGTGGTTCGACCAGTTCGCCCAGGATTGGGGCAAGAAGAACGGCATCGCCGTGACGGTCGATCATATTCCGGAGCAGAACATCGCCGCGCGCGCGGCGGCCGAGGCGTCGGCCGGCTCCGGGCACGATCTCTTCATGTGGAACGGCGCCGGGGGCCCGCACCTCTATCGCAAGTTCCTCGTCGATCTCAGCGACTTCGTCGGTTACTGCGAGAAGACCTACGGCAAGGTCAGCACGATCGGCCGGCAGATCGCTTACAACGAGGACGACAAGACCTGGTCGGCCTATCCCGATTACTACATCAACTACCCGGGCATGTACCGCAAGGATCTGTGGGACGAAATCGGCATGACGCCCACGACCTGGGACGACGTGCGGATCGGCGGCGCGAAGCTCAAGGCCAAGGGTTTCCCGGTCGGCAACTCGCTCGCCCACAGCAACGATCCGAACGAGAGCTGGCGCGGCCTGTTGTGGAGCTATGGCGGCGCGGTCCAGGACGAGAGCGGCAAGAAGGTCGTGCTCGACAGCAAGGAGACGCTCGAGGCCGTCAAGTTCGCGGCCGCGCTCTACAAGGAAGCGATGACCGGCGACGTGCTCTCGTGGGACGACGCCAGCAACAACAAATACCTCGCCTCCGGCGTCGGCTCCTACATCCTCAACCCGATCTCGGCCTATCGCACGATCCAGCCGATCAATCCCAAGCTCGCCGACAACATCGCGCTGATGAAGCCGCCAAAAGGCCCCGTCCGCCAGCTCATGGGCGCAGCATCCAACTCCTACGGCATCTGGAAATTCTCGAAGAACCAGGACACGGCGAAGGAATTTCTCAAATACTACGTCGACAACTGGGTCGAGGCGTTCAAGGCGAGCACCGGCTACAACATGCCGATCTACGCCAACATCGTGCCGAAGCCGATGCCGATCCTCAGCAACGATCCGAGCTCGCATCCGCCCGACAAGCTGGCGGTGACGCAGACCTCCGACGAATGGTCGGCGGTCGCCGGCTATCCCGGCCCGGCCTGGGCCGCGACCGACGAGGTCTATAACGATTTCGTCATCTGCGACATGATGACGAAGGCGGCGACCGGCGCCGCGACGCCCGAAGAAGCCGTCAAATCGGCGACCCAGGCGTGCCAGCAGATCTTCGCGAAATGGGAGACGTGACGACAGGCTGACGGCGCGGGTGGGCTGTCGCCGCGGCAGCCCACCCCCGAGCGCTCGGTGCTCCGGCGCAGCCGCGGCGTGACGACCCTCTCATTTTCAAGGCACATCGATGGCAGCGATCGCAACCCGCAACGTGACGAAGGAATTCGGCGGTGTCGTTGCCGTCGACGGGATCAGCCTCGCAGTGCCGAACGGCGAGTTCATGGTGCTGCTGGGGCCTTCGGGCTGCGGCAAGACCACCTATTTGCGCATGATCGCCGGGCTCGAGCAGCCGACCGACGGCGACATCATCATCGGCGGCACCGTCGTCAACGACATCCCGCCGCGCGCCCGCGGCATCGCCATGATGTTCCAGAGCTACGGCCTCTATCCGCATTACAAGGTGCGCGACAACATCGCCTTTCCGCTCAGGACGCAGCACACGCCCAGCGCCGAGATCAAGGTCAAGGTCGCGTGGGCGGCGGAGCTCCTCGGCATCGAGCATCTGCTCGACCGGCGGCCGCGGCAGCTTTCGGGCGGCGAGCGCCAACGCGTCGCCTTGGCGCGCGCGCTCGTGCGCGAGCCGACCGCGCTGCTGCTCGACGAGCCGCTCTCCAATCTCGACGCCAAGCTGCGCGCCTCGGCCCGCCACGAGATCAAGCAGTTTCAGCGCCGCGTCGGCACGACGACGATCTACGTGACGCACGACCAGATCGAGGCGATGGGCATGGGCGACCGCATCGCCGTCATCGATCACGGCCGGGTGCGGCAGGTGGGTCCCCCGGCGGCGATCTATGACGACCCGGCCGACCGCTTCGTTGCGACATTCGTCGGCACGCCGCCGATGAACCTCGTCGCCTGGAACGGCGGGCATCTGGGCTTCCGGCCCGAGCAATTCCTGCCGAAGCCCATGATCGAGAACGGCGACGCCACCGATTTCCAGTTCCGCGTCGATCGCATCGAGCATCTGGGCTCCGAGCGCATCGTCTACGGCGCGCTCGAAGGCCACGACGCGACGGCCGAGGTCACAGCCAAGCTGCCGCCGGCGCACGTGCCGCTCGAAAACGTCCGGCCCGGCGAATTGCATGCCTTTGCCGTGCGCAACAGCGCGCTCCGCTATTTCGACAAGGACGGCAAGCGAGCCATCCGCCACTGAAGCGAGTGATCCCGATGGTCGCAATCGCCGAAAAGCTCGCCAGACGACAGTCGTTCTTCTCCTCCATCCTCGACCGCCCGAGCCTGCTCGGGCCGCTCTTCGTCTCGCCGGCGATCCTCTACGTCGTGGCGCTCGTGGGATTTCCTTTCCTGCTCGCGCTCTATTACTCGGTCAGCGCCTTCACGATCTACAACCAGAGCTACCACTTCGTCGGCTTGCGCAATTTCATCCAGATCTTCCAGACCGACACCTTCCGGGCGGCGCTCGTCAACACCTTCGTCTTCACGATCGGCTCGCAGTTCATCGGGCTCATGCTCGGCAAGTTCGGCGCCTTCGTGCTGCTTCGCCCGTTTCCGGGCCGCAAACTGGTGCGGGCGCTGATCGTTCTGCCGTGGGCCGTGCCGGTGGCGCTCGCCACCGTCGCCTGGGAGTGGATGTTCGATTCGCTCTACAGCGTCATCAACTGGTCACTGATCGCGCTCGGCATCGTCACCCGCTCGGACGCGCCCAATTGGCTCGGCAACCCGCATCTCGCCATGCTGTGCGTCGTCGTCGTCAATGCCTGGCGCTTCTTTCCGTTCGCGATCGTCATCTTCCTCGCCGGCATCACCTCGGTGCCGCAGGACGTGATCGACGCGGCGACGATCGACGGCGCCGGGTTCTGGCGCCGCAACTACCAGATCATCGTTCCGATCATCGCGCCGATCGTCCTCGTCGGGCTGATTTTCGGCACCGTGTTCACCTTCACCGACCTCAGCATCGTCTATCTCCTGACCAATGGCGGACCGGTCAACGCAACCTCCGTGCTGGGCTATCTCGGCTTCCAGGTCGGCATCCAATCCGGCGACGTCGCGCACGGCGCCGCCATTTCGCTGGTCATGCTGCCGGTTCTGTTCATCCTGGTGGTGCTGATGCTGCGCTTCATCCGGCGGCGGGAGATCTGACATGCAGCGCTCCCTCACCATCGCCGCGCAAGAGGGCTTGTTCTACCTGGCCGTCGCGTTCTTCGTCGTGCTTGCCGCATTTCCGTTCTATTGGATGGCCATCACCGCCTTCAAGACCAACGCCGACCTCTACGACCTTTCCAACACGCCGTTCTGGTTCAACGATCCGCCGACCCTCGATCACATCCGCTATCTGTTCGAGAAGACGCTCTATGCGCGCTGGCTGCTGAACTCGGCGATCATCGGCGTCTGCGTGGTCGCGATCACGCTCGTCGCCGCGCTTCCGGCCGGCTACAGCCTCGCGCGCATGTCGGGCCGCAGCGGCGAGACTCTCGGCATCGGCATTTTCCTGACCTATCTGGTGCCGCCGACCTTGCTGTTCCTGCCGCTTTCGCGCGTCATCACCGTGCTCGGATTGCAGGATTCGATGTGGTCGCTGGTCCTCGTCTACCCGACCTTCACGATTCCGTTCTGCACCTGGCTCCTGATGGGATTCTTCAAGGCGGTGCCGCGCGAGATCGAGGAGGCGGCGATCATCGACGGGTGCAGCATCTTCGGCGCCTTCATCAAGATGGTCCTGCCGATCTCGTTGCCGGCGATCCTGACCGTGGTGATCTTCACCTTTACGCTGACGTTGCAGGAATTCGTCTACGCCCTCACCTTCGTCTCCTCGACGGCGCAGAAGACGATCACGCTCGGCGTCACGACCGACCTGGTGCGCGGCGACATCTATTTCTGGGGCGAGCTGATGGCGGGAGCGCTCATCACCGCGGTCCCGGTGGCGATCGCCTACAATCTGTTCCTCGACCGCTTCATCGCCGGGATCACGGGCGGCGCGGTGAAATAGCATGGTCGAGCTGATCCGCGACGGCAACGTCGCGCGCTATGCCGATTTCGACAATCGCGCGCTCGGGCGCGAGCCGCAGCGCCGCGCGCTCGAACACGTGCCGAGCATCGACATCTCGCCGTTTCTCGGCCACTCCACGCCCGAAGAGCGCCGGCGCGCCGCGCACGAAATCCGCGCGGCTTCTATCGATATCGGCTTCTTCTATCTCGCGGGGCACGGCTTCGCGGCCGCCGAACTCGGTCACGTCCTCGGGCAAGCGCAGCGCTTATTCGCGCTTCCTGTGGCGGAAAAGATGAAGGTCGACGCGCGGCAGAGCCCGGACCGCCAGGGCTTCATCCGCACCGGCGGGCTCGATCCCGACGCCAACCCCGATCTCGCGACCGACATCAAGGAACGCTTCTTCATGAGCCGCGAGCTTCTGCCCGGCGAGCCCGAGCGCGGCCGCTTCAAGTCAGGGCAGTCGCGCTGGCCCGCGCCCGAAATCGTGCCGGGCTTCGAGGCGACGATGAAGGCCTATATCGTGCGGCTCCTCGGCCTCACGACGGCATTAGGCCGCGCCTTTGCCGTGAGCCTCGACCTGCCGGAAGACTATTTCGATCCGCATTACCGGCATCCGGGCGCGGTCCTCGCGCTCAACTACTATCCGCCGCTCGAACCCGGCACGCTCAAGCCGACGCAGTGGAGTTTCTCGCCGCATACCGATTATGGGACATTCACGATCCTGCTCCAGGACGAGCTCGGCGGGCTCCAGGTGCGGAATTCGTCGGGCGCCTGGATCGACGTGCCGCCGCGCGAGGGCAATTTCGTCGTCAATCTGGGCGATCTCTTCGCGCGCTGGACCAACGACCTTTACGTTTCGACGCTCCATCGCGCCGTCAATCTCGGGAGCCGCGCCAGGGTTTCGGCCGCGTTCTTCGTATCGCCGCACGGCGCGACGATCGTACGCTGCCTGCCGACCTGCCACGGCCCCGACAATCCGCCGCGCTACGAGCCGGTCGAATCCGAGGACTACAACCGCGCTCTCGTCGAGCAGTCGAACCGCACCGGCCGTCCCGGCGTGGCGCTCGAGACCGCGCACCGCCTCAAAAGCACCTGAGCCGCCGCGCACCGGCCAGCGGGGCGAACCGGGGCGAACCGGGGAGGCCGGCGCTCCATTGCGCCGGCAACATGTGTTAGGATGGCGGCGTGCCGTCTCGTCTGAATTGACCCTGGGAGAGCCGCCATGCCGTCCGTGCAAGAGTCCCAGATCCTCACCCGCGTTGGCCCGGGTACGCCGATGGGCAATTTGATGCGCCACTATTGGTTCCCGGCGCTCAAATCGTCCGAGCTCAAGGCCGACGGCGCGCCGGTGCGGTTCGTGCTCCTGGGCGAACGGCTCCTCGCCTTCCGCGATACGTCGGGCCGGGTCGGCGTCATGGATCACCGCTGTCCGCATCGCTGCGTCTCGCTGTTCTTGGGCCGCAACGAGGAGAACGGGCTGCGCTGCGTCTATCACGGCTGGAAATACGACGTCGAGGGACGGTGCGTGGATCAGCCGAACCTGCCGCCGCAGCAGCAATTCATGGAGAAGGTGCGCGCCAAGGCCTATCACGCGGCCGAGCGCAACGGCATCGTCTGGGTCTATATGGGCGCGGCCGAAAAGGCGCCGCCGCTTCCCGACATCGCCGCGACGCACATCCCCGAAAGCGAGGCGACGATCAGCTTCGTGCTGCGGGAATGCAACTGGCTCCAGGGGCTCGAGGGCGACATCGACACCTCGCATTTGAATTTCCTGCATTTCGGCTCGCTCGGCGGCGGCGATTTCGCGCCAACCGATCCGACGCGCTTCGGCGCGATCCACCGCGATCCCGAATACAAGGTGGCGGAGACCGAGCTCGGCACCATGTACGGCGCCTATCGCCCGGCCGAGAACGGCAACCTCTATTGGCGCATCGCGCATTTCATGTTCCCGTGCTGGACGCTCCCCCCTTACATCGCGTTCGAGCACTATCGCATTGCGCGCGCCTGGGTCCCGCTCGACGACACGCACATGATGTTCGTGGTGATCGGCCCGAAATCGGGCCCGGGCCAGCAGCACGAGGTCGGGCCCCTTCTGCCCAACACGTCCGACTGGTTCGGCCGCTTCCGCTGCACGCAGAACCGCGAGAACGACTGGCTCATCGACCGCGAGGTGCAGCGCACGCAAACCTTCACCGGCATCGAAGGCATCCACCAGCAGGACCAGGCCGCGACCGAGAGCATGGGCGGCATCACCGACCATAGCTTCGAGAATCTTTCGGCGAGCGACCGCATGGTGGTGGCGACGCGGAAGCGCATCCTCGGCGCGGCGAAGGACCTCGCCGAGACGGGCGCGCTGCCGCCGGGCTCGGCCGATGGCGGCGCCGCCTATGGCCGGGTGCGCGCCGGGTTCTTCCTCGCGTCCGAAGCGCGTGCGTGGCCCGACGTCTACCACCTGCAGCGCGCGGATATCGGCGATCCGGCCATCCAGGCGGCGGAATAACGGGAGGACACCATGATTATCGACATCCACGGCCATGTCAGCGCGCCGGCGCAGCTCTATGCCTACAAGGCCGGGCTCCTGGCCGCGCGCGGCGCGCACGGGCGCGGCAACCTCAAATTCAGCGACGACCAGCTGAAGGCGGTGCTGAACGGCACCGGCGGCGCGGAGGGGCTGGGCGCGCACCTGCCGCTGCTCGACAAGCACGGCACGGACTATCAGCTCATCTCGCCGCGCCCGTTCCAGATGATGCACAGCGAAAAGCCGGCGCGCATCGTGCAGTGGTGGCACGAGGAGGTGCACAACGTCATCCATCGCCATACGCAGCTCTATCCGCACCGCTTCGGCGGCGTGTGCATGCTGCCGCAGATCTCGGGCGAGCCGATCACCGTGGCGCTGCCGGAGCTCGAGCGCTGCGTGAAGCAGTTGGGCTTCGTCGGCTGCCTCGTCAATTCCGACCCGTACGAGAATGGCGGCGATGGCGCCGCCCCCGGCATGGGCGACCGCTACTGGTATCCGCTCTACGAGAAGCTCGTCGAGCTCGACGTGCCGGCGATGCATCACGGCTCGGGCTCCCGCGCCGAGCGGGTCAGCTACTCGACCCACTTCATCAACGAGGAAACGCTCTCGGTCGTGAACCTCGTCAATTCCAAGGTGTTCGACGATTTCCCGACCTTGAAGTTCGTCATTCCGCACGGCGGCGGCGCGGTGCCCTATCAGATCGGGCGCTGGGAATCGATGTCGCTGCGCGGCGGCGCCAAGCGGTTCTCGGAGAAGCTGCGCAACCTGTGGTTCGATTCGGGGCTTTACACGCCCGAGGCGCTCGAGCTCCTCATCAAGGTGGTGGGCGCCGACCGCATCATGTTCGCGACCGAGTGCCCCGGCACCGGCACGGCCATCGATCCGCGCACCAACCGCTCGATGGACGACACCGCGCACTGGATCCAGGAATTCAACTGGCTCAAAGACGCCGACAAGAAACTCATCTTCGAGGACAATGCCCGCAAGGTCTACAAGCTCGACAAGATTCTCGCGCGCTGACGGGCGCAAAGGAGAAACGATGGCCAAAATCGTCCTCGGCATAGGCACGTCGCACGGGCCGCTGCTTTCGACGCCGCCCGACATGTGGCATCTGCGCGCCGAATGGGACCGGACGCAGCTCCATCCCTTCCGCGGCCGCGACTACACATACGAGGAGCTGCGCGCCGCGCGGCAGGGAGAGAATCTTGCAGCGCAAATCACGCCCGAGGCGCGGCGGCGGCGCTTCGATGCGTGTCAGGCCGCGATCGAACAGCTGGCGCAGGTGTGGGCCGCGGCCAAGCCCGACGTCGCCGTGATCTTCGGCAACGACCAGATGGAGATTTTCGGCGCGAGCCTGATGCCGGCCTTCTTCGTCTATGCCGGCGAGACGATCGAGAACGGGCCCGTTTCGGAAGAACGCAAGGCCAAGATGGAGCCCGGCATCGCCGTCTCGCTCGACGGCCACAAGCCGAAGAGCCGCGTCGTCTATCCGGGCCTGCCGGAGCTCGGGCAAAAGGTCATCCGGGCCTTGATGGACGAGGAATTCGACGTCTCGATCTCGGCGAAGCTGCCGACCGGCCCGCGCGGCTCGGCCGACATCCCGCATGCCTTCGGCTTCGTCTACGAGCGCATCATGAAGGGCAAGGTCGTGCCCAACCTGCCGCTCTTCACCAACACCTTCTATCCGCCGAACCAGCCTTCGGCGAAGCGCTGCTACCGCTTCGGCGAGATCGTGGCGAAGACGATCCAATCCTGGGACGCGGATCTGCGCGTCGCCGTGTTCGGCTCGGGCGGGCTCAGCCACTTTGCCGTCAACGAGCCGTTCGATCAGGAAGTGATCGCGGCCGTCCGGAGCGGCGACAAGGCGAAGCTGACCGCGCTGCCGCACGACCTGCTGCAGGAAGGCACGTCGGAGATCAAGAACTGGATTCCGCTGGCCGCCGTGATGACGCAAACGAAGCTCGCGCCCAATTTCATCGACTATGTGCCGTGCTATCGCTCCGAAGCCGGAACCGGCAACGCGATGGCGTTCATGTATTGGCAATAACAAAGCTGTTCGGGGAGGTTTTCCGTGATCCGCTTCGCCGCCGCCGCCGCGCTGGCGCTCATCGCGCTTGCGCCTTCGCCGCTCTTGGCCGCCGGCACCTACGATACCGGCGCCACCGACACATCGATCAAGCTCGGCAACACGTTCCCCTATTCCGGCCCGGTCTCCGTCACGAGCCCGCAAGTGCGGCAGATGGTGGCGTATTTCCACAAGATCAACGACGAGGGCGGCGTCAACGGGCGCAAGATCGACTTCGTCAGCGTCGATGACGGCTATAGCCCGCCCAAGACCGTGGAGATGACGCGGCGCCTCGTCGAGCAGGACCAGGTGCTGGCGATGTTCGGCTCGGAAGGGACGCCGACCCAGGTCGCGGTGCAGCCCTATCTCAACACCAGGAAGATGCCGCAGCTCTTCGTCTTCACCGGCTCGAACAGCCTGATCGATCCGAAGAAGTTCCCGTGGACGGTGGCGGTGGGGTCGAGCTACGGCTTCGAGGGCATCGTCTGGGCGAAATACATTCTCGCCGCCCGCCCCAACGCCAAGATCGGCATCTTCTATCAGGACGACGATTTCGGCAGCGACCATATGGGTCCCTTCCTCGCCACGCTCGGCGACAAGGCGAAGACGATGGTGGTGGGGAAGCAAAGCTACGCCGTCACCGATCCGACCGTGACCTCGCAGATCATCTCGCTGAAGAGCGCCGGCGCCGATACGTTCGTGCTGTTCGCGCAGAGCCGGGCGGCGGCGCAGGCCATTTCCGTGGCGCGCGACCAGGCCGGCCCCGACGCGCTCATCTTCGTGCCCTATGTCGCGAGCGCGAAGAGCGTTCTGGGCGCCGTCGGCAACGAGAAATTGAAAGGCGTGATCTCGACCGACAGCGCGAAGGATGCAACCGACCCCGCCTGGGCCGACGATGCGGCCGTCAAGGACTACCTCGCCTTCCTCAAGCAATACGCGCCCGCTTCCGACCAGGAAAGCGATGCCTCCTCCGCCGGCGGCTACGTGGCGGCGCAGATGATGGTCGAGATGCTGAAGCGGTGCGGCGACACTCTGACCCGCGCCAATCTGATGAAGGTCGTGACCAGCATCAAGGACTTGTCGCTTCCCATCTTCCTTCCGGGCATCGCGCTCAACACCTCGCCCGACAATCTGTTTCCGATGCGCGTGACCTATATCAAGCGCTTCGACGGCACGCGCTGGCAGCTCGTCGGCAAGCCGATCACGGAGTGACCGCGAGGGGCGCTCGCGCGCGCCCGGCACGGCTCAGCGATAGTGCTGCAACTCGCGGTGCTCGGTCGCGGTCCAGAGCCAGCTTCCTTCGTGCCGCGTGCGGTATTTCTCCGCGAGCGCGCGCACATCCGGATGATCGAGCGCCACGATATGGCCGTTCTCGATCATGGGGCGGCCGTCGATCGTGATGGTGGCGCGGAAGAGGCAGCCGTCCATGTGTTCGCCGCGATTGCCGCCGGTGGCGATGTGCAACGCGCCGCTGCGGCTCGGGCCGGCCATGCCGGTCGCGCGGCCGCCATAGGATGCCGCCTTCGGGTTGAAGCCCAATCCGATCTCGGCCAGATGCCCGCCATCCTTGGTGAGCTCGGCGAGCACGCGCGACTCCCAGCCGCCTTCGACCTTCGTCACCGTGCCGTTGCGGACATGCACCGTGACCGGCTCGGCGAAATTCGAATCTCCAAGCGCGCCGTTATAGACGCCGCTGAATCCGACGATCGAGTCGTAGGCGACGGACCCGTTCAGGGTTTCGTTCCGCATGCCTTGGCCGACGTGATAGAGGTTGGGCCCGTGCGGCGACGGCAGATGCGCGCGCGTTCCCGGCTCGTCGGCCTGGAGCTTTCCTTGCCAGCGGCGGTCGGAATGAAGCTTATCGAGCTCCTGGCGCGACAGCGTGAAGTGCAAATCCGTGCCCTTCGTGTCGGTGATGCGGACCTTCGCCTCTCTCTGGCCGTGGTCGATGATCTCCCAGGTCGCGGTGACGATGCGCGAGAGCAGCGGCGCCGGAAAGCGCGTCGCCTCGCTGCAGAAATTCTCGATGTTGCGGCAGCAGCCGAACGACACCCAGCGCGCGCCCTTGTCGCCGCGCATCTTCTTGCCGAATTTTCCCTCCGCCGCCGGCCACGCATGGAACACGACGTCCGCCTTGCCGACCGCTTCGGAGATCACCTCCGGCACCTCCCACTCGACGAAATCCTCGACCATGCAGAGATAGGGCTCAGCGTGGCTCATCCGCGCGGTCGCGAAGATCGCATAGATGACTTCGGGCTCGACCGCCTGATCGGCCATGATGCAAACCTTCTCGCCCGCCTTGAGGCCGGCGAGCTCGGCGACCGAGCGGCACGAATCGATGAAGTCCGGATACATATCGGGTCTCATGGTCCTTCTCTCCTCTAATGTATTCCGAGCGCACTGCGCGCGGCGTCGATGGCGGATGAATTTACGATGCTCGTGGGCTCGACGCGCTCGGTGACGAGGCCGAGCTTCATCCACAGCTCCTCCTGGCGCGCGAGCGAATCAATGTCGATGGTGCCGAGCTGCCCGTAATAGGGCACGCCCGGAACCTTCCTCAATATGTCCGCCGGGATGCCGGACCAGCGCGTCAGCACGTCGACATAGTCGGGCGTCCAGTTCGGCCCCTGCGCCACGATCTCCCGCGCCGCGCGCAGATAGGCCTTGAGGAATCCCACCACGGCCGCCCGGTGCGCGCGCACGAAGCTTTGCGAGGACACGAAATAGGTATTCTGGATCCAGGGCGTGATGTCCTGGTCGGAGGCGAGGCGATGCGCGAGCCCGGCCTCGACCATCTCCGCCGCGATCGGCTCGATCGTCGGCAGCACGTCCACGGCCTTGTTCCGGAACGCCGTCACCATGTCGGAGCCGGTATGGAGCCGCGTCGAATAGGTCACGTCGGCGTGCGTCAGCCCGGCCTTCATCAGCGCGGCGTTCATGAGAAAGTCGATGGGCGAGCCTTCGGTCGCGCCATCGACGGCATGTCCCTTCATGTCCTCGATGCGGCGGATCGCGCCGCTGTCCCAAAGGTCTTGGCGCACCATGATCCAGTCGCCGTCATGCCAGCCGGGATGGGTCTCGCTCATCGACGCGATGATGACGACGTCGAACCCTTCCTTCTTTTGATTGAAGAGCGCGGGACCGGCGACCATGTTGGTCACGTCGAGATCGCCGCGCGCGACGAGCGGCATCTGCGTCACCGCCGAGGAGGTGTTCTTCTTCACCTCGAGGTCGATGCCTTCGTCCTTGAAATAGCCTTTGTCGGCCGCGAGCAGGAACGGCAGCGTCGCATAGATCACGGGATTGACCGTGCTGCGCACCGTGGTCTGGGCCTGCGTTGCCGCCATCATGGCGGCAAGGGCGCACGGAATGATCGCGGCGCTGCGCATCATCCTTCGGCTCACCGGAACCGCGTCGGCTGATGCCATGGCAGCAGCACGCGCTCGAGCAGCGCGAGCGAGGCATAGAAGATATATCCCACGAGCGCGGCGATGACGAGGCCGGCCATCGACTGGCTCAGCGACAGGACCTGCCACGAATTCCAGATGACGTGGCCGAGGCCGTTCTCCGCCACCAGGAACTCGACCGCGATCGTGCCGAGAAGGCCAAGCCCGACCGAGATGCGCAAGCCATCCATCAAGGTCGGAGCGATCGCCGGCAGCGTCACCATGAAATAGAGATGGCGCGGTCCCGCGTTGAAGTTCTTGGCGACGTCGCGATAGATCTGATCGACGTTGGTGACCGCGCCCATCGCGGTGATGAGCATCGTGAAGAACGGCCCCAGCGCGATCATCAGGATGTTGGACGATTCGTTGAGGCCGACGATGATGAGCACGAGCGGGAAGAGCGCGATCCGCGGCACATTGTAGAAGATCGCGATGATCGGGCCGAAGACGATGCCGACCCAGCGGAAAAGCCCCATGGTGAGGCCGAGGAACAGCCCCGGAACGACGCCGAGCGCCATGCCGGCGAGGAAGCGCGCGACGGTATAGCCGGTGTCGGCGAGAAGCGTGCCGTGCGCCGCCATCTCCCAGATCCGCGCCGTCACCGTCGTCGGCGCCGGAAAGATGCGCACGTCGATCAGGTTGAGGCGCGCGGCGATCTCCCACGCGAGCAAAAAGACGATCGGGCTCAGAACCCCGGCGATGCGCTCGCCGCGCGAGCGCCGGCGCACGCCCGACCAGCGCCGGCGCGCAACCGCGCGCGGGGCGGCGGTATCGCTCGCGTCGCTCATGCCGCATCTCCCGCGACCGCATCCTCGCGCGACAGCACCTCCTCGCGCAGCGCGTCCCACACATGGCTGCGGATCGCCACGAACTCCGGATGATTGCGCAGCTCGAGCGCGTTCCTCGGCCGCTTCAGGCCGATCTCGTAGATCGCCTTGATTCGGCCCGGCCGCTGGCTCATCACCGCGACGCGGTCGCCGAGCACGATCGCCTCGTCGAGGCTGTGGGTGATGAAGATCACGGTCTTGCGCGAGCCTTCCCAGAGATGCAGCAGATCCTCCTGCACCAGCATCTTCGTCTGCTCGTCGAGCGCGCCCATCGGCTCGTCCATGAGCAGCACCGCCGGATCGTTGGCGAAGGCGCGCGCCAGGTTGACGCGCTGGCGCATGCCGCCCGAGAGCTGGCGCGGATAGGCCGCCTCGAAGGCGGCAAGGCCGAGCTTGCGCAGATAATCGCGCGCGACCGCCTCGCGCTCGGCCCGGGCGACGCCGCGCACGGTCAATCCGAAGGCGACGTTGCCGAGCACGGTGAGCCAGGGGAACACGCCCTGCTCCTGAAAGACCAGCGATTGCCGCGGGCGCCCGTCATGCCGGATCTGGAAATCGACGCGCCCCGAATTCGGCGTCTCGAGCCCGCCGAGGATGCGCAGGAGCGTGGTCTTGCCGCATCCGCTCGGGCCGACGATGCACAGGAACTCGCTTTGCCGGATGTGCAGGTCGGCGATCGAGAGCGCATGGAGCGCGCGCCCGTCGACCACGAAGCTCTTCTCGAGATTGCGGATGACGATCCCGTCGCCGGCATGCGTGCCGATCGTGCTGTCAGGCATCGAGCGGACCATGCACCGCGCCCGACCTCGGCGCAAGCATGTGGCTCGCGCGTCAAGCCTCGCGTCTCGCCACCCCCAGGCGATGCGGCTACACTCGCGCCATGATCTATCGCGCCGAGAAGGGCAATATCCGCATGATGCTCGCCGGCGACGCCATGCCCGCGCGCCGCCTCATGCCGTTCGACGAACCCGACTTCCTGGCGCTCGCCGAGCTCTTCCGCGCGGCCGATGTCGGCTTCGCCAATCTCGAAACGACCGTGCGCGAGCCGCACGAGGGCACGCCCATCGTGACGCAAGGCACGCCGATGAGCACGCCGCCGGCGCTCCTCGACGAGCTCAAATGGTTCGGCATCGACATGATGTCGTGCGCCAACAACCACGCGACCGACTGGGGCGCCGACGGGCTCGCCGCGATGCTGGCGCATCTGCGCGCGCACGCGATGCCGGCCGCGGGCGCGGGCCTCAATCTCGCCGAGGCCTTGCGCCCGGCCTATCTCGACACCGGAGCGGGCCGCGTCGCGCTGCTCGCCGCGACCTCGTTCTTTCCGAGCTGGACGCGCGCCGCCGATCAGCGGCCCGACGCGCCCGGGCGGCCCGGCGTCAACGCGCTCGCATTCACGAACGTCTACACAGTCGATGATGCCGCCCTTGCGGCGCTCGGCGCGATCGGCCGGCGGCTCGGCCTGACGCAGCATCGCGCGCGCCAGCGCAAGATGTTCTTCAGCGCGCAGGAAGCGCCCGAGGACAGCGCCGAGCAGATCAATTTCCTTGGAGAGCGCTTCCAGCGCGGGGGCGAGTTCGCCGTCGCCACGCGCGCCAACCCGCGCGATCTCGAAAACAATCTGCGCTGGATCGCCGAGGCGCGGCGCCAGGCCGATTGGGTCCTCTTCTCGTTCCATTGCCACGAATTCGGCACCGCCGGGCGGCTCGCCGCCGAGAGCCAGGTCGGCATGGAGGAGCCGGCGCAATTCGCCGTCGAATTCGCGCACGCCGCGATCGACGCCGGCGCCGATGTCGTCGCCGGGCACGGGCCGCATCTGACGCTCGGGGTCGAGCTCTACAACGGCCGGCCGATCTTCTACAGCCTCGGCAACCTGATCTTTCAGAACGACAACGTGCCGGTCTTCCCGGCCGAATCCTACGCCCGCTTCGGGCTCGACCATCGCGCGACGCCGACCGATTTCCTCGACGCGCGCACCGGCAACGAGACGCGCGGATTTCCGGCCGAGCGCGAATACTGGCACGGTCTCGCCGCGTCGTGCGTATTCGCGCAAGGAAAATTGGCGGAAGCGCGCCTCCATCCGCTCGATCTCGGCGCCGGGCGAACCCGCGCGCAGCGCGGCCGACCCGTGCTCGCCCGCGGCGAGGTCGCGCGCGCGATCCTGGCGCGCGTGCAGCGGCTCTCCGCGCGCCACGGCACCGAGATCGCGATCGACGGCGAAACGGCGCTGCTGCGCTTGGGCGCGAGGTAAAAAGGATCGGCATGGTGGACGCACAAAAATTCGAGCCGGCGACGATGACAGTCCAAGGCATCGGCATCGAGGTGATCCGCGGCGGCGACGGCCCGCCGCTCGTTTTCCTCCACCCGCATATCGGCCTCGATCCGGGCGCGCCCGTCCTTGGCCATCTCGCACGCTGGTCGCGCCTCGTGGCGCCCTCCCATCCCGGCTATGGCAGGAGCGAGCTGCCGCCCGCCCTCACGACGGTCGATGACCTGGCCTATTTCTATCTCGACTTCCTGAAGGAGCTCGATCTTCGCCGCGTCGTGCTCGTCGGCGTTTCGCTGGGCGGCTGGATCGCCGCGGAAATCGCCGTCAAGGCGACGGATCGGCTTTCGCGCCTGGTGCTCGCGGACGCCGTCGGCATCAAGGTGAGCGGCCCGGACACGCGCGACATCGTCGATATCTTCGCAACGAAGCAGCGCGATTTCGAGGCGCTCGCCTATCACGGCGGCGCCCCGCCCGCGCTCGATGCGAAGACGATGTCGGAAGACGAGATCTATGTCGCCTTCCGCAATCGCGAGAGCACGGCGCGGTTTGCCTGGTCGCCCTATATGTACGACCGCAAGCTCATCCACCGCCTGCACCGGATCGATGTCCCGACGCTCGTGCTGTGGGGCGCCAGCGACCGCGTCGCAGCGCCGGATTATGGCCGGGCCTATGCCGGCGCAATTCCCGGCGCGCGCTTCGAGCTCCTCGAAGGCGCCGGCCATTTCCCGCATCTCGATCAGCCGGAAGCCTTCTCCCGATCGATCGAAGCCTTTGCCGCCCGATAGAGCAGGAAACAGCGAGCATGCAGATCTATCACATGACCGAGCAGCCTTATCCCGACGCCTGGAACATCGGCGCCGAATCGCTGCGCGTCAGCCTTCCCAACCGCCATTGCGACCCGGACGTGGCGGCGGACCTCTATCACCGCTTCCTCGACGAATGGATGCTGTGCGACGAGCTCGGCATCAACATCTTCGTCAACGAGCATCACAGCACTGCGACCTGCATGACGGCGTCGTGCACCGTCACGCTCGGCATCCTCGCCCGCATCACGAAGAACGTGCGCCTCCTGGGATTGGGCATGCCGATCGCCAACCGGCCCGATCCGCTGCGCATCGCCGAGGAAGCGTCGATGATCGACGTGATCTCGCGCGGGCGCCTCGATCTCGGATTCATCAAGGGCGTGCCGTACGAGATCGTACCGTCGAACGCGAGCCCCATCGGCATCAACGCGCGCTTTTGGGAAGCGCACGACCTCATCATCAAGGCGATGACGAGCCATGACGGCCCGTTCAGCTGGGAGGGCGAGCATTTCGACTATCGCTCGGTCAACATCTGGCCGCGCCCTTATCAGCAGCCGCATCCGCCGATCTGGATCAGCACCAACAGCGTCGAGAGCATCCGCCGCATCGCCGAGCACGGCTATGTGGTCGGCACCGTCATGCTCGGCTATCGCGCCAAGGCCCTCTTCGACGAATATCGCAAGGTGTGGCGCGAGGCAGGACGCGCGCGGCCCTGCCCGCTCGACCGGTTCTGCTATTGCTCCTTCGTCGCGGTGGGATCGAGCGAGGCCGAAGGCTTGCGCCGCGGCAACGAGGTCATCAGCTATCTTCGCACCAATGCCATCGTCGCCGAGCAGTATCGCAATCCGCCGGGCTTCATTGCCGCCGCCGCGCTGGCCAAGGCGTTCAAGCAATCGGGCGGCACCGCCTTCCGCGACATGAGCGTCTATGCGAAGGACGGCAAGCGGCTCAGCGGCTTTGCCGATGCCTCGGTCGCAAACGCGATCGGCGGCGGCTTGCTGTTCGCCGGCACGCCCGACCAGGTCTATGAGCAGATCGTCGATTTCTACGACGCCGTCGGCGGGTTCGGCGTGCTCCAGATGATGGCGCAGGCGGGCTTCATGAACCATGCCGACACGACCGACAGCCTGCGGCTCTTCGCCAAGGAGGTCATGCCGCGCCTCGAGGCTTATCACGCCCGGGCGCAACTGGCGGCGGAGTGAGGGAGATGCGCAGGAACCGCATCCTTGCCGCGTTTTCGGCAGCGCTCGGCATGACCGCCGCGAGCGGCGCCGGCGGGCGCGCCGCCGAGACCGATGTTCCGACCATCCGGCTCTCGATCAACCCGCTCGTCTATGCGCACCTGCCGGTGATGGTGGCGGCCGACAAGGGCTATTTCACCGCCGAAGGGCTCAAGGTCGTCATCACCCGCTATCCCGGCTCCTCGATCACGCAGATCCCGCTCGTCGCGCGCGGCGATCTCGATCTGCTGCCGACCGTGGCCGGCCCCTCGCTCTACAACCAGAAGACCGAAGGCTTCGACGTCAAGGTCATCGCGTCGGAGACGACGTCGATGCGCGGCTGGAACGACTCGGCCTGGCTCCTCGTGCGCAAGGATTTGTGGGATTCGGGCGCGATCCGTTCGATCGCCGATCTGCGCGGCCACGCGGTCGATGCCGGGCCGGACGGCTCGCCCGTCAATGTCCTGATGCGGCAGGCGCTCAACAAGGCCGGGCTCGCGCTCACCGATGTGCAGTTCACGAAGCGCCTCGCCACGCCGCCCGACTGGCTCGCCGCCTTCCGCAACAAGGCGGTCGATGCGCTGACGGCGGTCGAGCCGATCGCGAGCCAGATCGTGAAGCAGGGCTATGCCGTGCGGCTCGTCTCGCCGCTCGACGTGGCGACGTGGTCGCCCGAAGCGAGCTTCGTCGCGAACCCCGATTTCCTGCGCCAGAACGAGCCCGCGACGGTGCGTTTCCTCAAAGCCATTCTCCATGCCGACCGCGACATCGTCGAAGGCGGCCCGCACTGGTCGCCCGAGATCGTCGCCATCCTGTCGCACTGGTCGCAAATGACCGCGGACGATATCACCACGATCCCCTCGCCGGCCTATTACGGCGACTACGGCAAGATCGATCCCGGAACTCTGGCGGCGGAGGAGGATTTCTGGCTCGCGCTCGGCATGGTGAAGGAGCGCGTCGCGATCGCGGGCCTGATCGATCCCGCGCCGATCGAGGAGGCGCGCAAGGACATGGGCATCCGCTAGAGTGCGATCCACGCCGATCGAATCGCCGGGACCCTCGCCCCACCGGGGAGAGGGTTTCTGTTTCCAAGCGGATGGATCAAACCCTAGGGCCTGATCCGCTCGACGTCATCGCGAATGTCTTGAACCTCGGCAAATCCGCGCTGCGGCGACACCGTGGCGGCAAAGCCATGTCGTCCCTCAGGTCGCCGTCGGCTCGCGGATCGTCGATGGGCTTTCGAGCGCGAACCGGGCGAGCGCGTCGGTGCGCGCGAACCACACGCCGTTCCGCTTTTGGGCATAGGCGATGAACTCCTCGATCACCCGGACGCGCGACGGCCGCGCCACCGAGTCATGCAAGGTCACCACCATCATGCGGCGCCGTGTCTCGGCCTCTGCGTAGAGCGCCTCGAACTCCAATTTGAGCTCTTGCGCAAAGCCGTCCGCAGTGCCGTGAAAGAGGTTGAAGTAGCTGAAATCGGTGAGGTGCTGCGTATAGGGCACGACCACGAAACTCTTACCGTCGACCGGAACGATGAACGGCTCGTCGCGGCTGATGTCGTCGACGTGGTAGAGGAATCCCAGCTCCTGCAGGAGCGAGAGAGTATTAGTGCTTCGCGCCTGCTGGCGGCAATTATAGCCGATGGGGCGCTTGCCGGTCGCCTGCGTGAGCTTGTCGGATGCGGCCTTGATGAAGCTGCGCTCGTCCTCACGCGAGAGCTGGTATTGCACGCTGTGCGTGTCGCCATGTGCGGCGCATTCGTGGCCGCGCGCCGCGATCTCCTTGGCGAGGTCGGGATAACGCTCGACCGATTGGCCGCACATGAGGGACGTGACCTTGATGCGGCGGCGATCGAACATCTCAATCATGCGCGGGATCGCTTCGCGCGCGGCATATTCGGCCTCGGTCCGGCCGAAGAGATCGGGAAATTTCTTGCCGTCCGGCGCGGTCAGCATGGGATCGGGGTCGGCGCCGGTCTCAACGACCATCGAGACTGCGACCGCAAGGCGGGCGCCGTTCGGCCAAAACGTGCCGACCTTCGGCGCATGCGCCGCAGGTTGCGCCGCGACGGGCGCTGCCGATTGGGCAAGCATCATTGCCCCGACACCGGTCGTCGTTCCAGCCATGAAGCGCCTGCGGCTCACGCCCGCGGAGTTGCCATCGCCGCGAGATGTCGGATCGATCTCGTTCGTCTTCATGCTTTCCCCCTTTGCTTGTCGCGCCGGTCCGGCGTTTCGCCCCAGGATCATCGCTTCGAGGAAGCAGGCCAAGGAGATTTCGCACATCGTTCGGCAAATAGGGCCGACCACTTCCGGTCCTGGCACGAGGCCGCCGTGTAAAGCCGGCCTACGTCAGTGACGGCGGCGTTCCCTGGCCATTGGACCGTTTTGCTCGAGCCAGGCTTTCGACTGCGCACCGACGATCGCGATCAGATCTCCCATGGCGAGGTTGATGTCCATATCATGCAGTCCCCAGCCTCGGTTCCGATCGACATAGCTGAGCAGCCGCTGGGCGTCCGGCGCCCGTTGGTCCTGCCCGATCGAGATGGCCAAATAGGTGTGCGTCAAGTCGGAGACGCACGCGGCTGACAGCAATCCGGGGTCGGCAAAGAAACGCGTGCGGAATTTCGTTTTGAAATCGCCAAATCGCGCCGGCAACGCGGCATCGAGCGAGGCGTCGCCGCTCGCAAGGAGCGCCGGATCGACACAGCCATCGCGCATCCCCGGACGAGTCCCCATGCCGAAATTCGCGTCCTCGCCCGGCGGATGAGACGCCAGATAACTCGAATAGACGATCACGCAGCCGGTTTGATCGGCGGCACGGCAAAGCGGGATCTTGGCAAACGTCCCGCCAACATCCTGGCCCGGCGGGACATCGATATTGGTGCCGGGAACGATGACCGAGACGAGTTGGCGCGCAAGCGGCGTGCCGTCGATCAATGCCGCGATCATGTATTTGAGGATCGCGGAACCTTGACTGTGTCCGATCAGAACGAAGCCGCGGCCCGCGTTGTCGTGCGCGACATAGGTCTTCCACGCGGCCGTCACGTCGCGAGCCGGGATCGTCGTGTCGAAATCCGGCGCTTTTCCTTGCCCCTCGGCTCCGAGCTCGGGCAGCGTGACCTGCCGATAGAGCGGCGCGTAGAGCCGGCATTTGGTACCGAAGGGCGCGAATTGTTCCGCGACAATTTCCTTTTGCTCCGGTGCCGCGATCATATCGCTGAGCGGCCCCGGCTGGAGGGAAACGGTGGGATAGACATAGAAGCAGTCGATCGGCGCCTCTGGATCGGGGGAAAAGCTCTCCCGCGTCACCTTGCCGTTGGGACGGACCACCGTCGCCGTCAGGCTCACCTTGCAAGCCTCGTTGCGGTCGGGACGGCACAGCCAATTCTCGGGATAGTAATAGTTGTTCCTCGCCGCTTCCGCGGCGACGGCATGACCGGCCGTCGCGACGAGCAAGAGCGCCGCGACCGCACCGGCGCAGACGTTCGAGAGTCGATATCCGATGCGCTCCATCGGTCCTGAATTTCCTTTCGCGGTGCGCCCTGGCGCAGGAACAGCGTGCGCCGGTTCGCGGGGGTAGTATAGGGTTGGGGCCGATGCCAGATCCGATCCTTCGAACGGATATCGATGTGAGCTCGAGCGGCACACGCCGGCCGCGTCATGGGCTTCGTCTCGCCGTGGCACGGGGATGCGCGCCCGCCTTGGTGCTGGCGCTCGCATTGGCCTATTTCATCGATCCCAACCCGCGCCTCGATTTCTCGGCCTTCGATACCCGCGACGCCGAATAGCTATCTCGCTTTGAGTCAGTCGCTCGTTGCCGGCCGGGGCTACACACGAAGCCTTGATCCGCACATCTACGTCCCGCATACGACCTGGCCGCCCGGACTGCCGCTCCTTCTCGCGCCCTTCACGGCGGTCGCCAAAGTGCCGATCGATCTCCTGGTCGTCAAGCTCGGCATGATCCTTTACGGCGCGGCCGGCATCCTGCTCGCCTATCTTTATGCGCGACGAGCGAGCTCGCGGCCGATCGTGCAAGTGAGCGTTCCGCTGCTTCTCGGCCTCAATCCGTATTACTGGCAATTCTCCCGCATGACCGACACGGAGATGCCGACGGTCCTGTGGTCGCTCGTCGCGCTGCTTCTCGCCGACATCGGCTGGGCGAAGGGGCACATCCGTCTCGGCACGGCCCTTCTCTTCGGGCTCGTCGCCGGGTTCGGCATGCTGATCAGAGGCAGCTTTCTGCCCGCGCTCTTCCTGCCGCTCGTCTATCTGACGGCGCTCCGCACCGAGCCATCCGCTCCGCGGCGCCTGGGATCGCGCTATCTTGCCTATGCGCTGGGATTCCTCCTGCCGTTCCTCGCCTGGCATGTGCGCAACTTCTTCATCGACAGCCGGGCGCTTGGCCAGGACGGAATCAACCAGCTTGCCATGATCCTGCGCACGATGCCGGTCGATCCGGCGTCGCCCTTGCGGTCGGTGTCGCAAATCCTGTCCGACGTGCGAACGAACATCGCAGACTCCGCGATCTATCAAATCCCCAGATCGCTCATACCCGGTCTTTGGGATCAGGCGATCTGGGATCGGTTTGGCGCCGCTTCGGCGCCGATCGCGCTGCTCGCGTCCCTTGCCGTCATCGTCGTTTCCTGCCGATCGATGCGCGGTCTGCCGCTGATCGTCATGTACGGAGCGATGGCGGCGCTGAACCTCTTCTACGCCGCCGGCGGCATGCCAAGACTCTGGGTCCCCGTCACGTGTCTCATCGCGATGTCGCTGCCGTTCGGCATCGAACGCCTGATCGGAGACGGTCTGGATCGCGCTGTCGCGCGCGCGCTCGCCACCCTCGCTCTCGGTGCCCTCTCAACCAGCTTGGCGTTCTACATCATCGATCATGATCGGCACCCCTATCACGACGCCACCTATGCGGCGCTGGCCGACATGTTCAAAACCGTGCGTGAGCATGACCGCCTCGATGGCAACGTACTGACGCCTGACCCGCAGGCATTCGGCCTTTACACCGGCCTCAAGGCTCCCATGTCGGTCCCCGGCATCGGAATCGATCCACGCTACGACTACGTCATTCTTCCGTCCGTGGAGTGGAACAAGGACCGGCTCCGCGGGACTCTTCTGGCGCGGAACGACGTTTGGAGTCTCATCGCGTTGAGCACGCCGCTCCGGATCGCAGAATTCCGAGAACGATACGACTGCACGCATTCTTCGATACCGGCCATGTCAGTCGTCTCGCTGTGCCTGATCTCGTAGTGGGTGATCTGGCGCGGCCAGAAGAGGCAAGCGTCGGACCGCCGCGCTCGTGATAGAGTGGGTCACGTCATGGCCGAGGGAGGGAGGCCGTGGAGCAGCATCGCATCGTCGGAACGACGCGACGCACGATCCTCACCGGGATGGCGGCGACGCTGGTGCCGGGAGCCTGGGCCGCGCAGGCACAGCAGCGCGACGTGATGCGCCGCCTCGGCGTGCTCATGGGCGCGGTCGCCACCGACACCGAAGGGCAGAAGAACGCCGCCGCCTTGGTGCAAGGGCTCGGCGCGCTCGGCTGGAACGAGGGCGGCAATCTGCGCATCGATTGGCGCTGGGCCGGCGGCGACCGCACGCTTTACGAGCGCGACGCGGCGGAACTGGTCGCGCTCGACCCCGACGTGCTCGTGGCCCCGAGCTCCCCGGCGGTCGCAGCGCTGCGGCGGCAAACCAGCACGATCCCGATCGTCTTTGCAGACATTGCCGATCCGGTCGGCCTCGGCTTTGTCGCGAGCGTGGCGCGACCCGGCGGCAACATCACCGGCTTCAGTGCTTACGACCCGCCGATGGCGGCAAAATGGCTCCAGATGCTGACGCAGATCACGCCGCCCGTCGCGCGCGTCGCGGTCCTCTACAATCCTGGGACCACGCCCTATGCCGGCCTGATGTTGCAGGCCATCGAGGCAGCGGCCCCGTCTCTGGCACTCACGGTGCAAGACGCGCCGATTCACGACGAAGCCGAGATCGGGGCGACGATGGCGGCGCTCGCGCGCGAAGCGCGCGGCGGGCTGCTGGTTCTCCCGGAATCGTTCACCACCGTGCATCGCGACGCCATCGTGGCGCTCGCCGCCCGATACCGTCTGCCCGCGGTCTATCCCTTCGGCTTCTTTGCCGCGGCCGGCGGGCTGATGTCCTACGGCCTCGACCAAGCGGACTTGATGCGACGCACCGCCACCTATGTCGACCGCATCTTCAAGGGCGCCAAGCCAAGCGACCTGCCGGTGCAGGCACCGATCAAGTTCGAGACGGTGTTCAACCTGAAGACCGCGAAGGCGCTCGGCGTCACCATCGCGCCGTCGCTTCTCGCCACCGCCGACGACGTGATCGAGTAGGGCCGGCGACTTCCGTTTGTGGCACTTTTGCGAAACGCGAGTTCAGTCGAGCGAAGTCTGGTTTGCGGCTCTCGACGGACCTTCCGCGGTCGACAAACCATTTCGCAATGTGACACAAAGCGGACGTGCGGCCAAAAACCTGCTCATACGCGATAACGGCGGCAGACGGACACTCGCGCTGGCATTTCGCGGGCGATTAGTGGTGATTGCGGCGCCGTGATGCGTAAATCTTGAGATGTGCGCCCGTTGTGTCGGGCGGTCGATGGCTCGCTCCCTCTGAGTAGATTCCGAATCTACCGTCAACAGCACATTGACTTCTAAAATGGCGCCGAAGGGGGTGCGTCATGAAGGACACAGGGCTCTCACGCCGTTCGGTATTGCGGAATCTGGCGGCCGCTGCCGGCGGCGCCGCCATGCTCGCCTCGACCGCGAGCGGAAATCGGGCCGCGGCTCAGACAAAGGCGGCGCAGAAGGATGTCGCTTACCAGGACACGCCGAAGGGTGACCAGCGCTGCGACAATTGCATGCAATTCCAGCCGCCCTCCTCATGCAAGGTCGTCGCCGGCACCATTGCACCGAGCGGCTGGTGCGGGGCATACGCGAAGAAACCCGCCTAGCATCGACCGAAGGGGCGGAACATGGCTCGTTGGGGTGCGAATCCACGGCAATCGCGCGCTGCCGGTCGAATCGCCCATGCAGTCTCGACGCTCGTCCTGCTTGCGATTGGGTCTCTGACGTTGCTGTTCGGCGCGCCAGGAGCGCAGGCGTTGCCGAGCTACGCGCGGCAGACTGGCCAGGAATGCGCCGCCTGCCACAACGGCTTTCCCGAACTCACCCCCTATGGCCGGCTGTTCAAGCTCAACGGCTATACATTCGGGGGCGGCACGTCCACCGCGCCGCCGATCGCGGCGATGGTCATCCCGACCTTTACCCATACCGATACGGACGAGCCGGGAAACACCGCGCATTACGGCCCCAATAACAATGCCGACATCTCGACGGCGAGCTTGTTCTACGGCGGCGAAATCGCGCCCAATCTGGGCGCCTTCGCGCAGGTGACCTACGACGACGGGCCGCGCCAGCTCCATTGGGACAATACCGACATCCGCTATGCCCGAACGACGACCCTGTTCAGCCGCGAACTCGTGCTCGGCGCGAGCCTCAACAATAGTCCGACCGTCACCGATGTCTGGAACACCACGCCGGCGTGGGGCTACCCCTATGAAAGCAGCCAGCTCGCCATTACGCCTGCGGCCGGAACTCTCATCGACAGTCTCGCGCAGCAGGTGGTCGGCCTGACCGGCTATGCCTACGCGAACCGGTTCTATTACGTCGAATTGGGCGCCTATCGGACCTTCGCGCCGCAGATGGAAACCAATCTCGGCGCCTCTCCGTTCGGCCCGGCGATCAAAAACCTGGCGCCCTATTGGCGGCTCGCGGTCGAGCCGCAATGGGGGCGCAGCACGTGGGAATTGGGCACGTTCGGCCTTGCCGCCACTCTCATCCCCAACCGCATCACCGGCTTCGGCACCGATCACACGGTCGATATCGGCCTCGACACCCAGTATCAGTTCCTCGCCGACCGCCACAGCGTCTCGGTCATGGCAAGCTGGATCACCGAGAACGATACGATGACCTCGACCGCGGCGCAGGCCGGCGGCGGCGTCAGCACGCACGATCACCTGCGGACCCTGAACCTCAAGACGACCTACTACTACGACCAGACCTATGGCGGCACGTTAGGTTTCTTTCGCGTCGACGGGTCCGGCGATCCCAACCTCTACCCCGCCGCTCAGTTCACCGGGTCGGCGAGTGGCAGCCCGAACTCGCAAGGCTGGATCGGCGAGATCGACTACATTCCGTTCAATCATGGCGGCCCGTCCTTCTGGCCGTGGCTCAACGTGAAGCTCGGGCTGCAATACGTCTACTACACGAAGTTCAACGGCAGCGGCAGCAACTATGACGGGTTTGGCCGCAACGCTTCGAACAACAACACGCTCTTCACCTTCGCCTGGTTCGCATTCTGACCGCCTGGGGTAGGACCATGATCGAGGAATCCGGGGATCGGATGAAGAGCTTCGCCGCTGCGGCGGCAATCGGGGCCGCGCTATTCGCCGTCACCGCCTGTACCGCCCATTCCGCCACCGCCGGCGTGGTCGATACGGAGCATGTCTGCTCATCCTGCCATGGCCCGGCGGGGAGAAGCGTCAATCCGACCTTTCCCAATCTCGCCGGGCAGCAGAAGGATTACATCGTCGCGCAGCTCACGGCATTCCGCGACCACACGCGCGCCGATCCCCATGCCCATACCTACATGTGGGGCATGGCGGCGCATCTCAGCGACGCAACCATCGACGGCCTCGCCGCCTTTTATTCCGGACAAACTCCGGCGCCGGGTTCGTCCGCGAATGCGGAGGATATAGCCGCCGGACAAAAGATTTTCGCGGCGGGCGTTCCTGCGAAGAGTGTCCCGGCTTGCATGTCGTGTCACGGCGACAAGGCCCAAGGCGTCGGCCCCATACCGCGCCTCGCCGGACAGCACCGCAGTTACCTCGAGGGCCAGCTTGACGCCTTCGCTTCTAACGCTCGCGCGAACGCGATCATGCATGCGACTTCGCAGAACCTGACCGCTCAGGAGATCAAGCAGGTCGCAGGATATCTCGCATCGCAATAGCGCAACCTCCGAGACCGCTTTGTACATCGAATTGGACGTCAGCTAATGAACGGATGCACAAGAGCCGTTTGCAAATGCGCGAATTCCGCTCTTGGCACAACTCGGTCATGAGGTCCGACCGAGACTGAAATCCGCTTGCGCGCCCAAAGTGGACATCGGCACGCCGCCGCCAGTCCCGCGGGTCTCCATCCTGGCGCGCGAAAGATTGGGCGCTCGTGCGCGGGCCGCGAAGTCCCGCGCGCCGTCACACGATGACGCTGTGCGAAGACGAGGGCGCCGGCCCGTAGCTCGTCATCGTCTGGGTCGTTCCGTCCGCATAGGTGACGATGGTCGTGATGACGCCCGTTGCCGAGGTCGTGCTCGTCTCGCTCACGACCCGCTTCGAGGACGAGGACGAACCGCCCGCGCCGCCCGAGCCGCCGCCTTTGCCGGCGCCGGCGCCCGCGCCGAAATTCTGGCTCCCTTGTCCGCCTTGCGCCGCCGCCGCCGCTTGCAGCGCCGAAAGCGCCTGTTGCGCGGCGGAGACGTTCCCCGATTTCAGCGCCTGGCCGACGGCTTCGATGCGGTTTTGCAGCGGGCTCGTCGGCGCCGCCGGCGCGGTCTGCTGCAACGCCGCGAAGGCCTGCTGCGCCCCGGCCAAATTGCCGGATTGCAGGCTTTGCTGGAGCTTGTCGAAATTCGTCCGCGCCTGCTGCAGCTTCGCTTGCAGCGCAGCCGCCGCGCTGTTGGCGCTCGGATCGATGCTGCCGACCGTCACCGCCGACTTCCTCGGCGCGGAGATGCGCTGCGTCTCGACATGTCGCGGCGCCGATCCTAGCGGCGGAAGGTTAAGCCCTGCTGGCGATTTCCTTACCGCGGCCTTACCGCGACGCGGGGCGTCAGCGCAGCTCGGCGACTTTCAGGACCTGCACGACCGGGGCATGGCCGGCGGCCCAGCTCAAGGCGTCGCGGCCGGCATAGTCGCTGATGCGCGGATCGGCGTGGTATTGCAGCAGGAGGCGCACGGCCTCGGTCTGGCCATTGCTCGCCGCGAGCATGAGCGGCGTCAGGCCCTGCCGGCTTTGCACATCGACGCTCGCCTTCGCCTGCAGCAGCACGCGCATCACCTTGAGGCTCGAGCGCTCGGCCGCCCAATGCAGCGCCGTCTTGCCGAGATTGTCGCGCACATCGAGCTTGGCGCCGCGGGTGACGAGCGCCTCGGCGATATCGGCGTTGTTGTTCATCGCCGCGTAGATGAGCGGCGTGCGGCCGTAGGCCTCGACCTCGTCGGGACTCTCCTGCGCGTCGAGCAGGCCGTCGACCGCCATCGCATCGTTGGCCGCCGCCGCCGTCACCAGGCGCAGCGTCTCGTCGGTCGGCGCCCCGGTCGGCCCGCCGAGCAGCGGGAACGTCTTCGGCATGTTGGGCTGGCTATCGAACGGTGTCGACGCGCTGACGTTTTGCGCCGACGCCCGTCCGAGGCCCAGAGCGAGCACCAGGGCAAAGAGCGCGAACCCTTGTCGCCAGCGAGACATGCACCCCCTCGTGCGAATGACCCGTTCGTGCCGTCCGTCGGCACCTCAGCGCCGGAAAATGCCTCATACGCCGCCTGACCAGGCCCATCCTGCCCCGAACCGGCGGGAAAGCCAAGCGCCGGGAGCGCCTGGGTCCCTAGCGCCCCAGCCACGGACCTTGTGCCCTGCCTAGAGCCTCCATATGCTTTGCGGCAATAATTTGAGTGCTATGCCGCAGGGATTCTAGCCGGGAAAGGAACGAGACATGGAGCGGGCACCCAATGCCATGAGCCCCGAGGAGAAAGAGGCGTTTCACCGCGCCGCCGAAGCGCGCATCCAGACCTTCAGCTATCGCAAGCCGGACGAGGACGGCCAGGTCAAGCAGATCGCCAACCTCTTCCGCAGCGACCTGATCCGGCTCAATGTCCAGATCGTCGCCGAAGGCGGCGAGAACAACATGCACTACCACACCGGCGGCGATAATTGCTGGATGGTGCTGCGCGGCGCCGCCCGCTTCTACGGCATCGGCGACACGCTGATCGGCGAGTTCCACCAGAACGAGGGCATCCTCATCCCCGGCGGCTCGCGCTACTGGTTCGAGAAGATCGGCAGCGAGGATCTCGAGATCCTCCAGATCGTGTGCAAGGAATCGCGCACCGCCAAGACCGAGCGCATCAATCTCGAAAAGCACAAGGACTGGATGACCGACGGCTTCCTCCAGGTCTACGAGAAGGCGCCGCAGGCCTGAGGCCAAACCGGCTGTCGCCGCCGCGCGCGCCGCAAAAATAGGGCGGATCGAGTGGTGAGGAAACTCCTCGCGCCTGCCATCGCGCTTGCCGCGGCGGTTTGCGCCGTCGCGGCGCCGGCTGGCGCGGCCGACGCGCTCCATGTCGGCAAGGCGTCGATGACCGCGTCGGCGACCTTGCCGGTCGATGTCGGCGTGCAGACGGGCATCTTTTCCAAACACGGGCTCGACGTCGAGCTCACCGATTTTGAGGGCAGCAGCCGGATGCACCAGGCGATGGTCGCCGGCGATATCGACATTGGCGTCGGCGCCGGACCGGAGATGGTGCTGATCGCCAAGGGATCGCCCGAGCTCGCGGTGTGCGACGCGGATCCCGCGCCCACTTTCCTCGGCATCGCCGTGCCAGAAGACTCGCCGATCCACACCGTCGCCGAGCTCAAGGGCAAGAAGATGAGCGTCTCGAGCGTGGGCGGGCTGACCTATTGGCTGGCGCTCGAGCTCGCGCGCAAGGAGGGTTGGGGCGAGGACGGCCTCACGATGGTGACGATCGGCAATGCCTCTTCGAGCGTCGTCGCGGCGCTCCGCGCACATATCGTCGATGCGGCCTACACTTCGACGGCGCTCGCCTTCCTGCTCGAAGAGCAGAAGGAAGGGCGTCTCCTTGCGCCGGCATCGAGTTATGCCGGCAATGTCGGCGGCGGCATGATCTTCGCAACCGAGCACCTGATCGCGACCGCGCCCGACGCGGTGCGCCGCTTCCTTGCCGGCTGGCTCGACACCGTCGCCTTCATGCGCACCCACAAGGCGGAGACGGTCAAGATCGAGAGCGCCGTCACCGGCTTTTCACCAAGCGTGCAGGAAAAGGAATTCGCTCTCACCATCGGCATGTTCAGCGATGACTGCAAGTTCGACGCTGAAACGCTCGCGAACCTCAAGCGCTCTTTCGCCGATCTGAAGCTCTTAGAGATGCCGCCCGACATGTCGAAGCTCTATACCGAGGCATATCTGCCGAAACATTAGTGGCAGGCGAGAGAACCTGTTTGAGGAACCGGCCATGCGAACGAAATCTTGGACGCGATCGATCGTCATTGCCGCCTGTGTGTTTGCCGCCGCCCCGTCGGGCGCCGAAGCGATCAAGATCGGAGCGGTGAAGACCGGCGCGAGCGGCGTCGTCTTCATCGCGCAGGAAAAAGGCTTCTTCAAAGACGAGGGCATTCCGGCCGAGCTCGACTATTTCGAATCGGCCCAGCCGATCGCCGTCGCCGCGGCCTCGGGCGCCATCGATTTCGGCGTCACCGCGCCGACCGCCGCGCTTTACAGCCTCGGCGGCCAGGGCTCGGTGCGCATCATCGCCGGCGCGGTCCAGGAAGAGCCCGGCTTCAAGGGCGCGGCCTATCTCGTCTCCGCCGCCGCCTATGCCGCGGGCTTGCATTCGCTCAAGGAATTCGCCGGCCATTCGTTTGCCGTATCGCAGGTCGGCTCGCCGCCGCATTACGCGCTCGGCCTCCTTGCCGAGAAGCTCGGCTTCGACATCAAGTCGATGCGCGTCCTGCCGCTGCAATCGATCCCGAATATCGCCTCGGCCGTCGCCGGCGGCACGGTGGACGCCACGATCCTCACCCAGTCGCCCGCGCTCCTCCCTATGGTCGAGCGCGGCGAGGTGAAGCGGCTCGGCTGGGTCGGCGATGAAACGCCATGGCAGTTCAATCTTGCCTTCACCTCGACGCGCACCGCCAACGAGCGGGCGGACACGGTGGCAAAATTCCTGCGCGCCTATCGCCGCGCCGCGCGGCTCTATCACGACGCCTTCACTGGCGCGAATGGAAAGGAGCAGGAGGGCCCCGGCGCGCCCGAGCTCCTCGCCATCATGGGAAAATATCTTGGCCAATCATTGGATCAGGTGCGGCTCGGCATCGGCTATCTCGATGCCGACGTGCGGCTCGACGTACCCGACGTGCTGCATCAGGTCGCGTGGTTCAAGGAGCAGGGCATGCTCAAAGACGACGTCGACGGCAATGCGCTCATCGACAAGCGCTATGTGATGCCGCTGCCGCAGCGATGAAGGCCTAGCCGATGCCGGGCGGCAGAACGGCCTTCTCGCCGAGCACTTCCTCGCGGTAGAGATCCGAGATCGAGGCCCAGCGCAGCTCGCACGCCACGCGCGCCACCTCGAGCGCCCGCGCCTTCAGTTCCGGCGTGCCGAGGTGCTTGGCGCACAGCTCGATCTGGCGGCGGCTATGCTCGACATCGGCGGCGTCGTGCTCGGTGAAGAATTCGATCTCGCGCGCGTTGCGCTTGAAGCCGTAATGCTTCTCGAATGCCGGCAGCAGCACCTCGCTGATGAGGCCGGGCATCTGCCCTTCCTGCGTCGTCTGCATCGCCAGCACCACGCCCACCGGCTCGGTCGCGGTGGTGTGATAATAGAAGAGCGAGCGCGCCCACCAAGCGGGCGTCATCCGCATACCGCGCACGTCGGCGTCGCTCAATCCGGTGGCGCGGCAGAAGCGGAAGATCAGCTCGTTATGGTCGTGCGCCTCGTGTCCCGGCTGCGGGATCGCCTTCAGCCCTTCCTCCTCGGAGACGTTCTCGGCGACCATCTTGCGCACGTCCTCGAATCCGTAGGCGCGGCAGTAAAGGAGGCCGAAGCTCGGCAGCGCCAGCGAGACATAGTGGTAATGGAGCGCCTGGTATCGTCCCATCGCTCGCAATGGCAGCTTGCCCTCGGCGAAGACGCGGAAGAACGGATGATGCTTCGTGTGCCAGCGATCGCGGATCGCGGCGATCTCGTCGGTGACGGATACCGACGATCCGAATTTGGTATCGGGCGCCATGACTGTTCCTTCCGCTTCGCTTGCCTGACCGGACGAGCGTAGCGGCGCGCGGCGCCAGCGGCAATTGCCGTGGGACGGGCAGCCGGGCGCGCCCGATCCGTGCAATCGGGGGTTGACGGAATCGGCAAGTCCATGGAGCATTGCCGCGGGCCCAAAGGCGGGGATTGGGATGAGTAGGCGTTGGGTTTGGTGGCCGCTTCTGGTGCTCGCGATTTGTGCCATGGCGCCGGGCGCCGTCCGCGCCGATGACGTCAAGGGCCAGGATGCGCTGGTCAACAAGCTGGTCCCGCCCGATGGGCCCGATGTGCTCAATTTCCGCGGCGCGGGGCTCCATCCGATCAGGCTGCGTCCGGCGGCGCCGCCCGTTGCCGAATTCGATGTCGAATTCGGCGCGCACGCGACCGGTCTCTCGGTCCAGGCGAAAGAGCTCATCCGCGCGCACCGCGCCGATTTCACCGTCGATCCGAATGGCGCCGGGCGCTTCGTCATCGCCATCGGCGGCGCCACCGACAGCGCGTCCGACGAGGCGGAAAAGCGCGCCGATACCGTGCGCGACTACATCGTCAAGGAATTCGGCGTCGATCCGTCGCGCATCGCGATCGACGAGAGCGGCGCGGACGCGTCCGCCGGCGCGCCTGATCCGCTGCGCGTCCATGTCGCGAAGTTCGCACAGTGACGAACGCCCTCCTCGCGCCACCTCCAGCGCCCGGCCGAGCTAGGCCCCCTCCTCAATGACGCGACATCCGGGCGGCGCGCGGCGGGTCGTCGCCCTCGCCCCTGCGGTGCTGCGCGGCGCGGCGCTGGGACTTCTCGTTCTCTGGCACGGGCTCGCTCATGCGCAGGTCGGCACGGGGCAGATCGGGCCGCCCACCTCGCCGATCGAGCGGATGCAGCCGCCGGCGCAGCCCGAGGTGGCGCCGCCCGAAGCGGCGCCGTCCGAGGCTGCGCCCGAGGAAGGCGGCGCACCCATTCACGTCACCGGCGTCGCGATCGACGGCGCGACGGTCTATCCCGCCGCCCAGCTTGCCGCCTCCTTCGCCGGCATCGACGGCGCCACCGTCCCGCGCGCCCGTATCGCCGCCGCGGTCCGGGCGATCCAGACCAAGTATCGCGACGACGGTTATTTCCTCACTGTCGTGCGCGACACGCTCGAGCCCGGCCCGGCGGGCGACCTGCTGCGCGTGCAGGTGATCGAAGGCTACATCAGCAACGTCAAGATCGACGGCGAGGTCGGCCCGGTCGGCGTGCTGGTCTACAACTACCTGCGTCATTTGACGGGCATCCGGCCGATCAAGATCGGCGACGTCGAGCGCTATGTGCTCCTGGCGAAAGACGTTCCCGGCATCACCATTCGCACCATCCTCCGTCCCGCGCGCGATGAGCCCGGCGCGGTCGAGCTGATCGCGCAGATCGAGAAGAAGACCGTCGATGTGCTCGTCACCGACGACAATCGTGGGCCGCGCACCGCCGGGCCCAACGAGATGCTGCTCGCCATCAGCGCCAATTCCTTCACGAGCCTCGGCGAGCGCACGCAAATCTATGTGTACGACACGCCGTTCGACGCCGAGCAGGTTTTCGGCCAGCTCGCCTACGACACCTTCTTCGGCTCGCAAGGGCTGAAATTCCACGGCTATATCGGATACGGCACCTCGACGCCCGGCAACATCCTCGCCCTCACTGGCTACCACAGCAACCTCCTGCTCGCCGGCGGATCGTTCGAATACCCGCTCGTGCTGACCCGCGCCCTATCGCTGTCGGTGAAGGCCGGGCTCGACTGGGACCAGTCGCAGATCGGGCTTATCGGCAGCAACGGCCTGGTCGAGCCGGTCGCCAAGGTCAGGCTGCGCATCCTGCGCGTCGGCGAATCTCTGACGGTGCAGGACGATCTTCTGGGAGCGGGCCGCAGCGCGGCCAACACCGCCGATATCACCGTCCATCGCGGCCTGCCGCAGCTCGTCGGCTCGGACAATACCGCGCCATTCATCCCGCGGCCGGCCGAGCGCAACGATTTCTACAAGTTCACCGGCGAGCTCGTCCGCGTGCAGAACCTGTTCGTGTGGAGCACCTATTCGGTCGGGCTCAAGACGGCGCTCACCGGGCAATGGACACCGGCGATCCTGCCGCCCACGGAGAAATTCCAGCTCGGCGGCGAACAATATGGCCGCGGCTTCTATTCCGGCGAGGTGAACGGCGACAAAGCCGTCGCCGGCACGATCGAGCCGCAGCTCAACCAGACGCTCGACGGCGAGGTCTTCGGCCACGCCTACCACGTCAGCACGCAATATTACGCATTTTTCGATATCGGCCAGATCTGGAGCAACGCCCTCGCCGACCCGACCACACACATCGAGTCGACCGGGACCGGCATTCGTGCCAATCTCACGTCCTGGTTGAGCGCACAGGTCGAAGGCGTTGAAAGGTTTACCCGCCGGCCAAACGCCGCGACAGGTCCGCGCGAGCTGGAGCACGCCGCCTATTTCCGGGTGACTGTGCATTTGTAGTGAAAGAACAAGAAGTTAGCCGGCGGCGGAGTGGAGGCGAAGGACTTGGGTGCCGCGGGGCGGCTTCCGATCGGACGTACGCGCCGGCGCGATTGGCGCGAAGGGCTTGCCGTGGCCGGATGGCTCGCGACCCTCGTGGCGGGGCCGGCGCTCGCCAACCCGACCGGCGGGACAGTGGCTGCCGGCAGCGCCACGATCACCGCCCCCTCGCCCGGCACGGTCGCCGTGGTCGAGCAATCCGAGCGCGCGATCATCAACTGGCAGAGCTTCAGCATCGGCGCCGGCGAGACGACGCAATTCATCCAGCCGAATTCGGGCGCCTTCATCCTCAACCGCGTGCTCGGCGGCGATCCCTCGCTGATCGCCGGACATCTCATCGCCAACGGCAATATCGCGATCGTCAACGGCGCCGGCATCCTGTTCATGGACGGCAGCGTCGTTAACGTGAATTCCTTGGTGGCGACGCCGGCGGACATCACCAACGCCGATTTCATGGCCGGCCTGCTCAATTTCGTCATTCCGCCCGCCAACCCCGACGCAACCGTGGTGAACGAGGGCCACATCACCGTGAAGGAGCACGGGCTCGCGGCGCTGGTGGCTCCCGGAGTACAGAATTCCGGCGTGATCGAGGCGAAGCTCGGCAAGGTCGTGCTCGGCGGCGCCGAGACCTTCACCGTCGATTTCTACGGCGACGGGCTCATCAATTTCGACGTCGGCAGCAAGCCGGCCGCCACGCTCGTCAGCAACACCGGCCGCATCTCGGCCGACGGTGGGACCATCCTGCTCAGCGCCGACGCGGCCGACACGATCGTCAGCAACGTCGTCACCGGCGGCACGCTCGATGCGCGTACGGTCGGAGGGAACACCGGCACCGTCGATATCGAAGGCGGCACCGCGCAGGTCGGCGGCGCGATCGATGTCTCCGGCCAAAATCCCGGCGAGACCGGCGGCACGGTCGCGGTGACGGGAACGAACGTCGCTCTCGCCTCGGGCGCGACGATCGACGCCTCGGGCGCCGCGGGCGGCGGCACCGTGCTGATCGGCGGCGATTTCCACGGCGTGGGGCCGCTTCCCAACGCCACGACCACGACCATCGCCGCCGGCGCCGCCATAACCGCCGACGCGCTGACGAACGGCAATGGCGGCAATGTCGCGGTGTGGTCGAACGGCACGACTGTGTTCGCCGGCTCGATCAGCGCCGAAGGCGGCGCCGCCGGCGGCAATGGCGGTTATGTCGAGACCTCCGGAAGCTCGGTCACGCTTGCCGGCACCGTCGATACGCGGGCGGCGGCGGGTGCCATCGGCACGTGGCTCATCGATCCCATCGATCTGACGATCGGCCCGACTGTTTCCGCCACCATCAACGGTTCGACGACGAACGTGGCCGTCCAGGCGTCCGGCAACATCATCATCGATAACAACCTGACGCCGAAGGCCGGCGTATCGCTCGGTCTCCTTGCCGGCAACGACATCACGCTCAACGCCAACATCGATTTCGCCACCAATTCCGACACGACCGGCAACCTGTTCCTGACCGCGGTCGGCGCCATCACCCAAACCGCCGGCACCATAACGCTCGATGGCGGCACCGCATCGCTCGCCGCCGGAACCGGCATCGGCACTTCATCGGTACCGCTCGCGCTGGCGGGGCTCAGCACCGTGGCGGCCACCAGCACCGCGGGCGGCATCTTCCTCGCCAACGGCTCGAGCGGAAGTGTCGTGGTCGGCGCGCCGTCCGCTCTCACCTTCACAGCCGGATCGTCGCCGACCACGAACCCGGAGCTCGACGATGCCGAGCTCACGATCGAGGAATCGACCGGCACCGTCGGCAGCGGCGCCAACGCGCTCGTCATCACGACGAACGACTTGTCGAACACGGCGGTGACGTTCGGCGCGCTGAGCGGGCTTGCCGGCGCGGGCGACATCGCGCTCGCGACGCTGGGCAATCTCGACCTCGAGGCAGCGGTCGGCGCAACGACAACCGGCACGATCACGCTCGCCGCGGATTCGGGCGCGAGCGGGACCGGGCTGTTGACCGTGAACGGCGCGGTCGGCAACGCCGACGCCAGCGACATCGCATTGAGCGCGGCGACGATCGCCATCACCGCGACGGTCGAAGGCGGCGGCGCCTTGACCCTGGCACCCAGCACGGCCGGCGCGGGCATCGCCATCGGCACCGGCGCCACCGGCACATTCGCGCTGAGCGCGGCGAGCCTCGGCAATCTCGGCAGCGGCGGCGGCATCGGCGCGGGCTTCAGCGGCATCACGATCGGCCGCGCCGACAGCACCGGCGCGATCGACGTGAATAACGGCGGCGGAACCTTGTCGTTCGCGGCGCCGCTCACGCTCGAAAGCGCGGGCGCCGGCGGCACCATCACCGTCGCGACGGCGCTCACCGGGTCTGCCGGGCTTGCGCTCGAGGCCGGCGGCACCGCGTCTTCGACCGCCATATCGATTGCCGCCGACATCACGGCAACGGGCGATCTGGGGCTGGCGGCATCGGCCGGAAACATCGTACTGACCGGCACTGTGACGGGCGCTAACGTGCTGCTGAGCGCGACCGCAGGCGCGGTCACGGCGACGGGCGGTGCGGTCAGCACCGGCGACCTCATCGTGCTCGCCGGGAGCAACTCCGCGCTGACCGCGAGCGGCAACAGCGTCACCATTCTGGCGGCGGACATAACGAGCGGCGGCCTCGCCTTCACCAACAACGGCGGCTTCGCGATCGGCGCCGCCTCGGTGAGCCCGCCAAGCATCGGCACGACGACCGAGTCCGGCGTCACTGCGTCGGGCGACGTTGGGCTCGTGGCGACGCCCGGAACCTTGACGCTCGACCAGAACGTGTCGGGCGCAAACGTGCTGCTGAGCGCCACGAACGGCGCGGTCACGGAATCGGGCGGCGCCATCAGCGCCGGCGACCTCATCGTCAAGGCTAAGCGCTCGACGGTGCTCAACACCTCCACCAACAGCGTCAGCATTCTCGCGGCGGACGTGACCAATGGCGGCTTCGCCTTCACCGGCGAGAGCGGCTTCGCGGTCGATTCGGCGTCGGTCAATCCCGCGGGGACGGGTGCGACCGCGCTGAGCGGCGTGACCGCGAACGCCGATATCGGGCTCGTGGCGACGGCGGGAACCTTGACGCTCGATCAGAACGTCTCCGGCAACAATGTCCTGTTGAGCGCCACGTCGGGCGCGGTCACGGAAAACGGCGGCGCCGTTTCCGCCACCGACCTGATCGTGCTGGCGGCCAACGACTCTGCGCTCAATGCGAGCGACAACGGCATCAGCGTTCTGGCGGCGGATGTGACGAGCGGCGGTCTCGCCTTCACCAACGGCAGCGCCTTCGCGGTCGACGAGGCGTTGGTGAACCCGGCGAGCACCGGCGCGATCACGCAGGACAACATCAGCGCGACGGGCGATGTCGGGCTCATGACCTCGGCCGGGACCTTGACCCTCACCGAGAATGTGAGCGGCGCCAATGTCCTGCTGAGCGCCACAAGCAGCGCCGTCACGGAATTGGGCGGCACGGTCTCCGCCACCGATCTGATCGTCCTCGCCAAGAATGATTCGGTACTCACGGCGAGCGGCAACAGCGTCGGCGTTCTGGCGGCGGACATAACAAGCGGCGGCCTCGCCTTCACCAATGGAACGAGCTTCGCCGCCGGCGCGGCATCGGTGAACCCGGCGAGCACCGGCGCCATCCCCGAGAGCGGCGTGACCGCGAGCGGCGATATCGGGCTTGTGGCGACGACGGGAACCTTGACGCTGACCGGGACGGTCAGCGCCGCAAATGTCCTGCTGAGCGCCGCTGCGGGTGCGGTCACGGAAAACGGCGGCGCCATCAGCGCCGGCGATCTCATCGTCCTCGCGGCAAACGATTCCGCGCTCAATGCCAGCGGCAACAGCGTCAGCGTCCTCGCGGCCGACGTGACCGACGGCGGACTCGCCTTCACCAATGGCAACGCCTTCGCGGTGAACCAGGCGTCGGCGAACCCCGCAAGCACCGGCGCGATCACGCAGAACAACATCGTCGCGACCGGCGACGTCGGACTTACCGTGGCGACGGAAACCCTGACGCTCGACCAGAACGTGACAGGCGCCAACGTGCTCTTGAGCGCCACGAGCGGCGCCGTCACGGAGGCCGGCGGCGCCGTCAGCGCCGGCGATCTCATCGTCAATGCCGAAGACGCGTCGGCGCTCAACACCACAAGCAACAGTGTCAGCGTTCTGGGAGCGGACGTGACCGCCGCCGGCATCGGCTTCACCAACGCCGGTGCCTTCACCGCCGGCGCGGCCTCGGTGAACCCGGCGAACACCGGCGCGGTCGCGCAGAACGGAGTGCGCGCCGACGGCGACAGCGCGCTCGTCGCCCGCACCGGCGACATCACCGTAGCCAGGGCGATCAACGTTGGCAGCGCCAATCTGCTGCTCCATGCGGCGGGCGAGGTGAGCGAAAGCGGCACTGGCGCGGTAACGGCCGGCGGGCTGTTGCTGCGCGCGGGCACGGACGTAGACCTCGCGAATGCGAACGATGTCAGGACGCTGGCGGCACGCTATGGCACCGGGCTCGCGTTCGAGAACGGCGCAGCGCTGACGGTGGGCGCGGTCTCGGTATCGGCGCCCGGGATCAGTGACACGAGCAACAATACCGGCGTCGGCGACGGCACTGGCAGCAGCGACGTGGCGCTCGTCGTCACCAGCGGCAGCCTCAGCTTGAGCGACGACGTCGATGTCGGCGCGCATAACCTGCTGCTCGCATCGGACAATTCCACGGTCGGCGGCGCCGGCGCGATCACGGCGAACGGGCTCGCGCTGGTGATGACCGGCGACGTGACCTTGTCGGCCTCCTACACCGAGATCGGCGCGTCGATCACCGGTGGCTTCTCTTACACCGGCCCGTCCTCCTACCAGGCCGGCGTGATCGTGAACTCGCCCGCACTCGGCGGCACGTTCGGGGTCACGGCGACGGGCGATGTCGGCCTCGTCGCGACGACGGGAACCCTCACGCTTACCGAGAACGTGTCCGGCGCGAATGTCTATCTCGATGCGCCGGCGGGCGCGATCACGGAGTCGGGCGGCGCCGTCTCCGCCACCGACTTGATCGTCTTCGCCGCGAACAGCTCGGCGCTCAACGCGGCGAACAGCGTCGCCGTACTTTCGGCGGATGTGACCGGCGGCGGCTTCGCCTTCACCAACGCCGGCAGCTTCGCGGTAAACGAGGCGACCGTCAGCCCGCCGACGCTCGGCACGATCACGCAGGACAACGTCACCGCGAGCGGCGACGTCGGCCTCGAAGCTTCGAGCGGCAACATCACGCTCGCCGAGAATGTTTCCGCCGCGAACGTGCTGCTGAGCGCGGCGACGGGCGGGGTCAACGAGACGACCGGCCACGTCATCGCCGGTTCCGGGGCGGGCGACCTGCTCGTGCTGGCGGCGAGCAATTCAGCGCTCGATGCGGCGAACGATGTCGGGATCGTCGGCGCCAACGTGACCACGGGCGGCTTTGCCTTCACCAATACGGACAGCTTCAAGGTCGGGGCGGCATCCGTCGATCCGCCGGGCATCGACACGACATCCCATAACGGCGTCAGCGCCGGCGCCGATGTCGGCCTCCTCGCATCGACCGGCGATCTCACGCTCGCCAAGAACGTGACCGGCGCCGATGCGGTGCTGATCGCGCCGTTCGGAGCGGTCACGGAAACGACGGGCGCCGTCGTCGCGGGCTCGGGCGCGGGCAGCCTGATCGTCGAAGCGCAAAACAACACGTCGCTCACCAGCGCGAGCAACAGCGTCGGCGTGCTCGCGGCGGACATCAGCGATGGCAGCCTCTCCTTCACCAATGCCGGCGGATTCTCGATCGGCAGCGTCTCGCTGTCGATCCCGGGAAGCATCGTTTTGGGCGCGAGCCCGATCGCCGCGACCGATTCCGGCATCTTCGCTGTCACGGCGCTCGATCTCGAAGCCAAGACCGGCAGCATCACGCAGTCGAATGCGATCTTCGTCCTCGGCACGACCGCCATCGTCACCGATGGTTCCGGCGGATCGATCACGCTGACCAACTCCGGAAACGACTTCAGCGGCACATTGACGCTCGACACTGCAAGCGCGACGGGGAACGCGAGCGTCACCAACGATGACGGCAGCGGCACGAGCCTCGCCGCCTCATCGGTGGGCGGCAACCTCACGGTCGTCGCCTCGACCGGCACCATCACCGAAACCGGAAACGTGACGAGCGGCGGAGGTCTCGCACTTAAGGCGGCGGGCTCGATCGCGATCGACACGAGGCTCGAATCGACGGGCGGAAATCTTTTCCTCGAAGCGGATGGCGGCGGCTCCACGATCGCCTATGCCGGCGGCAATCTGACGCTCGGCGCAGCGGGCAGCGTGTCGCTCGTCGCCAATGCCGGGATCGGCGGCAGTGGCGTGGCCGAGGCCATTCCGCTGATCGATGCAGGCGGCGTCCTGACGCTTTCGGCGACGACCGCGACGGGCGGCATCTATGTCGCGGCGACGGACGCGGCGGGCACGACCATCGGCGCGCAGGCGACGCGGCCCACGGGCTTCGCCGTCGATCTCGGGCGGCGGGATCGTGGCGACGGGCGGCGACGTCGCGATCGAAACGAACGGCTCGCTCACGATCGCAAAGCAGGTGAGCAGCGCAACCGGGAGCATCTATCTCGAGGCGGACGGGACGGGTGCTGCGATCCTGTCCTCGGGCGGCGCGATCGATCTCGCCGGCGGCGATCTGTCGCTCGTCGCGAATGCCGGCGTCGGCACGGCGAGCGCGCCGGTCGCGGTCGTCGACGCATCGCCGCTGACCATCGCCGGCACGACCCGGACCGGCGGCTGGTTCGTCAGCGCGTCGAGCCCCAATGCCGCGGGCGCCGCGGTGACGATCGGCTCGGTGACGCCGCCGATCTTCTTCACGATGACTTCGGTGACGGGAATAACGACCGTGAGCAGCGGCGATGTCGGCCTGCAGAACGCGGGCGGCACGGTGACCGGCGGCGCGATCATGCTGGCGGACGGCATCGACGCGGCCGGCAGCGTATTCCTCGAGGCGGATGGAACGGGCGCGGCAATTACGACGAGCGGCGGCACGATCATGCTCGGCGGGCCGGACCTGTCGCTCGTCGCCGATGTCGGCGTCGGCACCGGAAGCACGCCGATCGACGTGGTCGATGGATCGGCACTGACGCTCGTCGGCTTGACCGCGACCGGCGGCTTCCAGGTGCGCGTGTCGAGCCCCAACGCAGCGGGCGCAGCAGTGACCATAGGCACGGTGACGGCGCCCGCCTTCTTCGCGACAACGCCCGTAACGGGCGTGACAGTTGCGACGAGCGGCAATGTCGCGATCGAGAACAGAGGCGGCACCTTGACTGGCGGTTCGATCACGTTGGCGAATTCCATCAGCGACGCGACGGGAAGCGTGTTCCTCGAAGCCGACGGCACGGGATCGACGATCGCAGCGTCGGGCGGAGCGATCAAGCTCGATGGCGGCAACCTGTCGCTCGTCGCGAATGCCGGCGTTGGCAGCGCGACCGCGCCGGTGCGGATCGTCGACGGATCGCCGCTGACCATCGCCGGCACGACCGACACCGGCGGCTTCTACGTCAGCGCGTCGAGTGCCGCGGCGGCGGGGGGCGCGGTGACCATCGGCGCGGTTGCGGCGCCGACATGGTTTGAGACGACAACGGTCACAGGCGTTACGGTCGAAACGAGCGGCGACATCGCGGTGCAGAACACGGGCGGCACGGCGACCGGCGGCTCGATTTCGCTCACCGACGATATTGTCGCCGCCGGCAGCGCCTATCTCGAGACCGATAAGTCGGGCGCGACGATCAACGCGACAGGCGGCGGCGACATCGATCTTGCGGGCGGCAATGTCTCGCTCTTGGCGGGTTCGGGCGTAGGATCGGCCGCCACGCCGATCCTCGTATCGGACCCCGATGCGCTGACGCTCGCGGGCGCGAGTGGAGCGAACGGCTGGTTCGTGAACGTGTCGAGTCCGGGCTTCTTCGGCGCGGCGGCGACGATCGGTACGGTGACGCCGCCCGCTTTCTTCACGACGACACCAGTCACCGGCATCACGGTTTCTTCGAGCGGCACTCTGGTGCTCGAAAACGCGGGCGGCCTGTTTACGGGCGGCTCGATCCTGCTGGCCGACGCGATCAGCCTGTCCGGGGGATCTGGCACCGTGGTGCTCGATGCCGCGGGATTCAGCGCGCAGATCGTGGCATCGGGTGGCACGATCGAGCTCTCTGGCGACAGCCTGCTGCTGGTCGCAAACGCGGGCATCGGCGCGGCCGGCGCGCCGGTCGAGATCTCGGACAGTTCGGCGCTGACGCTCGCCGGCACGACCGAAACCGGCGGCTTCTACGCAAGCGTATCGAGCCCCGTGGCGGCAGGCGCGGCGGTGACGCTCGGCGCGGTCGACGGGAACGGGTTGGAGGTGTTCGGCGTGACGACCGTGGCGAGCGGCGACGTCGCGCTGAAGAATGCCGGCGGCACGTCGACCGGCGGCTCGATCATGCTGGCCGACGCGATCGACGCCGCCGGCAGCGTCTTCCTCGAAACCGACAAGCCGGGCGCAACGATCGTCAAATCGAGCAGCGCGGGCACGATCGATCTCGCGGGCGGCGCGCTCTCGCTCGTCGCCAAGGGCGGCGTCGGGACGGCGAGCACGCCGATCGCGGTGAGCGACAGCGACGCGCTGACGCTTGCCGGCGCGGCCACGAGCGGCGGCTGGTATGTGAGCGCGTCGAGCCCGGCGGCGGCGGGCGCCGCGGTGACGATCGGCACGGTGACGCCGCCCGCCTTCTTCGCCACCACGCCGGTCGCGGGCATCGCGGTCACGAGCGCCGATCTCGCCTTGCAGAACGCGGGCGGCGCGGCGATCGGCGGATCGATCGTGCTGGCGAACGACGCAAGCGCGGGCGGCAACGTCTTTCTCGAAGCGGACGGCACGGGTTCGACGATCGCCAGCACGGGCGGCACGATCGGACTTTCGGGCGGCACGTTGTCGCTCTTCGCGACCGGCGGCATCGGCACGAGCACGAGCGGCATCCTCGTATCAGGCATCGCCGCGCTGACGCTCGCGGCGGAGACGAACGTGGGCGGCGTCTACCTCGCGGCGTCGGACGCGGCGGGCGTGACGGTCGGACATGCGGCGGCGACGCCGTCCTTCTTCGCCAACGGCGCGGACGGCCTCCTGAGCCTCGCGAGTTCGACGAGCGGCGACGTCGCGCTCCAGAACACGACCGGCTCGATCGCGCTCGCAACCGCGATCGATCTCGCCGCGGCGCCGGGCAGCGTCTATCTCGAGGCGGACGGCGCGAGCGCCAGGATCGCCGCATCGGGCGGTGCGATCGATCTCGCCGGCGGCGGGCTGTCGCTGGTGGCCGGCGCAGGCGTCGGCACGGCGAGCGCGCCGGTCCGGGTGGCGGACGCATCGCCGCTCACCATTGCCGGCGCGACCGGGACGGGCGGCTGGTATGTGAGCGTATCGAGCCCGTCCGCCGCGGGTGCCGCGGTCACGATCGGCGCGCTGACGCCGCCCGCCTTCTTCGCGACGACACCGGTGACGGGCGTGACGGTCGCGACGAGCGGCGACGTCGCCGTGCAGAATCTCGGCGGCACCGCGACCGGCGGCTCGATCGTGCTGGGGAATGGCATCGATCTCTCGGGCGACGCCGGCGGCAACGTCTTCCTCGAGGCCGACGGGACGGGTGCGACGATCGCGGCAGGCGGCGGAACGATCGAGCTCGACGGCACCGACCTTGCGCTGGTCGCGCAAGGCGGCATCGGCACGAGCATCGCACCGATCCTCACCTCCGATGCCGGCGCCATGACGATCGCGGCGAGCACCCTCTCCGGCGGCATGTTCCTGAGCGATGCGAGCCCGGTCGCCGGCGGCGCCACGGTCACGGTCGGCGCGGTTACGACGCCGGGCTTCTTCATGACGCCGCTCGTCACCGGACTCTCGTCGCCCAACGGTGGCAATGTCACGCTCGCCAACGTCGGCGGCTCCCTGACCGGCGGAGGGCTGGTGCTCGCCGATTCGATCACGCTCAGCCCCGCGACGGGCGCGCTGACGCTCGCCGCCACCGGACCGATCACCCAGACCGGCGGCACGATCACCGCCAACCTGCTCTCGGTTTCGGCCGGAGGCAGCGCGACCTTCGCGATGGGGAACTCGATCGCAAATCTCGGCGCGATCACGCTCACCGCCGGCGACGACGGCGACTTCGTGCTGCAAAACGACGGCAATCTCGCGCTCGTCGGCGATGCCTCGGTCGTGGACGGTTCGATAGCGATCGCCACGACCGGCGTGATGACGGTTCCGGGGGGAGTCGAATATTCCTCGATCGGTCACGTCGGGCTCGGCTCGACGAGCTTCAACGAGGCCGGCGGCTTTACGGTCGCTGGCGCGCCCGCGGTCATCATCGACGTGACCGGGCTCACGGCGATGCAACTGGATGCGATCACGGCGACGAGCGCGAGCGAAGCGGTGGGTCTTCCGCTCGGACCTGGGATCGGCGGCGCAGTCGTCAATTTCGGCGCCCTCAACGCCGCGGGTTCGGTGCTCCTCATTTCCGCCGAGAACGCCGACGTGAACGGCACCGTCGCGGTGGGCGGGCTGGGCGTGAGCGGGAACGGCGACACCATCGATCTGTTCGGCTCGATCGCCGGCGTCTCGAACGAGTTCGCGGCGATCCTCGCCGTCCGCGCCCAGGGCCCCGATAACGACGACCGCTTCAATTCGTGCGCGATCGGCAGCCCGGCCTGCGTCGTCGAGCCGATCCTCGTGCCGGTGATTCCGCCATCGCTCAACAACGTCGATTTCCTGGCGCTGCCGGTCCCGCTCGATCCGCTCGACATCGACCGCCTCGATACGGGAAACGAAGATGATCTCTGAGCTTGCCGCGCGCGCGGCGCTCGTGCTCGGGCTCGCAGCCTTGGCGCTCGGCGCGTGTGGCGAGCTGCCGCCGGGCGCCAAGGTCACGACGACGCAGCAAGCTGCGACCGCCGGCGAATCTCAGCGCGCCGGCACCAACCAGATGGGCGAGCCCTGCCGCTTCGAGCCGAGCGCGGACGCGCTCGGCAGCGCCTATTCGGCGGCCTACAACGTCTATTGCGGCACGTGGCAGCAGCCGAGCGGCCGCATCTTCGAGGGCGCAGGATCCGCCGGCGCCGAACCGCTCCAGCGCCTTGCCGTGTCGAGCCCGTGGCGCGTCGCGCTCAACGGGATCGTCGATTGCGAGGAACCGACCACGACGAAAGTGCTGTCGGACGCGCCGGCCGAGCTCATGCGCTGCTCGCGCAAGAGCGGCGACTGGCCGCACCTTGCCTTGGTCGCGGACGTCTCGGGCAAGACCTATTTCCTCGACGGCGTGCCGTCCGCGCTCCCCGCGCTCGAGACCGCGCTCGCCACGCTCTCGGGGCAGGCGGCGCCCTCGGCCGATCAATCCTCGAAGATGGCCGAGATATCAGCGGCGATTTCCTCGCATCCGTTCGGCAGCGGCGATCTCGACGCCTATTTCACGCTGATGCGGCTCGGCAATGCCGCCAACGACGGCAGCAACTATGCCGCGGCCGAGCAGGCTTTCCGCAGCGCGCTCGCGGTCCAGGAGCGGATCCTGGGGCCAAGCGATCCCGGCCTCGCCACGCCGATCATGAACCTTGCCTTGCAGATCAGCAATCAGGGCCGCTTTCTCGAGGCCGATCAGTTGTTCCAGCGCGCCAAGCAGCTCGTGACGGAATCGGCAGACCCGCTCGAAACAGCGCGCTACGACCTCTACATCGCCGAGCACGAAACCAACCGCTCGAACCTGCCGGAGGCGGAGGCAAGCAACGCGCTCGCCGAGCGCGAATATCTCCAGCTCGTGCCGGCGTCATTGGTCGATTCAGCGCGCGGCTTCGCCGCGACGCGCACCGGCCTCTATGCCGACTCCCTGATGCTGGGGCCCGATGGCCAGAACGCGGTCGCGGGACTCGCGGCAAGCTGGACCTTGGGCGCGCTCATCGCCTACCGCAACGGCGATTACGCGCACGTGCAGGCCTTGAACAATTCCGTCGATACGCTGTTGCGCATCAGCGGCCTGCGCCCGCCCGGGCTTGAGCCGCGCGCGGTGCGGCTCGCGGCATTGGGCGATGCGCGCGAGGGCGAGGTCAACCAAGCCGTCACGAGGCTCGGCGACGCGGCGGCGCTCTTCGCGCATTATGGCGAGAACGAGCGCCCGGTCGCGGTGACGCTGTTCCTGGCCGGCCGCTCGGCGCTGGCCGGCGGCAAGCGCGACGAGGCGCTGGCACTCTTTCGCAAGGGCGCGGCGATGGCGCGCACGGCGCATCTTGGCCTGCCCGAGGCGCTGGTCGGCGATTATCTCCAGGCGATCGACCAGGCCGCCGCCGCGGGCTCCGGCCGCGAAGCCTTCGCCGCCGAGATGTTCCAAGCCTCGCAGCTCATCCAGGGCAACGTCACCGGGCAGGTCGTGGCGCAAGCCTTCGCGCGGCTCGCCGCCGGCGACGTCGCGGCGCGCGACCTGTTGCGCCAGATGCAGGACGACGACCTGAAGCTGCAACAGCTCTACGCCGAGCGCGATCAGGAAACGCGCCTGCCGGCGGCGCAAGTGGACCGCGACAAGGTCGCCAAGATCGACACCGCGATCACCGATACGCAGGCGGCGCGCGCGGCCGCGGATTCGGCGGCGCAGTCGGCCTCGCCCGACTATGCGCAGCTCGTTTCCAAGGACGCGTCGGTGGCCGACGTGCAGAACGTGCTCGCCGCGCACGAAGGGCTCGTGAGCTTCGTCTTCGGCGGCACGGTCACGTTCGCAATCCTCGTCGAGAAGAACCGAATCGAGGAATATCGCATCGCCGATTCGCCGGACGAGCTCGCCAAGGCGGTCGCACATCTGCGCGCCACGATCGTGCCGTCCGAGGGCCAAGGCGAGGTGGGACTGCCGGTGTTCGACGTAGCGGCCGCGCATCTCCTCTACGAGAAGCTGTTCGGCCCGGTGAAGCAGCGGCTCGACACGCTCGAGCGGCTCGTCATCGTGCCGAGCGGCGCGCTCACCTCGCTACCGCTCGAAGTGCTGGTGACGGACGACACACCGCCCGTCACCGACGGCAACTACAAGAACGTGCCGTTCTTCATCAAGAAGCTCGCCATCAACTACATACCGGCGCCGCAGACGCTCGTGGTGCTGCGCGGCAACACCAAGCCGTCATCCGCGCCCAACCCCTATATCGGCTTCGGCGATTTCCGCCCGGCGACGCGCACGCAGATCGCGGCGAGTTATCCGCCGGCAACGTGCACCCGCGACTTTCTGAGCCTCGTCGACCTGCCGCCCCTGCCGGGAACGCGCAAGGAGATCGACGCGGTCGGACGGCTCGTTTTTCACGTGCCGCAGGACGACATGGTGCTGGGCGCCGGGTTCACCAAGGCGCACTTCACCAGTATGGATCTGACGCAATTCCGCATCGTGCATCTTGCGACCCATGCGCTCTTGCCGAGCGAGCTGCGCTGCCGCTCGGAACCCTTGATCGCGCTGTCAGCCGATCCGGCGGCTTCCGACGCCTCGGGAGCGTTCCTCGGCTTGTCCGAGGTGCTGTCGCTGAAGCTCGACGCGGACCTCGTGCTGCTCTCAGCGTGCAACACCGCCGGGCCCGGCACCGCCGGCACGGGCGACGCGCTTTCGGGCCTCGCCAAGGCGTTCTTCTTCGCCGGCGCGCGCGGCCTCATGGTGACGCATTGGGAGCTCGAGGACACGGCGGGCCCGGTGCTGACCGCGCTCACGCTGTCGCCGTGGGGCGGCCCGCGCGATTCCGCCGCCGACCTGCGCCGCGCCAAGCTCTACATGATCGTGGCGCTCGGCAACAAGCCGGGGCCGAGCTTCGCCTTCTTCACGCACCCGTTCGCTTGGGCACCGTTCGTGCTCATCGGCGACGGCATCCGCGCGCCCACGCCATCGTCGTGACGAAGCGTTCGCCACAGGTATAATGGCCCGGGGAGGAGCCCGGCAATGACGCGGAAATTCTTCTTCTTCTCGGAGATGGGCTACAACGCCTATCCGAGCGAAGCGATCGAGAAATACGGCTACTCGGCGCTGATGTTCCCGAACAGCATCTTCGACCGGGAGAAGGCGCGCGATCTCTGGCAGATGTTCCTCGGCGAGCACGAGCACGCGTCCGAAATGGGCTTCGACGGCTCGGTCTGCAACGAGCATCACAACAACGTCCTCTCCATGCAGGAGAGCGTCAACCTCTCGGCCGCCGTGGTGAGTCAGCGGATCAAGGGTACGATCGCCTTGATCGGCAATCCGCTCCCCATTCACGACAACCCGGTGCGCGTCGCCGAAGAGATCGCCATGCTCGATCTCATCTCGAACGGCCGCATCATTTCCGGGTTCGTGCGCGGCACCGGCGTCGAGCAGCTTTCGACGAACGCCAACCCCGCCTACAACCGCGAGCGCTTCGAGGAGGCGTTCGAGCTCATCAAGAAAGCGTGGACCGTGCCCGGCCCGTTCCGCTGGGAGGGCAAGCATTATCATTTGCGCGTCGTCAATCCATGGCAGCTGCCGCTGCAAAAGCCGCATCCGCCGATCTGGGCCGCCGGCATCCTGAGCCCCGAGACGATCCGCTGGGCGGCGAAACAGCGGATAACATATCTCGTGCTCGGCAGCGCGCTTGAAGCGACAGCATCCTGCCGCGAGATCTACCACGAGGTCGCGCGCCAGGACGGCTGGACACCCACGGCGCAGCACCTCGGCTACCTCATCCACACGTGCGTCCTCGACACCGACGAGGCGGCATTCGAGATGGGCCGCCACCATTACGGCGGCGCCTCCGTGATCGGACGAAGCGGCGGCGCTGCCGCATCGGCATTGGCCTCGGGGACCGGCTCGGCCGGCGCCACCGGCGGGGGCCCCCATCCCGAATGGATGGCGCCTCCCGGCTACATGTCGAAGCAGGCCAAGACCGGCAACATGGCGAAAGAGCGGCGCATGTCCGAAGGCAGCTACGAAGCCGCCGTTCGCGCCGGCCTCATCGTCACCGGCAGCCCCAAGACGATCATCCAGAAATTCAAGCACATCATCGACCGCACCGATCCCGGCTACCTCACCTTCTGGGCGCGCGAAGGCAAAAAGCCGCACGATGCGACCATGCGCGGCATCGAGCTTCTGGGGCGCGAGGTCATCCCCGCGCTGCGCGAGCACCAGTCGGCGCTCGTGACCGGGAAGGAGGTCACGCCATGGCCGCAATGACGGAGACGCAGATCGACGCAGCCGGAATTTCGGTTCAGCTCCGGCGCGGCGGCAAGGGCGCGCCGCTCCTTTTCATCCATGGCGAGCTGGGCGTGCCGGGGTGGCTTGAAAGTTTTGCGCGGCTCGCCGAGCATTACGACGTGATCGTGCCGTCGCTGCCCGGATATGGCAAATCGGCGCGGCCCGACTGGATCATGGGCGTGCACGATCTCGCCGCCTGGGTGACATGGCTCGCGCGCGATCTCGACATCCGCTCGCCGGTGAACGTCATCGGCTCCTCGCTCGGCGGATGGGTCGCGGCCGAGATCGCGACGGTGGCGCCGCAATTCATCGCCAAGCTGGTGCTCGTGGGCGCCATGGGCGTGAAACCCGACGCGGGTGAAATCTTCGACTATTTTCTCGACTCCGGCCTGACCGGATTGCGCCGTGCCCTCCATCGCCCCGAAGCGTCGCCCGACTTCATGCGCGCCTGGGGCCGGGAGCTGACGCCCGAGGAAGCCGATCTCGTCGAGCAGCACCGCGAGATGACCTGCCGCGTCGCGTGGAAGCCCTATATGCACAGCCTCACGCTGCGCCATCTCCTGCCGGGTGTCCGCACTCCGACGCTCATCGTCTGGGGCGCGGAGGATGCGATCGTGCCGCTCGCAAGTGGCGAGATCTATGCCCGCTCCATCCCGCGCGCCCGCCTCGTCACGATCCCGAATTGCGGCCACATGGCCGAGATGGAGAAGCCCGCGGAATTCGTCGAGCTCGTCCGGACTTTCCTCGACAGATGAGTGACGAGCGAGAGATGCACGACGCCGAATTCGAGCACGAGCATGTCGAGCCGGGCGACGAGGAGCGGGCCGAACTTGCGCGCTTCATCTGGAGCCAGGAGCATGTCGAGCTGACGACGGTCGGCGTCGATATCGGCAGCTCGACCTCGCACCTGCTCTTCGCCAAGGTGCTGTTGCAGCGCCATAGCCAGGGCCTGTCGAGCCGCTTCGTCGTGGTCGACCGGCAGATCGTATGGCGCTCGCCGATCATGCTGACGCCGTTCCTGGCTGACGGCACGATCGACGCGCATGCGCTTGCGGACTTCATCGAGCATTGCTACCGGGAGGCGGGCTTCGCCCGCGGCGACATCGACAGCGGAGCGGTCATCCTCACGGGCGAGGCGATCAAACGGAAGAACGCGCGCGCGATCGACGAATTGTTCGCGGCCGAAGCCGGGAAATTCGTGTGCGCGACCGCCGGCCATATCCTCGAATGCCGGCTTGCCGCGCACGGCTCGGGCGCGGTGCGGCTCTCGCGCGAGCGCGCGCAGTGCCTCCTCCATGTCGATATCGGCGGCGGCACGACCAAGCTCGCGCTCATCGACCGCGGCACGGTGCTGAGCTCGGCCGCGATCGCCACGGGCGGGCGGCTCGTCGCGAAGGACGAGCGGGGCCAATGGACGCGCGTCGATGATTCGGCGCGCCTCGTCGCCGACGCGCTTGGCCTCGCGACCGACCCGCGCACGCTCGCCGATCCGGCAACGCGCGAAGCCCTCGCGCGCCGTCTCGCTGCGGTCATGGCGGACCATATACTGGAGGCGCCGCTCGACTCTCTCGGCGTCGCGCTCAAGCTCACCGAAGGCTTGCGGCGCACGGCGACGCCCGCGGCGCTCACCTTCTCGGGCGGCGTGTCGGAATATATCTTCGGCCGCGAGAGCGAGGAATTCGGCGACATCGCGCTCCCGCTCGCGCGTGCGCTCGGCGCCGAGCTTGGCCGACGCAGCCAGCTGCCGCTCATCGATCCCGGCCAACGCATCCGCGCGACCGTGATCGGCGCCTCGCAATTCACGATCCAGGTGAGCGGCAAGACGATCTATCTCTCCGATCCCTCCGTCCTGCCGGTGCATGGCGTGCCCGTGGTGCATGTCGGGCACGCCGAAGAGGCGGATACGGATGCACTCGCCGAAAGAATTCGCCGCGGCCTCACCGATTTGGACCTCGATCCCGAGGCGCGCGTGGCGATAGCATTCTCCTGGCAAGGGGATCCCGAATTCAGCCGCCTCGCCGCCGCCGGGCGCGCCATCATCGCCGCGACCGCGCCCCGGCTCCATCGCCACGAGCCGCTCTTCCTGATGATCGACGGCGATATTGGCCGCACGCTCGGCCGGCTGCTCCATCGCGAGCTTGGGCTCGAAGGTCCGCTCGTTTCGATCGACGGCGTGCAGTTGCAGGACTTGGACTATGTCGATGTCGGCGCCATGATCTCGCCGCCGGGCGTCGTGCCCGTCGTCATCAAGTCGCTGTTGTTTTCCTGAGGAGCCATCCCATGACCGATGAACCGAAACTGCGCTATCGCATCGACTCATATGGCAACTGGATCAAGGGCGAAGGCGTGCCGATCTATGAGGATTACGGCATCGATCTGTTCTCGGTGGCGACGAAGCCGTGGGCGCGCTTCGGCGTCAAGGGCGCGGCGTGCCATCTCAAAGGCCGCGGCGATTTCGCCAGCATGTTCCTGTTCGAGATCCCGCCCGGCGGCTCTTCGGTCCAGCAGCGCCATCTCTACGAGGAGGTGACCTACGTCCTCGAAGGCACCGGCAGCACGCAGCTCGAATTCCCGGACGGCGCCAAGCGCAGCTTCGAATGGGGCGAGCGCAGCCTGTTCGCGATCCCGCTCAATGCGCGGCACCGCCATTTCAACGGCAGCGGCCAGAAGCGCGCGCTCCTGGTCAGCACCACGAACATGCCGCTCGTCATGAATGTCTTCCACAACGAGCGCTTCATCTTCGACACGAACGCGGTGTTCGCCGACCGCATGGGCAAGGACGAGTACTATAACGGCGAAGGCGATCTCGTGATGGTCCGGCCCGGCAATCACATGTGGGAGACGAATTTCGTGCCCGATCTCGAGCAGCTCGAGCTGCAATCGTGGGAGGATCGCGGCGGCGGCAGCTCCAACATCATGTTCGTGCTCGCCGATTCGAGCATGCACGCGCACATCTCGGAAATGCCGCCCGGCACCTACAAGAAGGCGCACCGGCACGGGCCCGGCGCCCATGTCATGTGCGTCGTCGGCACCGGCTATTCGCTGCTGTGGTTCGAGGACGAGAAGGATTTTCTGCGCCTCGACTGGAAGCACGGGGTGGTGTTTCCGCCGGCCGACCGGCAGCTCCATCAGCATTTCAACACGAGCAACGCCCCGGCGCGCTATCTCGCGACCAACATCGGCGGCATCCGCTATCCGTTCACCGCGGCGGCGTGGCGCTCCGGCGGCGACGGCACCGAGAAGAAGCAGGCCGTGTCGCTCAGCATCAAGGAAGGCGGCGACCAGATCGAATACGAGGACCAGGATCCGCGCATCCATCCGCTCTGGCTTGCCGAGCTCAAGAAGAATGGCGGCGCGATGTCGCCGAAGATGGAGAAGTATTTCCCGAGCGGCGCGCGCTCCGCGGCGGAATAGGACGCGGGATCAGGCGCTCGGCACCTGGCGCGTCAAGGCGATGTCGCGGTGCGTGCGCGATGAGTCGAGGATGCCGAGGCACACTTCCAGCGTCGCGCGTCCCCATGTGCCGTCGGGGAAGACCGGCCGGTCCTTGGCGATCGCGTCGCTGAGCTCGATCAGCTCCGCCGCGCGGCCGACAGGACGCGCGACCGGCACTTCCTCGCACCCGCTCTCGCTATAGAGATAGAGCCCGTCCGGCGATTGCCGGATGACGCCACGCTCGCAGCTGACGACTGTGAGGCCATAGAACGGTTGGCGCTCGCCGCGCTGATAGATCTCCTGCGAGGCTTGCGTCGCGACATAGCGGTATTTCTCCTCGGCCGCGAGCGCGCCGGTGCGGCGCGGCCGCGGTTTTCTCGCGCGCGGGTCGCGCTGCTGGCCGCCTTCGCCGATCCCCCAGGTGAGCTCGGTCACGTCGAAGAAACCGTAACCGTTGAAGCCGAGCGAAGCGCAGGCGCCACCCTCGAACTCGATGAAGGCCGAGAAATTCCCCTCGGTGTCGAAATGCGGGTCCCAGCGCCCGGCGACGGCGCGCACGCTCGTCGCGAGCCCGCCCGCGACATAGCGCACGACGTCCACGATGTGCGGCCCCTGGCGATAGACGAGGCCGCCGCCGAGCCGTGTGTCGACCTCCGACGCAAGCCGCGGCCGTTGCAGCCAGTCGTTGAAATTCCAGCTATTGACCTGGATCACCCGGCCAAGCCGGCCGCTCGCCACGACCGCGCGCATGGCGCGAACCGGCGCATCGAAAATCTTGGAATGGCCTTGCAGCAGCCGCACGCCATTCTCGCGCGCCGCCGCGATCATCGCATCGCACTCATCAAGCGTCACCGCCATCGGCTTTTCGCAGATCACGTGCTTGCCATTCTCGGCCGCCGCGACCGCATGCTCGCAATGAACGGTATTGGGCGTTGCGATCCACGACCACGTCGATCACTTCGGCGCGGCACATCTCGGCAACATCCGCATAGGCCGGGAGATCGTACGATTTCCGGAATGCGTCGCGCGCGTCCTTGCGCAAATCCGCGGCGGCGGCAAGCCGGACGCCCGGAACCTCGCGAAAGCTCGGCAGGATTTGCGCCGCGACCGAGCCCAGCCCTGCGACGCCGACGCGCAATTCCGCTGCCATCCCGCTCCTTCTCCGCTCAACCCCGGTCGGATGTCAACGCGCAATAATAACGCCAGAGCGCAGCCGTTCGTCCAGCCGGGCGGCCCGCCTCGGTGCCGGCGCCGGCGCGTTCGCGCGCGCGCCCGACGCGGGCAAATGCGTCCTGATCTTCCTTCGAGATCGGCATCGGATCGCCGAGAAGCCGCGCCTGGTAATTGACCGTCGCGAGATCGTTCAAGTGGATCGCGGCGAGCGCCGCCTCCTCGACGCTCGCGCCGATCGTGGTGATGCCGTGCCCGCGCATCATGCAGGTGCTGGCCTTTCCCATGGCGCGCACCAGATCGGCGCCGAGCTCGGGCGTGCTGATGAGGATGCTGCGCTCGTAGGTCGGTATGCCCTCGAGCGCGAGCTGGAGGCTCGCCGGATCGTAGGCGCCATAAAGCGGCAGGAGCGGCGTATTGCAGATGGTGAACAGAACGACCGCGGTCGGATGCACATGCACGACCGCGTTGACATCGGGCCGCGTGCGATAGACGGCGGTGTGGATGAAGACCTCGATCGGGGATTCGAGCCCTTCCTCGGGCTTGCCGATCGCCCTGCCGTCGAAATCGACCTCGATGATCTGTTTCGCCGTGGTGTAGCGCACGCCAAGCTCGCCCGGGCCGCGCGCGCGGATGAGCGCGCGCTCGGTGCCGGGAATGCGGGCGCTGACATGGCCGGTCGCCGCCTTGGTGAGATCGAGCCGGGCCAACACTCGGCAGGCCTCGGCCACGCGCTCGGAGAGATCGCCGTCGCTCATCGCATCACCTCGGTAGCAGCGAATCGTACGAGAACGAGCGGTCGGCCCACGCCTCATAGCCGCCGTGGCCGTGCTCGGCGTTCCATTCCAGCACGTCGAACATTTTCCCGGTGATGCCGCTCGCATCCTGCGCCGCGAGATGGAGCACGAGCGGCACCATGTGCTCGGGCACGACCGGCAGTGGGCCGGGCTTCAGGCCCTGTGCGAGCCGTGCACGGTTCTGCTCCTCGAACCCGGTCGTGCGCGTGTGGCCCGGAATGACGATGTTGACGGCAACATTATGCTCGCGCACCTCGTCGGCGAGATAGAAGCTCATGGTCGCGAGCGCCGCCTTCGAGGATTGGTACGGCATCTCGCGGCTGTTCGGGCGCAGCGCGACATAGCCGCCGCCATGCGAATAAGTGAGGATACCACTCGACACCGTATTGACGATGCTGCCGCGCCGCTTCTCGAGCATCGGCCGGATGAAACGCCGGATCACTTTGAGCGGCCCGAAAATGTTGACGGCGAAGGATTTCTGCCAGTCGGAATCCTTGGTCTCGAGCGTCGTCGTGCGGCCCGAGGGTGGAAAGAGGTCGCGCTGGCGCATGGCGGCGTTGTTGACGAGCGCGTCGATCGTGCCGAACCGCGCCATCGCGGCGGCAAAGGCCTGGTCGATCTGCGCGTCGTCGGTCACATCCATGTCGGCGAAGAGGATGTTGCGGCCATCGCCCGAGAGATCGTTCGGCGGCCGGTCGGCGCCCTGCCACGAGCGGTCCGCCGCCACGACCTTGGCGCCCGCCGCGAGCAGCGCGTGCGTATAGGCGCGGCCCATGCCGCGCGCGGCGCCGGTGACGACGACAACGCGGTCCTTCAGGCTCGGTGCGGCGTTCTCCACAAGCACCTCCTGCGAAATCGCTTCGCGGCGCCCTCCGCCGCGCGATCCCTTCTCCCGTGCCGCTCTAATGCACGTCCGGCGACGGCTTGGCAAGGGGGGCATCCTCGGCCAAGAATACCGCTAAGGGGAGATTCCGATGCCAGGCCATGACATTTATCTCGTCGGCTCGGTGCCGCTCGCCAGCAGCGAGGACGTGTTCACGAAACTCGGCGCCGCGCTCAGCCCGCGCCTCAAACGCATGCCCGATGGCGAAACCGGCAAGCGGCTCGACTGGATCACGTGGCTCGAGCCCGTGTTCGCCGACAATCCGGCATTCGAACTCTCGGACGAGGTGTTTCAGCTTCATGCGACCGCCCCGGCGCGCCGGCGCTACCGCCTGAAGCCGGGCAAGTCGCTCGCAGATTTTCGCATCGACACTCTGTTCTATGCCGACATCGCCCGAAATTCCTACGCGGTGTTCCGGCGCTTGCGCGATGCCGGGAAGATCCCCGCAGGAACGCGCTTCCAGGTCGATCTCGTTCCGGCGCATTCGGTCATCTGGCTTTTCGTCGCCGAGCATCTGCAAGCGGCGATCGATCCGATCTACAACGATGCGCTGATGCGCGAGATCGACAAGCTCGCGGCCGCGATCCCGCACCGGGACCTGGCGATCCAGTTCGACGTCGCTTCCGCCGTCTTCGCGCGGCTTCAGCGCAACGAGACCGGCGTCTACGGAACGACGAAGGACGAGATGCAGGCGAAGTTCGCCGCGATCCTGGCGCAGCTTGCCAATCGCGTGCCCGCCGGCATCGATCTTTTGTTCCACTTCTGCTACGGCGACAGCAACCATCGCCATGTCGTCGAGCCTGTCGACATGGGCGACATGGTCGAAATGGCGGAGCGCCTCAACCGGCTCGTCACTCGGCCGATCAACCTCATTCACATGCCCGTGCCGCGCGACCGCTCGGACGACGCGTATTTCGCGCCATTGCAGCGCCTCCATCTCAGCCCGCAGACGCAGCTTGCGCTCGGCCTCGTGCACCATACCGGCGGCATCGAAGGGACGCGGCGGCGCATGGCGACGGCGGCGAAATACGTGCGCGACTTCGCGATCGCTACCGAATGCGGATTTGGCCGCCGCAACCCCGACACGATCGCCGAGCTTCTGCGCATTCACGCAGCGGCGGCAGAGATCGACAGCTGACGGGCGCCCCGCGCTACTGCAGCGAAGCCAGGTCCTGGCGCAGCGCGTCGGCGTTGGGATTTTTGACCGCGCTCTTCAGCACGATGTCGGAGACCCTGACCGAATGGCCGTAATAGGCATGGTTCCAAGCCGAGCGCGGCTTGATGATCGAGCCGTTGACCGAGATGCCCGCGTAAGCGCCGCTGGCGGAGGCCCACACGACGATATCGGCGCCGGCCGCACGCGTCGTCGCCGCCTCGGCGCTCGAGCCCAAGGTCACGATGGCAAGGCCGGCATCCGCGCCGATCTTGAACTCGCTGCGCATCACGGCCGAGAGCGCCTTATCGTTCATCACGATCATGATGAGCTCGGCCTGTTCCAAGCCGATCTGCAAGCCGAAGGAGGCGGAGGCGAGCGTGTAGAAGGCGGGATAGCTCCAGACGCCACTGCTCTTCGTCAGAAGCACGCCCGAGCCACCCTCGCCGCCGACGAAGAACCCGCCTTTGATAAGCGCTGGCACGATCAACACGCCGCGCGCCTTCCTCATAAGGGCAATGGCGTCGCCGAATTCCTGGTCCTTTTTGAGGTTGTCGATGGTGATCCGCGCCTCATCCACCAGATTTTCCTGATCGCTCGCCGCGCGCGCCGCGGGCGCGAGCAGCGGGATCATCGCGACGAGCGCGGCACATGCGATTCTCGTCATCCGGGACATGCTTCGGCCTCCGCTGGATTAGCGTGCATTAAAACCGTTCGGCGCATCGCTGCCAAGAAAATGATTGCCGCCGCGCGGGCGCCCCATCGGTCCTTTCATTTGACTTGATCGTGGCCCGGTCTCGGGCCTTCATGGATCGCCCAAAAGGAGACCGCGATGGCCAAAGAGGACTACATCGAGCGCGCCCGCAGCCTCGCGCCCCTGCTCGAGCGCGCGGCGCCGCAGATGGAGCGCGAGCGGCAACTCACGGCCGAGGTCGTCGCGGCGCTGCACGACGCCGGGCTTTATCGCCTCATGCTGCCGCGCTCGTTCGAGGGCGCGGAACTGCCGCCTGCGGACTTCGTGGAGGTGATCGAAACCGTCGCCAGGGCCGATGCCAGCACCGCCTGGTGCCTCGGCCAAGCCGGCGGCTGCGCCTTCGCGGCGGCATATCTCGAGCCGGCGACGACACGCGAAATCTTCGGCCCGCGCGAGGCGGTGCTGGCCTGGGGCCCGCCCAACCGCAGCGGCCGTGCCCGGCCGGTCGATGGCGGCTACATCGTCAATGGTACATGGCAATTCGCGAGCGGCAGCCGCCATGCGACATGGCTTGGCGCGCACGCGGCGCGGGTCGACGTCGACGGCAAGCCGCCGCTAGGCCCGGTGCGCCCCATGTCCGAACCGACCCTGCTCTTTCCGCGCGCCAGCGCCACCATCACCGACACGTGGCAGGTCATCGGTCTCAAGGCCACCGGCAGCGACAGTTATACGGTGAAGGATTTGTTCGTGCCGATGAGCCACGTGCTCCAGCGCGACGATCCGGCGTCGCAGGCGCGAGGCGGGGCCGCTCTATCGCTTCACCAATTTTCAGCTCTATGGCGCCGCCTTCGGCGGGGTGGCGCTCGGGATCGCGCGCAGCGTGCAGGATGCCTTCATCGCGCTCGCGCGGGAAAAGACGCCGTTCCTCGCCAGCGCCGCGCTGCGCGACAGCCCCGCCATCCAGCTCCAGGTCGCGCAGTCCGAGGTGAAACTGCGGGCGGCGCGGCTTTTCCTGCTCGACACGCTGCGCGCGGCTTATGACGAGGCGGCGCAGAGCGGCCAGATCAGCCTCGACCGGCGCGTGGCGATGCGCCTCGCCTCGACCTCGGCCACGCAACAGGCGTGCGAAGTGGTCGATGCGTGCTATCAGGCCGCCGGCGCCACCGCGATCTTCGAGGCCAATCCGTTCGAGCGCCGCTTTCGCGACATGCATGCGGTGGCGCAGCAATCGCAGGCACGCCCGTCGCAGCTCGAATCCGCCGGGCGCATCCTCCTTGGCTTCGAAACGCTGGCTTACGCCGTGTGAGAGGGAGAGTTAGGCCATGTCCGCTCATGACGCGCTCCGCACGCTCCTGCCGCTCGCGGGCTGGCCCGAGGAACGCGCCCGCGCGGTCGAGATCGCGGGCGGCAGCGACCCGGTCCTGCCGACACCGTTTCGCATCGGCGCGGCGGCCGCCGCCGCGCTTGCCGCGACCGGGCTCGCGGCGGCCGATCTCTGGGAATTGCGCGGGGGCCGGAAGCAAAGTATCGCGGTCGATCTGCGCCATGCGACCGCTTCGCTGCGCAGCGCGCATTACCTCGAGGTCGACGGCGTCAAGGCCGATACCGAGCGCAACGCGGTGATGGGGATGTACCCGGCGAAGAATGGCCGCTGGAGCTACATCCACGCCAATTTCCCCAATCATCGCGCCGCCGCCTTGCGCGTGCTCGGCGTGCCGGAAGACCGCGCCGCGGTGCGCAACGCGGTCGCGAACTGGGATGCGCTCGAACTCGAAGAGGCGATCATCGCCGCCAAGGGCGCCGGCGGCATGGTGCGGAGCCAGGCGGAATGGGCGGAACATCCACAGGGCATCACGGTTGCCTCATTGCCGCTCATGGAGATCGTCAAGATCGGCGACAGCCCGCCGGAAAAGCTGCCGGCCGGCGGGCGCCCGCTTTCCGGCATCCGCGTGCTCGATCTGACGCGCGTGCTGGCCGGCCCGACCTGCGCCCGCACCTTGGCCGAGCACGGCGCCGATGTGCTGAAGATCACCGCGCCGCATCTGCACAGCATCGAATATCAGGAATACGACACCGGCCACGGCAAGCTCGCGGCGCGCCTCGATCTGCGCCAGGCGCGGGACTTGGCGACGCTGAAGGACCTCGTGCGCGAGGCCGATGTGTTCTCGCAGGGCTATCGCCTCGGCTCGCTCGCCGCGCGCGGCCTGTCGCCGGAAGAGCTGAGCGCGCTGCGGCCCGGCCTCGTCTATGTCTCGCTCTGCGCCTTCGGCCACGGCGGACCGTGGGCGGGGCGCCGCGGCTTCGACACGGTGGTGCAGAACGTGAGCGGCATGACCTTGCGCCAGGGCTCGCTCTTCCCGGGCGCCGAGCCGGGCGCGCCGCAATTCTATCCGCTCTCCGCGATCGACTACCTCACCGGCTACCTGATGGCGTGGGGCGCAATGGTTGCGCTCCACCGCCGCGCCCGCGACGGCGGAAGCTGGCTCGTGCGCATCTCGCTGGCGCAGACCGGGCACTGGCTCGTCGGGCGCGGCGAGGTGCCGGAGCGCGAGCTGAAAGACGTGCCCGCCGAATTCACCGATGCGGAGCTTGCGCGCTGGCTGACCGAGAGCCGCTCGCCCGCCGGGCGGCTGCGCCATCTGAAGCCGGTCCTGCAGTTGTCCGGGACACCGCCATATTGGGCACGGCCCGCCGTGCCGCTCGGCCATAACGATCCGGCCTGGCCCGCGCGCGCCTAGCCCGAGGGAGGGAACGCATGATCAAGAACTTCCACGTCCTCTATGTCGGCCAGATCGAGCTCGACAATATCGGGCGCGACGGCACGCCGGCGAACGAGCGGCGCTATTCCGACGAGCGGCTCAGCGAGGCGTTCTTCGCCGCGCGCGACGTGGCGCAGCTCATGGACGAGCTCGGCTTCGACGTGCTGTGGACGGCCGAGCATCATTTCCAGCGCGAGGGCTACGAGGTTTTTCCGAACCTGATCCAGCTCGGCCTGTGGCTCGCGACGCAGACGAAGCGCCTCAAGTTCGGCTGTGCCTTCAACATCCTGCCGATGTGGCATCCGCTGCGCCTGGCGGAAGACTATGCCATGGCCGACATCGTCACGGACGGCCGCGTCATCATGGGCGTGGGGCGGGGATATCACACCCGCGAGGTCGAGACGTTCGGCGCGCCGCTTCTCGACGCGGCGAAGAACCGCGAGCTTTTCGAGGAGCAGCTGAAGTTGCTGCTCGCCGCCTTCAACGAGCAATCGTTCCATTTCAAGGGCAAGTTCTACGAATGCCCGCCGCCAGTCGAATATCGCGGCTATCGCCTCACCGACCTGACATTGGTGCCGCGGCCGAAGCATCGCCCGGTCGACATCTGGATGCCGATCGCCAGCGGCAAGACCATCGAGCTCATGGCGCAATACGGCCTGAAGGCGATGGTCACGCTCAACGGCGAGAAGATCCTCGACGACGTCGTCCGCGCCTATCACGCCGCCTGCCGCAAGGCCGGCCGCGACAAGGCGCTGGGCGAGGACATGATCTGGGGCGCCGGCGTCTATCTTGCCGAGACGCGCGCCGAGGCGATGCGCAAGCTCGAGCCGGCGCATGACGAGCGCTTCAAATGGTTCGCGCCGTTCGGTTTCGTCCGTTATGCCGACGAGCAGGGCCGCGTCTGGGGCTCGCCCGGCGCTCCCGCGCGCCTGCCGTCATTGAAGGACGGCGTCGAGCAAAAGGCCTGGTTCTGCGGGCCGCCGGGCGGCGTCATCGACGGCATCAAATCGATCGCCGCGAAATATCCCGGGCTCGAGACCTTCATGCTGCATTGGCCCGAAGGCTTGACGCCCGAAGAATTCAAAGATCAGCTGCGCCGCTTCGCGAAAGAAGTGATGCCGGCGTTCAAGCGAGACTGAGCGGCGACCACGCTGGAGCGCTCGACCCATCCTGGTCGAAGCATCTCTTCGTCGACGCCGCGAATTTGCGCGCCGCCACGGCGCGACCTCCTTGACGAATGTACGTAAATAGGATATAAATCCGTTCATCGGCTCGGGGCGATTTGCGGCGCTTCTTGGCGCAAAAAGCGATTGAAAGCACCGGAACGGCGATTTGCAAGCGGCTGGCGGAATGGGCGATATGAACGTATTTACCATACATATCAGGCGGTTGTGCCGAAAAGGGCGGTTTCGCGCCGCGCGACGATGGGCATGGATGGGCATTTGCCGCGAATGCGGCGCCGTTCGCCACCGCTCGCCCTGGGTTTCCGCTTGTGCGGGAGCGGCGCTCCGGTGTGGCTGGATCAAACCCCTAACGCTGCGCCAGCGCGCAGCCGTGGTCTTGAAGCGTCTCGCTGCTGCCGAGATCGCCGTGCCGCGGAGCGGCGCGGTCGGCCAAGAGGATGAACCCGGTCCGCCCCGCAAAGGTCGCGCCGGCGACGAAGAGCGTGTAGTCGCCCATGTGCTCCGCCGCATCGGGCGCGGCTGCGGCGACGAGGCGGAACGGATTGACCTGCGCGAGGTCGTCGCCGAGCACGCGGCGCGCGATATAGGCGTGGCCGGCAAGCGGCTCGGGAAACGCCTTCCACCCGTCTTCGATCGAATCGCGATCGCGCAGGAGCGCGGCGCGCACGGCAACCTTGACGCAGTCGACATGGATATGGAGCTGGTTCTGCGACCGGCCGGAAACCGAATTGATGGCAAGCGAGATGTCCTCGCGCGCAAGCGGCACCGCGACACGCGCCGCAACGAACCGGCGCGCTTCCCAGGCATCCTCCATGAAATTGGGTGCGCCGGGCGCCAGGATCGTCGCGCTCTCGATGCCGGGAATGCGAGCGGTCGGCAGGACGAGATATTGCGTCGCGCCGACAATGTCCTTCAGCACGACATAGCCGCCCGCCACGCCATGCGACAGATCGACCAGCGTGCACGGGCTCGGATCGTGACGTTGGATTTCGTCCGGGACGCACCAGTCGTGAACGATATGCCAGAGGGCGGACGGGTCGGCCGCCTCTCCGCCGCGAGCCGCGAAGAGCGCGACCAGCACGGCGCAGAACGAGAGCGCGAGCCGCCCGGCCGCCCGCATCGGATTAAGCTCGCTCTTCGGTCGACGATTGCAGCTGAACGTAATTCTGAATGCCGATCTTCTTGATCAGGACGATTTGCGTCTCGATGAAATCGATGCCGTCCTCTTCACTCTCGAGAATCTCGACGAGGAGATCGCGGGTCACGAAATCGCGCACCGCCTCGCAGCGGAGGATCGCGGCGCGCAGATCGGCGACGCCCTTTTGTTCGAGCTGCAAATCGCAGTCGAGGATTTCCTCAACGTCCTCGCCAATCAGGAGTTTATCGAGGTCCTGCAAATTCGGCAGCCCATCGAGGAAAAGGATGCGGTTGATCAGTATGTCGGCATGCTTCATTTCCTCGAGAGACTCTTCGTATTCGTGTTTCTCGAGCTTCGTGACGCCCCAGTGCCGCAGCATGCGGGCGTGCAGGAAATACTGATTGATCGCGGTCAGTTCGTTCTTGAGCACGTCATTGAGGTGCTGCAGCACCTGCGCGTCGCCTTGCATGGCTTCCTCCGCTCGCCCCCGGGCGGCAGCCTAGGCGGGCACTGAGGCTTGCACCAGCCGCTGGTCGGGGGCGCTCTCGGACGCTGTCCTGACGATCTCCTTCACCATCGGAACGCATTTGCCGCAGCGCGGGCGAACGCCCAAGGCGCGGTAGACGGCGGCGGTCGATCCGCCCGCGGCTTCGGGAAGCGCGCGAACCTGGCGGTCGGTGAAGCCATGGCACATGCACACGTACATTTCACGCCCTCTCGAACAGACGCTGGCCCACGAACTCGCCTTCGGCGATGCCGCCCGGGCACGCGAAGAGTCCGCCGCCGACATGGGTTGCGAATTGGTTCATCATGTCGAACTTCGACATGCGCTCGTAGATCTTGAGGAAGCCGGTGCGCGGGTCGCGCTGATAGCAGATGAAGAAGAGGCCCGCGTCGTACTCCATGCCCTGACGCCACGGCGGCCAACGCTCGGCGGTGAAGTTGACGCCGTCATTGTAGGAATAGGGCCGGCGCAGAATCCGCGCGCCGCCATTGCTCTCGGCCGCGGCGAGCCGCACATGCGCGTTCTCGGGCACGAGCGGATTGCCGTCCTTGTCGCTCGCCTTCAAATCGATCGCGTCGAATTCGTTCTTCTCGCCGAGCGGCGCGCCCGAAGCCTTGTGGCGTCCAATCGTCTGTTCCTGGAATGCGAGCTGTGTGCGGTCCCAATGCTCGAGCGCGATGCGGATGCGGCGCGCAACCATGTAACTGCCGCCGCGCATCCAATCGGGGCCCTCGTCGCCGACCAGGACGAAGCTCGCCATGTCGTTCGCGCTGCCGATCGACGGATTGTTGGTCCCGTCTTTGAAGCCCATGAGATTGCGCGGCGTCTCCTTCGCGCCGAACCGCGGCATGAATCCCGCTTGCGTCCAGCGCACGGCCGCCACGTCGCCGGCGATGCGCGCGAGTTGGCGCACGGCGTGAAAGGCGATCTGCGGGTCGTCGGCGCAGGCCTGCACCGAAAGATCGCCGCCGGTATGGGCCGGCACGAGCTGATCGCCGACGAAGTGCGGCATGTCGACGAACGCTTCAGGCCGGTGCTGCGCGAGGCCATAGCGGCCCTTGCCGTCCTTGACGAAGAGGCCGGGGCCGAAGCCGAACGTCACCGTCAGGCGCGCAGGGGGCAAGCCCACCGCCTCGCCGCTGTCGGACGCCTCGACGGTCGTCGTCGTCGGCGCGGCGCCCGAGGCGGTCCCGGCTGTGTCATAGGAATCAGTGGTGGTGGTCGTCGTGGTCGTGGCGCCGAGATCGGCGGGCGCCGAGGCGACTTCGGTTTCGGCGAACGGCTCGATCGGCAGCCCTCGCGTCATGCGCGCGGCGGCTTTCGTCCAGGCTTGCAGCAGCTTCACCACCTCGTCGCGCTTGTCCGTGACGAGGTCGAACGCGGCGAAGTAGCTGTGCGCCTGCGATGGGGTCAGGATGCCGCCCTGGTGCGCGCCCCAAAACGGCTCGCCCGGATCGTGCCGCGCCGGCACGTCGGGAGCATTGGCAGGCGCCGCGGCCTCGGCCGCCGCGCCTGCGCCAAGCGCGGTTCCCGCGACGGCGACGAGACCCGCGGTGCTGGTCAGGAAGCCGCGGCGGGTCGAGCTTTCGCTCATTTCACCGCTTCCATCAGCGTGTTCACGTCGTCCTCGACGTAATAGAACCCTAGCCCGTCGGGCGTCATGGCGATGCCGAACAGATCGCCGTTGCCGGGCGGTGATTGCGCCTGGTTCGTGTCGATCCATTGCGCATAGAGCTGCTTGCCGGTCGCGAGATTGATTTCGACGAGCTGTCCGTTGACGGCGTTGCACGCCAAGAGGTGCCCATTGGGCGTCATGGCGAGCGCCAACGGCCGCTTGAGGAGTCCGCCCTGCGTCACGCTCCGCCCCGTCCCGGCGCTGTCGGTTCGCGTCGTCGCATTCGGGATCGCGACGATCTCGTTCTCGAGCGCATCCGACGCGTAGAGCGTGCCGTCGCTCGCGAGCGCGAGGCCGGTCGGGCCGATCATGAACACATCGCGATCGGCGCGCGCGCCAAAACCGTTGGCGATCACGGTCTCGTCGGTGACCGAGGGCGGCTTGCCCTCCGGAATGGACAGCGTGAGCCGCAGCACCGTCGCCTTCTTGATCGTCACCGAAAAGCCGGTCGCGGGATCGCGCACTTCGGGGCCTGGAATGTCGAACCCGGCCATGCTGATGAAAAGCAGCGCGCTCGTGCCGTTGTCGAGCGTCGCCATGTTGCCCCACGGCCCGTTGATGTTGGGACCGGCCCACGTGGTGACGAGCTGGCCATTGGCATCGAACACCAGGAGGCAGCCCGGCCCCTTGGTGCGCGTGGTGCCGTCGGTGCTGGGCGTGCTGCCGACGATCACGAAGCCGCTCTTCAGCATCGTCATCGCCGTGGTCAGGCCGACGCCGCCAGGACATTGCGGCAAGTTCTGCGGCAGTTTCGCGAACAGCGCCGTCTGATTGGTGCTGGGGTTGTAATCGACGATCGTCGTGCCGGTGCCTTGGAGGTTGGAGACGTTGTTGAAATTGTCCACCAGCACGTCGCCCTTCGCTATTTTTCCAGCGGAAATCGGCGCGACGACCACGGCGTAGGGATTGAGGTCGCCGTTGTCGGTCACGGTCGAGGTGCGGGTGATGTGCTTGTGGATGGTCTCGAGCAGACCCTGCGGCCCGTCGGCGCGGGCAAGGCCGGGCGCCGCTGCTACAAGCGCGGCGAGCGCGAGACGGGAAGCCAGGACGCGAAAAACCCGAGCCATAAGAGTTGCCGGATGCGAGTGAGAATGATTGTCATTCACATTAGAGGCTCCCGACTCGCCCGTCAAGCCCGCTCGAGGAGGAGCCCAAAAACCGCCGCTCCGACCCCTAGACCCGCCTCTTTCTGACGCTATTCCGACCCCGCCGCCGCGCTCGAACATAGGGGTCCCCTCCCTCAGAACAGGATGTTGGTACGGACGCCGAGCACGGCTTCGTCGCCGACCTTCGACGCGCCCGACGTGGTGACGGCGCCGCCGCCGGGGTTGAACACGTATTGGAAGTCCGGCTGGACTTGCAGCCACGGCGTCACCCCGATCTGGTAGGTGACTTCGACGAAGGTCTCGCCGCTGCGCACCGGGCTCAGCGCGCCGGTGAAGAAGGCGGTATCGCGGTCCAATCCGGCGGCGCGGCCGCTGACCTTGGCGTAGCCGAAGCCGATGCCGAAGCTGTCGTCGTCGCGATGCAGGATCGGCTCGTGAAAATTCACGCCGAGATTGGCGCTGAACACCACGAGGTTGCGGTCCTGCTCGGGCGTGCCCATGGCGCGGGCGAAGAGGTTGATGGTGCGGTCGGACTCTGCCGGATCGACCCAGACGAGCTGATCGGCGACGGCATAGACGCTGTAATCGCCGCGATGCTGCTCGGGGATGCCGGTCGTCGCCGGCGACGCGAGCGACGTGCCGGTGGTGTCGAAGCGCAGATCGGGGAAGCTTTCGGTGTCGTACCAGAAGCCCAATTTGTAGGTGCGCGCGAGCGGCTCGGCCTCGTCGGCGTAGAGCATCGTGCCGAGCGAGGGATAGGAATACTGCAATTCGGCGATCACGAGCGCGCCGCCATTCAGGGGAAAGCTCGTGCCGGACGGATCGGCCTGCTGCGCATCGGCGAATGGCGTTGTTGGGCGACGGGCTGCCGTTGAAGACGCCGACCAGAAACGTCAGCGGATCGACCGGGCGCGCGCGCAACCGGACGCCGAGCGCCGACAGCGGATAGGCCGGCCCGCCGCCCGGCAGGTCCGCCGACGGCACCATCGGCCAGCCGAACATGGTGTTGACGAACAGCAGCGCGTTCTGGCTGACGATGAACTCCTGGTCGAGGCTCTGCTGCCCGATCTTCACGTCGAGCCGATCCTCCTCGAGGAATTTCTGGTCGTACCACAGCTCCCACAGCCGCGTCGCGCGATCGGCCTCGATGCCGCTCGCGGTCTGCAAGGTGTCGAGGTGGTCCGCGCTCAGGCTGCGGCCGTGATACTGGAGCGCGCTCGCGTTGAACGTGCCGCCGTACCAGCCGAACGCGCGCATGGTATCGAGCTGGAGCAGCATCGTCGTCAGCCCGTCATAGTCGGCGCCTTGGCCGTTGCCGCCGCTGACATTGCCGAGCACTTCGCTGGTTTCCTGCAAGGCGAACGACATGCCGTACTGGCTGAGGAAGGTGCGCAGGCCCCACATGTCGCCGAGGAGAAAATTGCTGCGCTGGAGCGAGCCGAGGAAGCCGAGCGCGCCGCCGCTCGGCTGCGCGCCGGGCTGAAGCTGCTCCTCGGTCGGAACCTGGATCTGCGGCGGCGCGGCGCGTGCGGGCTCGCCGCAGCACAGCAGCGCCGCAACTCCGCAGGATATCCCCACCGCCAACGCCCTTCGGCGCCGACGCGCAACCGCCCGATCCGCGCGCCCTTCGCGCGCCGCCGCCGCCCGCGCGGCTCGCCTCACCGCCCCCATCCTCAGCCCTCCCGGACCCTACGGTTGAGGATGATAACGATAACTATTCGCATTTATCAAGCAAATGATTTGCATTCGCATCACTGGTTCGTGACCGCCCGCGGCGCCGCCTTGGGCAGGGTTCGATCCGCTCGCGGATTTGCGAATCTGACCTCGATTTTGTCCGATTGCGGACATATCAATTTCGGGCCTAGAATCCTCAGTCTAGGTTTCCTGGGGTTGCGCCATGCCGACACCAGCCGAAATGCGCAAGGAAATGCACAAGGAAGCGATCCGCTCCCGTGATGCAGCGAGAAAAGAGACCGATCCCGGGCGGAAACGAGCACTGATCGCGCGGGCCCTCGAATTGGCGCAGCTCGCCGAACAAACCGAGCGTAACGCAGCAGCGAAGCGCGCCAAGAGCAAGAGAAGCTAGCCCTTCTTCGCTACGTCCTTCGGCTCCGCCCTC
>CAVSNJ010000021.1:0-158458 GCA_963729295.1 uncultured Alphaproteobacteria bacterium
GTCGCCGGCTGGGACGGGGTCACGCCCGTCGCGGACGTGTCATCGACACCAGGCGCCTTCGGCCTTGATGGCGCGTCCGTCACCATCGGTGGCCTTGCGGCGCCGGGGAGCGCTGCAATCGGCAGCGCCAGCGGAACGACAACAATCGCGGCGGCAAACCTCACGCTCGAAGGTGTGAACGGATTCGCTCAGATCGGCTACGTCGGAAGCAACGCGACCGGCAATATTGCGATCGTGCTGACCGGAAATCTCCTCATGGCCGCTGGCGCCGCCGGAGACTATGTCCAGATCGGCCACGGCGGCGCGGGGTCGACCGGAAGCGAAAGCGGAGAAATCAACATCGTCGCTGGCGGAAGCATCGGTATGACCGGCGGGACCGATACGGATGCCTACGCACAAATCGGCCATGGCGGCGCGCTTTCGAATTTCGGCACGACCGTGGCGTTCAGCGACACCGGCGACATCATCCTGTCCGGCACGATCGTCTCGCTCGCCGCGGGGCTCGGCAATGGCGCCTATGTGCAGATCGGCAACGGCGGTCTCGACGCCGGCGCCGACGCGAGCCTGTCGTCGGGCTCGATCGTGTTCAGCGGCAACATCGATCTGACCGCGACGAGCAACCTGGTCATGACCGGCAACTCCGGCACGGGCGCCTATGCGCAGATCGGCAATGGCGGCTTCGGCGCCGACACGCACGCAGCCCTGCTGTCCGGCGGCACGATCACCGAGACCGGCGACATCGTGATCGCGACGGGAAGCGCCGCATCGGCCGGCTCGATCGACATCACCGGCGACGCCTATTCGCAGATCGGCAACGGCGGCTACGACGGTAACGGCGGCGCCTCGGCCTCGGGCATCAACGAGGGCGGCAACATCTCGATATCGCTCAATGGCGGCTCGGGCACCATCAACGCCGGCGACCAGGGCAATTTCGCCTATGGCCAGGTCGGCAACGGCGACGCCTCGCATACGGGCGACGGCAATGTCAGCGGCAACATCGATGTGACGTCGAGCGGCCCGTGGACGCTCAACGGCAGCCCGAATGCGCCGGCCTGGATGTGGAACGCGACCGGCAGCGGCAGCGTCACCGGCGGCACGGAGATCGACGGCGTGCCCTTCCTGCCGCCCAACTCGCCGCCGCCGCCGCCCTTGGGCCCCGACCTTGGCGACCTGGGCGGCTTGAACGGCGTCATCACCACGAACGACCAGGCGCCGCCGCCGCCCGACCTCGACAATCCGCCGCCGGCCACGAACCCTGGCGACAACGGCAATCTCGGCCAGAACCTCAACAACATCGTCCCAACCGCGGGCGGCTCGTCGGGCGCCGGCGCGATCGAGCAGATGACCGACAGCTCGGGCGGACAGGGCAACGCGTCGGGCGGAGCGCCCGGCGGCGCCGGCCAGGAAGCCGACGAGCTCAGCACCGCGGTGGCGTTGTCGATGACCAAGGTCAGCGTGCCAACCGAGACTTCCTCCTGCATCCGCACCAACTCAGGCACGGCGATCCTGTGCGAGATCGCGCCCGAGGCCGCCGGCCAGACGCCGGTGGGCGTGCAGTCGGCCGACCAGCCCTATTCGAGCTGGGGCAACGAGTCACTCTGGCAGCAATAGCTTAAGCGAGAAGAGTCGCGAGCCGCCTGGCTATGCCGGCGCGGGATCGAGCAGCGCCACGATCCGCTCGACCGCAGCGACGAACGATCCAACGTCGGCCTCGGCACGAAATTGCCGCGTGTTGAGCGCGAGGCGGCGCCATTCGCCGGCGTCGCGGTCGAGCAGCGCCATAAAATGCGCCATGCCCTCGATATTGTCAGGCTCGACGACATAGCCGTTCACCGCGCTCTTCACGATCAAGTCGCGCGCGCCACAATTCTCCGAGAGGATGACCGGCACGCCCAAGGCGATCGCCTCGTTGACGACGAGGCCGAACGGCTCCTCGATGCTCGGCAAGAGGAGCGCGAGGCTCGCGGCCAGCGTCTTGGCGATCTCGGCCTCCTGCAGGAAGCCACGAAAGACGATGCCGGGAATGCCGGCGGCTCGCGCCCTGAGCTCCGCTTCGAGCGGGCCCGCGCCGCAGAGATGCAACGCGCGCGGGCGCGTGCCGGCGGTGCGGCGGTAGAGCGCGTAGGCATCGATCGCCGCCGCCAAATTCTTCTGTGGCACGAAGCGGGCGATCGCGGTGAAATGGCGCGCGGCGTGCGGTACGCCGTCCGGCGCGGGAGCGGCGCAAGCGAGATGCGCGAGTCGGTCGAGCGCGATCACGTCGTATCCGACGGCAATGCGCGAGGCGGGCATGCCCAGGAATTCGAGATAGGATCGGGTGCGCGCGCCACCGACGAGTGCTGCGTCGTACGGCAGATAGAGCGCCCATTTCCCGAGCTCGCGGCGGAGCAGGCGCGGCTTGTCGTCGAATTTCGAGTCCTGCATGATGACGACGCGGTGGCCGAGAAGCCGCAGCGCCGCCGCCGCGAGAAAGATCGCGGCGAGCTGAAAATCGCACAGGAAAATCTGCCGCGCGCCGACGGCGCGGCATGCGCGCACGAGCGCGCTCGCATGGGCGCGCGTGCCGACCTCGGCGCGCGCCTGCCCGGGAAAGAGCGTGATCTTGCGAAATGAGCGTCCCGGCCCGCTCGGCGACCAGCCGTAGATCTCGCCGTTTTTCACGAGCTCGATACCGACGATCTCGGCGCGGCCGTCGAAATGCCGGCCGAGCGCTTCGAGCCGATCCATGTGGTAGGGACCGAACTGGTCCCAGGCAAAGACCAAGCGCCGCATCCGAGCAATGTGAACGGACGGGGCGCCCGATGGTTGCAGAAGAAGCGCTAGGCCGCGCCGGCGACGATCGGCCGGGGCGCCGCGATCGTGCGCTTCAGATGCTCGGCAAGGCGCAGCGCCAGCGCGATGATGGTCGGCGACGGCGAGACCGCGCCCCCGGTCGGGAACACCGAAGCGCCCGCGACATGGAGATTGCCGATGCCGTGCACGCGGCAATCGGCGTCGACGACGCCCCGCTTCGGATCGCGATGGGCGCGCGTCGTGCCGATCTGGTGCCAGCCGCCGGCGAAATCCGTGGGCCAGGCCGCGCTCTCCTGCGGCGGCAGCGGTGCCAGGGAGCCGAGGTCGAGGCGGCGTAACTCGCCGTCGATCAGCGCTTCGGCGCGGACGACGGTGCGGCGGTCGATCGGCAGGAGCCGCCAATCAACCCGCGCGCGCGGCAGCCCGAACGGGTCGCGCTCGTCCTGAAGAAGGACGCGGCTGGCGAAATTGGGCGCCTGCTCAGGCTTGCTCTCGACCGCGACGCCGGCGTTGAAGCGCTCGAAATGGAGTCCGTGCGCCAGCGCGGCCGCGATCACCTTGTGCGGCTCGAGCAGCATCGTGAGGAGATCGCCGGCGCGCACGCCGCGCTCCTTGAACGGCAAGGCGAAGCGGTCGTAGAGATCGGTGCCCCAGCGGCGCGACATCGACAAGGCGAGCGTGCGGAACGCCGCCCACCCGTCCGAATCCTCGCCATAGACGATCGGATAGATGCTCGCCTTGTAGTTGAGAAGCCCCTCTTCTTCTTGCACCCGCACCGGCAGCGAGAGGCCCGCGCCGATGCCGCGGTCGCGATAGGCGACGCCGTAAAGGCCGAAGGAAAATGCGCGCGATCCTGCGATCAGCCGGCGCTTCGTGTGCGGATGATCCTGGAAATAGCGGCCGACGAGATCGTGCTCGTTGCCGAGGCCGCTCACTGCTACGTCGTTCGAGAGCAGCAAGAGCCGCGCATTCTCGATTCCGCCGGCGGCAAGGATGAAATGGCGCGCGCGCAGCGAAAGCCGCGTGCCGGCGAGCGTGCCGAGCTCGAGCCGCTCGACCTCGCGTGCGTTCCAGTTGGCGCGCAGGCCGAGCGCATGGGCGCGTACGAGGCAGGTGAGGTTCGCGGCAGCCTCGATCTTGGCGCGATATTTCTGACCGAACCGCGTCGGCGGACTGAAGCGGTAGAGGATCAATTCGATGGCGGCGTCATCGAACGGCAGGAGCCGCGCATTCGGATCGCCGAGCTTTGCGACCGCGCCCGTGTCGTAATCGTCGTCCGCGACCTCGCACAACGCGTGCGCCAGGCGGGAATGGCGCTCGAGTTCGGCGGCGCCGAATGGCCAGCCGCTATCCTCGATCCAGGGGCGCGCCGCGAAGTCGATCGCGTCGAGCGGCCGGAACCAGCCGCCCCAGACGTTGCTGTTGCCACCGAAGCAGCGCAGCTGGCACGAGGCGAGGCTCGAATAGCGCATGCCTATGCTGTCGCCGTCGGCGAGCGCTTGCAGCTCGCGGTCGGGCGCGAGGCCGCCGCTTTCGATCTGGCAGACCTTGAAGCGCGTGCCGATGAATTGCAGCGCGAGCGAGATGCCCGCGGTGCCGGCGCCGATGATGCAGATGTCGCTGTCGAGTTCGGTGCCGGAAGGGAGCGTTCTTGCGTCAACGATCATGAGTTCGCGGATCCGCCCACCGACCGAATCCGCCGTTCGCGGCGAGGCCGGACCCGGGAAAACGTCACATTTCCGGATTCGTTCCGGGCCAGAGCGCGACGCAAAGGGCGGCGGAACGATCGCCGCGGTTTCGTGTTTTCGCGGCGCCGCTTCTGCCCCCGCGATCTCCAGGGAGACGCCATGTCCGCCGCGTGTGAAGCCGCCATCATCGGCGCCGGTCCCTATGGCCTTTCGATCGCCGCTCATCTACGCGCCCGCGGCGTGGCATTCCGTATCTTCGGGCGCCCGATGTGGAGCTGGCGGACGGAGATGCCGGCGGGCATGCACCTGAAGTCCGAGGGCTTCGCCTCGAGCCTCGCCGAGCCCGAAGGGCGCTTCACGCTCAAAAGCTTCTGCATCGGGAACGAGCTCTCCTATCGCGACTGGGGCATGCCAGTGCCGCTTGCCACCATCACCGCCTATGGCATGGCGTTCCAGAAGCGCTTCGTGCCGGAGCTCGAGGACCGGATCGTAACGGCGGTGCACGAGACGCGCGAGGGCTTCTTCCTCAAGTTCGAGGATGGCGGCGGTGGCTTTGCGCGCCGCGTCGTGGTGGCGACCGGGATCGGCGCGTACCGCCATGTGCCGGAAGCGCTCGGCCATCTGCCGCGTGAGCTGATGACGCACAGTTTCGGCCACCGCGATCTTGGGCAGTTCAAGGGACGCGACGTGACGCTTCTCGGCGCCGGCTCGTCGGCGCTCGACCTCGCCGGGCTCATGCACCAGGAGGGCATCAGCATCCGAATCGTGGCACGCCGGCCGAAACTGCAATGGGCGGGCGCGCCAGTGCCGCAGCACCGCTCGCTCTATCAACGCTTGCGCTACCCGATGTCCGGCATGGCGCCAGGCCTGCGCAGCCGGTTCTACGAGGAGGCGCCGGACTTGGTGCGGCTTTTGCCGCGCGCGCGCCGGCACAGAATCTATCGCGAGTTTCTCGGCCCCGCGGGCCCGTGGTGGATGAAGGAGTCGGTCGAGCGCGAGGTGCCGCTGGTGCTGGGCCGCGGCATCCGCACCGCCGAGCCGCAAGGCGGGCAGCTTCGCCTCCTGCTCGAAGGCGAGGATGCGGGCGGAACGCAGGAGATCGTGACCGATCACCTGATCGCCGCGACCGGCTTCAGGATCGACGTGCGCAAGCTCCCGTTCCTCGGCGACGCGTTGCGGCAACGGCTCGGCACCTTTGCCGGCATCCCGACGCTCTCGGCCAATTTCGAATCGAGCGTGAAGGGGCTCTATTTCGTCGGGCTTGCATCGGCGCCGACCTTCGGGCCGCTGATGCGCTTCATGCTGGGTTCGGAGTTCGCCGCGCGCCGCATCTCAGCGCACGTAACGCGAGCCGTCCTGAAGGAGCGCGCGCGCCCCTATCCGGGCGAGACGCCGCGGGTCCGCGCCGCCTAGCGCACTCCGGCAGCGCAGTGTGCTAGATTCCGCCGCGGAACCTTTCCGTGGGGGCATCATGACCGGCGAGCGCGAAGCCGCGTTGGCTGCAGCGCTTTTGCACTTGGAGAACGGGCGTCCTGCCGAAGCCGAACGGCTCTATCGCACGATTGTCGCGGGCACGGGCGCGGCCAAGGACACGCTTCACGCCCGCGCGCTCGCGGGATTGGGCGCGGCGCTTCTGGCACAAGGCCGTCTCGACGAAGCGATCGTCGCGTGCGAGACGGCCGTCGCGATTGCACCTCACCTCGCCGAAGCGAATTTCAATCTCGGCGGGGTCTATGTGGCTGCGAACCGGCCTGCTGATGCACTCCTACGATACGAACAGGCGATCGCCACAAATCCCGATCTCATCGAAGCGCATTTCGGGATGGGCGCGACGCTTGGGTTGATGCGTCGGCCGCAAGAGGCCGCGGAGGCTTACGAAAAAGTACTCGCAATCGATGGCGATTTCGCAGAAGCAGCTTGCGAGCTTGGCAAAACGCTGCAAGCGCTCGGTCGGCATGAGGAGGCGGCGCGGCGTTTCGAACAAGCGCTCGATGTAGATCCCGACTACGCCGAGGCGCGCTTCGGCCAGGCCACAGCGTACCTTGCGCTCGGGCGCCCTGCCAACTCGATCGCCTCCTGCGACAGGGTACTGGCGTCCGATCCGAACCACGGCGCGGCGCATCGCGCCCGCGGCCGGGCATTGGTCGCGCTGCAGCGTCACGTAGAGGCGCTCGAGAACTTCAGGCGTGCGGCTCAGCTCCTGCCTGACGACGCACGAATTGCGCACGAACTCGCTGGCTCTCTCGACGCAGCCAACCGCCATGATGAAGCAATTGCGGCGTGCGAGCGCGCCGTCGCGCTTGACCCTAACCTTGCGGCCGCACATGGCGACCTTGGCGCGCTTCTCGTAATGAGCGGACGCTTCACCGAGGCGGAAGCTGCCTATATCAAGGCAGTCGCGCTCGAGCCAAGGAGAGTAATTCATTACGCCGCCCTTGCAGGATTGCGCAAGATGCGCAGCGACGACCCGATTCTCCTCGAGATGGAAAAACTGGCGCGCGACGTGGCGTCGCTCTCCCAGCCGGATCAGTTGTCGCTCCATTTCGCGCTCGGCAAGGCTTACGCCGCGTGCGGCGAACACGAGCGCTCGTTCGAGCACTATCTCAAAGGTAACGCGCTTAAGCGCGAGAGCCTCACTTATGACGAGCGGCAAATGCTCGGCCGGATCGAGCGCATCCGGTACTTCTTTACACCCGCCCTTATGGCGAGCCGGATGGGTTCGGGCAATCCTTCGCCCGTCCCGGTCTTCATCGTCGGCATGCCGCGTTCTGGCACTACGCTTGCCGAGCAGATTCTCTCAAGCCATCCCGACGCGTTCGGCGCTGGCGAGCGCATCGATCTGCAAAAGGCTGCGGGACAGACATATCCCGAATGCGTTCTCGCGATGACGCACGGCGCGCTCACGAGCTTTGGCTCAAACTATGTCGCGGGGCTCGCTCCCTTGGCGCCGGGGGCTGCACGAATCATCGATAAGATGCCTAACAACTTCCATTATCTCGGTTTGATCCGCCTCGCCTTGCCGAACGCGCGTATCATTCATATGCGCCGCGATCCGGTCGATACCTGCCTCTCATGTTTCACAACCAGATTCAAGGGCGACAACCTGCCCTTTAGCTACGATTTCGCCGAGCTCGGGCGTTATTATCGCGCCTATGTGAAATTGATGGAGCATTGGCGCAAGCTTTTGGGCTCCGATGGATTTCTCGAGATCGATTATGAAGCGCTCGTCGATGACGTCGAAGGGCAGGCTCGGCGGATGGTCAGCTATTGCGGCCTGACCTGGAACGATGCGTGCCTCGCCTTCTACAAGACGAAGCGCGAAGTACGCACGGCGAGCGCCGTTCAGGTGCGCCAACCGATCTATCGCAGCTCGGTCGGCCGTTGGCGGCCGCTCGCATCGGTGTTAAAGCCGCTCCTCGACGCACTTGCGGTAGAGAACGGCTGACGCGCTATCCGGCGCCGTGCGCCGGTTCCACGGCGTGATGCCAGGCGTCGAGCACCACGCGCTTCGTCACCTCGAAATTCGCGCCATGGAGGACGGTGTTGTGATCGCCGGGAACGTCCCGGACCTCGACGTCGGGACAATAAGGACCCCAGCCGAGATCGGCGTCGCGGCAAATCTGCCAATCGCGGTTGTCCGCCGCCTTGAAGACATGAATCCGTCCGGGATAGGCGCCGAGCTCATATCCGTTCATGGCGGCCAAACGCAGAAAGCGAACCGTCTCCCGCCCGACGATCGTGCGCACGCCGTCGAACCCCAACCGGGTGAGGAGCCGCCATCCCATTTCGATGACGCCCAAATGCCCGCGCCGAAGCTGATCGTAGACAATCTTTCGGACCAGCACCTCGCGATTGAGGCAAGTGGCCGCGCTGACGACCGTGCTCGTGATGCGGTTCCACACCGACTTGGGCTTGAACATGGACGCACGCTGCGACGTGCTGAACGGCGACACATCGAGAATGCCGACGAACTCGATCTTGTAACCCTCCTCGGCGAGGGCGCGCGCGGTCTCGAAGGCGCAGAACCCGCCGTAGGAATATCCGATGAGGCCGAACGGTTCCTCTTTGCTCGCTTGCGCGCGGATCTGCGCCAGCAGCGCGGCGAGGATGTCCGAAAACGGCATCGGCTGAAGATGGCCGAAATCGTAGGCCGGATAATCGAGCCTGCGGATATCGAAATCGCTGTCGAGCGTGTCCATCAACCGGGCATATGACAGGACATCGGCGGCCGTCGTGCTCATCGAGAAAAGCAGCGGCAGGCCGGTTTTCCGGCACCGCACGGGGGCTTCGGTCGGAATGGCGAGGGCCGCTGCCACGTCGCCCGGCCGCGAACCCGCCGAGATCACATTCATCGAGACCGCGCGGCCCAGCATCGTCTCGAGATGGAATACGAGCGTCATCCCCTTCAGCGAATCTCCGCCGGCCTCATCCCAAGTTTCGTTGGCGGCGAAGGATTCAGCGGAGAGAACCCTGCTCCAGGCGGCGCGCACCGCGGCGGCCACGCTGTCGTCGGCCACGCGGTCCGGCGGCGCTTTCTTCTCTTCAATGCCGGCGTCACGTCGCGCCTCCAGTGCAATGAGCGCCGGAATGTCGTGCTTGTAATTCCCCAGCATCGGGATGGCATCGACGACGCGAAGCCGGCGTGGCCGCATCGCGTCGGAGAGACGCGGAACGAGCCATTCGGAAAGTTGCTTCTCGCCGATGGGTGTGGCCTTGGCAACGGCGGCATAGGCGACGAGCTCGGCGCCATCGGCGCATTCGAGTGCAAAGACGGCCGCATCGGCAACGCACGGATGGGCGCGGATGACGGCTTCGACCTCTTCCGGCTCGACCCGGTTGCCGCGAATCTTGAGCAGCCTGTCCCTGCGGCCGACGAAGTCGAGCAGCCCGTCGGGCCGCATCCGTCCGAGATCGCCGGTGCGGAAAATGCGCGCCTTGCCGTCGCGTGGCGCCGGCGAGAACTTGGCGCGGGTCAGCTCCTCGTCCTGCCAGTAGCCGAGCGCGGCGTAGCGGCTGGTGACGATGATCTCGCCGACCTCGCCCGGCGCCACAGGCTTGCCGTCCTCGCCCACGATTGCAGCCGAGTATCCGGGAAGGACGTATCCCACCGGCACGAGCGGCTGCTCCATCGGCAGGTCGCGCGGCACGAACCAGTGCGTGAACAGATTGAGCTCGCTCGAGCCGAGGCCGATGGAAACCAGGCTGTCGGCCGGGAAATTGCGGCGGAACAGCTCGATGTCGGCCGAGAACACGCGGTCGGCAGCGAATTGAACGTGGCGAATCGATGCGAGGAGCGAGGCATCCGTCACAAGCTCGGTCAGGCTGCGGAAGACGTAGGGCACGCAGAAGAGCAGCGTGACGCGGCCGCGCCGGAGCGCGCGCACCAGTTCCTGCATGCCTTTGCGCCGCACATCGACGACGAACAGCGTGGCGCCATTGAGCAGCGAGCCGAAAACGTCTTGCTGCCCCGCCGCCACAGTCGGCGCGAAGACGACCGCGGTGCGGTCATCTTGCGATAGGTGCGTGCAGTTGACGCGCCGCACCGCGTCGTACAGCAGGCCGCGCTGATCGTAATAGACGCCCTTCGGTTCTCCTGTGCTGCCCGACGTGAATAGGATGAGGGCGAGGTCGTCGGGCGAGCTCTTAGGCAGCTCGGTTCGCTCGGCCGTCGCGGCTGCGGCAAAATCGATTTGAGGCATGGCGGGCGCCATGCGGCGCACCATGTCGGCCGTGTCGGCGCTGACGATGATCGCCGCCATGCCCGAGCGCTCGAGGATGAGCGCGTTGCGATTTTCCGGGAAGCTCAGGTCGAGCGGAACATAAGGACGACCGGCGGCAAGCGCCGCCAGCATCGCAATCGCGTAGGTCGAGTTATTGTGAAGCGCGATGCCGACCGGCGCGCCGGGCGCGATTGTCGCCGCGATGCGGGCGGCGATCGCGTGCGCCGTTTCCACCACCTCGCGATAGGTGAAATAGTTTTCGCCGTCGTCGATCGCGGTCTTGCTGGCGAATTCCGCCGCAGCTTCGACGAACAGATCGAAAATCGGCCGCTCGAACGAAGCCTCGGGCAAGGGCCGGAATGGCCGCCCGACCGGGCCGCCGAAGTCGAACGGCACCGTATTCTCGTTCACTGTCCCGCGCGCAGCAGGCTCTTGCCGATCGCCCCACATCCTCGTTTCTCCATGGGGGGATGTTTTGGACAGCCCGGAGATGGTTGACGCACACTTCTAGTTTTGTTTGTGCAAAAGTTACGCCAGAAATCGTGATCCTGCAATTTCAATGGGCTAGCCGCCTCTCCGGGCCGAATTGTAAAATTTCGTGACAGGTGCGCGTGCAGGTGCCGCCACGACGGCACGGCACGCGGTCATACGGCGCGCGCTGTCGCCGCGACGGGCAGACGGCCGACGCTATGGCTCGCGCAGGAAATAGCGGCGCTTGCCGGCGGGGGTGTGCGGTTCTTCTTGAAGCGCCGAGAAGGTGAATTGCTGGACGTCGATCGCCGGAAACTCGCGCGCGATCTCGTGCAGGAAGCGGCGCTCGATCCGGCGCAGATCCTCGGCCGACGGAGTGGCGATGCCGATATCGATCGCGCGCCCCATCTGGTGGATGAAGAACGAGCTCACCGCCTCGTCGATCTGCAAGATGTCGAAGAAGAAGTCGCTGTGCGTGTCGATCGAGGTGCCATCGCGCATCGGCAAGCTCAGTACATCGCGCGCGCGGCCGAGGATGCGGGCGCAGCGGAAGGGCGGGCCGTCGCCATCGACCAAGGACTCGACCCGATCGCCGGTCGCGTAGTTGATGAGCGGGAAGCGCACCGGCAAAAGCGTCGTGACAGCAAGCTCCTGGTCGGCCGCGACGCGGCAGTGGAACGCGTCCCAGAAGAAGGTGAGCTCGCCCGTGCCCGGCCGCGAATAGGCCATGACGCCCGTCTCCTGCATGCCGTATTCGACGAGCGGCTCGGCGCCGAGAAGCCGGCGCACACGATCGAGATCGCGCGGATGCACCGTCTCGGAGCAGAAGATGGCGGCGCGGATCTGCGCCGCGTCACCGTCGTAGCCGGTATGCTCGACATAATCCAAGAGCTTGCGGATGCAGGACGTGTAGCCGACGAGCGTCATGCCCGGCCGCGCGCGCATGAAGGCGAGGTAGCGGGCGATCGATCTCTCGTCGAGCGAATACGCGCTCAAGCGCCGCGTGTCGATGAGCCAGTCCTTGACGTGGCGGCGCGCGACGTTGATCCGGCCCTTGAAGCCGTTGCCGAAGAGATGAGTGTGGCTCCAGATCAGCGCGATCGGATCACCGGCGCGGATGCCGGCCCAGCCGCGGCCCAGATACATGCTCGCATGATGCAGGAGATCGTCCTCGCTGCCGCGCGGGAAGCGGCGCGGCCGGCCGGTCGTGCCGCCGGTGCGCACGAGCCGCGCCGGCTGCGCGTCGGCCGCGATCGCGGCGAAGTTCTCCTCGAGATCGACGTTGCGCAGGAGCGGGAACGCGGCGAGCTCGGCGAGATCGCGGATCCGCTCGGGGAGCCGATGCCGGCGTTGCCATTCGGCATAGAAGCGATAGCGCCGCCGCGCCGCGCCCCAGATGCCGTTGAAGGCGTCGAGCTGACGGCGCGCGATGAGCGCCGGATCGGTCACCCGCTGGTAGAGCGCCTGGCGTTCGGCCAACAGGTCCTGACGATCGCGCAGGCCGCGGTTCACGACCTGAGTTGCGGCCCACCGCTGCGCCGCCGCCGCCAATCCCGTCATTGTCCGGCTCCGTTACCGCCGCACCTATTCGAATCGGCAGTAACGCCTCGCTGGAACGATCGTTCGGCGCTAGCCGAGATTTATGTGGACGATCGGCATAAGAAGCCGCACGGCGACGACGAGCAGCGTGACGGCGAGAATGGGACGCAGCACCGAGTCCGACACCTTCACGGAGGCATGGCTCCCGAGGATGATGCCCGGGATCGAGCCGATGAGGAGCGAGCCCAGCAGCGGCCAGTTGATCGAGCCCAGAAACCAATGGCCGAGCCCGGCGATGAGCGTCAAGGGCACGGCATGCGCGATATCGGAGCCGACGATGCGCGAGGACGGCATGTCAGGGTAGAGCAGGATCAGCGCCGTCACGCCGATGGCGCCGGCGCCGACCGACGATGCCGTGACGAGGACGCCAAGGATGGCGCCCATGAGGATCGTTAGGATCATGCGGACCTGCGGCGAGACGCTGCGCAGCCCGGCGCCGAAGCGCCGGATGAGCCAGCCGCGAAAGATCAGCGCAATCGCCGTGAGCAGGAGCGCCACCGCGAGTACCGAGGTGATGGCGCCGCTGATCGCGGCCTCATCGAGCTTCAGGAGCGACAGGACGACGATCGTGACGAGCGTCAGCGGCACGCTGCCGGCGGCGAGCAAGCCGACGAGACGCCAGTCGACCGTCCGGTTCCAGCCGTGGACGGCGGTGCCGACGCTCTTGGTCGTGGCCGCGTAGAGAAGATCGGTGCCGACCGCCGTCGCCGGATGGATGCCGAAGAGGAGGATGAGGAGCGGCGTCATCAGCGATCCGCCGCCGACGCCGGTCATGCCCACGAGCGTGCCGACGACCAGGCCGGATGCGACGTAAAGCGGGTCGATCGGAACCATGAGGCCTCGCTTGCGTGGATCGCGGCGCGCAGTTGGTTTTCGTTGGTCTCGACGAGTCCGGAGTTTCAGTCTACCACACGATTAGGCCGCGCGCCCGCATCTCGCGAACGAGCTCCTCGACCGCGGCATCGGGGTCGCCGCCGCGCCCGTCGATGACGAGGTCCGGCGTCTCGGGCGGCTCATAGGGGCTGTCGATACCGGTAAAGTTCGCAATCTCGCCACGCCGCGCCTTGCGGTATAGCCCCTTGGGGTCACGATCCTCGCACACTTCGATCGGCGTGTTGACGTAGATCTCCAGAAATTCGCCCGGCTCCAGCAGCTCGCGTGCCAGGCGGCGCTCGCTGCGGAAGGGCGAGATGAACGAGACAACGACAATGAGGCCGGCATCGACCATGAGCTTCGCCGTCTCGGCGACGCGGCGGATGTTCTCGACCCGGTCGGCATCGGTGAAGCCCAGATCCTTGTTGAGGCCGTGCCGCACATTGTCGCCATCGAGCATGTAGGTGTGGCGCCCTGCTTCGACGAGGCGCTTCTCGAGCAGGTTCGCGATCGTCGATTTGCCGGCGCCGGAAAGCCCGGTGAACCACAAGACGCACGGCTTCTGGCCTTTGATCGAGCTGCGCCGGCGCTTGTCGATCGAAAGCGGCTGCCACACGATGTTGGCGGCGCGGCGCAGCGAGAACTCCACCATGCCGGCGCCGACCGTCAGGTTGGTGACGCGATCGACCAGGATGAAGCTGCCGCACTCGCGGCACGATTTGTAGGGATCGAGCGCCAAGGGCCGGTCGAAGCTCAGATTGCAGAAGCCGATCTCGTTGAGGCCGAGCGTTTTGGCTGCCTGATGTTCGAGTGAATCGATATTGATCTTGTGCTTCAGCTCGGTGACTTGCGCCACGGCCTGCGCGGTGCCGGCGCGCAACAGATAGGGACGGCCGGGCAGCATCGGCTCGTCCTGCATCCAGATCACGTTGGCGGCGACCTGATCGGTGACGGAGGGGCGATCTTGCGGTGCGCACAAGACGTCGCCGCGCGAGACGTCGATCTCGTCGACGAGCGTCACGGTCACGGCTTCGCCGGCCGCAGCATCAGCGCGGTCGGCGCCGTCGAACACGATCCGCCCGATCCGGCTCGCGCGGCCCGCGGGCTCGATCACCACGGGATCGCCCGGCCGCACGCTGCCGCGGGCGATCATGCCGGCATAGCCGCGGAAATCGAGGTTGGCGCGGTTGACCCATTGCACCGGCAGGCGGAACGCACCGCCGGGCGGATCGCTCTCGATCTCGACATCCTCGAGGAACGACAGGAGCGCGCGCCCGCGATACCACGGCATCGCCCCGCTCGCGCGCGCGACATTGTCGCCGCGCAGCGCCGAGACCGGGATTGCCGTCACATCGGACACGCCGAGCCGTGCGGCAAACGCGCGAAACGTGTCGACGATCTCGGCAAAGCGCCGCTCGCCATTATCCACGAGGTCCATCTTGTTGACGGCGAGCACGAGCGAGCGGATGCCGAGGAGCGCCACGATCGTCGCGTGGCGGCGCGTTTGCGTGAGGATGCCCTTCCTCGCATCGACCAGCAGAACGGCGAGCGAGGCGGTGGACGCGCCGGTCGCCATGTTGCGCGTGTACTGCACGTGGCCGGGCGTGTCCGCGACGATGAACTTGCGCTTCGCCGTCGCGAAGAAGCGATAGGCGACATCGATGGTGATCGCCTGCTCGCGTTCGGCCTGGAGTCCATCGACCAGAAGCGCGAGATCGAGCTTCTCGCCGGTGGTGCCGTGCTTCTTCGTATCGCGTTCGAGCGCCGCGAGCTGGTCGTCGTAGATGAGGCGCGAATCGTAAAGAAGGCGGCCGATCAGCGTACTCTTGCCGTCATCGACGCTGCCGCAGGTGATGAAGCGAAGCAGGGTTTTCTCGGGCCCGGCCATCAGAAATACCCTTCCTGCTTCTTCACTTCCATCGAGCCCGCCTGGTCGTGGTCGATGACGCGGCCCTGGCGCTCGGACGTGGTGGCGGCGCGCATCTCGTCGAGGATTTCGTCGAGCGTTTGCGCGCGCGACGGGACGGCACCGGTCAGCGGATAGCAGCCGAGCGTGCGAAAGCGGACCGAGCGCAGCTCGGCACGTTCGCCCGGATTGAGCTTCATGCGCTCGTCATCGACCATGATGAGCGTGCCGTCGCGCTCGACAACCGGCCGGTCTTTGGCGAAATAGAGCGGCACGACCTCGATTTTTTCGCGCGCGACATATTCCCAGACGTCAAGCTCGGTCCAGTTCGAGAGCGGGAAGACGCGCACGCTCTCGCCCTTCGCGATGCGGCCGTTATAGATGCTCCACAGTTCCGGCCGCTGGTTTTTGGGGTCCCACCGGTGTTGCGCGCTGCGCACGGAAAAGACGCGCTCCTTGGCGCGGCTCTTCTCCTCATCGCGTCGTGCGCCGCCCAGGGCCGCATCGTAGCCGCCGGCATTGAGCGCCTGCTTCAAGGCGGCAGTCTTCATGATGTCGGTATAGGCGGCCGAGCCGTGCGTGAATGGCGTCACACCGTCGCGCACGCCGTCCTGGTTGGTGTGGACGCGAAGCTCGAAGCCGAATTGGCGCGCCATGCGGTCGCGAAATTCGATCATCTCACGGAATTTCCAGGTCGTGTCGATATGCAGCACCGGGAACGGCAAGCGCGCCGGGGCAAACGCCTTCAGCCCGAGATGCAGCATGACCGACGAATCCTTGCCGATCGAGTACATCATCACCGGGTTGCGGAACTGCGCCGCGACCTCGCGAATGATGAAGATGCTCTCGGCCTCGAGCCGGTCGAGGTGGGTCAAGCGTGTAGGACGTGCGGACATTAACAGATCATTGCAGAGTGACCGGGGATGGGCGGGAACGAGGCGGGGCGTTCCTATAATGTATCGAGGCAATTCCTTAAAGGGAAGTTTCGCCCGCGACCGCGAGATCACAGCAAAGGCCGCGCAGATCGGACTTTTGCAGACACCGAGGCGAATGAGCATCCTCCGCCGGCAGCGCGGGCGGGGCCTATATGCAATTTCTATGAAGCGGTGCGCTGGCCCCTCTCGATTTTATATGCCGGCATCCCGATCCTTCCGCGCATGAAAGCCGACACCTGGCCGCAACGGCGCGCCGTCGCATACGAAGGCTTTCCGCGGGCGGCCGACATGCTTCGGGAGTCGGCCTGCCGCTCGCGATCCTCCTCGGCCTTGCCTTCGTCGCGGGCACCGCGGCGCTCGGGTAGAGGCACATATCGTGCGTGACGAATTCTTCGAGGAACAGGTCGCCGCGCGAGCTCGCGCTGCGCCGCACGGCGCAGAGCGTCGACGAGCAGATGGTGAGCTATATGCGCGCGCACGCGATCTCGGGGCCGCGGGCGAGCGCGTGCTCGTCTGTATCAGTGAGCAGCCCGGCATCGGCGCGGTGGTGCGCTATGGCCGGCGCATGGCCGAGCAGGGCGTGGGCTATCGCCTGCGCGTTTCCGAGTGGAGGGGCGCGCCGCCCGGCCGCTCGCCGAGCCTTGCCGCCCTGTGCCTTACGGCAATATCGCCGCGAGAATTGGTGGAGCCGAGGGGAATCGAACCCCTGACCTCGACAGTGCGAACGTCGCGCTCTCCCATCTGAGCTACGGCCCCGACCGGGCGCGGACTATCGGCGGCGAGGCGTCTCCCTGTCAAGGCTTGCAGGGGCAGACGCCCGCGTTCTAGGGTTATGAAGCCTTCCACACGGAGCCAGTTGGGACATGGGCGGCTTTCTGGTGCCGGTCATCGACGTCGTGATCGTGCTCCTCAATATCTACTGGTGGATCATCATCATCGGCGCGGTGGCGAGCTGGCTCATCGCGTTCGGCGTCATCAATACCTACAACCGCACGGTCGCGCGCATCCTCGACGTGCTCTATCGCCTGACCGAGCCGGCGCTTCGGCCGATCCGCCAGCTCCTGCCGAATCTCGGCGGGATCGACATCTCGCCCGTCATCCTCCTCCTCGTCATCTGGCTGATCGAGCGCGAGCTGATGCAGTTCGAGTTCTACGTCTATCGCCTATGAGCGCCCGCCTCATCGACGGCAAGGCGCATGCCGCGACCTCGCGCCAGGCGGTTGCCGCGGCCGCCGCCGGTCTCAAGCCGCAAAACATCGTGCCGGGCCTCGCCGCGGTGCTGGTCGGCGCCGATCCGGCGAGCGAGGTCTACGTCCGCAGCAAGGGTAAGGCGAGCGAGGAAGCGGGGCTCGCGAGCTTTCAGCATCGTCTGCATGCTTCGACGAGCGAGGCCGAGCTTCTAGCGCTTGTGGCGCGGCTCAACGCCGATCCCGCGGTCGATGGCATCCTGGTGCAGCTGCCGCTGCCGAAGCAGATCGATCCGCAGCGCGTGATCGACGCAATCGACCCGGCGAAGGACGTGGACGGATTCCACGCGCGCAATGTCGGGCGATTGTGGAGCGGCGGCGACGCGCTCGTGCCGTGCACGCCCTGGGGCTGCCTCCTACTGCTGCGCGCGACACTGGGCTCGCTCGTGGGCGCCGAAGCGGTGGTGATCGGGCGCTCGAACATCGTCGGCAAGCCGATGGCGGCGCTGCTTCTCGCCGAGCATTGCACCGTGACGCTGGCCCATTCGCGCACGCGCGATCTTCCGTCGGTCGCGCGCCGCGCCGACATACTGGTGGCCGCGATCGGCAAGGCCGAGATGGTGCGCGGATCGTGGGTGAAGCCCGGCGCGGCCGTGATCGATGTCGGCATCAACCGCGTCGCTGGCGAAGGCGGCAAGAGCCGCCTCGTCGGCGACGTGGCCTTTGCGGAAGCCGCCGAAGTGGCGGGCGCCATCACGCCGGTGCCGGGCGGCGTCGGCCCCATGACGATCGCCTGCCTCCTGCGCAATACGGTCGTGGCCGCGTGCCGTCGCCGCGGCGTCAGCGTGCCGGACGGGCTCTGATGACTCCGCCGCGCGCTACTCGTGGCGCGCCTCGGGCACGAGCACGATCCTTCCCGCAACATTTCCGTCCGCCACCCGGCGAAGCGCGAGAGGTGCTTCCGCCAGCGCAAGACGCGCGGCGATGCGCGGCCTGATCTTGCCCGCGGCGTAGAGCGCGAAAAGTTCCTGCTGCACCGAGGCGACGCGCTCGGGCCAGCGCTCGCGGTAGTCGGACCATTGCAATCCCGCCACGGCGATGTTCCTGAGCAGGAGATAATTCGCCTTCGCCTCGGGGATGCGGCCCGCGGCGAAGCCCAGGACGACGAGCCGCCCGCGCCAGGCGAGCACGCGCAGCGCCGCGTCGAACACATCGCCGCCCACGGGATCGAGCACGATGTCGGCCATCGCGCCGCCGGTCGCGGCGCGCACCTCCTCGCGCAACGCATCGCGCAAGTTCCTTTGCCCCAGATCGATCACGTGGTCGGCACCGGCGGCGCCGGCGAGTCCGGCGCGCGCGGGATTCGACACGCCGGCCAGGACGCGCGCGCCCATCGCCTTCGCAAGCTGCACCGCCGCCATGCCGATCCCGCCCGCGGCGCCGGTGACGAGTACGGTCTCGCCGGGGCGATACTGCGCGCGTTCGACAAGCGCGAAATGCGCCGTCTGATAGACCAGTCCCATCGCCGCCGCATCGTCGAACGGCACGGCATCCGGCAGCTTCCAGCAACTCTTGGCCGGCGCGATCACGCGCTCGGCATAGGCGCCGTGCTCCAGCGCCGCGAGCACGCGCTCGCCCGGTGCGCAATTTTGCACGCCCAGCCCGATCGCCGTGACGATGCCGGCAACGTCCTTGCCCGGTACGAAGGGCGTCGGCGGCAGGCGCTGATAGCGCCCCTCGACGACGAGGAGATCGGGATAATTGACGCCGATCGCACGCGACGCGATCAGCACCTCGCCTGCGCCCGGCGCGGGCTCCGGCACCTCGGCAAGCGCCAGGCTTTCGGGCGGCCCGGCAGCACGGCAGAGGATCGCCTTCACCGCGTTCCGTCGAGCAAGGCGTTGCCCTCGCCGAGCGCGGGATAGGGAAGATCGCCGGGCACGGCGCGGAACTCCGGCGCGAGCGGCATCGGCATGGCGGCGATGCGCCGGCCGCCGCCGGCGAGGCCCCAGTCGAACAGGCCGCGCGCGCGAAAATGCGGATCGCGCATCGCGTCCTCGAGCGTCACGGCGAGCGCGCAGCACACATCCTTCTCGGCAAAGGCGCGCTGCCAATGCGCGGCGGGCTGGGCGCGGATGAGCCGAGCCACTTCATCGGCCGTTGCACGCGGATCGCGCGCATCCTCGCGCAGTGCCGGCGCGAGGCCGATCGCGGCGCAGAAATTTTGCCAGAACCGATCCTCGAGCGGCGCCGCCGCGACGAAGCGGTCGTCGGCGGTGCGATAGACGCGATAGCGCGGCGAGCCGCCGGTCAGCATCTCGGCGCCCGGGCGCGGCCATTCTCCCGCCGCAAGCCCGCGCCCCATCGCCCAATACATGAAGGGGAAGAGATTGTCCGTCATCGACACGTCGAGCCGGCCGCCTTCGCCCGAGACGGCGCGGCGCTGCAACGCCATCAGGATGTTGATGACGGCAGGATAGGCCCCGCCGCCGATATCGGCGATGAGCGCCGGCGGCGGGACGGGCGCGCCGTCCGGCCCCGCCGACAGCATCAGCATGCCGGTCTCGGCGAGATAGTTGAGGTCGTGCCCGGCATCCTGCGCGCGTGGGCCGTCAGTGCCGTGGCCGGTGATGGCGCAATAGACGAGGCGCGGATTCGCGGCCTTGAGCTGCGCATAGCCGAGGCCGAGCCGCTCCATCACGCCGGGGCGGAACTGCTCGACCACGACATCGGCGCGCGCGAGAAGCGGCATCAGGCGCTGGACCGCGCCCGGCTCTTTCAGGTCGATGGCGATGCTGCGCTTGCCGCGATTGAGCAGCGCGAAATTGATGGACGATTCGCCGAAGCGCGGCTCGTAGCGCCGCATCTCGTCGCCGCTGCCGGGCCGCTCGATCTTCAGAACCTCGGCGCCGGCCTCGGCCAGGATCAAGGTCGCGAGCGGGCCGGGCAGCAAGGTCGTGAAATCGACGACGCGGAGATTTGCGAGCGGCTGCATCATGTCTCCTTGGCGCGCTTGCGCTCGAACGCGACGCGGGCGCGGCGCGCCGGAACGAAGCCGCGATCGCCATAGGCCTCGTGGAGCGCCTTGGTGACCGCGAAATGATGCGCGAGGCCGCTGCGCTCCAAGAGCGCGATCGGCCCCGCCGCATAGCCCAGGCCGAGCTGCACGGTGAGGTCGAGATCGGCGGCAGTGGCGAGCCCCTCGTCGAGCTTTTGCAGCGCGGCGTTGAAATAGGGCCGCACGAGACGGTCGATGATGCGGCCCGCGAAATCGTTGCACAGCGCGACTTCGAATCCTGCCGCGGCGAAGAAGGTCTGCGCCGCCTCGATCGCGGCGGCGGGCGTCGCAGGCCCGCGCACCAGCTCAACCAGATCGGACGGCGGATCGTCGCCGAGGCGGAAGCGCGCGAAGCCGAGAACGTTCGAACCATCGTCGGCATGAATGCCGAGACATTCGTGCCAAGCTCCACGAGCACCGCCGCGAAGTTCTGCGGCGCCACGCGGGACAGGCCGGGGCCGGCGAAAGCGCCGACGACGAGGGCGATCTCGGGACTTTCGCGCGCGCGCTCGAGCGCCGGATGAGGCGTCGGGAACGAGCGGCTATTGCCCATGTCGATCAGCATCACTCAGCCTCCGAACATCGCGTCGCGCTGATAGCGGTAGAAGCCCTGGCCGGTCTTCCGGCCCAAAAATCCGGCGGCGATCATGCGGCGCAGCAAGGGCGGGCAGGCCGCGCGCGGATCGTTGGTGCGGCCGTAAAGCGCCTCGCACAAAAGGAGCTGCGTGTCGAGGCCGATGAGGTCGAGCAATTCGAGCGGCCCCATCGGATAGCCCAAGCCCTTCTTCACCGCGCGGTCGATCGCGGCCGGCTCGGCGACGCCCGTCTCGACGAGGCGGATCGCGTCGTTGTTGAACGGCACGAGAAGCGCGTTGAGGATGAAGCCGGGCTCGTCCTTCGTCTTCACCGGGCGCTGGCCGATGCGCTCGCAGAAGCGCCAGGCGGCAGCGAAAAACTCGTCGCTCGTGCGCAGGCCGGGCGACATCTCGACCAGCTTCATCAAGGGCGCGGGCAGGCAGAAATGCATGCCGACGAAGCGATCGGCACGGCCCGAGCCGGCGGCGAGCTCGGTGATCGAGAGGGTCGAAGTGTTCGACGCGAAAAGCGCATGCGGCGCGCACACCTTGTCGAGCCGCGCCAGAAGCTCGTGCTTCACGCCAAGATCCTCGAACACAGCCTCGATGACGATGTCGCAAGCGCCCATCTCCTCGATCCGCGTCGTGCCGGCAAGGTCGGCGAGGATGCGCGCGCGCTCGTCGTCGGAGAGTTTTTGGCGCTTCACCGACTGATCGAGAAAGCCTTCGGTCTGGCGGCGCGCGCGGGCGAGCGCGTCGGCGCTCAAATCGTAGAGGATGGTGCGGAAGCCGGCGCGCGCGGCGACGATGGCGATCCCCGAGCCCATCGTGCCGCTGCCGGCGACGCCGACTGTCGCGATCTCAGCCATCGCGCGCCTCCCGGAAGCTGCGGCCGATGAACTGGCGGTGGATTTCGTTGGTCCCTTCCCAGATTTGCGTCACCTTGGCGTCGCGAAAGAGGCGCTCGACGCGGAAATCCTTGCAATAGCCGTAGCCGCCGAACAACTGCACCGCGTCCGTTGCGATGCGCATGGCGAGGTCGGAGGCGCGCATCTTCAGGATCGATGCCTCGACCGCAAAATCCTCGGCGCCGGCGTCGACGAGGCGCCCGACATGCCAAAGCCACGCCTCGGCAAGCGCGAGGTCGGCGGCGTGGTCGGCGAGCTTGAACTGGATCGCCTGGTTGTCGATGACGCGCCGGCCGCCTTGGCGCCGCTCGTTGACATAGGCCACCGCATCCTCGAACGCGGCGCGCGCGATGCCCAAGGCATGGGCCGCGACAGAGGGCCGCGACGTGTTGAGCGAGGCAAGGAGGATGCGCAGGCCGTCGCCCGGCGCGCCGAGAAGATTGGCGCGCGGCACGCGGCAGCCGTCGAAGGCGAGCGCCGCGGTCGAAGACGCGCGATGGCCGAGCTTGTCCTCGGTGCGCAGGACCGACAGGCCGGTCGCGCCCTTCTCGACGATGATCGCGCTGATTGCCTTCCGCGGCTCGGCGATCCCCGCCCATTTGCCGAAAACGAGAATGAGGTCGGCCACGTCGCCGTTGGTGATGAAGCTTTTGCGGCCCTCGATCACGACCGCATCGCCGTCGGCCGAGAAGCGCGTCGTCATGGATGTGGCGTCGGAGCCCGCCTCGGGCTCGGTGATCGCGAGCGCGCCGAGGCCGCCTTCGGCGATCCTCGGCAGGAGCCGCTTCTTCTGTTCTTCCGAGCCGAAAGCGACCACCGGCCGCATGGCGTGGAAGTTTGTCGCCCAGATGATGCCGGTCGAGGCGCACGCGGCCGACAGCTCGCGCACCGCGGCGAGATAAGCGACGTAAGACAACGGCGCGCCGCCATACGCCTCGGGCACGAACATGGCGTTGAGGCCGAGCGCGTTCAGAGCCGCGACATTCTCGCTCGGAAATTTCCCCGTGCGGTCGAGCTCGGCGGCCTTCGGCGCGATCTGGCGCGCGGCGAGCGCGCGCAAATTCGCCAGCAAAAGCCGCTCCTCGGGCGAGACGGCAACCGACGCGTCGAGCCGGTCGAGCACGCTCGGCCGGCCCATCTCAGCGGTCCTCGAAGCGGGCTTTGCGCTTTTCGAGGAAGGCGCGGATGCCTTCCTCGGCGTCGTGCGTGCGATAGGCGAGGGTCGAAAGCTCGGCCTCGACCTTCAAGCCCTCGGCGAGCGGCACTTCGCCCGCGGCGCGGACGGCGCGGCGCGCGAAATCCTGCGCGCGGAGGCTCATCTGCGTCATGTCGCGCGCGAAGGCGATCCCGGCGCCGACGAGATCGTCGCCGGCGACGCGGTTGACGAGGCCGATGGCGAGAGCGTCGGCGGCCGTGACCATGCGGCCGGAGAGGATCAGTTCCAGCGCGCGCGCCTCGCCGATGAGGCGCGGCAGGCGCTGCGTGCCGCCATAGCCGGGGATGAGGCCGAGCTTGATTTCCGGCAGGCCCATGCGCGCCCCTGGCGCCGCGACGCGGAAGGTGCAGGCAAGCGCCAGCTCAAGCCCGCCGCCCAGCGCAAGGCCGTTGAGGAGCGCCACGGACAGGACCCTGAAATCGTCGAGCCGCGCAAAAAGCTTCTGGCCGCGCTCGGCGGCGGCAAGGTCGGCTTCGATCGGACGGCCGCGCAATTCGGAGATATCGGCGCCGGCGCAAAAGGCTTTGTCGCCCGCGCCAGTGATGAGGAGCGCGCGGGCATCGCCCTTCGCCGCTTCGTCGAAGGCAGCATCGAGCTCGTCGAGCATCGCGCTCGAGAGCGCGTTCAAGGATTGCGGTCCGTCGAGCGTGATGAGCGCGAATTCCTCGCGCCGGGTGAGCCGCACCGGCATGTCAGGCTCCTTTCCGCTCGCGCCATTCTATCGGCTCGAGCGCGATCTTTCCCGCCTTCGCGCGCTCGACAAGCTCGCGCTTCAGGACCTTGCCGCTCGCGGTCAGGGGAAACTCGGGCAGCGCGACGAAGTATTCCGGCATGTCGTAGATCGAGAGCCCCTTCGCGCGAAGATGCGCGAGGATCTCCATCGGGTCGGGGCGCGCCTGTCCTTGCGGCACGATCGCGAGGCACACTTTCTCGCCGAGCCGCCGGTCGGGCACGGCGAAGGCCGCGGCACGCGCGACGCGCTCGTGCTGGACCGCCAAATCCTCGATCCGCGCCGGATAGATGTTATGGCCGCCGCGGATGATGAGGTCCTTCTTGCGCCCCAGGATTTCGAGGCAACCATTCTCGCGCAAGCGGCCGAGATCGCCGCTCATGAACCAGCCGGAGCGGTTGAACGACAATTCGGTGGCGAGCTGATCGTCGAAATATCCCAAGGCCAAGACGCCGCCGCGGCCGCCGATCTCGCCGACCTCGCCGGGCGCCGCTTCGATGTCGGGATCCTCGGACTTGAAGATGCGGATCTCGTAGCCCTTGCCGGCCCGGCCGCAGGTCTCGACGATGGTGCGCGCGTCATCGTCGGGCAGCGTGTATTGGTGCGAGCCGTTCTCGGTCATGCCGTAGATGTTTTGCGGCGTGATGCCGCGATCGAGGAAATCCTGCGCCGTATCGCGCGGGATGGGCGCGCCCGCCATATAGAAGATGCGCACTTGGCCGAGACGCTCGAGCCCGCGCTTCCTGGCGGCATCGAGCATATCCATCGCATGCGTCGGCACGCCCATGACATAGGTGGCGCCGGTCGCGAGAAGCCAGTCGAGCGCGCTCGTGCCGGACGGCGGGTCGTTCACCACGAGCTCACAGCCGGCGACGAGCGATTGCTCCAGCGCGACGGTGGCGATGTGATGCGAGAGCGGCGAGAGCGAGAGCAGCACCGTCGCCGCATCGTGCTTCCAGTCGGCCACCATGGCGCGGCCGTTCGCGAGAAGCGTGTTGTCGGAATGGAGCACGCCTTTGGGTTTGCCGGTCGTGCCCGAGGTGAATGCGAGATAGACGATCTTGTCGGGATTTTCGTCGGCCGGCGGCGGCGGCGAGACGGCGTGACCGGGCGCGGGAAATCGAGCGCCACCGCCGCCCTCAGCCGTGCCATGGCGCGGCTCGAGCCGGTAGATGCGGCGCAAGGACGGCATCCCCGGCGCCAGCTCGAAGATGTCGCCGCCCGTACCGAAGCCGGCCTCGGCAATGAGCACCGAGGCGCGGATGCCGGCGACGAGCTCGACGATCTCGGCGGCGGCGTAGGAGCGATGCAGCGACGGGTTGACGACGTAACCGTTCCTCGAGCAGGCGAGGATCGCGACCACCGTCTCGGCGCGGTTCGGCAGCCACACCGAGACGCGTTCGCCCGCGCGCAGGCCCGCTTCGTGGAGATCGCCCGCGAGCGCCTCGGTCCAGCGCAAGAGATCGCGCCAAGTGTGGCGGCGCGCGGCATCGCGCAGCGCAAACGCGCTGGGCCGCGCCTCGGCATGACGCCGCAAGAGCGCATAGAGCGTGTCGTTCCGCCACACGCCGGCCTCATAGTGGCGCCGCGCGGCGGCGGGATCGTGCAGGGTAAGGATCGGGCCCACGAAGGCGGAAAATACCGGTTTGCCCGCCGCGCTGATAGCCCGGTCGCGTCCTTCGACGCTGCCGCCGCCTTTACCGCGGGGACGCGGCGAGCGCGGCGAGGGAGGATTCGAAGCGCGCGCGGTCGCCGGATATCCCGGTCTCGTTGAAGATCTCGGCGGTGAGCGCCTTCACCGTCGCCTCGTCGAGCGCGACGCCGTTCTCGGCGAGGTAGGATTTCGCGGCCGCGATCGCCTCGTCCATCTCGCCGCCGCGCTTATACTGCTTGTAGTAGTCGTGCCGCCCGCCCGTGCCCAACGCCTCGGCCAGAAGATCGGTGAAGTTTTTGACCGCGAACGGGTAGGACAATTCAGCACCCGACAGCGCCCGGTGGCAGGCATGGTAGAGCGTGACGAGCACGTCGACGTGAGCCGCGGCGGCCGTTTCCGCGACACGGGCGTGGAGTTCGCGCTCGTGCTCGGGATGGCGCGCGGCCGGGCCGCCGCAGGTGTAGCCGAAGCCGCGCTCCTGCGCGATCTCGACGAGCTCGACATTGGGAATGGCGGAGATGAGCGCGGCGACGCTTTCGGCGACGCCGGCGATACCTTCATGCTCGTGGATGGCGACGCGCTGGCGCGGCAGGTCGGTGCGGAATTTTCCTTGAAGGCGCGGCAGGATCTCGGCGAGGAATTTCGAGACGTGGCCGAATTCGAAATCGGGCTTGGCGTAGTCGTGCCAGTTCTCGCCGAACTGCTTGGTGCAGGACGGGCACCACGACAGGACGCGTTTCGGCGCGACGCGCTTGAAGGCGTCGTAAGTGTGGCCCGCGACCTTGGCGTAGTTGCCGAGATCGGCCTCGTGGAAATGATAGACGCCGCAGCAATGGCCGGGCCCGCCCATCACCTCGTAGGAGACGCCGAGCGCTTCCAATATGTCCATGACGTTGAAGACGAGATGCGGCGTGCGGAGCACGTTGCAGCCGGTGTAGAAGACGAAGTCGGCCGATCCTTCGCGGTCCTGCCGGTTGACGCGGGCGAGCGCGTCCGATGGCGCCTGCATGCTCGAAAGGAGCCGCACCGAATGCGACATGGTGCGGAAGCGCCGCCGCGCGGCTTCGGCGCGCTCGGCCTCGCTTTTCTCGAGGCGCTTGCGCATGCGCTCGATCGAGACCCACTGGCGCACGTTGATGCCCTCGGGGCAGGCGGCGCTGCATTGCGCGCTGCCGTTGCACGCCTCGACCCAGCGCGCGGCCTCGTCGGACTGGCCGCCTTCGGTGAGCGCGCGCAGCCCCGCGGCGATGGCGGTGGCGCGCGATTTGTCGAGCCCGGCGAGCGGCGCCGTCGGACACGCCTCGACGCATTTGCCGCAGGTCGTGCAGCGCGCGAGATGCTCCGCCTCGGTGCGGGCGAGATAATGGAGATAGTCGTCCATCGCCGCGCGATGTTAGGTCAGAGACCCGACGACATCCAGGATTCGTGAATGCCGCACTCGGTCTTGTCGAGCCCGGCCCAGCGGCCGGCGCGCGGATCGTCGGCGGGCGCGCCCGGCTTGGTGCAGGGCATGCAACCGATCGAGCGATAGCCTTGCGTCGCGAGCGGGTGCGGCGGCAGGCCGCGCGTGGTGAATTCGCAGCCGAGCTGCTCGGAGCTCCACGGCGCCAGCGGATTGAGCTTGATGCGCGGACCATCGGGCTCGATCACCGGGAGCGACCCGCGCTCGCCGCCGTGATAGCGCTTGCGCCCGGAGATCCATGCCGAGAAGCCCGACAGCGCACGATTGAGCGGGACCACTTTACGGAGTGCGCAGCACGCATCGGGATTGCGCTGCCACAGCGTGCCGTCGGGATCGCGCGCTGCGACCGTCTCCAGGTCGGGCGTGAGCGAGCGCACGTCGCTGAGGCCCAGCTCTGCCACCAGCGTGTCGCGATAGGCCAAGGTCGCGGGGAAATGCTTCTGGGTGTCGAGGAAGAGGACCGGCGTCGCCTTGTCGATCGCCGCCACCATGTGCAGCAGAACGGCGGCCTCGGCGCCGAACGAGGAGACGAGGCAAATGCGGCCGCGGAACTCGCCGATCATCGGCCTGAGCAGCGCCTCGCCGGCCAAATGGCCGTAGCGCGCGGCGAGTGCCGCGGCATCGGGCTCGGACGTCAGGGCCTCGTCGGCCATCGCAAACCCCATAGAAAATCCGCCCGGCTCGAAGCGGCGCGGGCGGACCCAATCGCTTTAGCCGGATTTCTAGAGCGCCCGCAAGCTGAAGGCTCAAATCGGCGCTGTGGTAGGAGAATAATCTACGGAATTTTAGAGTCAATAAGATAATTCTACATTAAATTTACTGTATATATGAGACCGCCCGCCTCTCCATCGACCGCATGCGGTCGATCCTCTCCGCCCCATGGGGCGGAGAGGGAGCAAGCGAAGCGAGCGGGTGAGGTGGGGACGACCTACTGCGTCAGGCAGACGTTGAGGATGGCGGTCTTGCCGTCCTTCACGCTGCGCAGGCCGTTCTCGATCGCGCCCTTCAGCTCGCCGACCTTCTCGACCCTTTGGCCATGGAGGCCGAAGGGCTTCGCCAGCTCGGCATAGTCCGGCCCGTCGATATGGACGCCGTGATACATGTCGGCGCCCATGGCCACGCCATCGGGATAATGATGCAGGTGGCCCTTCTGCATGGCGGCGTATTTGCGGTTGTTCATGACGAAGATCATGACCGGCAAATTGTTGCCGCGCGACGCGCCGAGCGCCTGCACGATCGGGTTGTAGAGGAACGAGCCGTCGCCGACGACGAGCGCCACCGGCCGCTTCGGCGAGGCGAGGCGCACGCCGAGCGCGTAGCCCGTGCCCTGCCCGAGCCCGCCGCCGACGCGGAAATAGCTTTGCGGCGTGGTCCACGGCAGATGCTGCTGCAAGGGCTGCGAGTGCGTGATCGTCTCCTCGACATAGATCGTGTCGGACGGCATGTGCTCGCGCATCGCGCCGATCAAGGCGAGCGGATGGATGCCGCTGCCGTTGCCCGAGGCCGCCGCCTTCTTCTCGGCGTCGAGCTCGGCGGCCACCATCGTGTCGTGCTCCTTGTGCCAGCGCTGGTGGCGTTCGGCGTTCCTCTGTGCGGTCACGCCGGCGGCGCGCGCGGCTTCCGCCAGCAACTTGAGCGAGGTGCAGACCTCGCCCTCGAGATACTCGTCGGCCATCAGGGTCTGATAGACCATCGAACCTTTCAGCGGATTCTCGTCGATCGCGATGATCGTGCCGCTGGTCGGCTTCTTCGACGGCGGATACCACGGCGCCCGGCAGCACACGAGGAGCACCAGGTCGGCATCCTTCAGGTACCGGTCGATGCGGTAGCCCAAATGCATCGGATGGTTCTTCGGAAAATTGGCATAAGACGCGCCGCGCTGTCCGACGGGCGCGCCCAGAAGATCGGCGAGCTCGACGAGCGCCGCGAACGACTTCGGATCGCGGCCGGCGTTGTCGGCAAGGATGACCGGGTTCTTCGCCTTCGCCACGAGATTGGCGATGCGCTCGACATCCTGCGGCTTCGCCTGCGTCTTGGGCGGCGCGGGAATGGCGCGGCGTCCCTCGGGCGGCGTCCATTCGTGCAGCATGGTCTCGAGCGGCACGTTGAGATAGACCGGGCCCGCGGGCGTGCGCTGCGCGAACTCGGTGGCGCGGATGATGCTTTCATAAAGCGTCCACGAGCTCGTCACCTGCGTCGCCCATTTGGTGACGGGCTCGACCAGGCGCTGCGGCCCGCCGATGATGCTGAGGCTGCGGTACCACTGGCCCTCGATGTCGAGCTGCGGGTTCTCGCCGAAGGTGAGGGATTCGCCCGAGAGGATCACCATCGGCACTTCGGCGAGCACGGCCGAATGGAGCCCGGCGGTGCCTTGCAGCAGGCCCGCGCCGGCGTGCAGCAGCACGGCTTGCGGCTTGCCGGTGATTTGCGTGGCGCCCATCGCCATGTCGACGGCCAGGGTCTCGTGCCAGGATTCGAAATATTGCGGTCCCGGTTTCTGGTTCACCTTCTGGCGCGCCAGCGCCTCCCACACGGGCGACCATTCCGAGCCCGGCGACGACATGATGTAATCGGTCCCGAGCGCGCGGAACGCCTCGAGGATCGCCTCGCCGCCATCGCAATATTGCTTCATCGACATCGATATCCTCCCTTGGATGGCGGCATCATACCCGACGGCATGAGGCACGCCAGACCCTAGGTTCCGGCGGGCCAGGCGGCGGCGATCACATTTTCGCCCTGCCCCATTCCCTCGTGCGGAGAGCGCGGGAGGGTATTCTTCCTCGTCATGTCCGGCCTTGTGCCACGGCATGCAACTGTTCTCGGCAATAAAAAACGTGGCGGGCCGGGACCAGCCCGGTTCTGACGCTCAGGACGGCGAGGGCGGACCGTTGGCGGCGTCCGGAGCCGGCGGCGGCGCGGCTGCGGCTGCGGCAAATTGGGTTCGTTCCGCAGACTCCGCCCTGCGCGCGCGGATGCGGGCGCGCTCGACCGCGCGGCGCTGCTGGCGCGTCAGGTGCGATGCGGTTCGCGATGCGGCTTCCCGCCCCACCTCTCCGTCGACCTCATGCGGTCGATCCTCTCCGCCCCCGGGGGCGGAGAGGGAGGGACCCGCGGAGCGGGAGGGTGAGGTGGGGGAAGCCTCGCGCCGGCGCGCCTGGAGCCGGTCGAGCGCGGCGGTGGCGCGGTGGAGCGCGCGCTCGATCGACGCCTCGTAGCGCGACAGCGCCGTCATGCGGCTTTCGGGCCAGATCGGCCGGTCGGGTTTTTGGGGGCTGCGCTCCGGCGGCGGCTCGGGTTCGGGCGCCGCGTCATCGTCCGCAGCGTCACCCTTTGCCGTGATCGCGTCCTCGACCTGCGCGTCGGTCATGGTCTGCACCACGTCCCAGGCGATCGCGCGCAGGCTCGGCGGCGGCTCCCACGGCTTGCGGTCCGGCGGCGGCGCCGGCGGGTTCGCCTTCAGCTCGGCCAGCACCTGCTCGTAGATCTCCTCGCGCGCCTCGCGATGCGCGATCGTGATGGCCTCCTCGTTGAGGGACGCCGCCTCCTGGCGCCACACGCGGCGCAAGCGCCAGTTGCCCATGACGATGCGGTCGCACAGCACGGTCTCCGCCTCGCCCGCGGGATCGAGCGCTTGCTTCAGCGCCGCGCCGAAGCGCAGAAAATCTTCGACGTCCTCGTCGAGGATGAGGATGTGCTCGGCGGCGAGGCCGTGGCGCAGCGCGTTGCGGCGCGAGCGCTCCTTGCCCGCGCCGGTGCGGGGGCCGGTGCTTTTGCGGGCGTTGCGGCGGTTGGCGTCGATCTGGGCGTCGGATGAGGCATGGGGCGTCTCCGTCAATGTACGCATAATATAATGGTAAATGCGTACAACGGCAAGAGGCGCGCGGCGCGTGCGGCGGCGCTTGTGCCGAAGCGCGCGCGGCGACGTTTAGAGAGCGGGTGCTCGAGCCCGCGGGAAAAGGAGCGGACGAATGGTGGCGGTGAAGGACAAGGCGACGGAAAAGGCGATCGAGAAGGCGGCCGAGGCGATCGACGCGCTCGCCGAGCGCGCCAAGGACACGCTCTACGGCATGGCGCGGCACGCCGACCAGCTCGACACCGGCGAGCTGCGCGAGGGCGCGTGGCGCATGGCCGAGCGGGCGCGCACCCAGGCGGCCGATCTCGCCGGCGACCTCTATACCCGCGGCCGGCGCTCGGCGAGCGCGGTGCGCGGCCAGGTCGAGGAGCAGCCGTGGATCGCCGTCGCCGTCGTCGGCGCGGTGGCGCTGATGCTGGGCTATGCCCTGAAGAGCCGCTAGCTGAACCACTCGACGACGCGCGCCAAGCGCTCGCGCACGACGCCCGGCATCTTCTCGAGGCACACGGCATAGAGCAATCCGATGAGGCAGATCGCGGTATAGGCGAGCGTGGTGCTCATCGGGCTTGCCATGAAGCGGCGGAAGCGGCCGGCGGCGCTGCGCAGATGATCGGGATCGAGCACGGGCGAAACCTCGAAGCCGGAAGCGTCATTTTGAACGCGCGCTGACGCCGCGCGTTCCCGGCGACCGCGCGCCGCGATAGGATGGTCCTCGGGAGGACACCCATGGCCAAGACCATCATCACCTGCGCCGTCACCGGCGGCGGACCGATCGGCAAGCACCCCGCCATTCCGACGACGCCGCAGCAGATCGCCGAGGCCGCGATCAGCGCCGCCAACGCCGGCGCGGCCATCGTCCATTGCCATGTGCGCGAGCCCAAGACCGGGCAGGGCAGCATGGAACTGGCCTATTACCGCGAGGTGGTGGAGCGCGTGCGGCAAAGCCGCACCGACGTGCTCATCAACCTGACGACCGGGCCCGGCGCCATGTTCGTGCCGTCGAAGGACGACCCGAGCCAACCCGGCCCCGGCACCAACATGTGCAGCGCCGAGGTCAGGACGCGCCACGTCGTCGAGCTCAGGCCCGACATCTGCTCGCTCGATCTCTGCACCATGTGGAGCCGCACGCGCGCCTTCATGAACGTACCCGAGATCCTGATCGAGATGGCGAAGCGCGTGCGCGCGGCCGGCGTGCTGCCCGAGCTCGAATGTTTCGATTCGGGCGACATCCAGCTCGCCAAGGATTTCCTGCAAGGCGGCGTGCTCGAGGCGCCGCTCTTGTTCCAGCTCGTGCTCGGCATCTCCTATGGCGCGGCGGCGACGCCCGAGGCCATGACCTACATGAAGAACCAGCTCCCGCCCGGCTCGCGCTGGGCCGCGTTCGGCATCTCGCGCGCGCAGTTCCCGATGGTGGCGCAGGCGGTGCTGCTCGGCGGGCACGTGCGCGTCGGGCTCGAGGACAACCACTATCTCGAGCGCGGCGTCTTCGCCTCGAACGCACAGCTCGTCGCGCGCGCGGTCGAGATCGTCCGGCTGTTGGGCGGCGAGCCCGCCTCGCCCGACGAGGCGCGGCAGATCCTCGGCCTCGCCACGGTCAAGGCGCGCGCGGTCGCGTAAGGAGCAGAACATGCGGGGGGTTGCAGCGCTCGCGCTTGCCTGTGCCTGCGCGCTGGCGGCATTTTCCGTCCGCGCGCAGCAGACCGATTATTCGAAGGTCGAAATCAGGACCACCGATCTCGGCAACCATACCTGGATGCTGCAAGGCCAGGGCGGCAACATCACCGTGGCGGTCGCCGGCAACAGCATCGTCATCGTCGATACCGAGTACGCGCCGCTCCACGACAAGATCAAGGCGGCGATCGCGAAAGTGTCGAGCGCGCCGATCCGCTATGCGATCGACACGCACTACCACCTCGATCATACCGGCGGCAACGCGGCCTTCGCCGCCGAGGGCACGATCATCGTCGCGCAGGAGACTGTGCGGAAGCGTCTTAGCGCCGGGGCCCGAGCCGGGCTCACGCCGGCGACGCCGGCGGTCTCGGGCAAGGCGCTGCCGTCGAAAACCTATAACTCGTCGATGACCTTGAAGTTCGGCGGGCGGACGGCGGTGCTGCGCCACGCGCCGCACGCGCACACGGACGGCGACACCTATGTCTGGTTCCCCGAAGCCGACGTGCTCGCGACCGGCGACACGGTGGTGTTCCAGCGCTTTCCCAACATCGACTATCTGGGCGGCGGCAGCGTCGACGGCATGATCGCCGCGAGCGATGCCTATCTGAAGTTCGTGGACGACAAGACCCGGATCGTGCCGGGTCATGGGCCGGTGGGCGACAAGGCGGCGCTCACCCAGTATCGCGCCATGCTGGTGGCGGCGAAGGAGCGCATGACGAAGCTCATCGCGGACGGCAAGAGCGAGGACGAGGCGGTGGCGGCAAATCCCTGTGCCGACTTTGCGCAGAAATTCGGCGCGAGCGATGCCGAGAGCACGCACTTCATCCGCGTCGCCTATCACGCGCTGAAGGGCGGCTGAGCCCTCAGAGCTTCAGCACGCGCTCGGCGTTCTTGTGCGCGATCTTCTCCTTGTCCTCGTTCGAGAGCGGGAGCGAGTCGAGCCATTGGCGGCCCTCCTTGTTCGACTCGAACGGCCAGTCGACCGAGAAGATCACGTTGTCGATGCCGAGCGCCATGATGCTGCACAAGAGCGCGGGCGTGTAGAAATTGCCGCTCGTGGTGATGACCGTGTTGTCGCGCAGATAATCGGTCGAGCGCCGCTTCAGGCCGCGATGCTTGAAGGCGCCGCGCGAATGATCATCGAGGCGCTGAAGCCAGAACGGCAATCCCTCGCCGAGATGGCCGAGGATGATGGTGAGCTTCGGGTGCGCGTCGAACAGGCCCGCCGCCATCATGCGCAGATAGTGCGTGCAGGTCTCGGCGGCAAAGCCCCACGAGGCGAGCGCCAATTCGGGATAGCCCCCGAACCAGCGCTTCAGCACGTCGGGATGCGGCTCGCGCGGATGGAGATAGACCGGAACGCCCAACGCCTCGGCCGCGCCGAAGATCGGCCAGAATTTCTTGTCGTCGAGATACTCGCCCTGGACATGGCCGTTGATGCAGGCGCCCTTCATGCCGAGTTTCCCGACCGCGCGCTGCAATTCCTTCACCGCGGCCGCTGGATCGGCCGTCGGCAGCGCGGCAAAACCCTGCAACCGCGTCGGGTGCGATTTCACAGCCGCCGCGAGCCGGTCGTTGCAATCCGTCGCCGCCGGGACCGCATCGGCGGCCGACAGCGCCTCGGTGCCCGGCATCGACAGCGACACGACCTGGAGGTCGATCCCGGCCGCGTCCATGGCGCGGATGCGCGAGCCGGTGAGGTCCAAAAGCTCCTCGCCGATATTCTGGCCGAGCTCGCGGCCGCGCTCGGCGAGCCCGTCATAGCCGCCCGGCGGATAAGGCGGGCGCAATTTCGCGCGCACCTCCGCGGTCATGAAGTGGTCTTCGATGGTGACGATCCGCATCCTCAGCGCTCCTTCTGGAACGGGCCGTTGGTGACGCCCTCGGCGAAATTGCGCCAGGCCCCCTTCGCGGCGACGACGCGGTTCCTGAGCGTGCCGATGCGCTCGATCTCGAGCTCGACCGTGTCGTCCGCCTTCAACTGCTTGTCGCCGGCGAACGTGCCGAGCGAGATGACGTCGCCCGGCAGCATCGGCGTGTAATCCGAGCAGTAGGCCAGCACCTCGTACGGATCGAAGATCATCTTCGACGTGCTGCCCTCGCGCGTCACGTTGCCGTTGACGCGCACCGTCATCTTGAGATTGCGCGCGTCGGGGAGCTCGCGGGACGTGACGACCCACGGTCCCATCGGGCAAAAGGTCGCGAAGTTCTTGGCGTAGTCGTAGGGCTGGCCCATCTGGCCGCGCTCGCGCTGGCGGTTGCGCGCCGAAACGTCGTTGCAGATCGTGTAGCCGAAGATGTAGTCCGGCGCCTCGTGCGGGCGGATATGGCGGCACTCGCGCCCGACGACGACGGCGAGCTCGTGCTCCTCGTCCACCTTTTGCGGGAACGGCGGAATCTCGATCTCGCCGTCATGGCCGATCATGTTGCTGGTGTATTTCGTGAACACGATCGGCTCCTCGTAGAATTTCAGGTTTGTCTCCTCGATGTGCTCGCGGAAATTCAAGGCGAGCGCGAGGATCTTCGACGGGCGCAGGATCGGCGGGAGGAATTTCGGATTCTGGACGAGATGCGCGGCGAGCTTGCCCTCCTTCTTCAACCGCTCGATCGACTGTGCGGCGATGGCATCGATGTCGATGCGTTCGCGGATGATGTCGAGGAGCGATGACGCCGCCTTCACGTCGGGATGGGTCGCGCCCAGCGCGCCCGTCAGATCGACGATGCCGTCGGCCGTGCTGGCGCCGAGCCGCGCGCCGCCCTTTCCCTCGAAGCTGAGCAATTTCATGACGTGCCTCCGTTGCTGCGTTTGCGGCCGAGCTTAGACGAAGCGCTCGCGCGCGGGGAGTGGTAAGCGCGTGGCGACGGGCACACGGCCACCTTCTCTCCGTCGTTCCCGCGCAAGCGGGAACCCAGGGAAAGCGACGTGACGCGGCCCTGGGCCCCCGCCTTCGCGGGGGCGACGGTCTAGTCTAAGACAATTGCGGACTTCAGGACGACCGCGCGGCGAGCTCGGCCTTGAGCTCTTCCCAAGTGACTGAGCCCGCGCGCTCGTCATCGAAGGCGGCGAGGCGGCGGCGCAGCTCCGTCTCCTGCGCGGCGGTCAGCGGAATTTCGCGGTCGCCGAGGCTGTCCCAGAGCTGCTCGATCAGCTCGAGGCGCTCGCGGACAGAAAGCCGCGCGACTTCTTCCGGGGCGAGCACGCTCATCGCCGTCTCCTTGCCACGGTCAGTCTAGCCCCACAACTGTTTCGTCGCGAGCTTGGCGCCTTCGACCAGGACCTCGAGCTTGGCCCAGGCGAGGTCGGCGTGGATGCGGCCGCCGAGGCCGCAATCAGTGCCGGCGATGACGTTCTCGCGTCCGGCCACTTGGGCGAAGCGGACGATGCGGTCGGCGACGAGCTCGGGATGCTCGATCACGTTGGTGGCGTGGCTGACGACGCCGGGGATCAGGATCTTGCCGGGCGGCAGCTTGACATCGCGCCACACTTTCCATTCGTGCTCGTGGCGCACGTTGCCGGCCTCGACCGAATAGGCCCCGGCCTTCACCATGAGCAGGAGATCGACGATATAGGCGAGCGGTACGTCGGTCGTGTGCGGTCCGTGCCAGCTGCCCCAGCAGATGTGATAGCGGATGCGGTCCTCGGGCAAACCGCTGAGCGCGTGGTTGATCGCGTCGATCCTGAGCCGCGCGAATTTCTTGTAGTCGGCGAGCACCGGCTCGGGGGTCGCCATGTCCCAATTGTCGGGGAGGCCCGGATCGTCGATCTGCAACACGATGCCGGCATCGACGATGGCCTTGTATTCCTCCTTCAAGGCGTCGGCGAGCGCGAACAGGAATTCCTCGTCGTTCTTGTAGTACTCGTTCTGGCGCCGGCCGAAGCTGCCGGGGGCGACGGCGGTGATGAAGCCTTCCTCGGCTTTGACCGCGCTCAATGCCTGCTTGAAATTGGCGATGTCGGCCTTGACCGCGTCCTGGCCGATATAGCGCAGCGGCCCGCGCACCACCGGCGGGCGCGGCGCCGAAGACGTCGACGAGATGAACTGCGTCGTGTCGAGCTCGCGATAGAACTCCTTGAATTTCTGGCGCTCGCGCCGGACCGAGAGCGCGGGCGCGGGCCGCGGCTCGCCCGGCTCCCAGCCGGACAGCCGCGCCCAGGCATAGCTTTGCCAGGCGCCGTAATCGATGGCACCGGAGGACGCCTTGCCGTACTCGCCGTCATTGATGACGTCGACGCCGATCTTCGCCTGCGTCGCCGCGATCTCGCCGACGGCCGCGGCAAGGCGCGCGCCATATTCCTTGGCGTCGAACCCCGCGCCCGCGATCTTGGTGCGGTTCACCTCGATGAGCCGCTCGGGCCGCGGCAGAGAGCCGGCGTGCGAGGTGAGAATTCGGTTGCTGCTGCGCTTCATCTGTGCCTCCCGCGGCAATTGAACAGGATCGGGCCCCCGCACTCAAGCGCGGAACGGGAACGCCGCGCGCCCCGTTGGTCAATGCTGAACCCATCGGTTCATGAGGGGAAGGGACATGCGCAAGACACTCCATTCGATGATCGCGGCGGTGGCGCTCGTGGCGGCTGCGGGCGCGCTCGCCGCGTGCAACACCATGGCGGGCGCGGGCCAGGACATGCAGGAAGGCGGCCAAGCGCTCACCGGCTCGGCGGAAAAGCACGGCGCCACGATGGCGCCCACGGACCAGAGCGCGCCGGCGCCGTCGACCGACACGAACGCGCCCGCGTCGCAATAGGCCAATATTGACACCCCTCGCCGCAGCGCAAATCCGCACACTTCGCGGCGGGGGATGAGGGAGCGCGATGCCGGTCTCGATGGTCGTAGCACTGCTGTGCCTTGCCGCGGCCGCCTTCATCGGCACCTTCGCCTATGCGCCCGACTTGAAGCGCGGAGTAGAGTTGTTGCGGCGCGCCCTTCGCGCGCTGACGCGCCGCCCGCACCACCACTAGTGTCCTGATTCCGAAGTTCGCACGACCTCTCGACACGCTCCGATGCGAACTTCGGAATCTTAGGGACGCTAGCAAATCTGTGTTTCTAGTGCGGCTTTTGGATTTGAAGTTCCTCTCCGCGCGTGCGGTCAGAGGCGGAGGAACTTCAAATCCGCCACACTAGAACTCCGCCGACAGATGTGGTTTCCTTCGCCTCGGCTTTGAGGGAGGGACGGCATGGCGGTCAGCAGCAACCTGAAGCGCCTCATCGAGGCGAACGCGCCGCTCTGGGCGGGCGAGGCCGAGATCGTCCGCACATATTGGACCTCGCCGGTGCGGAACCGCGAGGCCGAGTTGTTGTGGCTCAGGCGGCAATGCTGGAAGGAATGGGCCGGAATCGCCGATTCCCGCGGCAACACCATGGGCATGGTGAGCAACCTCGAGGTCGAGCTGCGCGAGAAGGTCCCGCTCCTCGACGCAAGCGTCGACCGGCACGATCTGCGCGACACGATCGCCACCGTCAACGCCGAGTTCTCGCATTATTGCTGGTTCGCCGACATCTACGACACGCTCGTGGGACCGAACGGCAAGAAGATGAATGCACACGAGCTCACCACATGGCCCGAGGAGGAACGGCTCGCGAGCCGCCGGCGCGAAGTGTGCAAGACGCACGGCAAGATCGGCCTGCGCTCGACCAAGTTCACCGAGGGCGGCTACTGCACGATGTTCACCGAGGGGATCAAGCTCAAGGGCCGCCCCGGCATCGACGGGCGCATCGGCACCGCGTGCCAGCATGTGTTCGACGACGAGTACGGCCACATGATGGCCGGCGTGATCGGCGTCGACGAGGAAGGGTTGAGCGACCAGGAGTGGGCGACCCTCACCGAGCTCACAGTCGAGCAACTCAAGCTGCGCCTCGACATGCGCAACGCGCAGTTCAGCCATCCGGTCCCGGCCGCACGCATCACGGAGATTCTCGCCGGCAAGATCGAGCCGGTGAAATTCGACTATGCGCGCGCCGAATCCTTCCTCGCCGAGCACGCGGCGGCGGCGGAGTAGGTTTTTCTCCCTCGCCCCTGCGTCCTTCGACTGCGCGCTTCGCGCTCCGCTCAGGATGAGGATTTTTCTTTAGGCTTCACGCTCATCTCCCTCTCCGCCCTCGGGGGGCGGAGAGGGTTGAGGTGAGATGGGGGATTCCCGTGCGCCGCCCCTCACACCTTGAGCTTCAGGATGCGCCGCGCGTTGCCGGACAGGATCTTCTCCTTGTCGGCGGGCGGCAGGTCGATTTCGTCGATCGCCCATTTGGTGCCGGGGCGGTTGTCGACGAACGGATAGTCGATCGAGAACATGACGCGGTCGATGCCCATCTCGTTGATGACGCAGGTGAGCGCGTTCGACGAGAAGAAGCCGCTCGTCGTGACGTAGAAATGCTCGATGAAGCGTTGGCGGAAACCCTTGGCGTGCTCGCCGTCGCGGCCCAAGGTCATGTCGATGCGCCAGGACGAGAACGGGATCGTCTCACCCATGTGGCCGAGGATCAGGCGCAGCTTCGGATAGGCCTCGAGCGCGCCCGAAAGCACCATGCGGATCGCCAAGGTCGCCGTCTCCATGGTGAAGCCCCAGCCGGCCGTGGCGATCCCCGGATGCTTTCCCATGTAGTCCTTGAAATAGAGCTCGATCACGGTCGGGTGCGGCACGCCCGGATGGAGATAGAGCGGCACGTCGAGCGCCGCCGCGCGCTCGAGGATCGGCCAGAACCGCTTGTCGTCGAAGAACACGCCGTTGCAGAGCCCATGCACCATGGCGCCGACGAAGCCGTGCTTCGTCACGACGCGCTCGAGCTCGTCGGCCGCGGCGCGCGGCTCGGCCGTCGGCAGCGCGCCGAACGCGGCAAAGCGCTTCGGGTTGGCCGCCACCGCCGCCGCGAGCCGGTCGTTGACGCGCCGCGCCAGCACCGGCCCTTCGTTGGCATTGAGGCGTTGCGCCGAGGGCGCGCCATGCGACAGAACCTGGAAATCGACGCCGGCCTCGTCCATGTCCTTGATGCGGAAATCGCCGAGATCGTCGAGCTTGCGCTTCATCAGATCGGAGCGCCGCCCCTCCATCTGGCCGCTCATGGCGGCGATGATGTCGGGATCGTGGTAATGCTCCTCGAGCGCGATGATGTAGGGTTTTGCCGCCACGAAATCCTCCCTGTCTCTCTCGCGGACAGTATCGGGGAGGAGCGGCGGCGGGAAAAGGGGGGTGAGGATGACGCGGTGGGCGATCGCATTGGTCTTGGTCCTGGCCGGAGCCGGGACGGCCGCGGCGCAGGGCGCATGCACGCTGCCGGGCCAGACGCGCATGCTGGTCGCGGAATTGTTCTTCGGCCGCGCGAGCCCCAAGGGCGAAGTGTCGGAAGAGCAGTGGCGCGCGTTCCTGCGCAGCGAGGCGACGCCGCGCTTTCCCGCGGGGTTCACCGCCTTCGACGCCCAGGGCCAGTGGCAGGACCCGCGCTCGCACAAGATCGCGCGCGAGCGCACCAAGGTGTTGCTCATCGCCACCGACGATACCGACGCCGCGCGTCAGAAGATCGAGGATCTGGCCGGAGCCTATCGCGCGGCATTCGCCCAGGACTCGGTCGGCATCGTCACGCGCGACGAGTGCGCTGCGTTCTAGCGGACCTCGATCCGCACCACGTCGCGCACGTCGCGCGCGCCATGCGTGTCGCCGGGCGCCAGGACGCGGAGGCTTTCGAGCGGCGCGCCGTCGCGCGCGTAGGCGAGCATGATCGGCGCGTTGCCGAATTCGGGCTCCATCTCGCCGAGCGAGAAGAGCACGACATAACCGTCCTTCCCCGTCACCGCGACGATGTGATGCAGCGCGGGCCATTTCTTCTCGGGATCGTCGAGCCCCGCGCGCGCGACGAGCGTCCAGACCAGAACGCCCGTGAACGTCGCCTTCTGCGGCCCGTGATCGGTCAGGAACGAAACCTCGCGCTGCACCGGCGGCATCTTGCGCAGATCGTCGGCCGAGAGGTGGAGCGCGGTCTTGACCTTGCCGTCGAGCACCGCCGTGGCGGCGTCGCCGGCCGCGCGGGCGCCTCCGGCCGTCGCCGCGAAGAGCAGCAGGAAGGCGACGAGCGCGCGCCTCATCGCGCGTCCGCCGTTGCCGAGGCCGGCAGCGCGAGCGAAAGCAGCGTGAAACCCTGCTTCTCGAAGAACGGCCGCGCCGCGGGCGCGCGGATGAAGGCGAGGAACTTCACTGCCGCCGGATTCTTGCTCGAAGTCAGGATTGCCGCGGGATAGATGATCGGCGGATATGAATCCTGCGGGAAGGTCGCGACGATGCGTACGCCGGGCTCGGCCGCCGCGTCGGTCGCATAGACGATGCCCAACGGCGCCTCGCCGCGCGCGACAAAGCGCAGCGCCGCGCGCACATCCTCCGCGGGCGCGATCTTCGCCACGACGCCGTCCCAGGCGCCGAGCTTCTGCAGCGCCGCCTTGCCGTATTTTCCGGCCGGCACGGAATCGGGATCGGCCATCGCGAGCCGCCCGCCGCCCAGCGCATCGGCGAGCGCGAAGCCCGGCTTGATCTCGATCGCGACCTTCGATGCCGCGGGCGCGATGAGGACGAGGCGGTTGCCGAGAAGGTTCGCGCGCGTCTCCTTCTGGATGAGGTTCTTGTCGGCGACATAGTTCATCCAGTCGAGATCGGCCGAGATGAAGAGATCGGCCGGCGCGCCGCTTTCGATCTGGCGCGCCAATGCGGAGCTCGCCGCGTAGGAAATCTTCACATCGCCCCCGCCGCTTTTCTCGAACGCGGCGGCCGCGTCGTCGAGCGCGTTCTTGAGGCTCGCCGCGGCGAACACGATGACCGGATCGGCCGCGGCCGGCGCGGGCGCCGCTCCGGCGGCGACGAAGAGGACGAGGACGAACGGGGCGGCAAGGCGGGCGATAAAGCGCATCTTCATGTCTCCGGCAGGCGTCATATTCCGTCGCATATAACGCATGGCCGGGGAAAGCGAAAGGTGCGAGCCAAATCCTCCTATTCGTCGCGCGTGAGGATCTCGCGCACGCTGACGGCGACGGTCTGCCAGAAATCCGCGATCTTGCTTTCGCCGCTCGCGGCGTGGCGGTGGGCGACGCCCGTCGCGACGGAGAGTGCCCCGGCGCGATGGGCCGTGACGAGCGCGCGGGCGATCTGGCGCACGCGCGTTTCATCGGGAACGAACGTGGACGGCGCTTGCGGCGACGGCGCGACCGCCTCCGCCCCCGGCGTGTCAGCCGCATCCGCCGGCAGCGCGTTCACCTCGATGCAGGAGCCGATATAGCCCAGGAACGCGCCGCCGCTCGAAAAGCGCGGGCCGCCGGTATCGAGGATCGTGCGATAGGCGCCGTCGGCGCGGCGCAGGCGATATTCCATGCGGAACGGCGTGCGCGCGTTGAAATGCGCGGCATAGGTCTTGAGGCAGCGTTCGAGATCGTCGCGGTGGACGCCCTCGGCCCAGCCACTGCCGCGCTCCTCTTCGAGCGTGCGCCCGGTGAAGTCGAGCCACGGCTTGTTGAACCAGGTGCAGAGCTTGTCCGGACCCGAGACCCAAATCATCACGGGCGCCGAATCCATGAGGTGCCGGAACAAATTTTCGGCATCCTTACCGGCGGGATCGGCGGGATTTGTTGCGTCTTTGCTCGAGGCCCGGCTCATCTAAATCTCGCGCTGAGATCGAGAAAGATTCGATATTTCTCCCCGCGCGGTCGAGCGGGGAGAAAGCGAAAGAACGATATGGTTCCTGGCGCCGCCTCCCGCAATGGGCACTATTTCTCCCCGCGCATCACCTCTTCGGCGATCTGCCGGGTCCGCCGGCGCACCTCCTCGAGATCGACGCAGGCCGCGACGAGGCCGCAGCCGATGCAGGCCCGCGCGTTGAACTGCTCGAGCACGAGCGCCGGATAGGTCTCGCTGAGCCAGCGCAGGAGCCGCATCCGCACCGTCTCGAGCTGCGCCGGATCGGCACAGCCGCCGCGCCGCGCGAACTCGAGAAAGAGCGCCCGGTGCTGCTCGCAAATAAAACGAAACTCGAGCATGGGCTTCCTGCGTCCCGCCCTCGAGGTTTTTCGGTCGGCATCCCCGCAACTGGCGCGCCCGGAGGGAGTCGAACCCCCAACCCCCAGATCCGTAGTCTGGTGCTCTATCCAGTTGAGCTACGGGCGCTTGCCGGGAGGGGCGTTACTTACGCGGTCCACGCCGCTTTGGCAAGCGGACGCCATCGCTTCGCGATTGCCGCGGCGGCGCGCGCTCGTCTAGGATCGGACGCTCCGATGCGCGCTTTCCGGCTTCTCATCCTTTCCGCTCTGGCGCTTGCGTCCTGCGGCTATCCCGAGACGGTGTTCCGGTCGCAGGCGAAGCCGGCGACCGATGCCTCGGGCTTCCCGCCGCCGGCAAGCGCCGCCGACATCGCCGCCGCCACTGGCACGGCGGCGGCGCCCGCGCTCCGGCCGCCGCCCGCGCCCGATACGCGCAAGCCCTTCATCGTCATCCATTTCGAGACGCCGCAACCCGAATACGCGCAAGACCTCTACGAGGCCTTGAAGAGCGCGCTCGCACGCAAGCCCGCGGCGATGTTCGACCTCGTCGCGGTGACGCGCGATCCCGACGCGGCCGAGCGCAGCATGGCCGACGTGATGCACACCATGACCGAGATGGGCATGCCGGCCGAGCGGCTGTCGCTGTCCTCGGTCGCGGCCGCCGACGATGCGACCGACGAAGTCTGGATCTACGTGCGCTGATGGAGGCTGCGCCGCTTCATGCGAAGACGTTTCCCGTGAGCTGGGACGAGCTGCACCGGCACGCGCGGGCGCTCGCGTGGCGGCTCTTGGAGTTGGGGCCGTGGAAGGGCATCGTCGCGGTGACGCGCGGCGGCCTGGTGCCGGCGGCAATCGTGGCGCGCGAGCTCGATGTGCGCCTCGTCGATACCGTGTGCGTCGCGAGCTACGAGGACAGGAGCCAGGGCGCCGTGACGATCCTCAAGACGATCGCCGGCGACGGGGCGGGCTATCTCATCATCGACGATCTCGTCGATACCGGCGAGACCGCGCGCGTCGTGCGCGAGATGCTGCCGAAGGCGCATTTCGCCACCGTCTACGCCAAGCCCGCCGGACGGCCCACGGTCGATACTTACGTCACCGAGGTGAGCCAGGACACCTGGATCCTGTTCCCGTGGGACATCGAGCCGCAATTCGCTCCGCCCATCGCCAGCTCCCGGCCGCGTGGCACGTGAAGATATTTCCCGCACTCGCGCTCGCCGGCCTTTTGGCGCTGGCGCACGCTGCAACGGCGCAAACGCGGCGCGACATGGTCGAGAGCGCCGACCCACGCGCCGCCGCGATCGGCCGCGACATCCTGCGCGCCGGCGGCAGCGCCGCCGACGCCGCGGCGGCGATGGCGATCTCGCTCACAATGCTCGAGCCGCAATCGGCCGGGATCGGCGGCGGCGGGTTCCTCGTCTATTACGCGGCGCGCGGCAAGAAACTCGCGGCGCTCGACGGGCGCGAGAGCGCGCCGGCGGCGGCACGGCCCGACCGCTTCCTCGACACGGACGGCAAGCCCTTGCCCTACCAGGGCGCGATGCTGAACGGGCGCTCGATCGGCGTGCCGGGCTTGCTGCGCCTCGCCGAGGAGATGCACCGGCGCTGGGGCAAGCTCTCATGGGCCGAGATCGTGGCGCCGTCGGTGAAGATCGCGGCCGAGGGAGTCACGCTGTCGCCGCGCGTCGCAAAGCTATTGGCCGAGGATTCCCATCTCGCCGACAACCCGGCCACGCGCGCGCTCTACTACACCGCCGACGGCACGGCGAAACCGGCGGGCGCGGTGATCGCCAACCCCGCGCTCGCCGAAACCCTGCGCACGATCGCGGCGGACGGCGCGGGCGCGTTCTATGCCGGCCCGATCGCGCGCGACATTGCCACGGCGGTCGCGCATGCCAACCCGCCGGGCGATCTTTCCGCGGCCGACCTCGCCGCCTATCGCGTCAAGGAGCGCGCCGTGCTGTGCCGGCCCTATCGCGACGTGCGCGTCTGCGGCATGGGCCTGCCGGCGGGCGAATCGGTCGTGCTCGAGATCCTGGGCCTGCTGCAGCCGTTCGATCTGGCGCATCACGCCGGCGACACCGAGGCGTGGCATCTCTTCGCATCCGCGAGCCGCCTTGCCTATGCCGACCGCGTGCGCTTTCTCGGCGATCCCGATTTCGTCAAGGCGCCGGTCGATGGCTTGCTCGACCGGGCCTATCTCGATGCGCGCGCGAAGCTGATCGATCCGGCGCATTTCGCCCCCGGCCCCGCGACGGCGGGCGAGCCCGCGGGCCAGCACGCCGAGCTTTGGGGCGACGAGCGCGCGCCCGAATTTCCCTCGACCAGCAACATCTCGGTCATCGACAGCGACGGCAACGCCGCCGCGATGACGGTGACGATCGACAGCGATTTCGGCTCGCACGTGATGGTGCGCGGGTTCCTGCTCGACAACGAGCTCGACGATTTCTCGTTCGTGCCCGAGGACGACGGCCGCCCGGTCGCGAACCGGGTCGAGCCGAAGAAGCGCCCGCTCTCGGCGATGACGCCCACCATCGTCTTCGCGAAGGACGGCGCCATCCGGCTCGTCGTCGGCTCGGCCGGCGGGCCGCCCATCATCACCGACGTGGCCAAGACCATCATCGGCGTCATCGACTGGCACATGAGCCTCAAAGACGCGATCGCGCTGCCCAACGTCGACAACCGCAACACCGGCCCGACCGAGATCGAGAATTTCGCCGGCGCCCCGGCGCTCGCAGGCGCGCTTCAGGCTCTGGGACATCAGACGCGCATCTGGGGGCGCGACAGCGGCCTCGGCGGCATCCTGATGACGAAGGACGGGCTCGAAGGCGCGGCCGATCCGCGCCGCGAGGGTGCCGCGCTCGGCGATTGAGCCGATGAGCGAAGCGGCGTCATCGCGCCCCACCGTCACCGTCGAGCGGCCGAAGCGCGCAGCCGCGGGCCACCCCTGGGTCTATTCCAACGAGGTGCGCATGGACGCCGCGGCCAAGGACCTGGCGCGCGGCAGCCTCGTCACGCTCGCGGGTCCGGACGGGCGCGCGTTCGCCATCGCCACCTTCAACCCGCACACGCTCGTCGCCGCGCGCATCCTCGATCGCGATCCCGCGGCCGCGATCGACCGCGATTTCTTCGCCGTGCGAATTTCTCGCGCGCTCGCGCTGCGGCAGAAATTCTATGCCGAACCCTATTACCGCCTCGTCCATGCCGAGGCCGACCGGCTGCCCGGGCTCGTCGTTGACCGCTATGGCGACGTGCTGGTGGCGCAGCTCAACACCGCCGGCATGGTGGCGCTCGAGCCCGAGATTCTGGCGGCGCTCGAAGCGACGCTCAGTCCGCGCGCGGTGGTGCTGCGGCACGACGGCACGGCGCGCGCGATCGAGGGCGTGCCCGACGAGACGCGGCTCGCCTTGGGCGCGCTCGACGGGCCGGTCGAGCTGCGTGAGAACGGCGCCGTCTTTCTCGCCGACGTGCTGCAAGGCCAGAAGACCGGCTGGTTCTTCGACCAGCGCGAGAACCGCCGCTTCGTCGCCGCGCTGGCGCAGGGCGCGCGCGTGCTGGATGCCTATTGCTATGGCGGCGCGTTCGCGATCGAGGCGGCGATGGCGGGTGCCACCTCGGCGCTCGGCATCGACCGGTCCGAGGGCGCGCTCGCGCTTGCAGCACAGTCGGCCGAGCGGAACGGCGTCGCGCCCACCTGCCGCTTCGTGCGCGCGGAGGCGTTTGCGGAATTGCAGCGGCTGCACGAAGCGGGCGAGCGCTTCGACATCGTGTTCGCCGACCCGCCTGCCTTCGTCAAGGCGAAGAAGGATCTGGGGCCGGGCATGAGGGGATATCGCAAGCTCGCGCGGCTCGCGGCCGGTCTCGTCGCCAAGGACGGGCTCCTGTTCGTGGCGTCGTGCTCGCACAATGTCGGGGAGGACGAGTTCGCGGAAAGCGTGCGGCGCGGGCTCGAGGATGCCGGGCGGACGGGCCGCATCCTGCGCGCGGCGGGCGCCGCGCCCGACCACCCGGTCGATCCGGCGCTGCCGGAAAGCGCCTACCTCAAGTCGCTCACCCTCGCGCTCGACTGAGGCGCGCGGCGCAGGTTCTTGCCGACGATCGCCGCGATGATGACGAGAAATGCCGCGAGCCGGACGAGATAGACCCAGGCGCTTTCGGTCTCGCCGGTGCGCGTCAGGGTCGCGCCCGCCTGGTTCGCGGCGAGCAGCAGGAACGCGACCGCGAAATAGCCGAATAGCGTGTCGCGCGTGCGCCGCCAGAAGCGCAGAAACAAGAGCGCCAGCACGAGGTAGCCGGCGGTGATCGCGCCCGAAACGAAGTCGGCGGGAAAGATCTCGTTCATTGCGCCCTCAATCGGTTTCCCAGACGAAGCCGTAGAGGAAGATCCCGACGGCGGTGAGCGCCGAGAGATGGCGCAGCGGCAGGAGGCTAATATTCGGCAACAGCACGATATCGACGAACAGCAGAAGGTTGTTCACGGCAAGTGCTACGAATCCCAGCGCGCTCCACAGGAGAAGCCGCGAGCGGTTCTCGAGGTAGCTGCGATAGACCAGCACCATCGCTGCGAAGCTCGTGAGAAAGCAGAGGAGATAGACGGCGGATTGAATCATGCGCATGGGTTCAATCCTTCTTGAGCCGGAACGCGTCGGCAAAGCTGCGGATCTTGCTGCTCGGCGCGGCGAGTATCGCCTGCGTCACGGCGAACGGGAACTCGGCATAGAGCGCCGCGAGCCGATCGACCGTCTGCGCCAGCTCGGGCCGCGCCGGCTGATAGCGGAATTTTCCGGGCTCTTCCTCGATCGCGAGCCCGGCCGCGGCGAGCGCGGCGCACGCCTGCGCCACCACCAGCGCGCTGCCGCGCAGCTCGCGATTGAGCTCGTCCATGCTCCACACCCGTGCCGGCGCGCGGCGGATGAGCAGCAGCATCTCGAGCGCCCAGACGGAAGGCATCGACGTTTGGAGGAAATTCTTGACGTCGTCGGAAATCACCGCCCGAGGCTTCCACGCGCACGCGCGCCAGTCAATTCATCGAAAGGGCGATGGGCGTACGAACTCGACTTATCTCGCGCCGCTGAGCGGGCGCCGCGAGTGAGATGGTTCGCGGCATGAGATACGACGATTAATGCGCCGGTCGCTACAGGCCCGGATAGGGCGCACCCCATTTATCCGCATAGACGATGTCGGCCAGCGGCCCGCGCCGCACCGGCCCGAATTTGCCGAGCGGGTAGCCCAGCGGCAGGATGGCGTAGGAATGGACGCCTTGGGGCAGGCCGAGCGCGGCTTCCGTCTCCTTCTCGTGCACGAGATGGCGCGTCGTCAGCGTGGCACCGAGCCCGAGCGCACGCGCCGCCAAGAGCATGTTCTGCGCCGCCGGATAGATCGAGGCGCCGGACATGCGGCCGGGCGGGCGCTCGTTGCGATGATCCATGCACAGCACGATCCAGACCGGCGCCTCGTGGTAATGCTCGGTCAGGTGCTCGGCCGCGGCGCGCTGACGCAGGAAGCGCTCGCGGTCGACGCCCGGCGGCGGCGCGGCGGCGAGATAATGCGGGCCCACCACCTCGTCGAACGCCTTCTTGTACCAGACCTGCACCGCCTTCTTGATGCCCGCGTCCTTGACGACGAGGAAGCGCCAGCGCTGCGCGTTGCTGCCGTTGGGGGCGCATTGCCCGGCCTCGAGGATGCGCCGCAGCAGCGCGTCCGGCACCGGGTCGGGTTTGAGGCGCCGCATGGCGCGCGTCGAGTGAATGATCTCGAACAGCTCGGTCCCGTCCGGCATGCGCGGGCTCTCCTGAAGCGGGCGATGGTCCTGGCAATATATCAATAACACCTCGCAAGGACAGGATGTTGTGCCGGCCGAAAAGCTGCGATAGCTTGCCGGGCATGAATGAAGCGGGGCCGGTCGAGGGCAAGGAAATCATCGACGCGGTGGCGGCGAGCGGCGTCGAGTTCATCGTCTCCGTCCCCGACATCACGACGAGCGAGGGCGTCCTGTGGCCGCTCGCCACGGACAAGCGCTTCCGCCTCGTACGCGTGTGCAAGGAGGACGAGGGCGTCTCGATCTGCGCCGCGCTGTCGTTCTGCGACAAGCGCGCTCTCCTCCTGATCCAGTACACGGGCCTCCTCGATTCGATCAACGCGATCCGCGCCGCCGGCTGCGACTACAAGCTGCCGGTGACGATGATGGTGGGGTTGCTCGAAAAGGAGCCGGGCGTTGCGCCGACAAAATCCGCGCGCTTCGGCGTGCGCATCGTCGAGCCGATCCTCGACGCCATGGGCATCCCGCACGAGCTCGTCGAATACGAGAACGAGGCGAAGCTGATCGCCCCGGCGATCGCGCGCGCTTACGAAAGCTCGTGGCCGGGCGCCATCCTCATCGGGAGACGCATCTGATGATGCGCCGCGACCTCGCCTTCAAAATCCTCGCGCGCCACGTCGAAGACGCGATCGTCGTGCCGGTCTATCAGGCGGCGCAGGAATGGCGCGCGCTGCGCCCGAACCACGCGCTCACGTATTATTCGATCGGCGCGATGGGCCAGGCCTCCTCGGCGGCGCTGGGCCTGGCGCTCGGGCGGCCGGACAAGCGCATCATCGTCCTCGATGGCGACGGCAGCCTGCTCATGAATCTCGGCACGCTCGTCACGATCGCGAGCCAGGCGCCGAAAAACCTCGTCCATTTCGTGTGCGAGAACGGCATGTACGAGGCGAACGGCGGCCACCCGATCCCGGGCCAGGGCCGCGTCAACTTCGCCGGACTCGCGCGCGCGGCGGGATATCCCTCGACCTTCGAGTTCGCGGACCTGGCGCAGTTCGAGGCGCAAGTGGCGAACGTGCTCGCGGCCGAGGGCCCGGTGTTCGCGGATCTGAAGCTCGTGCCGGGCGAGCCGCCGCCGCAGGACTATACGTTCATCCACGGGCCCGAGGCGCGCGCGGCTTTCCGGCAGGCGCTGAAGCGCTGAGATCGCTTCGTCGCCGGCGCTCCTCGCACTGACAGGTCATTGCGAGCGCAGCGCAGCAATCCCCGTGTCCGGAGCCGGTGGCGTCCACACCTCGCTCTGCACGCCCGGCGCCGGAAGCGTCAGCAAAAATACCGTGCCCGCGGCCGTGCTTTCGCCGAGCGCGACGTCGCCGCCGTGGGCGCGCATCACCTCGCGCGCAATGGCGAGCCCGAGCCCGGTGCCGCCCGGCCGCGCCGAGCCCGCGAACGGGCGGAAGAGATTGTCGCGCGCCTTGGGCGGCAGGCCCGGCCCGTCATCCGCCACCTCGATGAGCGTCGTCGCATCTGCCTCGCGCGCCCTGACCGCGACGTGGCGCGCGCCGGCCTCGATCGCGTTGAGCGCGAGATTCTGGAGCGCGCGGAAGAGCTGGTCGCGATCGGCGTCGACCGCAAGCGTCGCCGGCACGGCGTTGTCGAGCGCGAAGGGCTCGACCAGGCCGACAAGCTCGTCGACGAGGAGCCGCAGCGCGAAGCGCCGGCGCTCGGGCGGCGGCGAGCCCTCGCCCGTATAGGTGAGCGTGCGCGCGCAGAGCGCCACGGCGCGGTCGATCGCGGCGACGAGGCGCGGATTGGCGCGGCGCACTTCGGGTGCTGCGCTCCCGGCAAGACCATCGGAGACGAGCCGCGCGGTCGCCAGAATGTTGCGCAGGTCGTGGTTGATCTTGGCGACGGCGGTGCCGAGCGCCGCGAGCCGTTCCTTCTGGCGCAGCGCCTGGCGCACGGTTTCCTGCATCGCGGCGAGCTCGCGCTGCGCCAGGCCCAGCTCGTCCGCGCGCGGCTCGGGCACGATGACGCGCGCCGCATCCTCGGGATCGTCGCGGAACGCCATCATGCTGGCGACGAGGCGCAGGAGCGGCGTCACCAGGAGGCGGCGCAATCCGACATAGAGCAGCGTGCCGGTGAGCGCCGAGATCAGCATGGCGAGGCCGAAGACGCGCAGCGCGAAGCCCCACATGGCCTGGCGCAGCGGCTTCTCGTCGAGCAGGACCTCGACCACCGCGCCCGGCGCCTTGGGCGAGACGCCGAGGACGCGCAGCACGCGGTTGCCGCCCTCGGCGAGCGTCGCCACCGCGCCGGCGATCGGCATGAGGACGCCGGGGCTGCGCAGATCGTAAGTGGCGTCGATCGGCGGCGGCGCGTCGGCATCGATCATCAGGGTCATGGCGGGCTCGTGCACGACGATGCCGCGCGCGCCCACGTCGGCCAGAAGCCGCCGCGCCAGGTCGGGGCTCACCATGTTGTCGGGCGTCGCCTCGAGCGCAAAGACGGCAAGGTGCGCGGCGTCGATGCGGTCGGAGAGATAAGCGAGGCGAACGCGCGCGAGCGCCGGGAGAAAAATAAGGACCGCGCCCGCCATCACGAATGCGACAGTGAGCGCGAAGAGCCGCGCCGAAAGCCCGCGCGGGAAGGGAAGCGCCGGCAACGCCATCGCCGCGGAGGCTAGCACAACCGCCCGCGCAAGTCGCCACGACCGCGTCGGGCCGCGGGCCCGCGTCGATCACCTCGCGCTCGCATCGATGTGATGCGCCGAGCCAAGCGGTACCGGTCGACTGCAATGCGGCCGCAACATTGCCGAAGCACGATGCCGCCCCTACCGATTATGGCCGGGTGCAGCATGGGACTCTACGAATTGCGATACTGCAAGAGCGACGGGCGATTGTTGGCCCGGTACGACTTCGATGCGGACGATGACGAGGCCGCGACGGCGCGGGCGCGGTTCCTCGCCCGGCTGAAAGCGCCGTCATTCGAACTCTGGCAAGGCGCGCGGCTCGTGCATCGCGAGATTGCGGAATAGCTGCCGCCGGCCGCGCTCGTGAGTCCGGGACGCAAGACCGCCCGTCGCGCCGCCTGAACCGCGCCCGCGCCGCGTTGACTTGGCGGCCGCGCCCGTCTATAGACCCGCGCCGATGCAACGGGGTTTCTCGCCGTGAAGCGCACCTACCAGCCGAGCAAGCTCATCCGCAAGCGCCGCCATGGCTTCCGCGCGCGGATGGCGACGGTCGGCGGGCGGCGCGTGCTGGCGAGCCGCCGCGCCAAGGGCAGGAAGCGCCTGTCGGCCTGACGCGGCAGTTGGGGCGGAGGCGCTGATGGCGCCGCTCGCGCGCCTCAAGAAGCGGGCCGAATTCCTCCATGTCGCCGCCAAGGGCCGCAAATGGACGACGCCCGGTCTCATCCTCCAGGCTTTGCCGCAGGACAAGGGGTGCGGAACCCGCATCGGCTTCACGGCGAGCCGCCGCGTCGGCATCGCGGTTCTGCGCAACCGCGCGCGGCGGCGCCTGCGCGAGGCGGTGCGCCGCGCGGCACCCCATGCGCTGCCAGGGGATTATGTCGTGATCGCGCGCCAGGGTACGTTGACGCGCGAGTTCCGGGACCTCGTCGCCGACCTCGAGACGGCGCTCCGGCGTCTCGGCGCGTGGCGCGAGGGGGAGGCTGAATGAGGTTCCTGCTGCGCGCTCTCATCCGCGCCTATCAGCTCGCGCTCGCGCCGCTCATCGGGCCGACCTGCCGCTATCTGCCGACCTGCTCGGACTATGCGATGGAGGCGATCGCGCGGCACGGCGCGGCACGCGGCACCGTGCTCGCGGCGCGGCGCATCTGCTCCTGCCACCCGCTAGGCGGCAGCGGATTCGATCCGGTGCCGCCGGCACGGCCCGGCCGCTAGGACCAGCGATGGATCAACAGCAACGCAATCTCTTCATCGCGATCGCGCTGTCGCTCGTGATCCTGTTCGTGTTCCAGTTTTTCCTGGCGCCGCACCCGACACAGCAGCCGCAGCAGCAGGCGCAGCAGCAAGTGCCAGCCCCTGGCGCACCCGTGCCGGCGCAGGGTGCGCAAGCGCCCGCGCCAGGCCAGCAGGCGCCGGCGCCGCAGCCGAGCGCGCAGCAGGCGCCGTCCCGCGCCGCGCCCGGCATGACCGGGACGCCGCCCGCCAGTTTTGCGCCGCGCGCGGAGGTGCTCGCGCAATCGCCGCGCATCACGGTGGCGAACCCGCGCCTGGCCGGCTCGATCGATCTGACCGGCGCGCGGCTCGATGACCTGACGCTCGTCAAATATCACGAGACCGTCGATCCCAAGAGCCCGGAGATCGTGCTGCTGGCGCCGGACGGAAGCGAGGAGCCCTATTTCGTCGAGCTCGGCTGGGTCGCATCCGATGCCAAGACCAAGGTGCCGGCGCCCGACACGAAATGGACGGGCGGCGGCGGCGAGCTGACGCCCGACCACCCCGTCGAGCTCACTTGGGACAACGGCGAGGGCCTGACCTTCGTCAACCGCGTCGCCGTCGATCCCGACTACATGTTCACCATGACCGAGACGGTCGAGAACCACAGCACGGCGCCGGTGACGCTCCATCCCTATGGGCTCGTGCAGCGGGTCGGCGAGGTCGAGAATTCCTCGACATACCTTCTGCACGAGGGACCGATCGGCGTCTTCAACGGCACGCTCCAGGACGGCATCAAGTACGACACGCTCAAATCCGGCGAGCAAGATTTTGCAACGACCGGCGGCTGGATGGGCTTCACCGACAAGTACTGGCTCGTGGCGCTCATCCCCGACCAGAAGGAAGCGGTCGCGGCGAAGATGCGCCATTTCGAGCGCGAGCGCACCGACGCCTACCAGGTCGATTACACGGGATCGGAGGATGTCGTGCCGCCCGGCGGCAGCGCCACCGATGCGAGCCGCGTCTTCGCCGGCGCCAAGGAAGTGGCGCTGCTCGACCGCTATGAATCGCAAGGCGGCGTGCCGCGCTTCGACCGCGCCATCGATTTCGGCTGGTTCTATTTCCTGACCAAGCCGATCTTCCTGACGCTCGACTTCTTCTACACGCTCATCGGCAATTTCGGCCTCGCCATCATGCTGCTGACGGTGCTCATCAAGGCGCTGTTCTTCCCGCTCGCCAACAAATCCTATCGCGCCATGAGCAAGATGAAGCTGCTCCAGCCGGAGATGGCGAAATTGCGCGAGCGCTTCGGCGACGACAAGCAACGTCTGAACCAGGAGATGATGGCGCTCTACAAGCGCGTCGGCGCCAACCCGATGGCCGGCTGCCTGCCGATCGTGATCCAGATCCCGGTGTTCTTCTCGCTCTACAAGGTGCTCTACGTCACGATCGAGATGCGGCACGCGCCGTTCTATGGCTGGATCCACGATCTCTCGGCGCCCGATCCGACGACCTTCGTCAATCTCTTCGGCCTCTTGCCGTTCGTGCCGCCCGACATCTCGTTCCTCCATATCGGCGCGTGGCCGCTCATCATGGGCTGCACCATGTTCCTGCAGCAAAAACTCAACCCGCAGCCGCCCGACCCGATGCAGGCGAAGATGTTCATGATCCTGCCGGTGGTGTTCACGGTGATGCTGGCGCCGTTCGCCGCCGGCCTCGTCATCTATTGGAGCTGGAACAATCTCCTGTCGATCGCGCAGCAATGGGTGATCATGCGCAGCGCCGGCGCGGCAGCGAAGAAATCCTAGCCGCCCTTTTTCCGCCCGAGCCCGCGCCCGATCCGGCCGAGGTCGAAGCGGGACGGCGCCTTTTCGCGCACGAGTGCCGCTTCATCATCGCCGCCGCGGAGGAAGACCAGCTTCCGCCCGACCATCTGCCGGAAGTGGCGTTTCTCGGCCGCTCGAACGTCGGCAAGTCGAGCCTGTTGAACGCGCTCACCGGACGGACCGCGTTGGCACGCGTCTCCAAAGCGCCGGGGCGGACGCGGCAGATCATATTTTTTACGCTCGACACGCTGATGCTGGTGGACCTTCCGGGCTATGGCTTCGCGGCGGCGCCCAAGAAGGAGATCGGGCGCTGGAGCCGGCTTGTGCCGCTTTACGCCAGGGGCCGCGCGGGGTTGAAGCGCGCGCTCCTCCTGATCGACGCGCGGCACGGCTTCATGCCGGCCGACCGCGACTTCATGAAGCTCCTCGACACGGCGGCGGTGTCATACCAGGTGGTGCTGACCAAGTCCGACAAGCTTTCGCCGCCGGCGCTCGAAGAGCGGCTCGCCGCGATGGCGGCGGAATTGGCGAAGCACCCGGCCGCGCACCCGCAGATTCACGCGACGAGCGCCGCGAGCGGATTCGGCATTGCCGAGCTGCGCGCGGCGCTCGCTTCGCTGGCGGCATCGGTGGGGGCGCGCTAGATTTCGCCGATGGCCGAGCCCGTTGCCGATCCTGGGACGAAAGCCGCGACGCTCGCCGCGGCGCTTCCCTATTTCCGGCGCTATTCGGGCGCTACGATCGTCGTCAAATATGGCGGCCACGCGATGGGCGACAGCGCGGTCGGCACCATGTTCGCCGAGGACATCGTGCTCTTGAAGCAGGTCGGCATGAACCCGATCGTCGTCCATGGCGGCGGGCCGCAGATCGGCGACATGCTGAAGCGCCTCAAGATCAAGAGCGAGTTCGTCGACGGCCTGCGCGTGTCCGATGGCGCCACGGTCGAGATCGTCGAGATGGTGCTCTCGGGCTCGATCAACAAGGAGATCGTCACTGCGATCAACAAGGCGGGCGGTCTCGCGGTCGGGCTTTCGGGGAAGGATGCCAGTCTCATCCGCGCAAAGAAGCTGGAGCGCACGCGGCGCGATCCCGACAGCAACATCGAGAAAGTGCTCGATCTCGGATTCGTCGGCGAGCCCGTGTCGATCAATGCCGAGGTGCTGGAGCTCTTTCGCAACTCGAACATCATCCCGGTGATCGCGCCGATCGGCGTCGGCGACGGCGGCGAAACCTACAACATCAACGCCGACACGGTGGCCGGCGCGGTCGCCGCCGCGATGAAGGCAAAGCGGTTCCTGCTCCTGACCGACGTGGAAGGCGTGCTCGACAAGCAGAAACGCCTCGTCCATCAGCTCACCATCCCCGAGGCCGAAGCGCTCATCGCCGACGGCACGATCACCGGCGGCATGATCCCGAAAGTCGCGACCTGCCTCGAAGCGGTGATCGGCGGGGTCGAGGCGGCGGTCATCATCGACGGCCGCGCCGCGCACGCGATCCTGTTGGAGCTTTTCGCCGAGGGCGCCGGCACGCTCATCCGCCGCGCCGCGGAGTAGTTCCGCGATGGCGCAAGCGCCGCGAAATTATCCCGACCTGCACGACCATCTGGCCGCCCTCGACAAGGCGGGGCTCCTCGTCACGGTCGATCGCGCGATCGACAAGGACAGCGAGATGCACCCGCTGGTGCGCTGGCAATTCCGCGGCGGCATCGCGGAGGCGGAGCGCAAGGCGTTCCTGTTCAAGAACGTGGTCGACGCCAACGGGCGGCGCTATGACATTCCCGTGGTGGTGGGCGCGATCGCGGCGAGCCGCGAGATTTATCGGATCGGCATGGGCTGCGCGCTCGACCGCATCAACGAGACCTGGGCGCGCGCGGTGGCGAAGCCGGTAGCGCCGCGTGTCGTCACCGACGCGCCGTGCCACGAGATCGTGCTGATGGGCGAGGCGGCCGATCTCGGCGCCCTTCCCATCCCCGTTTCGACGCCGGGCTGGGACGTGGCACCTTATACGACGCTGTCGCAATACATCACGCGCGATCCCGACACCGGCCTGCAGAACATGGGCATCTATCGCGGCCAGGTGAAAGCGCCGCGGCGGCTCGGCATGAACCCGTCGCTCGAATTGCGCCCGGGGATCTATGTCCATTGGGAGAAGGCGCGCGCGAGGGGCCAGAAACTGCCGGCGGCGGTGGTGCTGGGCGCGCCGCCGGCCGTATGTTTTTGCGCGGCGCAGAAATTGCCCGAGACGATGGAGGAGCTTGCCGTCGCTGGCGGGCTCGCGGGTGCCCCGATCAATGTGGTGCGCGCCAAGACCGTCGATCTTCTGGTCCCGGCCGAGGCCGAGATCGTGATCGAGGGCCTGATCGACACGGAATTTCTCGAGCCCGAGGCGCCGTTCGGCGAATCGCACGGCCACGTCAATCTCCAGGAGATGAACGCCTTCATGGACGTGACCTGCATCACCCGGCGGCGCGATGCGATCCTCACCTCGATCATCTCACAGGTGACGCCGTCGGAATCGAGCCTGATGAAGCGCGTGGCGCTCGAGCCGATGATGCTGGCGCATCTGCGCGACGCGCTCGGCATCACGGGCGTCGCCAAGGTCTCGATGCACGAGCCGCTCACCAATCTGCGCAAGGTCATCGTGCTGGTGATGGAGCGCGGCGTGCCGTCCACCGAAATCTGGCGCGCGCTTCATGGCGCTTCATCGCTCCATCGCGCCGCCGGAAAATACGTCATCGCCGTCAACGACGACATCGACCCGGACAATGCCGATGCGCTGCTCTGGGCGATGTCCTACCGCGCCAATCCGGCCCTCGACCTCGAAGTGCTGGGCCATCGCGACCAAGGGCACGGGCCGCGCAGCAAGCGGAACGGCGGCGAGGACGGCGCGGTGCTGATCGACGCGACCTTGAAGGAGGATTTCCCGCCGATCTCGCTGCCGAAGCGCGAATTTATGGAGCGCGCGCGATTGATCTGGGAGGAGTTGGGATTGCCGGCGCTCAAACCCGAGGCGCCGTGGTTCGGCTATTCGCTGGGGGTTTGGCCGGACGAGTTCGATGTCGCGGCGCAGCGCGCGGTCGCGGGCCAATCCTTCGTCACCGGCGCCATCATGGCGCAGCAACGGCGTAGCGACGTGAAGATCAATACCGAAATCCGCGATCTCGACGGGCCGCGCAAGACGGGCGAAAGCTGAGGCGTTGGCGGCGCCCGCCGCCTGGGAGAGGACGGCGGGCGCCGTGTCAACGCCCTGGCGCGCGGCAGATCGCGCGGCCGGGCGGAGCTTGTGACGGGCAACGGGCCCGCCGCTGGCGCGCTGCGACGGGCCCGCCCCGGGAGCGGTACCGTTGCAGGATCGGCGCCGCTCAAGCGGTTCAGGCTCTCTTCCCTTAAGAAGCAAAGCCGGTGCCAAAGCGCGCCCGGCGGTATTACGCCGGAAACGCGGGCGCGGGATCAGCGCGCTGCCGGAAAATCAAGCGGACGCGACGATTTCTTGGGCAGATTGTCTTGCGCGGACGGCCTCGCTACACAAAAGCCGTGGCGGCGCAGCGCGACGGCGCGGGAGGACCCCATGCGGCAGAACCATTTACGAGTTGTCCTGCAACTCGTCCTGGCGGCGGTCGTCATGGCCGGGCTCGCGGCCCCCGCCCCGGCCGTGGCCGCGGACATGGTGCGGGTCGGCAAGCCCGCTGTTAACGGCTTCATCTTTACCTTTGCCGAGATCGGCATGGCGACCGGGATCTATCCGGCGAACGGGATCGCCGTCGAAAGCGTGGGCTTCGGCGGCGGCGGGCCGGCGCACCAGGCCTTGGCCGCGGGCTCGATCGAGTTCGTGTTCGGCGCGGGCTCGGAGATGCAGCTTGCCGCGAAGGGCGCGCCGGAGATGGCGGTGGCCTCCATCATGCGCGCGCCGGCGCAGATCTCGCTCGTGGTGAAAGGCGACTCGCCGATCAAGTCGCCCGCCGATCTCAAAGGCAAGTCGGTGGGCGTCAGCTCCAGCACGTCCTTGACCGCCTGGTGCACGCACGAGATGTCGCGGCGCCAGGGCTGGGGCGCCGACGGCATCACCGTCGTGCCGCTGGGCGCGACCGAGGCCGGCATGGCGCAGCTCATGACCGGCAACATCGATGCCTTGACCGGCAACGCCGATCAGCTCGAAGCGCTCGAGGCGCAAGGCCGCGTGCGCATCCTCCTGCAGTTCTCCGAGTACGTGCCGGACTTTCCCGCCTTCGTGATCTACGCGGCGAAGCCGCTCATCGACCAGAAGCCGGACGTGGTGCGGCGCTATCTGAAGGGCACGCTCGAAACGCTCGCCTTCATGCGCACGCACAAGGAAGAAACGCTGAAGCTCGCACAGCCGATCATGCAGATTCCCGACGCGGTCGCGAGCAAGGTCTATGACGTGGAGATGCCGGCCTTCACCGACGGGCATTTCACGGCCTCGAGCATGGCGGTGCTGCGCCGCTCGATGGTCGAGCTTGGGCTCTTGGATCCGGTGCCGCCCGACACCGTGCTCTATACCGAGCGTTTCCTGCCGCCGGCGAAATGAAGCCGCACCTCGGCGACGTCGCGTGTTGGCTGTTCGATCTCGACAACACGCTTTATCCGGCAACCTCGACCGTCTATGTCGAAGTCGAGGCGCGCATGAACGATTTCATCATGGCCGAGCTGAAGCTCGACCTGGCGTCGGCGATCGCGTTGCGGAAAAAATTCTTCGAGGCGCACGGCACGACCTTGCGCGGCCTGATGAACGAATACGACATGAAGCCCGCACCGTTCCTCGATTACGTGCACGAGCTCGACCTCTCGGCGCTCGAAGCGAACGCAGCGCTCGATCACGCGATCGGCGCGCTGCCGGGGCGCAAGATCATCTTCACCAACTCGACGCGGCGCCATGCCGAGCGCGTGCTGGCGCGTCTGGGCCTGACGCGGCATTTCAGCGACATCCACGACATCGAGGGCTGCGAATACCTGCCGAAGCCCGATCCGAGCGGCTATCGCGTGCTTCTGGCGCGGCACGGCATCGACGCGCGCGCCACCGCGATGATCGACGACATGGCGAAGAATCTGAAGCCCGCGCACGAGCTCGGCATGACGACGATCTGGCTCACGGGCGGGCCGCACATGGCAGAGGGCGACGCCGACGCCGCGCACGTGGACCATGTGACCGGCGACCTCGCGGCATTTCTTGACGCCGCGATGCGGGCGAAATAGCGTGACGGTGCCATGACGCAAGACATCGAGCGCACCATCGACGACGCCTGGGAGACGCGCGACCAGATCACGCCCGCGACCAAGGGACCCGTGCGCGCCGCGGTCGAGGCGGCGCTCGATGCGCTCGACGGCGGCACCCGCCGCGTCGCCGAGAAGGATGGCGCGCGCTGGCGCGTCCACCAATGGCTCAAGAAGGCGGTGCTGCTGTCGTTCCGCCTGAACGACATGAGCGTCATCGCGAACGGCCCGGGCGAATCCTCCTGGTGGGACAAGATCCCGTCGAAATTCGCGAAATGGGACGCGGCGCGATTCCGCCAAGCGGGGTTCCGCGCGGTGCCGAGCGCCGTCGTGCGCCACTCGGCCTTCATCGCGCCGGGCGTCGTGCTGATGCCGTCCTTCGTCAATGTCGGGGCCTACGTCGACAGCGGCACCATGATCGACACCTGGGCGACGGTCGGCAGTTGCGCGCAGATCGGCAAGAACTGTCACATCTCCGGCGGCGCCGGGATCGGCGGCGTGCTCGAGCCGGTGCAGGCGGAGCCGGTCATCGTCGAGGACGATTGCTTCATCGGCGCGCGCAGCGAAGTGGCCGAAGGCGTCATCCTCGAGCGCGGCTCGGTGCTGGCGATGGGCGTGTTCCTCGGCGCCTCGACCCGCATCATCGACCGCCAGACCGGCGAGACCTATCAGGGCCGCGTGCCGGCCTATTCCGTGGTCGTGCCGGGGAGCCTGCCGGGCAAGCCCTTGCCCGACGGAAGCCCTGGCCCGAGCCTCTATTGCGCCGTCATCGTGAAGCGCGTCGACGAACGAACGCGCGCCAAGACCTCGATCAACGAGCTGCTGCGCGCCTGAGCCGATGGCGGCCGATCCCGTCGCTCTCGCCCGGCGCCTCATATCCGCGCCGAGCGTCACGCCCGACGACAAGGGCGCCATCGCGATCCTGGCGGGCGCGCTCGAGACGCTGGGCTTCCGCTGCGAGACCCTGGAATTCGCCGAGCCGGGCACGGCGCCGATCCTCAATCTCTACGCGCGCCTCGGCAGCGAGGGCCGCAATTTCTGCTTCGCCGGCCATACCGACGTGGTGCCGCCCGGCGACGCGGCGGCATGGAGCGTCGATCCATTCGCAGGCGCGGTGAAGGGCGGCATGCTCTATGGCCGGGGCGCCGCCGACATGAAGAGCGCGCTCGCGGCGATGGTGGCGGCGTGCGCGCGCTTCCTCGACGCGCGCGGGCCGAAATTCGGCGGCTCGATCAGCTTCCTCGTGACCGGCGACGAGGAAGCCGACGCCATCAACGGCACGCGCAAGCTGCTCGACTGGATCAAGGATAAGGGCGAGCGTCTTGACGCCTGCGTCGTCGGCGAGCCGACCAGCGCCGAGAATTTCGGCGACATGGTGAAGATCGGCCGGCGCGGCAGCCTCAACGGATTTCTGACCGTCAACGGCGTGCAGGGCCATACGGCCTATCCCGATCTCGCCGACAACGCGGCGCACCGGCTCGTGGCGATGCTCGGCGCCCTCACAGCGACGTCGCTCGACGAGGGCACGGCGCATTTTCCGCCGTCGAACCTCCAGATCTCCACGATCGACATCGGCAATCGCGCGACCAACGTCGTTCCGGCCACGGCGCGCGCCGTCTTCAACGTGCGCTACAACGACCGCTGGACCAGCGCCTCGATCGAGCGCTGGCTCAGAGCCATTCTCGACAAGGCGGGCGGGCGCTACGAGCTCCAGATCAAGGTGAGCGGCGAATCCTTCCTCGTTCCGCCGGGCGAGGTGAGCGCCATTCTGTGCGGCGCGATCGAGGACGTGCTCGGCAGAAAGCCTGCGCTCAGCACCACCGGCGGCACGTCCGACGCGCGCTTCATCCACCGCGCCTGCCCGTGCGCCGAGTTCGGCCTCCTGAACCAGACCGCGCACAAGGTGGACGAGCATGTGCCGGTGTCCGAGATCGAGCAGCTGGCCGCGATCTACCACAACGTGCTCGAGCGGTTCTTTGCGCGCTAGGGCCCGATGCTGACGCTGCGCGAGATGTCGTCGGGGCTGTACGGCGCGTGGCGGCTCCTCTTGCGCGACCGCAGCGCGATGGCGTGGTTCGACCGCAGCCTCGCCGGCGCGATCCGCTCGTTCTGGGCGGCGGCGTTGTGCTATCCGGGCTTCGTCATATTGCTCCTGATGCGGCTTTCCGCGAGCGATCTTCACTCCGCGGCGGTCTTTCGCATCCTGCTGGTCGAGAGCATCGGCTATGTCATCGGCTGGTGCGCCTATCCGCTGGCGGCGCTGCCGTTCTGCCGCTGGCTCGTGCCGGAAGAGCGCGCGCTCGGGTTCATCATCGCCTACAACTGGTCGCAGGTGTTGCAGACCGCGGCGCTGTTGCCGATCGCCGTGCTGGGCGGGCTCGACATCGTGCCGGGCTATGCCATCGCCTATGCCGACTTCGTGGCCTACATGGCGATCCTCGTCTACGAGTGGTTCATCGCGCGGATCGCGGTCGACGCGGGCGCGCTGCCGGCGACCGCGCTGGTGTTCTTGGACATCGTCATCGGCGCCGCCTTGTCGCAGGTGACGCAGATCCTGTCCGGTCAGTCGCCGGGATAGACGACGCGCACGAGATAGAGCCCCTCGGCCGGCGCGGTCGGCCCCCCCGCGCGGCGGTCGCGCGCTTCGAGCGCGCGCGCGACATCGGCCGGGCGCCACTTCCCTTCGCCGACGAGCTTCAGTGTCCCCACCATGTTGCGCACCTGGTGATGCAGGAACGAGCGCGCGCGCGCCTCGATCCGGATCTCGTCGTCGGACCGCGTCACATCGAGCGCGTCGAGCGTCTTCACCGGCGAGCGCGCCTGGCACAGCGAATCGCGGAAACTCGAGAAATCGTGCTTGCCGAGAAGATGCTGCGCGCCCGCCGCCATCGCCGCCGCATCGAGCGCGCGCCCGACATGCCAGACGCGGCCCGATTTCGAGCGCCACCGGCGGGCGCCGGTTGAGGATGCGGTAGAGATAGACCCGGCCCCTGGCCGAGCGCCGCGCGTCGAACGATTCCGGGACGCGCGCGGCTTCGATCACCGCGACCTTGTGCGGGCGCATGTGCTGGTTCAAGGCGTTCCGCACCGTGTCGGGCGGATAATCGCGCGGCAGATCGAGATGCGCCGCCTGCGCCAGCGCGTGGACGCCGGCATCGGTGCGGCCGGCGCCATGCACGACGACGCGCGCGCCGCACAGCGCCTCGGCCGCTTCCTCAACGATCTGCTGCACCGAGAGGCCAAGCTTCTGGCGCTGCCAACCGACGAGGCCGGCGCCGTCATATTCGAGCGTCAGCTTGAAGCGGGGCATGGCAGAAGCGTGCCTTTCGGCACGGCGAAGCCGCGCAGGAAGGCGGCGGTTTCGACCGGCGCGCGGCCGGCGCGCTGGAGGACGAGCGGGCGCAGCGCCCCTTCGCCGCATTCGATCGCCAGCCGCTCGTCGATGACGGTGCCGGGCGCAGCGCCGGAAGATGCCACTGTCTCGGCCGCGAGAATCCTGATGCGCTCCTTCGCCTCGAAGAAGATGCCGGGCTGCGGGTTCAAGGCGCGCACGGTGCGCTCGAGCTCGGCGGCCGGGCGGCGCCAGTCGAGCCGCCCCTCCTCGCGCCCGATTTTCCTGGCATAGCTCGCGCCCGCTTGCGGCTGCGGCCGCGGCACAAGGCTGCCCGACGCGAGGCCGTCGAGCGCCAGCCAGCATCAGGGCCGCGCCGCGCTCGGCCATGCGGTCGTAGAGGTCCGGCGCCGTGGTGCGCGGGCCCAATGGCATTTTCTCCGCGAGCACGATGGCGCCGGTGTCGAGCCCCTCGTCCATGCGCATGATGGTGACGCCGGTCTCGGCATCGCCCGCCATGATGGCGCGCTCGATCGGCGCGGCACCCCGCCAGCGCGGCAGGAGCGAGGCATGCACGTTGAGGCAGCCGAGGCGCGGCCCATCGAGCATCGCCTTGGGCAGGATCAGGCCATAGGAGGCGACGACTGCCGCATCGAGGCCGAGCGAAGCGAATTTTCGGGCCTCCTCGGGCCCGAGTTTTTCCGGCGTGAAGACGGGGATGCGCAATTCCTCGGCCGCACGTTCCGCCGGCGCGGCGAGCGGATTTCTGGCCGCGGCCCGCAGGACGCGCCGGCTGGCAATAGACGGCGGCAAGCTCGTGCGATGACGATGCCAGCGCGCGCAGGATGCGCTCGGCGAAGATCGGGGTCCCGAGGAATGCGAGGCGCAAGCGCGGTCACGCGGCTCAGGCCGGGACCGGCGTCTTCTGGCGCTTCGCCTTGGCGAGCTTGCGCAGGATGATGCTGCGTTTCAACGACGAGATGTGATCGACGAAGAGCACGCCTTCGAGATGGTCCATCTCGTGCTGGATGCAGGTGGCCAAAAGCCCCTCGGCGTCGAGCTCGCGGATCTCGTTCTCCTCGTCGAGATAGCGCAGCTTGATCGCGGCCGGGCGCTCGACATCGGCGTAATGCTCGGGCAGCGACAGGCAACCTTCCTGGATCGTGATCACCTTGTCCGAGCGCCACAGGATCTCGGGGTTGGCGATCTTCAAGGGCTGCGGCTTTTCGCCCTCGCGCGCGCAGTCGAGCACGATGACGCGCAGCGCCACCCCGACCTGGGGCGCGGCAAGGCCGATGCCCGGCGCCTGGTACATCGTCTCCTGCATGTCGGCCATGAGCTTCTTGACGCGCGCATCGACTTCGCGCGACCGGCCTCGCCTTCACTTTGAGGCGCGGGTCGGGCGCGGTGATGATCGACAGGATCGCCATGGCGGCCATTTAGGTATGACGCGGCGCGGCCTTCGTCAACCCGGCTCCGGCGCCCCGCCGCGAGTGACAATTCCCGGTCCGCTTTGCGATAATGCGAGCATGGAGATCGGGCTCTGCGTCTTGGCGGTGGGCTTCGCGATGGCGGCGGCGGCGCTGGGCGTGCTGCTGGCGCGCGCACGGGGCGCGCGGCTTGCGGGTGCGGCGCAGCTTTCGAAGGCGCAGGCGAAGCGCCTCGGCGACCTCGAAACCGTCCTGACTCGGCGATGACCACTCGCCGCGAAGTGACCGACGCCGCGAAGGCAGCGGTCGTCGAACGGCGAAGCGTCTGTCGTCGAAGCTAATCGAGGAGCACAGCCGCGAAACCGCCGAGGCGAACAAGCAAGCGGAAGATCACTTCCGGCAGATTTCCGAAGCCTCGATCAGCACATCGGCGACATGAAAAGAGCGCATGGCGAGCTGTCAGGCCAGGTCGAGGAGAAGGGCAAGCGTCATCGATACGTTGGTGCGCTCGCTGTCGAGCCCGGGCGGCGCCGGCCAGATCGCACGAGGTCGGCCTCGGCAACACGCTGAAAGAGATGGGGCTCGCAGCCGGGCGCGACTACGTGCTCGAAGCGACGACGACGGACGCAGCTCACCGGGCAGCGGCTCAGGCCCGACGCGCTTGTCTTCCTGCCCGCCAATAGCGCCATCATCATCGACTGCAAATCGTCGAAATATCTTTTGGAGATCGCCGAGGCGGAAGGCGGCGAACCCGAGGACGGAAGCTTATGCGAGCTCGCCGAGCACCATGAATGGCCATCTCAATTCACTCGCGGGCAAAGACTATCGCGAACGCGGTGCAGACGCAATGGCGTGAGGCCGGACGCGCCGGCGAAATCGCTCACATATTCAGCATCATGTATTTGCCGAGCGAGGCGGCGCTCGAAAAGCTGAGCCGCGCTGACCCGGCGTTCTTCGCCAAGCGCGCGCGAAAAGCGGAAATCATCCCGGCCGGGCCGACCGGGCTCCATTGCGCCTCTCGCTCGCCGCCGCCGGAGATCATGAAGGAACGCCAGATCGAGAACCAGCAGCGGATCGTCGAGTGCAGCGCGGGCGCTGCTCGAAGCGATAGCCGTCGCGCTCGGTTATGCCGGCGCTGTCGGCAAGGGCCTGCGCGGCGCGGCGGAAACGTTCGAGAAATTCACGAGATCGGTGAACGGCCGTCTCCTGCCGCGGGCGCGCAAGCTCGTCGGACTCGGTGTCAAGCCGGACAAAGGCCTGCCGGCAAACCTCCCCGCCTATACGGTGATGAGCCAGGAAGGCGATCAACTCATCGAAGGCGAGGCCGAGGAAGTGGCCGATGAGCCGGCCGCACCGCCGGTGCCGCGCCTCATCGCGGACTAGAGCGTGCTCGGCGCCGCGCTCAAGGACTGGCACGATTTCTACGTGCTCATGGGCGGCGCCGCGGCGACGCTTGTCGGCCTCACCTTCGTCGCCGCCTCGATCGGCGTCGGCGTCCTGAAGCAGGAGCACGAGGCCGGGCTCAAGGCCTTCATCACGCCGACCGTGGTGCATTTCGCGGCGATTCTGACGGCCTGCCTGCTCATCCTCGCGCCGTTCGCGAGCGTGACATTGCTCGGCGCCGTGCTCGCGGCCGAGGGGATCGTCGGCGTCGCCTATAGCGTAAGCGTCCTCATCCACATCCGCCGCCACGATTTCGCCGTGACACTCGTCCTTGTCGACCGGGTGTGGTACGCAGCCGCGCCGGTCGTCGCCTATGCCGTGTTCGCCGGCGCGGCCGGCGCGCTCGCGAGCGGCGCGAAGACGAGCCTCGTCGTGCTGGCGTGCGGGCTCGGGCTCTTGCTGCTCGCCGGCATCCGCAACGCCTGGGACATGGCGCTCTGGATCATGATGCGGCCGCGCGACAAGGACTGAGCCTCACTCGTCCTTGACCAACTGGCGCGCGGCAAGCGCGGCCGAGAGCGTGCCCTCGTCGAGATAATCGAGCTCGCCGCCCAGCGGCACGCCATGCGCGAGCCGCGAGACGCGCACGCCGAGGGGCGCCAGGCGGTCGGCGATGTAGTGCGCCGTCGTCTGACCCTCGACGGTCGCATTCAAGGCGAGGATGACTTCGCGCGCCGGACCCGATCTGACGCGCTCCAAGAGCCCGGCGATGCGCAGCTCCTCGGGCCCAACGCCTTCGAGCGCGGAGAGCGTGCCGCCCAGCACGTGATAGCGGCCCTTGTAGGCGCCCGAGCGCTCGATCGCCCACAAATCGGCCACTTCCTCGACGACGCAGACGAGATCGCCCTCGCGGCGCGGGTCGCGGCAGAGGGCGCACGGATCGGCCGCATCGAGATTGCCGCAGACCGAGCACGGCCGCACCTGGCGCGCGGCCGCGGTGAGCGCGAGCGCCAACGGCTCCATCAGCGCCTCGCGCCGCTTCAAGAGGTAGAGCGCCGCACGCCGCGCCGAGCGCGGGCCCAAGCCCGGCAGCTTCGCCAACAGTTCGACGAGACGGTCGAGCTCGGTCATTCAGAACGGCAGCTTCATCCCGGGCGGGAGCGAAAGGCCGCCGGTGAGCTTCTTCATCTCGTCGGCCATGTGCGCCTCGACATGCGCCTTGGCGTCGTTGAAGGCGGCGAGGATCAAATCTTCCAGCACCTCGGTCTCGTTCGGATCGACCAGGGATTTGTCGATCTTGAGGCGGCGCATCTCGCCCTTGCCGTTCAACGTCACCTGCACCATGCCGCCGCCCGAGGCGCCCGACAGCTCGACCTGCTCGAGCTTCGCCTGCAGCTCGGCCATGCGCTCCTGCATCTGCTGCGCCTGCTTCATCATCTGGCCCAGGTTCTTCATCAGGCCTCGTCTCCTTCGCTCTCTTCGTCAAGCGCGGCAGGCGCGGGCGCCGCCGGGTCTTCGATCTCGCGCACCGATTCGATGCGCGCGCCGGGGAACGCGTCGAGCACGGCGCGCACCAGCGGGTCTTGCGCCGCCGCGTTCGTCATCTCGCGCTCGCGCGCCTCGTGCTCCTCGCGCAAGGTGGCGCGGCCAGGCTCGTCCGAGACGCTCACCACCCAGCGCCGCCCGGTCCATTCCGTGAGGAGCTGGCCGAGGCGATTCGACAGATTTTGCGGCGCGGCCTCGGTCGGGCGCAGCTCGATCCGGCCCGGCTCGAAGCGCACCAGATGCACGTTGGCGTAAAGGTGCACGCGCAGCTGCGCCTCACGATGCTGCTCGAACAGCTCCAGCACTTCGAGGAAGCTCGTGGGATTGGGCAGCTCCGGGCGCGGCGCCGGCTCGGGCGCGGCGGCGGGCGCGAGGACACGCGCCGGCTCGGCGGCGGCCATCGCGCGCGCGACGGGCGAGGCAGGCTGAGGCGCGAGCGTTGGCCGCGGCGCGGGCGATGCGGCCGGCGCAGGCATCGGCGCGCGGCCATCAAGACTCTTCGCCAATTCCGCCGGGCTCGGCAGCTCGGCGACATAGGCGAGCCGCACCAGCACCATCTCGGCCGCCTCGATCGTCGAAGGCGCGGCCTGCGCCTCGGAAATGCCCTTCAAGATCATCTGCCAGGCGCGCGCGAGCGCCGGGATCGAAAGCTGCTCCGCAAGCGCCAATCCCCTCGCGCGGTCGCCTTCGAGCGCGGCGTCGCCCTCGCCCGCCGCCGGCGTGAGCTTGAGGCGCGTCAGGAAATGCACGAGCTCCAAAAGGTCCTGCAGCACGATGATGGGATCGGCGCCGCCTTCGTAAAGCGCCGCCATCTGCGCGAGCGATCCGGCGGCGTCGCCGCGCAAGGCCGTCTCGAGCAGGTCGAAGACCAGGCCGCGGTCGGCGACGCCGAGCATGTCGCGCACCTGCGTCTCGGCGATCGCGGTGCCCGACAGCGCGATCGCCTGGTCGAGGATCGAGAGCCCGTCGCGTACCGAGCCGTCGGCCGCGCGCGCGATCAAGGCGATCGCCGCTGGTTCGGCGGCAACGCCTTCGGCCTTCGCCACCTTGGCGTAATGCTCGGCCAGGATCTCGGCCGGCACGCGGCGCAGCGAGAAGCGCTGGCAGCGCGACAGAACGGTGAGCGGCAGCTTCTGGATCTCGGTCGTGGCGAAGATGAATTTGACGTCGGGCGGCGGCTCCTCGAGCGTCTTCAGAAGGGCGTTGAAGGCGTTCTTCGACAGCATGTGCACTTCGTCGATGATATAGACCTTGTAGCGCGCCGAGACCGGGCGATAGCGCACGCCTTCGGTGAGCTCGCGGATGTCGTCGACGCCGGTGCGCGAGGCCGCGTCCATCTCGAGCACGTCGACATGCCGGTCCTCGGCGATGGCGCGGCACGGCTCGCACACCCCGCACGGCGAGACGGTCGGACCGCCCTTGCCGTCGGGCCCGATGCAGTTCAGCGCGCGCGCGATGATGCGCGCGGTCGAGGTCTTGCCGACGCCGCGCACGCCCGACAGGATGAAGGCGTGCGCGATGCGCCCGCTCTCGATCGCGTTCGTGAGGGTACGGACCATCGCCTCCTGGCCGATCAGTTCGGCAAAGCGGCTCGGCCGGTATTTGCGCGCCAGCACGCGGTAGGCGCTGCCTGGCTCGCTCATGGCGCCTCCACGAAAGGCGAAGGTGGGAGACCGGCCCTCGACCCAGGCCGAAACTCGTTACGGCTGCTTCCTTCCGGACCTGACCGGGTTGGCGAGGGACCTGTCCGAAGCCAGCCTCCCGGAGCCACTATATCAGGACCGGCCCGGCGCCGCGCAAGGACGGGCTCGCCGGGCCCTCTGTGCGCCGCGCGCGCGTGACGCGGCGGCTCAGAGCGCCTAAAAAGCGAATATGGACCGGGTGAATTTCTATGCCGGCGGGGCGCTCGACCGCGCCGGGATGCGCAGAAAGGACCGCGAATGGGTGGCGTCGCTCCTCGCCGGAAGCGCCGCCCGCTTCGTGCCGTTGTGGCGCGGGCAAAATCTCGTCATGAGCGGCACGGACGCCGAGCCGCGCGCGGCGTTCTTGCGCCGCGCCGAGATCGCGGAGATCGGCGGCGAGCCAGTTCTGCTCGGGCTCGACGGCGACACGGCCTATTTCGCGCTCGATCTTTCGCACGCGGCGGCGCCGCTTGCGGCGCTCGCTCCGGGCGCGCCTGGCGAGTTCACCGATCTGCGCCGGGTCGGGCCGCTCATGCCGCGCGCGGAAGGCTCGCTCCTCGCTTATGCGCGCGGCATATCCTACTGGCACGAGCGGCATCGTTTCTGCGGCGTGTGCGGCCAGCCGACCGCGAGCGAGGAAGGCGGGCATGTGCGGCGCTGCACCGACGCCTCCTGCGGCGCTTCGCATTTTCCGCGCACCGATCCCGCCGTCATCATGCTCGTCCATGACGGCGAGCGCTGTCTTTTGGGCCGCAAGCCCGAATGGCCGAACGGCATGCATTCGACGCTCGCGGGGTTCGTCGAGCCGGGCGAGAGCCTCGAGGAGGCGGTGGCGCGCGAGGTGTTCGAGGAGACCGGGATCGAGGTGGACGAAGTGATCTATCACTCGTCGCAGCCGTGGCCGTTCCCGGCCTCGCTCATGCTTGGATTTCACGCCCGCGCGAGAAGCCGCGCCATCACGGTCGATCCCGAGGAATTGGAACACGCCGCATGGTACGAGCGCGGATTCCTGCTCGGGCGCAACGACGACGACGCATTGCGCCTGCCGCGGCGCGATTCGATCGCGCGCCGCCTCGTCGAGGATTGGCTCAGGCGCTGAGCCGGCGCCATTCGATCGTCGGCGGAGCGCGGAAGGCAAAGCGCGTCAGGTGCCGCGTGACGACGCCTTCGAGCTCGGCCAATTGCTGCGGATCGGGCGCCTCGGCCTTGAGCACGAGCCGGTCGGAGGCGGCCTCGAGCCGGCACAGGCCCGTGGGGAAGGCGATGGTGCCGTTCCCCTCCCAGCGATAGACCGAGAGGCGATGCTCGAAATGGCGGCAGAGCTGCGTCATGTAGCGCTGCGCCAAAGGCGTCGCGACCAGCGCCTCGGAGCGCGCGGGCCCGGCCATCAGCTCCGCTCCACGGTCTGCGCCGCGGCATCGAGCGCGCTCGTCACGGCGTCGATCTGTGCGTCCGAAAGCGGCCCGCGCGAAAGCCGCATCCTGAGCGCCAGGCGCAAATTCTGCATCGCGCGCACGATCTGCGGCGCGGGGCCGCCGCCCTGGGCGGTGCGCACCTCGGTCATGCGGGCGAAGAGCGCGTCGACCGCCGCCTTGTTGGCCGCGAGCGCCGCCTCGCCTTCGGGGGTGATGGCGTAGAGCTTCTTGCCGCCCTCTTCGGAGACGCGCGTGTGGCCGAGCTCCTCGAGCAGCGTGAGGGTCGGGTAGATCACGCCGGGGCTCGGGCTGTAGGCGCCGCCGAGGCGGTCCTCGATCTCCTTGATGATCTCGTAGCCGTGGCGCGGCTTTTCCGCGATCAGGCCCAACAGCACGAGGCGCAGGTCGCCCTGGTCAAAGATCCGGCCGCGCCCGCCGCGCATGTGGCGAAAACCCGGCTCGCCGCGCCGTCCGGCCCAGTCGCCCCGCATGTGGCGGTGGCCATGGCCGGAATGGTTTTTGTGAAACAAAGCTACACTCCTTTGGTTAGACTGCATTTAGATATATCTAACTGCAGTCTGAGTCAAGGGGGTGTTTCGCGGAAAAATCTAATCCCCGCCGGTCTGGCTCAATTCCTCGCGGAACGGATGGGCGGGATAGGTCCCGAGAATCTTCACCTCGCGCGAGAAGAAGCGCAGTTCCTCGAAGGCCAAGGCGAGCGGGCGATCCTCGGGCCGGCCGTCGACGTCGGCATAGAACTGCGTCGCGGTGAAGCGGCCGCCGACCATATAGCTTTCGAGCTTGGTCATGTTGACGCCGTTGGTGGCGAAGCCGCCCATGGCCTTGTAGAGCGCGGCCGGCACGTTCCTCACGCGGAAGACGAAGGTGGTGATGGCGCGCTTGCAGTCCTTCGGCAGCGGGCGCGTCTCGCGCGCCATGACGAGGAAGCGCGTGGTGTTGTGGTCCTCGTCCTCGATGTTCTGCATGAGCGATTGCAGGCCGTAGATCTGGCCCGCGAGCTCGGACGCGATCGCCGCGACACTCTTGTCGCCGCGCGCAGCCAACTCCGATGCCGCGCCCGCCGTGTCGGCGGCGACGTGCGGCGTGAGGCCGAGCTTCCTGATGAGCACGCGGCACTGCGACAGCGCGTGGACGTGGCTGCGCACCGTCTTCAACCCTTCGAGCGTTGCGCCCGGCAGCGCCAGGAGATCATGTTTCACGCGCTGGAAATGCTCGGCGATGATGGTGAGGCCCGAGTCCGGCATGAGGTGATGGATGTCGGCAACGCGGCCTGCGACCGAGTTCTCGATCGGCAGCATGGCGAGCTGCGCGCGGCCCTCGCGCACCGCTGCGATCGCATCCTCGAAGGTCTCGCAGGCGAGCGTCGCGAGCTTGGGATAGACCTCGCGGCAGGCGAGATCGGAATAGGCGCCGGGCGCGCCCTGAAAAGCGATGGTGCGGGCCGGATCGGTGCTGGCGGTCATGGCGCGGAAGCGATGAGCGCGCGGACGCGCGCGAGATCGGCCGGAGTATCGACACCGAGCGGCACCGTGTCAACGAGCGCCACGTCGATGCGCATGCCCGCTTCGAGCGCACGGAGCTGCTCGAGCCGCTCGCGCTGCTCGAGCGCGCTTTCGGGGAGCGCCACGAAGCGCGCGAGCGCCGCGCGGCGATAGGCATAGATGCCGATATGGTGATAGAGCGGCCCCTCGCCCCACGGCACCGGACGGCGGCTGAAATAGAGAGCGCGCGCCACGCGCGTGCCCGCGGTGAATGCGGCCACGACCTTGACGACGCTTTCGGCGCGGCGGTCGTCGTCGTTGTCGATGATCGCGGCGAGCGTCGCGATATCGACGCGCGCATCCTCGAGCGGCGCGAGCGCGGCGCGGATCGCGGCGGGATCGATCAGCGGCAAATCGCCCTGGAGATTGACGACGACGTCGTAGCGCCCCGCGGGATCGATCGCCTCGACCGCCTCGAAAACACGGTCGGAGCCGGACGGATGATCGGGGCCCGTCAATTGGGCGCGGCCGCCCGCCGCCGCGACCGCAGCGGCGATCTCGGGCTCGGCGCAGGCGACGACCACCGGGCCCGCGCCCGCGGCAACGGCGCGGCGCCAGACATGGACGATCATCGGCACGCCTGCGATCTCGGCGAGCGGCTTGTCCGGCAGCCGTGTCGAGCGCATGCGCGCGGGAATGACGACGATCGGGGTCATTGTCTCTCTCGGGTCTCTCTTGCGGCGTTATGCCGCATCGGCTGCCATTCCCCGCTTCAATCACATTTCGTTTGAGTTGTCAGCGAAAATTGGCTTCTCTCACGCTCGCTTCCGAGCAACAGGCGAACCATCAAGGCCGATTCTCAATTCGGGGGTGGCATGTCATTCGAGGCGAACAAGATCGCGGCAGCCATTCTGGTCGCGCTGATCGTGGCAATGGTGTCCGGCATCCTGGCCGACAAGCTGGTCGAACCAAAAATGCTGGCGAAGAACGCGTACCAGGTCGCGGGCGCGCCCGAATCCTCGTCCTCGCAGCCGGCGGCGGCGCCGGCGGGGCCCGAGCCGATCGGCCCGCTCCTGGCGCAAGCGAGCGCCGATGCCGGCAAGAAGGACACCATCGTGTGCCAGGCCTGCCACACCTTCGTCAAGGGCGGGCCGAACCGCGTCGGCCCCAATCTCTACGGCGTCGTCGGCGACGAGATCGCGCACGACCGCGGCAATTTCGATTTCTCCGCGGCCCTGAAGACGGCCGGGGCCGGCAAGACCTGGACGCCCGATCTCCTGAACCAATGGCTCTTCAAGCCGCAGGATTTCGCCAAGGGCACCAAAATGACGTTCGTCGGCGAGCCGAAGCCCAAGGCGCGCGCCGATATCATCGCCTATCTCAATTCGCTGAGCGACAGCCCGAAGCCACTCGAAGCGTCTGACGGCGGCACCCCGGCGGCAGGCGGCGCACCGGCGGCGGGCGGCGCACCGGCAGCGGGCGGCGCGCCGAGCGCCGGCGCCAAGCCGGCATCTGCTCCCGCCCCCGCGGCCGCGGCCGGCGGCGGCAAGTAGCGAATGGCGGCGGGCGCGCACGATCCCGTCGCGCCCGCAGAGATAGCGCTCGCCCATGAGCTCGCCGACGCGGCGGGGGCGATCGTTCGAAACTATTTCCGCGCCGTCCTCAAGATCGACGACAAGCCCGACCTGACGCCCGTCACCATCGCCGACCGCGAGGCCGAGCGCGCCATGCGCCGCCTCATCAAGGACGCGTTTCCAACGCACGGCATCATCGGCGAGGAAGAAGGACGCGAGCGCGAGAGTGCCGACTCCGTCTGGGTGCTCGACCCGATCGACGGCACCAAGAATTTCATCAGTGGCATCCCGGTTTTCGGCACGCTCATCGCGCTCGTGCGCGCGGGGCGGCCGGTCATCGGCGTGATCGACCAACCGGTCCTGCACGAGCGCTGGATCGGGATCGCCGGCCAAAAGACGACGCTCAACGGCACGGAAATTCGCGCCCGCGCCTGCGCCGATCTCGCGCACGCGACGCTTTATGCGACCTCGCCCGACATGTTTCGCGGCAGCGACGCCGCGGGATTCGCCCGCCTCAAATCGCGCGTCAAGCTCGCGCGCTTCGGCGCCGACTGCTACGCCTATGCGCAACTCGCGTCGGGCTTCATCGACCTCGTCGTCGAGTGCGATCTGAAGCCGTACGATTTCTCGGCGCTCGTGCCGGTGATCGAAGGCGCGGGCGGCGCGATCGTTGATTGGCGCGGGCAGGCGCTCGGCCTCGGCTCGGACGGCCGCGTCATCGCGTGCGGCGACCGCCGCCTCCTCGACGCGGCCAAGGCCGCGCTCGCCGGCGGCTGAATTCGCCGCAGCGCGATCAGGCTGTCGCTGCGGCGGCTTTCCATTAGACTGCGCGGCGAGAACGAACGGAGGGAACGCCCGATGCGCGTCGTGCTCGCCACCCTCTTCGCACTTCTGCTCGCGCTCCCTGCCGCGGCGCAGGACGGCACACCGAGCTACGGCATGTCGCTGTTCGGCGACCCGCTCAAATATCCGCCGGGCTTCACCCATTTCGACTACGTCAATCCCGACGCACCCAAGGGCGGCAGCGTGCGTTTCGGCGACATCGGCACGTTCGACAATCTGAACCCGTTCATCCTGCGCGGCGTATCGTTCGTGCGCTATGCCAATTCGATGGTCGGGCCCGGCGCGATCTGGGACAGCTTGATGGCCGGCGCGCTCGACGAGCCCAACACCGCCTACGGCCTCATCGCCGAGAGCGTGACGCTGCCGCCCGACCGCGGCTCGATCACCTTCACCTTGCGGCGCGAGGCACGCTTCCAGGACGGCAGCCCGATCACGCCCGGGGATGTGTGCTGGACCTACGAAACGCTCGTGACGAAGGGCCATCCGGTCTATCGCCTCCAGCTCGCCAATGTCGTGAAATGCGAGGTGCTGCCCGGCAACCGCGTCGCGTTCACCTTCAAGGACGGCACCGATCGCGATCTGCCGATGGAGGTGGCGGGGCTGCCGGTGCTGCCGAAGAAATGGTGGCAGGGGCGCGATTTCAGCGAGCCCTCGCTCGACATTCCGCTGGGCAGCGGCCCCTATCGCATCGCCGCGGTCGATCCCGGCCGCTCGATCACCTACGAGCGGGTCAAGGATTACTGGGCGCAGAATTTGCCGGTGAACAAGGGCATGAACAATTTCGACACGATGCGCGTCGATTACTACCGCGACATGTCGGTGATGTTCGAGGCATTGAAGGCCGGGCAGATCGACGTGCGCGAGGAATATACGGCGAAGGATTGGGCGACGGCCTACGATTTTCCCGCGATGAAGGATGGTGCCGTCGTCAAGGACGAGGTCCATCACGAGGTGCCGCAGGGGATGCAGGGCTTCATCTTCAACACGCGGCGGCCCATCTTCGCCGACCGGCGCGTGCGGCGCGCGATTGGGTACCTGTTCGATTTCGAATGGACCAACAAGAACCTGCTCTATGGCGCCTATAAGCGCACCAAGAGCTATTGGTCGAATTCCGATCTCGCCGCGAGCGGGCTGCCGCAGGGCGACGAGCTGAAGCTCCTCGAAACCTATCGCGGGAAGATTCCGGACGAGATCTTCACCACGCCCCACGAGCCGCCGGTCTATGACGGCAGCGGCGACATCCGCGACGGCATCAGGAAGGCGCTCGCGCTCTTCAAGGAGGCGGGGTGGAGCGTCAAGGGCGGGAAGCTCGTCAACGACAAGACCGGCGCGCCCTTCACCTTCCAGTTCCTGAACGACGAGCCGCGCGAGGAGAAGGTCATCCTGCCGTTCATCCAGAATCTGCAAAGGGTCGGCATCTTCGCCGAGTTGCGCGACGTCGACGCGGCGCAGTTCGAAAACCGCCGGCGCGATTATGATTACGACATGATCTCCTTAAACTATATCGCGACATTGGCGCCGGGCGCGGAGCTGCGCGATTTCTTCGGCAGCAAGGCAGGGGCCGAGCCGGGGAGCGCCAACACGTCCGGCATCGACGATCCCGTGGTGGACGATCTGATCCAGAAGGCGATCGCAAGCAGATCGCGCGCGGCTCTCGTGCCGATCGTCCATGCGCTCGACCGCGTGCTGCTCGCCGGCTACTACGTCGTGCCCAACTGGTACGCCGACTATTACCGCGTCGCCTACTGGAACAAGTTCGGCATGCCCAAGACGCATCCGAAATACGGCAATTCCGTCGCCACGGTCATCAACACCTGGTGGATCGACAACGACGCCGCGCAGCGCGTCTCGGCGCGCCAGCCGGCGCCGCAGGAAGCGCACTAGGCACCCTATGCTCGCCTATATCGCTCGGCGCCTCGCGCTCGTCATACCGACGCTCTTCGGCATCATGCTGGTGAATTTCGTCATCGTGCAGGCGGCGCCGGGCGGCCCGATCGACCAGGTCGTGGCGCAAATCCGCGGCGCGCAAGGGGGCGCATTGGCGCGCATCAGCGGCGGCGGCCAGGGCGAGGCCGGGGCCGCGCAAACGCGCTCCGCGCGCGGCATCGACCCGAAGCTCCTCGACGACCTCAGGCACCAGTTCGGCTTCGACAAGCCGGCGGGCGAGCGCTTCGTCATGATGATCGGCGATTATCTGCGCTTCGATTTCGGCAACAGCTTCTTCAAGAACGGCAGCGTCATCAGCCTGATCGAAGCGCGATTGCCGGTCTCGATCTCATTGGGCGTTTGGACGACGCTCATCTCCTATCTCATCTCGATCCCCTTGGGCATCCGCAAGGCCGTGCGCGACGGATCGAGCTTCGATGTGTGGACGAGCGGCGCCATCATCGTCGGTTACGCCATTCCGAGTTTTCTGTTCGCGATCCTTTTGATCGTGCTCTTCGCCGGCGGCAGCTATGTCGAGTGGTTTCCGCTGCGCGGCCTCGTTTCCGACGATTGGTCAAGCTTTTCCTGGCCGCACCGCATCCTCGATTATTTCTGGCACATCGCACTGCCGGTGACGGCGATGGTGATCGGCGGCTTCGCCAACCTCACCATGCTGACCAAGAATTCGTTCCTCGACGAGATCAACAAGCAATATGTCGTGACCGCGCGCGCCAAGGGCCTGGCGCCGCGCCGCGTGCTCTATGGCCACGTGTTCAGGAACGCGATGCTGATCGTCGTCGCCAATTTCCCGGCCGCCTTCATCGGCATCCTGTTCACAAGTGCGCTTCTGATCGAGGTGATCTTCTCCCTGAACGGCCTTGGCCTTCTTGGCTTCGAGGCCGTGCTCGACCGCGACTATCCGATCATCTTCGGCACGCTCTACATCTATACGCTGATCGGCATCGCCATGAATCTGCTGCGCGACATCACCTATATGCTGATCGATCCGCGCATCGATTTCGCGACGCGACGCGCATGAGCCTCAGCCCCATTGCCGCGCGGCCGGGCGAGCGCCGGCTCGGGCTCCGCGTCAGCCCTCTGACCGAACGCCGCCTTGCCAATTTCGTGGCCAACCGCCGCGGTTTCTGGTCGCTTTGGATCTTCCTCGCGCTCTTCATGGTGAGCCTTTTCGCCGAGTTCATCGCCAACGACCGGCCGATCGTCGTCTCCTACCAAGGGCATTTCTATTTCCCGGTGTTCGCCGATTATCCCGAGACGATCTTCGGCGGCGAATTCCCGACCGAGGCCGATTATCGCGATCCCTATTTGAAGCAGAAGATCGAAGCGTCCGGCTGGATGATCTGGCCGCCCATTCCGTTCCACTACGACACGATCAACTACGCGCTGCCGAGCCCGGCGCCGTCGCCGCCCGACAAGGTCGATTGGCTCGGCACGGACGACCAGGGACGCAACGTCCTGGCGCGGCTCATCTATGGCTTCCGCATCTCGGTGCTGTTCGGACTGACCTTGACGATCGCGAGCTCGGCGATCGGCATCGCCGCGGGCGCGATCCAGGGCTATTACGGCGGGCTTGTCGATCTCGCGTTCCAGCGCTTCATCGAGCTGTGGTCGAACATCCCGACGCTCTTCCTCCTCATCATCCTGTCGAGCTTCGTGCAGCCGAATTTCTGGTGGCTTCTGGGGATCATGCTGGCGCTCGCCTGGATGCAGCTCGTCGACCTGGTGCGCGCCGAGTTCCTGCGCGCGCGCAATTTCGACTATGTGCGCGCGGCGAGGGCGCTGGGCGTCAGCGACCCGGTCATCATGGTGCGGCACGTGCTGCCGAATGCGATGGTCTCGACGTTGACATTCATGCCGTTCATCCTGAACGGCTCGATCACCACCCTCACCTCGCTCGATTTCCTGGGATTCGGCTTGCCGCCGGGATCGCCCTCGCTCGGCGAGCTCTTGCTGCAAGGCAAGAACAACATCACCTCGCCCTGGCTCGGCCTCACCGGATTCTTCGTGCTCGCCGTGACGCTCTCCTTGCTCATCTTCATCGGCGAAGCGGTGCGCGACGCCTTCGATCCGCGGAAGATCGGGATCTAAGCTTTCAGCCATCGGCTGTCAGCCATCAGCTTTTGGAGTGCACGATGCAGGACTTTCGTGAGCTCAAGGTCTGGCAAAAGGCGCATGCGGCGACCCTTACAGTTTATCGCGTCACGGAGGCATTTCCTGGCGCGGAGCGATACGGGCTCACGTCGCAAATGAGACGGGCGGCTGCATCCATCTCAGCGAACATCGCGGAAGGTTGTGGGCGCGGCAGCGACGCCGATTTCGCGCGTTTTCTTCATATCGCGTTGGGATCGGCAAGCGAGCTCGAATACTTTGCACTCCTCGCCCACGATCTGGCGTTTCTCGGGGAGTCCGACCATGACAAAATCCTCGCCGGCGCGCAGGAGATAAAACGCATGCTCGCTGCCCTGATTGCTCGTCTGAAAGCTGATGGCTGATAGCTGACGGCTCATGTCCCTTCTCACCATCAACCACCTTTCCGTCACCTTCCGCACGCAGGCGGGCGATGTCGCGGCGGTGCGCGATCTCTCGCTCGAGCTCGAGAAGGGCGAGACATTGGCGCTCGTCGGCGAATCGGGCTCGGGCAAATCGGTGACGGCGCTCTCGATCCTCCAACTCCTGCCCTATCCGCCGGCGCGGCACGGCAGCGGCAGCAGCATCGCATTCGAGGGCAAGGAGCTTATCGGCGCGAGCGAGGCAGAGCTGCGCCGCATCCGCGGCGACCGCATCGCCATGGTGTTCCAGGAGCCGATGACGTCGTTGAATCCGCTGCACACGATCGAGAAGCAGGTGACCGAGACGCTCCACCTGCACCGTCGCATCGATGCGCGCGCGGCGCGCGAGCGCACGGTCGAGCTCTTGCACCTCGTCGGGCTCGCCGAGGCGGAGCGGCGGCTCGACGCCTATCCGCACCAGCTTTCTGGCGGGCAGCGCCAGCGCGTGATGATCGCGATGGCGCTCGCCAACACGCCCGACATCCTGATCGCCGATGAGCCGACGACCGCGCTCAACGTCACCGTGCAGGCGCAGATCCTGACGCTTCTGAAGGATTTGCAGGCTCGCCTCGGCATGGCGCTGCTGCTCATCACGCACGACCTCACGATCGTGCGCAAGATGGCCGACCGCGTCGCCGTGATGACGCAAGGCGAGATCGTGGAGCGCGGCAGCATCGCCGAGATCTTCACAAGCGCCAGGCATCCCTATACGCGCCGCCTTATCGCCGCCGAGCCCAAGGGCGAGCCGCTCGCGCGCGCGCCGAACGCGGCAACCCTGCTCGAGACGAAAGGGCTCAAAGTCTGGTTCCCGATCAAGACCGGCGTGCTGCGGCGCACGACCGGCCATGTGAAGGCGGTCGACGGTATCGACCTGTCGCTGCGCGCCGGAGAGACCTTGGGCGTCGTCGGCGAATCGGGCTCGGGCAAAACGACATTGGGCCTCGCCATCCTGCGCCTCATCGCGAGCGAAGGCGCGATCCGTTTCGACGGGCGGGCGCTCGACGCGCTCGGCGGCGCGGCGCTCAGGCCGTTGCGGCGGCAGATGCAGATCGTGTTCCAGGACCCGTTCGCGAGCCTCAGCCCTCGCCTTTCGGTCGGGCAGATCGTCGAGGAAGGGCTGAAGGTGCATCGCTTGGGCGGCTCGACCGCAGAGCGCCGCGCGCTCATCGCGGCGGCGCTTGAGGAGGTGGGGCTCGATCCCGCTTCGCGCGAGCGCTACCCGCACGAATTCTCGGGCGGCCAGCGCCAGCGCATCGCCATCGCCCGCGCGCTCGTGCTGAAGCCGCGCTTCGTCGTGCTCGACGAGCCCACCTCATCGCTCGACATGTCGGTGCAGGCGCAGATCGTCGATCTCCTGCGCGCGCTCCAGGCGCGTCACGGCATGGCCTACATCTTCATCAGCCACGATCTGCGCGTGGTGCGCGCCTTGGCGCACGAGGTGCTGGTGATGAAGGACGGCAAGGTCGTCGAGGCGGGCCCGGCGCAGGACATCTTCGCCCGGCCGCGCGCGCCTTATACGAAGGCGCTCATGGCGGCCGCCTTCGACATCGAGGCGGTCGAAGACGGCGCGGCCGCGGGTTAGAGGGGGCGGCTCGACCTCAATTCGACGGTGGCGGATAGCCCGGCGGCGGCGGGTAATAGCCGGGCGGATAGGCCGGCGGCGGCGCGTAGGAAGCGGGCGGCGGATATCCCGGCGGCGGGTAGTAGCCGGGCGGATAGGCCGGCGGCGGCGCGTAGGCCGGAGGCGGTGGCGGCGCATAGCCCGCGACCTGGTCGCCGCGGCTGTACATGCATTGTCCAAAGGCGACGTCGTAGCGCCGCTGCGCCTGCGCTTGCGTCTGCTGCGCCTGGGCGGAGCCGCCGAGCGTGCCGACCACCGCGCCGGTTCCGGCACCGATCGCGGCGCCGCGCCCGCCGCCGATCGCCGCGCCGATCCCCGCCCCCGCCACCGTGCCGATGATCGCGCCGCCCACGACCTGGTTCGTTGCCTGCTGCTGCATGCCGGCGACCTGCTGATCGGCGTAGCGGCGGCACAGGTAATTGTCCTGCTGGAACTCGTCGTAGGGCTTGTTGGGCGGCGGCGTCACCATGACGCTCGGCGCCATCTGCGCCAGCGCGCTCCCCGCCGCCAAAGTCAGGACGGCGGTCATCAGCAAAATGCGTCTCATCGCAAAACCCCGGGTCCTCGCAAGGTGGCGATTGAACCACAAATCCGGTGCGCGGGCATCTAGTCTCGCGCGATGCCCCAGAGCTCGAGCGCCTTCCTGTGCGCCGGATCGCGCGCGGGTTCGGGCAGCCATCCCCGCGCGCGGCAGGCGCGGGCGGTGAGCGCGTTGCCGCGAAATCCGAGATAGATTTGCAGGCCCAAAAACGCGGCGAACAGCATGAGCTCGAGCGGCAGGCGCAGCACCGGCGGCGCGAGCCGCCCCAATCCCAGATCGGCGAGCCACAGGCCCAGCACCGCCGCGCCCCAGGTGCTGAGTCCGCGCAGGAAGAGCGGCACGCCGAACGCTCCGGCGAAGAGGAAGAGGTCCCAGGCGAAGCCGAACTTGACGCGCTTGGCGCGCTGTCGCGAAGGGCTGCGGAAGAGGACGTCGACGCGCGCCGGCAGCGCCGCTTCGGTCGCGGCGGCGGCACCGCGGCGCGGGCGCGGACGGGTGTCGCGTTCGGCCGCGGCCGGCATCAGCGAGCTCCGCCGAAGCGGCGCTCGACGAGCGCCAGGAGCGCACGCAGACACAGCGCCTCGCCGCCCTCGGGCCGGCCGGGCCGGGTCTTGCCGTTCCAGGCATAGGTGTCGATATGCGCCCAGGGAATGTCGGCGGGCACGAACTCGGCGAGATAGAGCGAGGCGGTGATGGCGCCGGCGAAGCCGCCCTCCGACACGTTGTTGATGTCGGCGACGGGGCTCTTCAAGAGCTCGCGATAGGGCGCCCAGAGCGGCAGGCGCCACATCGGGTCGCGCTCGGCCGTGCCCGCGGCGAGCAGCTCGGCGGCAAGCCCGTCGTCGTTGCAGAAGAGTGCCGGCAGCTCGGGGCCCAAGGCCACGCGCGCCGCACCCGTCAGGGTCGCCATGTCGACGATGAGTTGAGGCCGCTCGCGCGCGGCCTCGGCCAGCGCGTCGCACAGGATGAGGCGGCCCTCGGCGTCGGTGTTGCCGATCTCGACGGTGATGCCCTTGCGCGTGCGGATGATGTCGCGCGGGCGGAAGGCGTTGCCGGAGACCGAATTCTCGACCGCCGGCACGAGCAGGCGCAGCCGCACCGGCAGCTTCAGCGCCATGACCGCGCGCGCGAGGCCGATGAGCGTCGCGGCGCCGCCCATGTCCTTCTTCATGTTGAGCATGCCCGACGCGGGCTTCAGATCGAGCCCGCCGCTGTCGAAGCACACGCCCTTGCCGACGAGCGTGAGCTTCGGGGCAGTCTCGTCGCCCCAGGTGAGATCGACGAGGCGCGGCGACCGCGCGCTGGCGCGGCCGACGGCGTGGATGGTCGGATAGTTCGCGGCCAAAAGCCCGTCGCCGACAATCGCCTTGCAGCGTGCGCCCATCTCGGCAGCCATGTCCTCGATCGCGGCCGCCAGCTCGGCCGGGCCCAGATCCTCGGCCGGCGTGTTGATGAGGTCGCGCGCGAGCGCCATGCCCTCGGCCACGGCGGCGACGCGGGCCCGGTCGGCGCCCGCCGGCCATTCGAGCCGCGCCGGGCCCCGCTCGCGCTTCTTGTAGCGGGTGAAGGCGTAAGAGCCGAGCGCCCAGCCCAGCGCCAGCGCTGTCTCGGCGGCGCGCGGGGGCCCGTCCAACGCATAGGTCCCCTCGGGCAAGGCGTCGGGGCAGGAGCCGAGCGCCCACAGAAATTCGCCCTCGGCCATGCCGGCGAGAACACGGCCCAGGCGCCCGTTCTCGTCCGGAATGAGCAGGAATTTCCCCGGCTCGGCGGCGAATCGCGTCGCCTCGGCCCAGCGCTCCGCCGCGGCGCCGAGCGTCTGGAGCCGCACGCCAAGCTCGGCTTTCGTCACCGGCGTGACCGGGATGCCGCCGCCGGGCGGTACGAGACCTTCGACCAATTCCCTGCCCTCCGGCCCCGGCCTCGCAATGGCCCGAGCCTCAAAGTGGGTAGTTGCGCGCCGCAGCCGGCATCGCCAAAGTCCGGCCGCGGCAAAGGCGGTCAGGATAGCCGATGGCCGAGTTCACCATCTATATCGGCAACAAAAACTATTCCTCGTGGTCGCTCCGGGCCTGGCTCATGGCGAAGGCGGCCGGCATCGAATTCGACGAGGTGCTGATCCCGCTGTGGCAGGAGGGGAGCGCGAGCGAGCTCAGGCGCCATTCGCCCTCGGGCAAGGTGCCGGCGCTCCACCATGGCGCGATCACGGTCTGGGAATCGCTCGCGATCGGCGAATACCTGGCCGAGGTGAGGCCCAAGGCGCGGCTCTGGCCCGAGGAATCTGGCGCCCGCGCGGCCGCACGAGCGGCGAGCCACGAGATGCACGCGGGCTTCGTCAATCTGCGCCGCGCGCTGCCGATGAACATGCGCGCGAGCCGGCCCGGGCGGCCGGTCGCAACCGAGGTGCAGGCCGATCTCGACCGCATCGGCGCGCTGTGGTGCCACTGCCGCCAGCGCTTCGGCGCGGGCGGGCGTTATCTCTTCGGCCACTTCACCATCGCCGACGCGATGTACGCGCCATTGGTGAGCCGGTTCAGGACTTATGGCGTCGCGCTCGACGGCGAGGCGCAGGACTATGCCGACACGGTATGGGATCATCCGGCGTTGAAAGACTGGGTCGCGGCGGCGCGGGTCGAGCCGATGGTGATCCAGCAGTTCGAGCTCTAACGGGCAGGACGAAGAACAAGACGCGAGGGGGCGGCGATGGCGGACGTGACGGGAGTGGCGATCAAGGGCGCTCAAGCGCCCGGCCAGGAACGCATCCTGAGCGCGGCGGCGCTCGAATTCCTGGCCCATCTCGAGCGCAGCTTCGGGGCCGAGCGGAAGCGCCTTCTGGCGGCGCGGGCCGAACGGCAGCAGCGCCTCGACGCTGGCGAGAAACCCACCTTCCCGGCCGAGACGCGCGCCATCCGCGACGCCGACTGGACGGTGGCGCCGCTGCCCAAGGACCTGCTCGACCGGCGCGTCGAGATCACGGGGCCGGTCGACCGCAAGATGGTCATCAACGCGCTCAACTGCGGCGCCTCCGTCTACATGGCGGATTTCGAGGACGCCTCGACGCCGAGTTGGGCCAATCTGATCGAGGGCCAGCTCAATCTGATCGACGCGGTAAATCGCACCATCGCGTTCGACGACCCGCAGACCGGGCGTCACTATGCGCTCCAGCCCAAGACCGCGACGCTCCTGGTGCGGCCGCGCGGCTGGCACCTGCCCGAGGCGCATGTGTTCGTCGATGGCGCGGCGATGTCGGGCTCATTGTTCGATTTCGGGCTTTATTTTTTCCACAACGCGCAGGAATTGGTGAAGCGCGGTACCGGCCCCTATTTCTACTTGCCGAAGATGGAGAGCCGGCACGAGGCGAAATTGTGGAACGACGTGTTCGTCGAAAGCCAGAAGCGGCTCGGGATCGAGAAAGGCACGATCAAGGCGACGGTGCTGATCGAAACGATCCTCGCCGCCTTCGAGATGGACGAGATTCTCTACGAGTTGCGCGAGCATTCGGCCGGGCTGAATTGCGGCCGCTGGGACTATATCTACAGCTACATCAAGAAATTCGCCGAGGACGGATCGCGCATCCTGCCCGACCGGGCGCAGGTGACGATGGCGTCGCATTTCCTGCGCTCCTACAGCCTCGCGCTCATCAAGACCTGCCACCGGCGCAACGTGCACGCGATGGGCGGCATGGCGGCGCAGATCCCAATTCGCGACGATCCGCAGGCCAACGAAGCGGCGATGGAGAAAGTGCGCGCCGACAAATTGCGCGAGGCGGGCGACGGGCATGACGGCACATGGGTCGCGCATCCGGGCCTCGTGCCGATCGCCAAGGAGATCTTCGACAAAGCCATGCCCGAGGCGAACCAGATCGCGCGCAAGCGCCAGGACGTGAACGTGAGCACGGCGGACCTTTTGGCCGTGCCCGAAGGCACGATCACCGAGGCGGGATTGCGCCAGAATGTGAACGTGGGGATCGGCTATCTCGAGGCGTGGCTCCGCGGCACGGGCTGCGTGCCGCTCTATCATTTGATGGAGGATGCCGCGACCGCCGAGATCAGCCGCGCGCAAGTGTGGCAATGGATCCGCCACAAGGCGAAGCTTCAGGACGGGCGCACGGTCGATCTGCCGCTGGTGCGCAAGGTGCTCGACGAGGAGCTGCAAAAACTCAAAACCACGTTTGGCGCGAAGGCATGGGACAAGGGCCGCTATCGGGACGCGGCGCGGCTTTTCCTGTCGCTGATCGAGGCCAGGAATTTTCCCGAATGGCTGACCGTTCCGGCCTACGAGATGCTGATCAGCGAAGGCGCGTAACCCAGAGAGGAACGGATCGGCGGCTATTTCATGCGCACGTAGCGCAGCGCGAAACTGTCGTCGGGGCGCTGCACGAGGTCGATGCCGGCGCGCACGGCCCAGAGAATGTTCTGGCGGTGCAGCGGCAGGTAGGCGAGATCGTCCTTGACGATGGCGAGCGCCTGGCGCAGCAGCGCGCGCCGTTCGCGCAAATCGGTCTCGACGCGGACCCGCGCCACGAGCCGATCGAGCGCGGGATTGGAATAGCCGGCAACGTTGAAATCGCCCTGGCGCGCGGCCGGATCGCGCGTCGCCGCGAGATCGGCGAGCGCGCTGCCGGCATCGTCCGACGCCGGCGCCCAGCCGAGCAGGAAGAAGCTCGTCTTGCGCCCGGGCGGCATGATCTTGGCGAAGAAATCGGCGCGGTCCTCGGCATGGAGCTCGACTTTGACGCCGAGTTGCGCGAGCTCGGCCACGATCTCCTCGCAGATCGCCTCGTCATTGACGTAGCGATCGGTCGGGCAATCCATGCCGGTCGCAAATCCGGTTGCGAAGCCCGCCTCGACGAGGAGGCGACGCGCGAGCGCCGGATCGTAGGGCGCGCGCGCGTCGAGCGCGTGCTCGTACCCCTCGATGCCGGGCCCGACGATGAGGCCCGCCGGCGTCGCATGGCCGCGCATCACGCGCGCGATGACGGCGTTTTCGTCGATACCCCGCGCGATGGCCTCGCGCACGCGCCGGTCCTTGAACGGATTCCTGGCGGCGTCATCGTCGAACATCCGGTCGCGCGCGACATCGAAGCCCAAGAAGATCGTCTCGAGCGCCGGCCCCTCGACGATCTTGAGGCCGGGCATGCGGGCGATGCGGTCGGCGTCCTGCGGCGGCACGTCGTAGATCATGTCGATGTCGCGCGCCTCGAGCGCCGCGACGAGCGCATCGGGATCGGCGATCGGCGTGAAGACGACGCGGTCGAGATCGTGCGCCGCCTTGTCCCACCAGCGCGGATTGGGCACGAGCACGGTCGCCTTGTCGGGGATGCGCTCGGCGACCTTGAAGGGGCCGGTGCCGTCGGCGTGATCGGCGGCGTAATCGGCATCGCCGGCATGCGCCTCGCACCATTTGCCGCTCATGATCGGCCATTGGCTCAATTCGTCGAGCAGCAGCGGGTCGACACCGTTCGTGGTGATCTCGACGGTCAGCGGATCGATCGCCCGCACCGCGCTGATCGACGACAGAACCGGCGCGATGCGCGAGCCGGGCGCGCGGGCGCGGGCGAAGGAAGCAACGACGTCGGCGGCGCCGAACGATGCGCCGTCCTGGAACACGACGCCGGGCCGAAGCGCAAAACGCCAGCGGTCGGCGGCGACCACTTTCCAGTTCTGGGCGAGCGCCGGCTCGAGCGCCAGCTCGCGGCCGCGCCGGACCAGCGGCTCGTAAATGTTCTCGGCGAAGCTCCGCAGGAACGTCTCGCGCCCGGCATAGGGATCGAGCGAGCGCACGTCATAGCGGCTCGCCCAGCGCAGCGTCTCGGCGCCGCACGGCGGCCCTGAGCAAAGTACGAGCGCGGCAAGAAGAGCGGCGGCGGAAATGTGCGTCCTTCGACTGCGCTCAGGATGAGAAATTTTCGTCACTGGCATCACGAGAACCATCGCATCTGCGCTACTCTTGTCAATGCTCGATGGCCTCGCCAAACTCGTGCACGAACGGGAGGAACGGGATGGCGACGCTCTATGTCGCGCGGAGCGCCAAGCTCGGCAAATGGGCATCCGATGTCGGGCTCGGCAAGCACATCTACAAGATCGGCGTGACGGACGAGGCGGTGAAGGCGCTGGTCGCGGCCGGTTGGGCCGGCGAGACGGACTGGCAGCTCGTGACGCAGCAGCCGGCGGACGCGGTCAACGAAGCGGAGGCGTTCGAGCGGCTGGCGAAAAAGGAGAAGCCGGTCGATCCGCGCTATTACCCGCGCATCCGCGAGGCCGCCGGCATCTTCAGGGTCGATCCGGTCCATGTCGAGAATCACATGCTGCTGACGCGCGCGCTCGCCGGCGAGGCGGAAGCGACGCCGATCAAGCTGAAGCCTGCCGATTTCGCAGCCTATCTCATCCACAACGCGCTGCGCTGAGTCATTCGCGGTCGCGGCCGGCGATCTCGGCCTGCCACGGCGCCACCTTGCGCTCGATCCAGCCGATCACTGCCGTCAGCACCGTCGCCAGCACCATCAGCACCACGACCGGCACGAACATCCGCGCCGTGTCGAAATTATTGGCGGAATTGATGATGATGGCGCCCAGCCCCGAGATCGCCGTGAAGAACTCGGCGACGATCATCGCCACGACGCCGCGGCCGACGGCGAGGCGGATGCCGGCCATGATGTAGGGGAGCGTCGCCGGCAGCACGATGCGGCGGAGGATCGTGTGCGGCGGCGCCACGAACGACTTGCCGACATCGATCAGGCTTTTCGGCACCGATTTGACGCCGAGCCAGGTGTTGATGGTGATGGGAAAGATCGACATGAGGCCGACGACCGCCGCCTTCACGGCAAAGCCCAGGCCGAGCCACAGCATCAGGAGCGGCACGAGCGCGATGAGCGGCAGCGCGTAGCCCGCGGTGACGTAGATCCCGAGCGCGGCCTCGGCGAAGCGGAAGCCGCCGATGACGAGGCCCAGCGGCACGCCGACCAGGATGGCGAGGCCGAAGCCCACGCCGAACGGCTCGAGGCTCTGCACCAGCGCCTGCTGCAAGAGGCCGGATTGCACGAGGTCCCAGAACGCCACCGCGATGGCGCTCGGATAGGAGCCGAACACGGGGTTGATGTCGCGCCCGAAAAATTCCCACGCGCCGATCGCGAGAAGGACCGAGAGGGTGGTGATCGCCCAGCGCGGCACGAGCGCGCGCCGCTCGAGCTCGACCCGCGGCTCTGCCGTGCCCCGCTCCTCGACGCGCTCGGCCATCACTGCTCCTGCGGCGCGGCGGCGGAGAGCCCATGCACGGCCCGCCAAATGCGATAGCGCGTCTCGGCAAAGGCGGCGTGGCCGCGCACGGTCGCGACATCGCCGCGCGGACGCGGCAGCGGCACATTCATCACCTCGCGCACCCGCCCCTCGCGCATCACGACGACGCGGTCGGCCAGAAGCACCGCCTCGTCGAGATCGTGCGTCACGAACAGGATGGTTTTGCCGGTGCGCGCGTGGAGATCGAGCAGCTCGGCCTGGAGTCCTTCGCGCGTCTGCGCGTCGAGCGCGCCGAACGGCTCGTCCATCAGCAGCACCTTCGGATCGACCGCGAGCGCGCGGGCGATGCCGACGCGCTGCTGCATCCCGCCGGAAAGCTGGTTCGGCCGGCGGTTCCAGGACTCCTTGAGGCCGACGGTCTCGAGGCAGCGCATGGCCGAGTCTCGGAGCGTCCGGCCGCGCATGCCCTTCATCTCGAGCCCGAACATGACGTTTTCGAGCGCCGTCAGCCACGGCAGCAACTCGGCATGCTGGAACACGATGCCGCGGTCATAGCCGCAGCCCTCGACCTCGCGGCCATCGACGAGAACGCGGCCGGCATTGGCCTGCTCGAGCCCCATGGCGATGCGCAGGAGCGTGGTCTTGCCGCAGCCCGAGGGGCCGATCAGCGCCACCACCTCGCCATCCTCGACCGTGAAGCTCACGCGCTCGAGCGCATGCACGATCTCGACCCCGCCATCGCCGCGGAGCGCGAAATCCTTCGACACGTCGACGAGGCTGACCTGGCCCACCTTGCTCGCCCTTCGGCTCCGCTCGCTCCCGCCGGCTTATAGCGCACCCGGCGAAATATCCTCTCGGGATGTCCGCTGGAATCTTCGAGCGAAGGCGGCAGCACGCGTGTTAGCGATCACAAGCGCGCGCCCGACATACGCCCAAAAATGTCACAAGAGATCATCGCAACTTAAAATATAAGACCCACCACACAACCCTCGCGTTAGCGAAGCGGCCAAACAAGGGCCGCGTAACAAGACAAGCATGTTGGGGAATTGGTGGGGGAGTCTGCAGTCCAGTACGGAATAGCCGTCATCGGCTCCGGACCGGCAGGAATGAGCGCCGCCGTACGGGCCGCAAAAAGAGGGCAGACGCACATCCTTCTCGAGCGGATGTCCCATCTGTCGGCAACCGTCTACGACTATCAGAAACACAAACACGTCATGGCGGCGCCGCAACTGATGCCGATGCGGAGCGATCTCCGATTCGACGCAGGTTCGCGGGAGAGCGTACTCGAAGCATGGAACGAGGACGTCGCGGGCGTCCGCGTCAACGTGCGGCTCGATTCCGAAGTAAGGGCGATTGAAGGCGAACGCGGCCGGTTCGCAATCCACCTCGCCTGTGGCGAAATAATCAGTGCGGCGCACGTCGTGCTCGCGGCAGGAACACAGGGCAATCCGCGCAGGCTTGCCATTCCCGGCAGGGACCGGCAATTCGTACAGTACGAACTGCGCGACGCCGCCGAGCATCACGGCGAGAGGATCGTCGTAATCGGGGCCGGCAATTCGGCGATCGAAGATGCGCTTGCCCTTGCGGAGCACAACGAGGTTGTCATCGTCAATCGCGGCGCGGGATTCGGGAAAGCGAAGCCGGCCAACGCGACGCGGATGGAAGCGGCGATTGCGGCCGGGCGCGTACGCGCCTGTTCGAACGCCGTTCCGCGCCGGATTGACGCCGGCCGGATTCTGATCGAGACGGCCGAAGGCGCATCGGAGATCGTCTGCGACCGCGTCATCGCCAGACTTGGCACCACTCCGCCCGGCGATTTCCTCCGCGACTGCGGCCTTCAGGTTTCCGACGGCGGTTTCCCGCCCTTGTCGGAAACCTATGAATCGTCGATTTCGGGCTTCTACATCATCGGCGCGCTCGCGGGTTATCCGCTCATCAAGCACGGGCTCAAGCAAGGCTATGAAGTCGTCGAGTACATACTGGGCAACCACCCGCCGCCGGCGGACGAACCGTTGCTCCAGGCGAAGCTGCGCGACTGCGGGCTCCCCATAACGGTCGCCGAATTCGTCGCCTATCTGCGCAAGCGCGTCGCGCTCTTCGCACCGCTGCCGGTCCGGCAAATCCGAGAATTTCTGCTGCACGCGCGGCTCCGTCCCATACGCACCGCCGAGGAGATTTTCCGGCAAAACGAATATTCGGATCATCTCTATTGGGTATTGGAGGGTGAGGTCACGCTCGAGACGCGCGAGCCGGTGAAGGAGCGGATTTGCTGCGCACCGGGCGACATCGTCGGTGCGCTCGAGTTCGTCTCCGGACGGCCGCGAATGGGTAGCGCCGCGGCAACGCGCTTGTCGCTCGTACTCGAGGCCGACCGTCCGGCCATGTCGGTCCTGTTCCGCGCCGCCCCGGAGATCAGGCAGGCGATCAACGATGTCGCGGTAGACCGGCAGATCAGACTAAATTTCGCGCCGGGATTGGACGACGCAGCCGTTGCTGCGATCACGCGCACGGCCAGGATCGACCGATTCAAGGCCGGTGAAGCGCTCGTCAGCGAAGACGACGCGGACGACCCGCTCTATGTCATTCAAAGAGGCTCGGTGACGGTTTCGCGCCGGCTCAGTGGAGAGGACACAATTCTCGCCTATCTCTCCGCCGGGAGCTTCATCGGCGAGACCGGCTGGTTCGCCAAGCAGCCGCCGCCGATCGTCAGGGCCACGACCGCGACGGAGGCGATTCGAATCGACGGCGAGGCGTTGCGCAGCGCGCTCGAACCGTTCCCCGCCGTGCGGCAGCACATCGCCGAACGCGTCGCGGCTCATCTCAACGGCCCCGTGCCGGACCGGCGGCGCGCCGGACTTGTCCAATTTCTGCTCGACCAAGGGCTTGGCGAAGCTACCGATGTGCTGATGATCGACGAGGCAAGCTGCGTCGGTTGCAACAACTGTGAGAACGCGTGCGCCGAAACACATGGCGGCGTGAGCGCGCTCGACCGCAAAACCGGACCGCGACATGGCACGGTTCATCTCCCAAGCGCGTGCCGCCATTGCGAGCATCCCCATTGCATGACCGAGTGTCCAACCGACTCGCTCCATCGCACGCCCGACGGCTCGGTCTATATCGACGATACATGCACCGGCTGCGGCTATTGCGAGAAGAACTGCCCCTATGGCGCCATTCACATGGCGGCGCCTCCGGTTCGCAAGCACAATCTAATCACCTGGCTGCTGTTCGGCTGGGGGGATGGCCCCGGCGAAGACAGCTCGCGCGCGACGGCGCCCGGGCGCGCGGGCAAACACGCCGTCAAATGCGACGGATGCCGGGGCGCCGACGTTCCCGCGTGCGTCAGCGCCTGCCCCACAGGCGCGGCCATCAGGGTAAATCCGGAGTCGTTTATCAAGTCAAATCTGGGCTGATTCGTGCCTCGCCGATAGACCGCGACGCTCGACGCTATCGTGACCCACGCCGGCGGAGATACTGTCGCCGTCGCTTCGACAGCGGGGACGCAGCCGTAGATCACATGCTAACGCTGGTCGGAAACCACGCCCGCGGCACGTCCCTCGACCCCGGTCCGGCGGTGCATGAACTGGAGTACGGCGCGAGCTCGCTGACGCACGAGCGGGTGCTGCCGCACGGATCCCGCATGTCGATCACTGGCACTAGCGACACGGCGGCGGCGCCTACTGCGCGGTCCCGTCGCCGCGCACGGGGCGGAGCGAATTGCCGCCATGGTCGACGACGAAGCCCTCGGTGCCGACGGTGAAGCCCGTCACGTTCACGCCCTCGAGCGCGACTTCGCCTTCCTTGCAAAGGTTGTAATTGCGGATCTCGGCATCAACCCGCAGATTGGCGATAGCGACCTGCTTCAGGACGAGATTGCCCGGGTGCGCGCAGGACTTGCTCGCGTAGGCAATGATCTCCTTCCCGACGGAGGGCTGCGTCTCGACCGTGGAGCGATAGATGAGCACGTCGCCCGCCGCCGGAAACACGATCGTGTGCTCGCTGCTCATGCTGCGAAAGGTCGAGTCGGTGATCTCGATCTTGCCGCACGCGGCGGCGAGCTCGTCGCCGCTCGCCGCGTCGCGGAAGGCCGAGCCGCGTACGGTGAGGGTGCAAGCGCCTTCGAATACGCCATCGCCGCTTCCGTCGCGCCCGTTCGCGAAGAACTCCGAACGCTCGATCAGCGCCGCGCCGCCATCGCCGCGAACGCCCGCCTCCAAATCGTGGCAGATCACGTCGCGGACGGTGAAATCCTGGTTCGGCGCGTTGGCGATGCAGGCACCGGCCGCGCCGGTGATCTCGAGCGTCTCGAGCGTGACCGATTTGGCGGCGAGCAGTAGGCAGGCGCGGCCGCCGGCCGGCGCCAGCCCGGCGCAGTCGAGATGCGGCCGCCCCGCGGTGCCGCGCAGCGTGAGGCCCGGCACGGCGATGGTGGCGGCCTCGCGATAGGTGCCGCCGACGAGGTCGATCGTGGCGCCTGGCTTGGCCGCGGCAAGCGCGGCCGCGAGGCTTTTGTAGGTGCCCCCTTGCCCAACGCAGAGCGCATCTGGCGCGCAAACCGGCTCGCCGTTTTTCTGCAGCAGCTCCGGCGTGATGACTTCGATCTCGCCGTTGGAGCCGCGTCGGAGCGGCGCCGTGACCTCCGATCCTTGCGGCAGGGAGGTTGGGACTGGCCTCGGGCAGGCTCTGCTGCGCCCACGCGCGCGGCGCACCAGCGCCGACCCCGATCGTGGCGATGAGCGCAGAGCAACGCCGCCCTCAGGGCAGCCATCGCGCCTTCCAGGCCTGGAACATCAGGATCGCCCAGAGCGGGTACTGCCAGTCGCGCGTGCCGGACAGATGCTCGCGCCAGCGCTCGCGAATGGGCGCCGGGATCGAAGATGCCGTCGGCCGCGATCTTGCGCTCGTCGAGCAGGTTTTCCGCCCAGTCGCGCAGCTCGTTCCTGAGCCAGGAATCGATCGGCACGGCGAAGCCTCGCTTCGGCCGGTCGACGAGCTCGCGCGGGACATAGCGGTCGAGCACGCGGCGGAGGATCGCGTTTGCCGATGCCGCCCTGCATCTTGAGCGCCGGCGGAAGGCTCCAGCTGAAGGCGACGACGCGATGGTCGAGCAGCGGCACGCGCGCCTCGAGCGACACCGCCATCGAGGCGCGGTCGACCTTGGTGAGGATGTCGTCGGGAAGATAGGTGAGCGTGTCGAGATACTGCATGCGCTCGACGAAATCGGGCACCATCGCCTTGACGCGCGGATCGTCGAGCAGCCCGTCGGGCTCGGCACCGTCCCTGACGACGCGCGTGGGCTCGACCCAGAGGCTGGTGATCTGCTTGTAGAACGCGCTCGCCTCGGGGGCGCCGTCGAGCACGCCCGCAAGCTTGTGCATCTTGTCGCCGAACTGCACCGGCCGGTGCTGCTCGGGAATGAGCGCGCCGAGCGCGGTCCAGCGTCGACGGCGAAAGCGCGCGGACCGCCGTGGCCGCGAGACTGCGCAGCGGCTGGGGCGTGGCGTCGATCGCGTTCCACAGCATGTTGTCGCGGAGATAGCGGTTGTAGCCGGCGAAGAGCTCGTCGCCGCCGTCGCCCGAGAGCGCCACGGTGACGTGCCGCCGCGTCATCTCGGAGACGAGGAACGTCGGAATCTGCGAGGAGTCGGAGAAAGGCTCGTCGTACATCTCCGGCAGACGCGGGATGACGTCGCGCGCATGGTCGGGCGAGACGTAAAGCTCGGTGTGGTCGGTGCCAAGATGCTGGGCGACGGCGGCGGCGTACTGCGCTTCATTGAACTGGCGCTCGTGGAAGCCGATCGAGAAGCTGCGCACGGGGCGCCCGCTTTGCGCCTGCATCAGCGCCACGACGGTCGAGGAATCGATGCCGCCCGACAGAAACGCGCCGAGCGGCACGTCCGCCACCATGCGCCGCCCGACCGCGTCGCGCAGCAGCGCATCGAGCCGCTCCTCGGCCTCTTCTTCCGAGAAACCGTAGCGCGCCGCCTGGCCCGCGCGCGCGATCTCCTCGAGCGACCAGAAGGCCTCGATCCGCGGCTCGCCCGTGCCGCGCACGGTGAGGATCGTGCCTGGCTGAAGTTTATGGACGCCGCGATAGATCGCGCGCGGCCCCGGCACGTAGCCGAAGCGCAGATAGGAGGCGAGCGCATCGCGGTCGAGCTCGGGCGTCCAGCTCGGATCGGCGCTGAGCGCCTTCAGCTCGGAGCCGAACAGGAAGCGGCCGTCGAATTCGCGCCCAATAGAGCGGCTTGATGCCGAGCCGGTCGCGGACGAGATAGAGCACGCGGTCGCGCCGGTCCCAGAGCGCGATGGTGAACATGCCGATGAGGCGCTTCACCGTGGCCGCGACGCCCCAATGGGCCGCGCCCTCGACGATCACCTCGGTGTCGCAATGGCCGCGGAAGCGGCGGCCCGCCGCCTCGAGCTCGGGGCGCAGCTCGTCGGCGTTATAGACCTCGCCGTTGTAGGAGATGACGAACCGGCCGCAGGACGAAACCATCGGCTGCGCGCCCGCGGGCGAAAGATCGATGATGGAGAGGCGCCGGTGGCCGAGCGCCATGCCGGCGTCGTCGTCGCACCAGACGTCGCCCGCGTCGGGCCCGCGATGCAGCATCGTGTCCGTCATGGCGCGCGCGGCCTGAGGAGCGAGGCGCTGCTGCCCCGCCGCGCCCGGTCCCAAAGCCCGGCAATGCCGCACATTACGTCACGCGCACCCGCATCACAGCGCCCTCATAGCGTTGTGACACGAGAAGCGCCAGATCAATGACAAGAGCAACGCTTGGAAACGACCAAAGCGGCTTCTAGCTCGGGAACTTGCACTCGCGGCCCGCGGACAGCGCTACTGGTGGGCGCCGTGCGGCACAATCGCACTGGGCCTGATGTTCTGCGGGCTTCAAGCACTGATCCACGTGCAGTCAGACCCCCTTACCACCTATTAGGGAAAGCGTGAAACGTAAGCCTGAGCGAACTGCGAACCGCGTTTGATCTGAAAATTGGCCGCTGCCGGCGCGACGCGACAAAGGCCTCGGCGCACCGCTAGTGTTAAGGAAAACCCGCTTGGTGTTCCTGGCCGCCCTGAGCGCGGGCCGGAGCGTGCCGGGGGCGCAGCTCGGGAATGGTGGCACCACCCTCACCGTGAGGGTCAAATGACCGGCCTCAGCGATACCCAGGTGCGGCACTGACGGGGAAGCTGCAAGAGCGGCATATCCGCACGCGCGAGCACCAGGGCGTGAGCCTCTCCTACATCGAGGACTGGCACGCGACCGACGAGGCGAACCGGTGTTCGGGTTCGAGGGCTGGGACCGGGAGACGGTTCTGCGGAGCGCGTGTGAGAGGACGGGCGGCGCGAGCCCAAGGCCTGCTCCTACGTGGTGCGGGGCGATCCGGGTGCGGGCCGGGGAGACCCTGGTTCAGCGCGATGGCCCACGCTTGGTCACGGGACCGGGGCGACGCTCGGGGAGGCGACACTAGAGCGCCCTCAAGGAGGCCGAGACCGACGCCACCAAGCGGGCGCTGACCACATTTGGGAATTTGTTCGGCCTTGCCCTCTCCGACAAGGCTCAGAACGGAGTGAAGCGCGGCCCCAAGGCCAACGGCTGGGGTGGTGCCTTCCTCTCGCTGCCGGTCTCGGCCAAGGGCGACCGCCTCGGCAAGTACCGCAATCCCCACTCCTTCTGCGCCGCCCTGCGCGACCTGATCGGCAAAGCCCTGACCCCGGAGGACCTCGAGACGCCGTGGCTGCGCAACGGGCCGGCGATAGAAAGCAGGCCGGCGCACGGTCTGCCCCGATCTCCGCACCACCTCCACAATCTAGGCGGCAGCAACCCAGCCGTTGCCAAGCAGTGCTTCGTAGACCTCGGCATAACGCGCTGATATCGCGGTCCAAGTGCGGTGCAAATCGACCAATTCCCGCCCCTTGGCGGCAATCCGTGCCGCGGCCGTCGGATCGGCGGCAATGGCGGCAATCGCTTGCGCTAGTGCCTTGGCATCATCCGCAGGAAAGAGATACCCCGTCTCGTTGTGTCGCACGAGCTCGCGGTGTCCGCCAACATCCGATGCCGCGACGGGTTTCCTCTGGGCTATCGCCTCCAATGGCTTCAATGGCGTCACCAGCTCTGTAAGGCGCATGCGGCGCCTCGGGAAACACGAACAGGTCGGCCGCATCGTAATACCGCGGTACGTCCTCATGCGGGACGCGCGCGACGAAATGCACAGCGTCCTCAAGCGCCAATTTCGTCGCGAGCTCGCGCAAGCGGCGTTCATCGGGCCCCCCGCCAACCAAGAGAAGGGCAAACTGTCGGTGGCCAGCGTTCCTGAGCAACGACATCGCTTCGAGGGCGAGATCAAGCTCCTCAGCCAGTAAGATGAGCTGATGAACCCGAGAGAACAAACCGATCCTCGAGCCCGAAGCTCCTTCCGGACATTTCGTTCGTTGCTCGGCGGCGGCGCCAGGAAGCGCTCGTCGACGGCATTGGGGACGACGGTGAGTTTCCGAGCGGGAATTCCGCGCTCCAAGAGCTCGGCGCGCATCGGCTCGCACAGCGGAAGCACGGCATCGACGCGGCGCATCGCCCAAGTGTCGAGCGCCCGCGAAGGCGCGGAGCCCTCGCTCGAGCGGCCCAAATCGACCGCAGCGTCTTCCCAGAACGCGCGCACTTCGTAGACGAGCGGCACACCCCGAACCTTTTCGCAACCGAAAGAGCTGGAATCACGTTGAGTATGGGCGTATTGATGCGAGTCACTAAAGGGCGCTCGCGCGCGGCGACCTCGGCGATACGCCGGCGCAAGCCCATCATCTCCAGCACCGGATACACGAACGGCAGGCGGAGCGTCGGCGGCTTCGTTCGGTGAAAGGAAAGCTCGCCGAAGTTTTCGACATCCTGCTCCCGGCGCGCCCACGCGGCATGGCGGGGCGCCGTCACCTGCACCGTCTCCCAGCCGCGCGCGCGCTGGCTCCGCAAGATGCCGAAAGAGCGCGAGACATAGCCGCTCTGCAACGGCAACGAGTGATCGAATACGTGCAGAATGCGAAGTCTCATTGCTGCGGACGACCGCTCGATTGGACGCGGATGCTGACGGTGGCGCCGCTCTAGGACATGTTTCTGGCGGTTACCGTCCAAGGCAGGGGTTGTTCTGCGCCGGCAATTGACAGTGTCGGCTCCGCGGTGCCCTTCGTCATAAGCAAGTTTTGCTTCAACATGGCGTGCCCCGCGGCGTCCGCGACCTCGACATGAATAACATCGTCTCTCGTCGCGGCCGCGAATGCGACTAGCGGCCTGCCGGCTTCGTCGTAGCGCACGTGAGCCGTCGGGACTGGCAACGGTTGCTCAGTCAAGGCAATGATCGATGGCGAGAACGGTGTCAGCGACACCTCAAGCTGGGCTCGAAGGCCGAGCGCTTCATGAGTTCTCACGTCATAGGCATAGGAGGGGTGCGGCAAGGCCACCGATACCCGCGGCGTCAGCGTGGCGGCGCCTGCTACGGGAAAATCACGCAGCAGCGCCAGGATCAACGCGCTGCCGTTCTGGAAAACATAGGATTCGACGTTGGTTGCAGCTTTGCCGTCTGTGCGCGAGACGGGGAATTCCGGACCGATATCTTCCTAGGCAAACCGAGATGCAAGATCATCAGGCGACAGCAACGGTGCGGGCGCGCGCGGAAACAAATCTGCAAGGAGCGGCTTCGCCAAGCGACGGCCATGCTCGTCGAAGTTTCCGCGGCTTGCCCTCGGCGAGCACCGCACCACCGGCCCGGAAAAGCGGCGAATCTCAAACGCCGCCGCGGGCGACAGCGCGATCACCTGCGGCAAGATGAGGACGCGAATCCGACTGTCGAGCGTAGCCGGCGAGAGTGTTGCTGCGGAACAGAAAGACCGGCTGCAGACCTTGATGTTCGAGCCACCGCAAATTGGCATTTGTCGCGGTCCGGATTGCGTTGTCCTCGTATTCGCTCGAGGAACTGCGCGAGAGCCAAGCTCCATCATCCGGCCGCCGGTCCAGCATCCACTGCACGTGGAGACTTGGCTGCGAATAGAGTATGGCGATGGGATCGAGCCGCCGTTCGCTTGCTCCGAGCAGCGCACCTAGCCCGTTGCGGATTTCGGCGAAGTACGGCGCGGCTTCGTGTCCACGTGGACCAAGTGATCCATCGTCAGCGACGAACTCGTTGTTATCATCCAAAAGAACTAGGCCGTGCGTGCCACGCAGCAGTTCCCGCCAGTCGCGATGCTCCTCGACCTTGCCCCGGCGGGAGGACGTGTGAGCATTATTGTGTTCGTGGGGAACGACCGCACGAGTTCGATATTGTCGCCGAAGTCGTAAAGCTCCATCACATCGACGGTGCCCGCGAGCCGCGCGTAGTCCCAGCCCCCGCCGCCGGGAATTTGCGCGCCCTCGATTGCCGACAGCGCACGCGGGTCCGCGGCGTGCAGAGCCGCAGATCCCGCGGCAATGGCGCGCGCGAACGCGACGTCCACCAAGTCTTGAAATCGACCCAAGCGGCGAAATTGTCGCGGAAGCTGCGCATCGCCTCGTCTGTGGTTTCGGGTACGACTTCGTCCCACTGGCGAAACCGCGCGTCCCATTCGCGATTGAGCGAATCGAGCGAGCCGTATTCTCCCTTCAGCGATTCGCGCATCTCGTCCAGCGAATTCGGCGAAAAGTCGAAATCCCAATTCGCGGCGAGGTCGGCAATCCCGGGCTCGTCGGCAAGACTGTAGTAGAGCGGCTGGCGCCCGCCGAGAGCGGTCACATTATCGGCGATCCGCCGACCTATCTGGGTGATCCACGCCGGATCGGATAGGCTTGGATCGCGCAAAAACACGCTCCGGTCGCTCGGGTTGTCGAGGTAACGCTTCTTGAGAATCGAGATACCGCCAATTGACCGGCTTTCCTTCGTAATATCGATGATAGGGGGAGTAGAAATCGGTCGCGATGTTCTCGAGCGAAGGGTTGAACCCGGCAGACGTAAGACGCGCAGCTTCCTCGCGCGAGAAGAGGCCGGTTGCACGGATCATTTCGACCGAACCCGCGGTGACGCCGATCCGCTTCAGTGTGGCGTAGGCGGCCGGCGACTCCGACTGCCAAATGATGATCTGTAGTCGTTCCAGGGCAGCCGGGGGCGCGGCGGAAGCCGCGAATGATGCGGTAAAACCGATCGCAAAAAGGAGGGCGGATAATCGGAACGGCGGCATGTCTTCGTAAATTTGACCATGCGTTCGCAGGATTTTAGACTAGTACACAATCGTCATCGGATGAGCAATTCGATCGGACCATTCGGGCATCGCCGGGTCGAGCCGAGCCGCTAACAACCCCGCCTTAACCATCGTTATGCTAGATTTTTAACCTGTCCCACTCCTTCGCAGGCTTTTCCGGTCCCCGGACACATGCGCATTCTCACCGTCTTTGGCACGCGACCGGAAGCCATAAAACTCGCGCCGATCATCCGGCGGCTCGGCTCCCAGCCCGACATCAAATCGGTCGTCTGTGTCACCGCGCAGCACCGGCAAATGCTCGATCAGGTGCTGGACCTGTTCGAGATCCGCCCGCAATACGATCTCGACCTGATGCGTGAGCGGCAAGACCTCACCTATGTCACCGTGGCGGCGCTCGAAAAACTAGGCAAGGTCTATCGCGAGGCGCGCCCCGACCGCATCATCGTGCAGGGCGATACCACGACAACCTTCGCCGCCTCGCTTGCGGCCTTCTACGCGAAAATTCCGGTGGCGCACGTCGAGGCCGGCCTTCGCACGCGTAACGTCTTTTCGCCTTGGCCCGAGGAGATGAACCGCCGGCTCGTGAGCGCGATCGCCGACTTGCATTTCGCGCCCACCGAGGCGGCGCGGAAGAATTTGCTCGACGAGGCGGTGCCGTCCGAGCGCATCCTCGTCACGGGAAACAGCGTCATCGACGCGCTGATGGATACGGTCGCGATACTCGAGGCTGATCCTGCGCGTACGGCGGCGCTCGATAGCGCGCTGCCGCAGTTCGATCCGAGAAAGCGCCTCATACTGAACACCGGCCATCGCCGCGAGAATTTCGATGGCGGGCTCGAGCGCGTGGCGCGTGGCTTGCGGCGCTTGGCCGATCGCGGTGACGTTGAAATCGTTTATCCGGTTCATCTCAATCCCAATGTGCAGCGAGTCGCGGCGGAATCTTTGGCGGAGCATCCTGCCATCCACCTCATTCCGCCGCTCGACTACCTGCCGTTCGTCAATCTGATGCGGCGCAGCTACCTCATCATCACGGATTCGGGTGGCGTCCAGGAGGAGGCGCCTTCGCTCGGCAAGCCCGTTCTGGTGACGCGCGACACGACGGAGCGGCCGGAGGCTGTAGAAGCCGGTACCGTCGAGCTCGTCGGCACGAACACGGACCTGCTCGTCGCCCGCGCCAACCGTCTTCTCGACGATCCGGTGGCATACGAAACGGTCAGCGTCGCGCACAATCCTTATGGCGACGGTCATTCGGCGGCCCGGATCGTCGAGAGATTGATTGGCGGATAGCATCGTCTCGCGAGCGCGGCAGACCCGCGCGGAGTCTCAGTCGCATTCGAGCACGACGTTCTCCGAGAGCCGCCGCGTGACGCGGTAGCGGAGCGATGCGAGGAACTGGCCCGCGGTCAACTCTGGCTTCGGAACAGTTTCAAGAATGAGCAGCGGTCGGCTTCGCTTGATCGTGTTGGTCGCTCCGGCCAAAGCGAATTCTTCGAAACCTTCAACGTCCAGTTGGAAAATCGACACGGCGGCGGTGTTCGGCACGACGTCGTCGATCGCCACGACGGTTACGGGAACGGTGTCAGTCCCGCCCTCACGATCGGCAAGATCCGAGATCCGACTGCCGCCGCCGAGCGCTTGGCCGGTTAAATCGCGCACGACGAGAGACTTCGTATCCAACGTCTCGCCCAACGCCGCATTCGTCAGTCTGACGTTCCGCAAATCGTTCAAGAGCACAGTGATTGCCGCACAGCGATGGCTTTCCGGATTGGGTTCGAAGGCCCACACCGTGCCGTGTGGCGCGGTCGCCGCGGACAGCGCCGGCAGAAAATCGCCGAAAAATGTGCCCGCCGTGATCACGTCTCCGCCCTTAGCGTGCGTGACCATGAACTCTACTGTATCTGCCTCCCATACGTCCCCAGCGAGGACATATTGCGCGGCAACCCGGTGCGCAGCGGAAGCCGGAATGCAATACGCGCCATATTTGTTGCGCGCCAGAATGAAGCCTGCAACGTTGCGATGCGCTATGATCGACTTGACCAATCGGCGCTTGCGGATTCGCTCGCTCGCGGCTTTCAGATACCTCGGCAATTTCCGAAAATCGAGGTATTCGGTCATTGTCGTTTTGGCTCTGAGCCGGTTTTCGCACGATTCGCTGAATCGGTTTTAGACCACTGTAGCTCCGCACGATTGGCATCGATCATGAATTTGCACGCCCAATTGAGATATTGCCATCTTCCGTAATGACCATCGATGGGAAAGGAGCCTCCCACGGCCCCTCGGGTCTCAGGCGCGCCTTCAATCGTGATCGTACGACGAACAAATGCATTGGCGCTGCAAGCGGTGTGCTTGAAATCTTCGCGTCCGGTGGCGCGGTATAACAATAGCAAACTTTCCGCGATCTGGACTGTGCCGGTGAGGCATACCCAATCCACGGCTGGCTTCCATTCCTGCGTCAGCCGGCCGGCCAACCGGCCGTCCGCGCCGAACGCAGGCGTGATCCCCTCTGCCATGCGGCAAGCCGCCGCGAGAAACTCGTTGGCTCCCGTCCTCAAGTAGGCTTCCATGATGCCGCGCAGGGCGTAGCCCAGCGTATGTGTCAGCGGATTGTCCGGATCGGTCAGGCAGCAATTCGCAAACCATCCGTTCGCACGCTGGTGGCCGATCGCCCATCTGACCTGTTTGCTGGCGGCTTCACCGTATCCGCGATTTGGCTCCAGTGCTGCCGCCCGATACAAACCGATTGATACGTGCGTCTCATAGACCTTCTCGCCGGGCTCGACGAAGGGCTTATCGTGCGATCGCCAGCAGCCATCCGGGTCCTGCGTGCGAACGAGCCAATCGGCGGCGCGGATCATCGGCTCGCGATAGCGGCTGTCGATTCCCGCGCCGGCGGCGAGGCCGATCAACGCCTGCCCTGTATCGAATGTGGCTGGAACACGTGGGAGGGCGTCGATCAGACCGCCCTGGAACGCGCCATCCGCGAATTGTATCGACACCAACCAGTCCAGCATGCGGAAGGCGCGCTCGAGGAGTCGTTGGTCTCGGGTTTCCGTGCCATGGACGATAAAGGTATCGGCGATGTACCCGGTCGTTTCCGGATAGGAGGTCGACCATCCATGGATGAGGCTAAAATGACGAGCAACGCCGCCGTCATGGGATGCTGATTTGTCCTGCGCGTAGCACAACCAAGCCAGTCCTTCGGCAATCGCGCGTTCCGGCCCGGGATCTACGCCGAGCGCACCAATTCGGCCGCGCAATTGTGCCAACCGGGCTCGCGGCGGCGTTCTAAGCTCGTCGATCCACGCTTTCGCAGTCTTCGTTACCGCGGCCCATTCCATGCTATCGCGTCTTTCATCACGAGGAGGAAGCTGCGAGTTCCCGCTTTTCCTGCAGGAGCTTGTCGAACAGTTCGCCGACGGTTTTGGCTTGAGTACGCGCGTTGAAGGTGTCTTCAAACCACGTTGAGGGGTGCCGGGGTGTCGTTGGAATACGCAGGAACTCAACAAGTTTGCGATCGCTGTCCGCTTCTGTGGCCGACGGATCGATGGTGGTGCTCGGGATTCCGCTGCGCCTAAGGATTCGGTCCGTGGGCGAGTCGGCCGGCGTATATGCAAGGATCGGTTTGCCGAAGCGGACGTAGTCCAGAAGTTTGGACGGCATTTGGAACGACGCATTCTTTTCATTTATGTCCAGCAGCAGGAGACTGTCGGCGTCGGCCGTCTCCTGCAGGGCCTCCTTGCGGGGGACGGATCGGTTGCCGTAGGCGAGCACTCCCTTCTGCTTCAGGCGCTCGAACGACGGGCCATGGACTGCGAGCACGTCATCGTCGATGGGCCCCACAAATTTCACGTTCAGAGTCGACGCCTCAATGTTGAGTCGCTCGAGAACTCGCGCAGCAACTGCCCTGGATGGCGCCCGCCATACATACTCCCGACATGAGCCAAAACGCGATGGGAGTTGCGCGGCGCCTCGTCCAGCTCAACTCCGTCGAGGGGATCGTAGCTGTTCCACAAGACCGAAATTTTTTCGACCCATTTAGGATATCGATTGCACCAGGCGCGCGCGACCGTGTCGGTATTGGCGATCAGCCGGTCGGCGCAGCGAAAGAATGATTGCTCGACGATCGCGTCGTATGGATAGATCCAGCGGCGATCGCGAAACGGATTGTCGCGCACGGGATCCTGGAAGTCCGCAACCCAGGGCAGGCCATACCGAAGCTTGAGCCAGAGTGCGGCAAAGTGGGCGGCCAAAAAAGGCGACGTAGAGTAGATGGCTTCGATTGACTGCGAGCGTATGACATCGGCTGCTGCCGCCGCCGCATAGGGAACCCACCTCAGCCGATCCTCGTAGGGACTGCAATACCGGGTAAACCACCGGGCAAACGCGGAAGCCAGCTCCACTGCGGTACTTCCGTCGCGCGCAGGAACGCGGCGCACGAAATCATCGTCCTTCGCCGCCCCGTCATCATTCGCCGCCACGACGAAACACTGGTACCCGCATTCCGGCAGATACTTAAAGAGTTGGCCCGGACGCGCGGCCGCCGGCACGTTATCCGGCGGAAACGTATAGGTGATGAGCAGGATCCGCCGCATTATTCGCTGTTGCCGCCGGACAATTGGCGGAGATGCGGCCCTCGCAAGTGTCGCAACGCCTTCAGCGGAAAACTGGTGATCCTCTCCATGCCGACGCAACTCCAGCGCGTCAGTTGAAAGAGCGGCGTCCAGAGCGGACTGCTGAAATAAGGCTTGTACCCGGCCCCTGCGAGATATCGTCCCAGAAAGGCCTCCGATACGAAGAGCTCACGGACGGTCATTTCACGACGCCAGCGCTCAACGTCGTCGGCGGCCGGCGGCCGCCCCAATTTATCGTGGATCACGAGTTCGCGGGCAGGGACCAGGTCCTCCACTCGCGCTTGCCACGCGAGCATTTGGGGTTCGAATTGCTCGCCCAAGAAATCGCAAATGCCGCGGACGATCGTCTCGGTGTCGAGAACCAAATCCTCGTAGCGGACATCGAGGATGCTGCTCTTTGCGTCAATGTGGTTCCAGCGCTCGCGATATGCCAATGCTTCGTTCCATTCGCGGGTATTCTCGTGGAGCCATGGCCCGTACCAGCCGCGCTGCTGAAAGGATTTTACAACGTCGCGTCCATCGCGGCACAGGTGAATGAAGCGCGCGCCAGGAAAAAGCCGGATCAACTCGGGTACGACTTCTATATAGCCCGGCGTCTTGTCGCCCCAGCGCGGCTTGTGATCGCGCTCCATATGTGTCTGATAGATTATCTCGACGATATCTCGTAAGAACGGTCGTTCGAGCTCCTGCACGCGGCGACGGAAATCAGGCTTGGACATCATCATATCGGGCCAGCGGTAGTGGCCGACGATTGTCTCAACAGCAAACTCGACCTGGGTGCCGTCTAACGGCCGGTCGGTTGGGAGCCGCCGCAGGAGCGGCAGCAGAAACCATGTTTCGGGGGGAATCGTGATGCGCGAATGGGACGCGAGAATCACGCGCAGCAATGTGCTTCCCGATCGTCCAGACCCGACGATAAAGAAGGGAGCAGAATTCATTCGCACTTTGCCCTAGAGAAGAACCGCAGGGGGGATGATTCCGAGAAGCTCGTAGCGAAGGAGGATGTTGCGCACGCGGGCTAGCCCCGTTCGCGCAAGCATACCACTTAGGTTTTTCGTCATAGTTAGCGCTTGATCGAGCGAGGGATGTGCCGGATGCAATCGTATTACCGTATAATCCTGGTCGAGAAAAGCCGAAGGAGCTTCGTTGAGGGCGTGTAAAGCTAGCGCATGTTAATTTTTGCGTCCGGGCGGTCGGACCGGCTATCGTCGGCCAAGCTCGTGTCGGTTTCTTCCCTTTTGGGCAGGCGCCCTCTCAACCTATCTTCGAACCTGAGGCCCTTGCTTCCGCAACGAATGATTAATGCCCCGGGTCGGCGATAATGGTTTGAAGCGATGGTGAATGAGCGCGATCTGGCGTTTTGGCGGCGGCTCGACGCCCGGAACCCTGAGCAACTGAACGCGGCCCGGGCCCTCGCTCGGCGGATCGTGGATCTCGATCCACGATACTCGATAGAGCACGAGCGGTTCTGGTTCCGCGAGCCGGACGCGATGCGCATCTATCTTTGCGAGAAGGATGGCGTTGCGGTCGGCCTCGCACTCCTGGTCGGGAGCCGCAGCTCACTGCCGCTTCGGATCGGAGAGGTGACGATCGGGGGCATTTCCGTCGAGCGGCAATCGCTCAGTGGTTGCCCCTTGTTCGATCCGAGCGTAGGCCCGTTCGAAGCGCAGCTGACGCGTCAGCTGTTGACGAATCTGGCAAACGATTTGCCGCGGGATGGGGTCGCTTTCGCCTGGGGGGCGCGCGCCGATACGCCGCTTTACGAGTTTCTGGTGTCCGACAGCGAGCGGCTGCCTTTTCGGGTTGTTGGGTACGGGCAGCTCTATCATCGCCGTCTGATCGAGCTGCCTTCGCGCTATGAAGATTATCTTGCGGTGCTCGGCGCCAAGACACGGGAGGATCTGCGGCGGAACGAACGACGGCTGGTCGAGGCCACGAAGAACACCCTGAGGATCGAGGTGTATGATTCGGTCGAGAAGGTGCCGGCTTTTCTCGATGCGGCAACGGTCGTGTCGCAGAAGAGCTATCAGTGGCAGCTCCTCCGGTTGGGGCTTAGAGACCGCGACGGACAAGTGGCGCGTTTCTCAAATGCCGCGCGCCAGGGATGGCTGCGTTGCTACGTGCTCTTCGGCAACGATACGCCGCTTGCCTTCATGGCGGGCTTTCTCTTCCGCGGCACCTATTCTTCAGAAGATATCGCTTACGATCCCGACTGGCAGAAATTCTCCGTGGGAAACGTTCTGCACTGCCGCGTGATCCGCGACCTCGTCGGGCTGGGCGGCCGCGCGCAGCGCTTCGACTTCATGTACGGCGACAATGCCAACAAGGAGCGACTCAGCACGACCGCCCGGCTCGAGGGGAATTTCTACCTGTTCCCGAGAACGACGCGGGGCCTGCTCACTTATTCGATCATCCAGGCCGTGAACGCGTCATCGGAGCTGGCCGGGCGTACCTTGGAAAGGCTGGGAACGAAATCGGCGATCCGCAAACGGCTCCGTCAGTGGGCGCGGGCGCGCGTCGGATCGTCGTAGGGTGCATACGGATGAGCGATTCGCCCTTGTCCCATACCGCGCTCCGCGCAACAGGCTTGGTGCTTCTCACCATCGCGCTCAAAGCGGCCATCGCGCAGGAACTGCCGCCGGCGCCAGGGGCGATCCCGGAACTCCGCCGCGGGCGCAATGGAGAGATAGAAGTTGCGCCCTCTTCCTCCGCGGCCGGCACACCTGCCCCGGCCCCGGCGGCCCCGGCCCGCCCCGCGCCAGCACTGCGCAGCGTCATCGCGCCTGCCGTTCAGCTGCCGAGTCCGAGCGCGGTCACGCGGGAGCCGAGTCCGAGCGCGGCCGCGCGGGAGCCGAAGGAGAAGCAGGTTAATCCGCTCCCACCCGCGGAAGCCAAACCCAGTCCAAGCGAGCCCGCACCAACCAAAACAACCGTTACCTTCGTCGCGAAGCATTATCAGCTCTCGCCCGACAAGCTGCCCTCACCGGGCACGACCAAGCCCGCCGAGCTCGAGCCCGACAATGTGCAGCGCGGCCCGACGGACTGGCCCGTCGCGCCGCCGGGATTTGCGGTATCGATGTTCGCGAGAAATGTCGGCAACGCGCGTTGGCTTTGCGTCGCCCCAAACGGCAACGTCTTTCTCGCCGCCTCGGGGAACGGCAAGATCTTGGCGCTCCACGACGACGGCACGGGCGTAGCGAACACGATCACGACGTTCGCAGCGGGATTCACCGAGCCACATGGCATGGCGTTCCACGACGGATTCTTTTACGTTGCCGACGTGAATGCGGTATGGCGCATTCCCTATCACGACGGCGATCAAAGGGCGAGGGATGTTCCCGTCCGCGTGACGAAGGCGCGCGACCTGCGGCCCGACGGGCAACATTGGACTCGCGAGATCGCCTTCGGCCGAGACGGCACGCTTTTCCTGGCGATAGGAGCCGCGGAAGACGTCTCGGACAACGATCCGCCGCCCGACGCAACGGTACAAGAGGTCGATGCGAAGGGAGCGATGTCGACCTTCGCAAGCGGGCTGCGAAATGTTGTCGGTCTCGCCGTGGATCCCGCTACTGGCGACTTATGGGGCACCATCAACGAGCGAGACCGGCTCGGAAGCAATCTGCCGCCCGATTATCTTGCGCGAATAGGGAGGGGCGACTTTTTTGGCTGGCCTTATGCGTATGTTGGTCCGCACGCGGATCCCGTCTATGGCAACAAGCATCCCGACCTCGTGTCGAAAACGAAGACGCCAGAGGTGTTGTTAGAGCCGCATTCTGCGCCTCTTGGGGTGGTGTTCTATACGGGCGCGCAATTTCCTTCGGACTACGCAAACAACGCCTTCGTGGCGCTTCACGCGTCGGGTCCCTACGACCGGCCGGACGGCTACAAGGTGGTGCGTGTCGAGTTTGCAAACGGCCGGCCGGTGGGAGGATACGACGATTTCGTGACGGGTTTCATGCAGCCCGGCTCAAATCCGCCTCGCATCTGGGGGACGCCCGCCGGCCTTGCCGTCGCCAAGGATGGCAGCCTCCTCATTGCCGACGAGAGCATCATCTGGCGGGTCACTTATAAGGGAAAGCGCTAAGCTGGGCCCGCTTTGGCACCGCCAACGGCTACTGCGCCGTCACGGTCAAATCCGTCTTACGCCCGGGCTCGATGCGGAGCTTCGGTACCGTGATGTCGCCGAACCCATCGGCGACTTCGGTGCCCGATTGCCCGGTCGAGCTCCGCCAAGCGGCCTTCTCGTCAGGTTGCACCTTGAAATGCTGGGTGCGCCGCGGCGTCACGTCGACCGTCATGCCGGTCTTCGTAAGTTCATTTGAGACGCTGACCTGCCACTCCGCCGGTGAAATCGGCGGAAACGTTCCAGACGAAACCAAGATTGATACCGCCCTCCTTGTCGCCGGTCGCGACGTCTCCAGTTCCGAGGTTCGAAATCGATGGAGCTATTGGAGAAGGCGGGATAGCTTCGATCGAGGCCGAACTTTTCCGGGGGGTAAGTTTGCGCCAGCATTTCCATGGGTTTTGGTCCGAGATCGTGTCCGCCATCGTTCCAGGCGAAGGCGAACCCGCGGTGGGTCGCTTCCATCGCCTTGACCATATCGACCTGATCCTGCCAAGCGGCGAAGCCGTCGTGCCGCCCAATCGACCAGGCGATGAACGGCAATTCGCCCTTGTAGCTCATCACGAATCGAACCATGTCCATGCGCGTGAAATAATTGGTGCCATCAGGCATCGGCACGGAAGCGCTGTCGCGCTCCTGGATCAGACTGGCGATGTTGTCTTTCAAGCTGGGCAGCAGACGTTCCCTCATCTTCGGCATCATGGGAAAGATCGCCGCAAAGATCTCAGGATGTCGATAGGCGAATGATGCGGATCCCCACCCGCCCATAGACTGTCCTACCGCGTAGATGCGGTTTCGGTCGATGTGGTAATGGCGAACGGTCCAGTCGATCGCCCATAGCAGCCTGTTCTCTGTGAATGGGTATGCGCGCAGCGCTCCTGGCGCCCATTGGGGCTCGGCGTAGTAGCCGAACCAGTAGGTCTCAAAGGCGCCGCTACCGTCAGGCTTGAGGATGGCGTCGCGCATATAGAGCTCCAGACCCTTGGCGGGATGCCATTGCGCGGGCTCGACCGAGAACACCCCCGACATTCCGTCGCGATAACCCATGTCGCGATTGCCGAAGTAAAGATAATAATCGCCTTCCTCGTTGGCAGGTCTTCCGGCATCGTTGCTGGGATGCAGCAAGAGCGTCAGTGATTTGTCCATAGATGGACTCTTCATCTGCGCTTCCGCGCCGTTGATGGCATCGTGAAGCTTGACAGGTTCCAGAGGCGCGGTTTTTTCCTCGACCGGCTGAACCGTCGCGTTCTGCCCGGGCACAATTCTGCTTAGTCGATCGCCACGTGTGTCTGTGGCAACGACGGCATAAAATGCGTTTTGCGCACTCTGTGCCGTGTAAACAGCCACGCCGCTCCACGAAGGAAGCGGCTTCCCACCGTCCCGGATGATGACCGTCGGTTTCGTGGGATCGAGCCGATCTTTCGGCGCAAAATCCGTGCCGTATTGTTTGGCCGAATTGTAGACGATGCCCCATTCCACCGGGGTTGTTGATCCAAGCGTCGCTTCGGTGATCGGTTGGTTGGATCGATAGAGCGCATACCTATAGGCGGCGTCCGCCTCGCTCTGCACGGCATCCTTCCAAGTGACGAACGTCTGTCCATCGTGATGGTCGACCGTAATTCCAGTGACCTGAGCGGAGCCGAGGAGAGCCGCATCCGCCTTTACAGGTTGTCCTGCATTTTCCGTCCGCGTTGCCGGCGGATTGGGTAGCGCCTGCTGCGATCGCCCCGACGGCGCTGTCGGGCCTCCACCGCCGGCCGGGCCAACAGAGCTGAAGGGTGCACCGCCCGGCTGCGCCTGAGGGGGGGCTGGAACGATGTTTCCCTGCGCATCGCGCATCAAGGGGCCGATTTCATCCGCGAAGGATATCGAGCCAAGGAACGAAAGCGCGAGAGTGCAAAACATCCCCCGACGCAAGCCGCGACGGATGACTGGCTCCGCAAAAAATGCAGCGATCCCCATGCTATTCGCTCCGTGCTGCACCGCAAATGGTCGGATTCGAAATCGTGGCCTTGTTGAAGAAAACAGACCCGTGCCGCCCGAATCTCCGCGAGGACATCTTCGATGTTGTCGCGCGTCAGAAGACGGCCGAAAGAGGTCTCGCCGTTCATTATAACGCGCAGCATTTCATCGCCGAGTGCGCTTTTGTAGTGCCCCAATTCCCAATACCACCGCATCTCCGTACTCTGGTCGCCGGACGGCGGCACTGGCTCGGTGCTGAACCGGTTATAGCCGGAGAAGTCGTAGAGCGGGACGTTCGCGGCGTCGGAGCCCGCCGCGTCGTCTCGTACCTTCACCAAGGCCCGCTTCCAATTCTCGAAACTGGGCCATAGCTGGGCCCGTCGAATAATGTCGAGATAATCGGAATGGTAGGGGTGAATAAAAACCACAAGCCGGATGTGAGCACGACGCGCCAAAGCTATAAGCTTTACGAGATATCGGCTATTTGCAAAAGCCAGCTGGTCCGCAAAATCGGGCTTCGGCAACGCGGAATACTCCCGTTCATAGATATCGTTCTTCTGGGCAAAGAGCTCATGGTAACCGCTCCGGTGCACGAATACTTGGTACTCGTGCAGCGGATTGAAGCCATTCGGCGTCATTGTCACGCTTTTCGCTGTGTCCTGATCGAGCAGAGTCTTGAGACTGTCGGTCAACGCATCGATCGTCAGCGTCGTCCTGAGGCGATCGCGCAAACCTTGCAGTCGGCGATCCGGATTGCGATTGCCGTCTTCATCGACGAGCAGCCGCCTTTCCTCCGCGCGCCTCACCGGAACAGGCCAGGGTAAGGTATCGGGCTTTTTCAGGAAGTCTAGGAAATCGAGGCCTACGATTACGGTTCGCGGCGGATGCACGGCAACGGAGTCCATCAGCATATCGAAGGCGCTGCTCAGATCTCGCCCTGCCAAGGCGGCATTGAACACCGGCCGGGCCTCCGACGGCCACAGCAGGCTATCGGGATCGAACCCGACCTCGACGCGGGAATTGCCGAGTAGTAGCGTCTCGGGCTTGATACGCTCGAGTTGATAGGTCTTTGCGATCTCGGCTTGCTCGTAGCTGCGTGGTTTCAGCTCCGTCCAGCCATGAACCGGAGCCGTGCCGTACATGCGGTAAGGATCGACCCAGATCGCAAGCGCGATCGTCGCAAGCGCGCACACCCCGATTGTGCTCAGGAGCCAGTAAAGGTAATCGGGCGGCCGCATCGGTCAGAACTGCCAATAGATGAATTCGCTGACCCTGGTGGTCGAAATGACTGCCAGGAATGCGACGACACCTATCGCGATCGCCCATCTGCGCGACGGCACCCACGCTTCAATGTATCGCGGCGGCGCGATCTTTAGCCCGCTCAGCGGCAAAACGGGCTCCCAGCGTGACATTATCTCCTGTGTGCTTGGCGCAAAGAATACGATCGGTATCAAGGCGACGATCCATAGGTAGGAGGCTATGAACTGAGTGCCGGACTTCTCGGAAAATCCGACGCCAACCGCTGCGAGAAGCGGCTCAATTGGATGGAGAGCGAAGGCAAGTCCTGTGGGCAGCGAAGCGCCCTTAAGACCGAGCATGGCGTCAACCATTATTGCAGCGGTCGCGAAATTTGGCGCACGGAAGAAGACCCAGGCAAAGACCACCGCCACGAAAGTCGTCAATACGCCCAGCACGTGACCCAGCCTCGAAATTCGAAGGGCCGAGAGACGCGCGCTCTTCGCCGAGAGCGCGAGCCAGCCATGGTTCACTAGGAGATAGAGACCGTGCAATCCGCCCCAAATGACGAAGGTCCAGTTCGCACCGTGCCAAAGCCCCCCGAGCAGCATCGTAATCATCAGATTCAGATAGCGGCGAGCAATCCCGCGACGGTTTCCTCCGAGCGCTATGTAAAGGTAATCGCGCAAGAACCGCGACAATGTCATGTGCCAGCAAGTCCAGAATTCCTTGATACTGGCAGACTTGTAAGGCGAGAAGAAATTCATCGGAAAGCGAATTCCAAGGCAGCGCGCGATTCCAATGGCCATATCCGAATAGCCGGAGAAGTCGAAATAAAGCTGAAACGTGTAGGCAATGGCGCCCCTCCAAGCGTCGAAAAAATCAAGTTGATGGCTAGCGGCAGCAGAGGCGAATACCGGCGAGGCGTAGCCAGCGATGCCATCGGCGAGGATCGACTTCTTGGCCAGGCCAATGAAAAAGATCGTCAGACCTACCGCGAGGTCGCCACTTGGCGCGAGAGCCGGGGTAGATGCAAGTTGGGGCGCGATCTCCCGAAACCGGAGGATTGGTCCGGCGACGAGCCGGGGAAAGAATGAGATGAAGAAGGCATAGTGGAGAAAAGGCCCGGAACGGCATTCGCCGTGATAAACGTCGACGAGATAGCTGATCTGCTCGAAGGTAAAAAAGGAGATGCCGAGAGGCAAAATAATTGCGCCAAAATTGAAGTTTGTGCCAATCAGGAAGTTGAGGTTGTCAGCGAAGAAACCGGCGTACTTGAAAATACCTATGGTCGCGAGGTCGGCGGCGATCGCTCCTGTTAGCAAGAGGCACGCGGCTCGGCGCTTTTGCCCTTGCACCAAATAGGCGATCCCCTGGCCAGTGCCGTAATTGCCGAGGATCGAGCCCCAAAGGAGTAATAGAAATCGTGGATCCCATGCTGCGTAGAAAACCGCTGACGCCGCAACCATTGCGGTATGGTGCGCTGCGGCGTTGCGGCGCAAGGTCCAATGGAGGCACAGCACCAGCGGCAGAAATATGAAGAGAAACTCGTGAGAATTGAACAGCACGTTGCTAGATACCTCGCTTTGGCTGATGCATCCCGCTGGGAGCTAGGGAGTCGGCTCCAGAACGTCGGCGTACGACGTGGATTTGCGGATCCGGTTGAGAAATTCGTCCGTGGCAGTCTCCCGCAAGGCGCCCCTCGATATGCTTGCGAGCCACGGATAGAGAAGACTGATGATTGCGGGCAAGCGCGCTCTCATGCTGCGAGCCGGGCTTTCACGCGCTCCACGGCCGCGTAGCACCACGGAGCCGGATCGTCGATGCGCCACAGCGCATCGTAGCGACGCAGCGCCGCCGGAAATGCCCGGCGTTGCCCCTGCATCTCGCTCGACCAGCGATCGATGTCCGAGACGGACCATGCCGACTTGTTTTGCGGCCGGGCCGCGGGAAAAGCTTTGCCGATCTCGCTGCAATAAACCGCGTAGGGAATGTTGACCCCGTTCAAGGTGGCGATCTCTTCCTGGAAGTCCGTCCGGCCGACGGTCGGCTCGACCATCACGAACCGCCCGGTACGTGCGTCTTGCTTATATTCCATGCTGCAAAGGCCGAACATGCCGGTCTTCGAAAAGAAAGCGTCCGTCAGCGCTGACAGTTCAGGGTCCTGATCTGACGCGGGAATACAGCTTGCCGTCCCGCCTGTACTGGGCGGCCAAGATCGGAGCTTCTGCCCGGTGAAAGATGCCACCGCACGCGACGGGGCGTCGCGATACTGCAGGCAGAAAAAGATGCGGTCATCCCCGCCTTCGATCCATTCCTGGGCGATCATTTCGGCGGCGTCGGCGACGCGCATGAGAATATCGCGCGCCTGGCCCGCATCCTCAACCCTGTAAGCTTTCTTGAATCGATGTTGTTCGTAGGACGGTGTCTTAACCGTAGGCTTCAGCACGCAGGGGAACGCGAGTTGATCGAGTTTGCCCAGATCCTGCGGCCCCCCCAGATGGGCCGAACGTGGCACCGGAAAGCCATTCTGCTCCGCAAGGGCCTGAAATGATGTCTTGTCCATCATCCGGCGCATGACGTCGTCCCCGGGCATGGAGATCCGGTATGCTTCCGCAATCCGCGCGAAATACTGCGAGACTGCCTCGACGCTGTGTTCCTGCGTTAGAAATAGAACGGGACGCGTCGCAAATTGGCCTCGCAGATCCATGAGCGACTGGATCAGTTCATCACCGCTGAGCGACCCGAACGTGAGCTTGTTTCCATAGCGAGTTCGCATCGACGGGTTGGAATGGTCGCGGTCAACAAGCCAAATCGGGACACCCTCTCGCGCGAGACTGCGCACGACACCGAGCCCGTTGATATCGCTTCCGATGACAATTGCCGGAACATCGTCGACCATTCGTTCCGCGAAGGACCTGAGTGGCCTAAAAACTCGCGATGAATGCAATACCATCTAATCGCCTGCAACCCGACTACGCCTTGACGTGCCAGTAATTCTAGTCTAGGTCGCGCCTACAAATATGCCGAGAAGTTGCGATAGCGTCAATCGCGAAATACGGGCGGTGAATGGATTTTGCCAGCTGAGATACGGTCCTGGCGTCGCACGGATCGTAATGTTTTCCCTATTCTACAAATTCGCCGCGCCGAGCGATTCGACGACGAAATCCTGCCGCCGAAGCTGATTTTCTTTACGCGGGGGTTACAACTTGAGTGAATTCCTCACGGGCGGCAAAGTGGACGACGCGAGAAGCTTACGGACGATGCCGCTCTCTGCGCGGCTCTGCATTGACGTTGATGCCGGCGGAGCTGCGAAGCTGGGACGCTGTGGACTGTTCCCGATAGAGTGGGGTGGCAGGCTCGCGGTACGGAGCCCAAAGGCGAACTGGGTTCCTTAGAATGGGAATGTTCTTTCTAATTCGAGGCGAGCCATCCTTCGGGCCGAAAGCGCAAGCCGCCGCTCGTGTCAGCGAAGAGATGGGTTTCATCCACCCCACGATCCTGCAAACCGAGATTGCGACGCTGTTCATATATGCCAAGCGCGGCCAAGAGCGTGCGAACGCCGTGTCCTTGCCGAATGGGGATTTTGTCGCGGCCTGCGGAACCTTCGTCTTCCGGCAGAAAATGGGGGAAGTCGCCCTACGGGCATTCTACGAGGCATTCGATGGAGACTTTTCTCTGCTCGAAGATTCACTGTGTGCCTTCGCGCTGATTGTCAGGAAGCACGGCCGCATCTACATCGCATCGGACCCAGCCGGGCTCCACCACGTCTTCAGGGATTCGAAGAACGAAATCGTTTCGTCCTCATATCTCGTCTCCGCTTCGTCCATCGAACACCCGACCATTGCCAAGCAATCGGCATTCGAGTACGTGTTCCAGGGCGTCGTCTCGGGCAATGCAACTCTTCTTACCGAGGTTTCGCTACTTCCGATCGGGGCCTCGCTGGTATTCGAACGTGGAGCGGCTAGTCTGAATGCGCCGCGTCTCGTTCCGCCAATGGAGCCGTGGTCGACGTCTCGCGCTGAGCTGCTGGAACGCGCCATGGCAGAGCTCGACGCTTACTTCCGAGCAATCAATCTCCTCTTTCAGAACCGCATCACGAGCGCGCTGTCCGGGGGCTTCGATTCGCGGCTCATTCTGGCAATGCTGCGGCGCTGTGGTTGCGATCCGCGCGTCTACGTTTACGGCGATAACAATGATCAGGATGTTCTCCTGGCCTCTGCAATGGCCAAAGGCGAGGGATTCCATCTCAAAATCTTGGATAAGAGCACAACCCGCATCGTCGCGGTCGAGCAGTTTCCGGATCTCGTCGCCCACAATTATCTGCGGAACGACGGCTATCTCCATGGAGGCATTTTCCACGGTACGGCCGAGGAAGCGGAACGCGCGGACCGCACCGCGGGGGGCGCGATCGCGTTGAACGGCGGTGGCGGCGAGATCTTTCGCAATTTCTTTTACCTTCCGGACGCCGCCTATTCGCCTCGTCAAATCCTCTGGTCCTTCTACTCGCGATTCGACCCACGCGCCTGCACCGACAGGTTCGATTCGGAACGCTATTACCAGGAACTCGAGCGCAAGATGCTCGATGTCACAGGGCCCATGAAGCGCTTCTCGCGGTGCACCGTGGAATGGCTCTACCACCGCTTCCGCTGCCGCTCATGGGACGGACGCACGAATACCGTCAATAGCCAATACGGCTTCACTGGCCTCCCCTACCTGAAGCCTCGGATCACGGCACTCGCCGCCAGAATCCCGATCCGGTGGAAAAACCACGGCGCCTTCGAGGCGGAGTTGATTCGCAGGGCCGATCCGCGCCTTGCCTCTTATCCGTCTACCCGGCAGCACAGCCTTGCGGTGCGCCCGACAGTGAAGGCGCGGATGGGTGACTTTGCGACGCTCTTCCGGCCAACGTGGCTCCGGCGCTTCAGCTATCGCGCGAAGCGTCCTTGGATGAAGCTTGAAACGGGCCCCTATCTTGCGCGTCCTTATGTTGAAGCCGCCCTGCCGGAAGGCATAGAGGCGGTAAGGGCCTATTTCGAGCTGGATCGCGTCAATGATGCGGGCCACATGGCAAGAATCCTGAGTCTCGAGTACCTGATCCGCCGTCTTGGATCACGCGTGCGGCTCGAAGCCTGATCGCTGTGGGCTTTTTCATCCGAGACGCCAGCTGTCGACGACGTCCCTCATTTCCGAGCCTGCGCCGAAATCTTCGACACATGCGAAGCCTCGCGCTTCCTTGCGCCATGCCGAACCGTTCTCGATCTCGCCGCCGGCTGCATCCACGTTGCGCGACACGACGAATAGGCCAGCGTCTTTCAGATAACTGTGGATATTCGTCAGAGCGAGATTAACTTCCACATCGCTGAAATAATCGCGATTCAATACGTTGCTTGCGCGAACAGCTGAAGCCACGTCAACCAGACTCGGGGCGTGAACTAGGCAGTTCAGTTCACGGACGATGATACCCCGCTGCTGGCTCACTTGAGGATTGACGAGCGCAATCTTGCCTTCAAAGCGCATCGAGCGACGCAGGGCTCGACAGGCCAGGTAGCACCGTACCAGTGGATCGCCTCCCTGCTGCATATTGTGTCGCTGGGATGAAAGGCGTAACGCAAATCGTCCGAAGCGCGCGAGCACGGGCTCGCCGTCGGCGGCGCGGTATTCGGTGATTGGTCCTTTGCAGTAGCGCAACAGCCACAAGTTGAGATCGGTCAAGTAGACACGCGTATTGTTGCTGCCGAAGCACCTCTCCAGCGCCTCCAGGAGATCAAGCGTCGTGACGCCGTCCGACGCGCCGAGATCGATCACCGTCACATCGCCGCTCGTACCGCGCACGAGGTGATTGCACAGCGCCTTTTCGGCGCGGGCGAGGCGGCCGCGGTTGGTGCGCTTCCAAGTCCCGCCCATTCTCATGTCGTGAAGCGCGAGACTGAACTGATCGCTAAGTTCGGAAGCGCCCCCATTCCCCGAACCGTAACGGTGGGCCAATTCGGCCAGACTCTCGGGATTGAAGAGCAATCTTTTGGATGCCGGGTCCTTGGCCGGCCACGTATCCACCAGCCATTGGATCATTCGCCCAATCCGCCGTTCCCACAGAGCTACAACTGCGTCCATCCTAATAATTCAGCAGAGACCGCGTCAATTATTTGGAGGGTGCCCACGGTACCTCGAGCAGATGCAAAAAAGCGCAGGGCCAGTTGAACCCGCGGAGCTTGCCGCTTTTACTTCTTGGTTACGCCCCGGCGTCACAATCGGGATTAAAGCCATGTTAAAAGCCTCAAATCTTTCCCTGGCATCGCGCCGAGCCGCGGCGATAAGATCGATTCCCAGAGGAACAAATGCGTAAGCTCGCTCCGCGCCCAGCTTGGCTCGATAAGTTGCAGGAGCTTGGCGCCCATCATGTCCCGCGATACGCAGCGCGGCTTGTCGATCGCCGGCGAGGATAGGCGATGCGCGGAATCGCCCTGGCTCTCACTTTTTTCGGTCTGCTCCCGCGCGTATTCTGGTACCCGTTTCTCGGGATCCTGATGTGGTTCTGGATTTCGTTGATGAATCCGCACAAGGAGGTTGCGGGCTTTTTCGCCACCCTTCCGTACGCGCTCATGGTGGCCGTCGTCACCGTCCTCGCATGGATGTTCTCTCAGGAGAAGAAAACCCCACCAAACGACAAAATCACCTGGCTTCTGGTCGCGCTCGCCGTCTGGGTCAGTGTGACCTCATTGATGGCGATCTCACCGCCGGACGACGTCTTCGAGAAATGGTCCCTCGTCATGAAGATGCTGGGCATGACGATCTTGGCCTACACGCTGACGAATACGCGGCAGCGGCTCAATATGCTGATCGTGGTTTGCGCCTTCTCGATTGCGGTCTATGGAATAAAGGGCGGCGTATTCACGATCATGCGCGGCGGGATCTTTCGGGTGTGGGGCCCTGATGGAACCATGATCGGGGACAACAACGACCTCGGCGTTGCGCTCGTCATGTACATGCCCCTCCTCTTCTACTCGTTGGGGCTGTGCAAGCAACGGTGGCTCCAGTGGCTGATACTCGTCTCGATCGGCCTTACATTCATCGGTTCGCTCTTCACCTATTCGCGAGGCGGGTTGTTGGCCATGGCGGTGATGGGAGTGATGCTGTGGATCAGGACAAAAAGGAAGATCGCCATTACGGCAGTCACTGCGGTCGCCATATGGGGCATCTGGAACTACGCACCAAGCGAGTGGTTCGATCGCATGGACACGATTCAGAATTATCAGCAGGACGGGTCGGCAGAAAGCCGGCTCTTCATGTGGCAGCTCTCCTGGTACATGGCTCTCAAGCACCCGGTCACGGGCGCGGGGTTCCGTGCGCTCTACGATTACCAGATGGTCAATCGGGAGCTCGCGGATGACAATGTCGCACAGCTTACATTGCCGCGTTCGCCACATAGCATCTGGTTCGAAATGCTCGGCGACCATGGGTTTGTCGGACTCGGCCTCTTCATCATCGTATTCCTGAGCAGCATGTGGGACGCGCGGTGGGTGATGCGACGAACGCGCGGGCGTCCCGAATTGCAGTGGGCGAACAACCTTGGCCGAATGCTGCAGGCTTCTCTCGTCGGCTACGCGACTGGGGGCAGCTTTGCAACTCTCGCAATGTATGACGGATATTACGTGCTCGTAGTCATAATTGCCGTGGTGCGGCAGCTCGTCGCCACGGAACTGGCGGCAACGCAGGCCGCTGGCGCGCCGGCTGGAATTCCGCAGCTCCGGGAGCCGGCTCTCGCGCGCATCGGTGAAATTCAGCCAACCGCGGCCCCTCGCCTGTCCTCCTGACCGGTCTCGGATTCTGCTGTACCACCTTCACGTCGCGCGATGATCAGCAGCTGACAAGCAAGGCCGCGAAGACCGAGCGCGTAGGCCGCAAGGTCGTAGAGAACCATGAGGACGTAGAGCGGAACGAAGAAGGTATAGTAGATCGCTTGATAATAGCGGATATCCACGCGCACCACCGAAAATCCGCATCGCGCCAGTCTGCGGGTGATCGTCTTGTAGGTGCAGCCGTCATAATAGGCGCGAAAGCCGCAAGTCTCCGTCCATTCAGGAAAGAACGAGAACAGGATGCGCCGTGCGAGCCAGTTCGGGAGAATGCGGTTGATCATCGCAAAGGGCGTGTGCTTACACGGAAAGGTATGCACCGCATAGCCGCCGGGCCGTAGAATGCGCCGGCCCTCCCTGAAGAAATGCTCAACGTCTCTGAAGGTGCTCTACCACCGAACGCGAGACGACGAGGTCGAATGCCTCGTCGGCGAAGGGCAGTGCAAACGTGGTGGCATCCCCGACGACCTTCCGTTTCAGATCGGCATTGAGGCGCAGTTCGGGTTCCGAGATATCGAATGCGACGATCCGTTGGCTCTCCGCGTCCTTGAGGAACGGCAGGAACGGGCATTCCTTTCCGCTGCCCACATCGAGCACGGTCTGGCCCGGCGCGTCATTGAGTATTCCCGCGACCACGAATTTGTAGGTCGTATGGAGGTGCTGGGTGAAGCCGCGGGGCAGGCGCTTCTCGATCGCTTCGCAAACCTTCTGATTCCATCGTAGGAAAGACGATTTAGGCATACGCAAATCCGCCCGCCGTAGTGCTTCGCCTATTCCGGCCAGATGGCCCATTTATAAAGGCTGCTCGCGCCGTCGGCTTGAAACACGTGCAACATCTGTGGTTCGAGCCACCGATGCGCCGCAGCCGCCTCGCGCACTCCGGCGAGCGCTAACGCAGCGACCGCGGCGCGCGCCTCTTCGAGGTAGCCATGACGCTGCGCAGGAGATAAGGCATCAGCTGGCCAGGATCGCGGATCGAGCGGGACCGCCTTGGGTTGGGCATTAAACCACGTGACGAAATTTGCCCACAGTTCGGCCCAGCTCTGCGGCACCGTCGCGTTGAGCGACTCCGGCGGCGCATATGTTGGATAAGGAGTGCTGTGGATGCTTGCCTTTGCGCCTTCTATGGCTCCGACGAGCGGCATATTGTAAGGAGCTGGAAGACGCCGGTCCCATCCCGGTCCCGCCTTTGGGTCGGCGATCAGGGCTAGGCGAGAACCCGCGACATAGGTAACGACGGGGGCCCACTCCGGAAAGTATTGGGACCATCCGGCCCAGCCGAGCACTATCTGCAAATAATCAATCATGAAGACGGAAATGTAGCCTGTCTCTATAATCAGATGGAAAATCTTGCACTCCGGCGCCGAAGATGCCACATACTTTTTGGAGTAGGTCAGGTTGTCATCGACGCAGGTGCGCCAGTAGGAGCGTGAAGCAAGCCACGATGGGACTTCGGCCGGCGTGAAAGCCGCCATGCGAAATAGATCGCGAAGGCCCCACGCGAATCCGCGGGTGTCCGCTATAGCGAGCCCGGGCAATTTTTCATTGCGTTGGAAGTAGTTGCTTTCGATCGTACCATAATTGGCCACGAACTGCTCCTCCTCGAGGAAGAAGGGGTCGTCCGTCAGAAGCCAAGGCACGAATCCCAGCGACGGAAAATGTGACAGCTCGGTTTCCATCCATTCGCGGTCGGAGAGGGGCGGAGCCGGTTTCGGAATCTGATAACGCTCTGGCAAGAGCGCGTGCTGCAACGCCAAGTACGGAAACTTCTGCACGTCCAACGGGGCGCCCGACGCTCCATCGCGAACGTGCATTGCGATCGTTCCGGCAGCTTCCGCATGTGATCGCATCGTCTCCTCGGCGGCGGTATCGCCGGTAAAAAGAAAGCATGCCTGGGGCTCAGTGATGAAGCCAAGCTCGGGGCGGTCACCTGCGCTGCCCATGGCGCTCGACAGCCCCCCTAAGGACATCGGTCCCGTCCAAGAGACGGAACGATCGGCCGGACGCGGATTATTGTAAAGAGCGGCTCTGGAATAGGGCGGTACCGCTCTTCTCGCGACCAGATCCGCAAGGTTTCGAATGATCGGGCGAGGCGCAGACTGCCAGCGCCAGCGCGCACCCCAAAAATGCTTCGGAACTGCGACCGTGACCGGGGCAGAAAGCGCGCCTCCGGATATCGTCGCCTTATAGGGCGATGAAACGTGGGCCGGTGCTGCTCCGTCAAGCGGCTTCGGTGCGGCCTCGGCGGAGAAACTGTACTCCGTGCCGTATTCGACGACGATTTCGTGTCGGAGCCCGTTCACATCCGGTCGAAAGAACACCGTCCATGGCGCGCTTCTCTGCCGCAGGCATTTCTGCTGCACGAAGGCGCCGACATAATCACCGAGGTCGGTCGCCTTCGTTTGGTCGAACGAGAGCGACTTTCCGTCCGAAAAGGTGAGGATGAGCGAAAGCGGAGCGGAGCGTGCCTTTTCGCTCGCATCGTTCCCGCGCGCCGACGTGGCAACGGCCGCCATGCCGAGAAGCCCGACGCCGCGCAGTATGCTTCGGCGCGTAGCATCGAAGCGTCGCAAGTTCTTCATCGCGGCATTCTCGCGATTCCGAGGTCCGCATCCAAAGCCGCCATCACGACTGCCGGGCGCGCGCCGCCATCAGCAACACGGTCTCGCTTTCGGCTAAAATCGAAAATTGACCCGTCTCTTCGAAAATGGTGCGATGACGCGGATTGACGTAGATGATCGTGATGTCGAATCCTTTCTTCGCATGCGCGAGGAGCCGAGTCAAGACGCGCCGCATGATGGGCGGACCAAAAGGGTCGTAGAAGTAGCAAACCAAGTTAGTCTGCGGGAGATCAATGGAACCCGCATCCTCGCAGATGCTGCGAATAGAGCCCGCACGCATCGCAGATTTCGGAAACCGCGCAATGTTCTCTCGCGAGATATCATGAAGCTCGCGAGAAAACTCGACGCCGATCACCTCCTTGAATGGATAACCGGCGGCGACGAGAAGCGCCCGCCCTTTGCCCGATCCAAAGTCGATGAATGTCGTCTGCGAAAGGTCGCGTTCGATCTGCTGCAGCGGCTTCGCGATCCATTCGACATTACTCGCCTCGTACCGTCCCGCGTAGATGGCGTTCGGCGATGCCGCGATCTCCAGCGATCCGATTTCACGTATCGACGCGGTATTCGTGCCGAACCTCTCGTCGAACGAATCCTTGTCCGGCCCGGCCCGGCGCCGCGACAGGAGCCGCTGCAAATTGTAGGCCGCGAGGCTGACAAACCCCAGAAATCCATGTCGACGAAACGCATACGCCAGGCGCCGGCGCCACTGGCTGACGAGCGATGCGTCCGCTGGCATCACCGCGCGTAGAAGTGGTCATCGAGCTGCGAGGCGGCCATGCGGCTCAGCGTGGCCCATAAAGGAACCCGCAGCGCGATGTCGCCGCGCGACTTTTCGACGGCCTGCTCCAGTGCGACGCGTGAGATCGGAACAGCGGAGAATTTTTGCGGATGCTCGGCGATAAAACGGCAAAGCTCGACGAGCCGACGCTGATTCGTGCGATGGGCGCGGATATTCGTGAATCGCTCATGGCGGCGATTTATGAATTCGAAGCTGTGGGTCAGCACCACGACCGGATCAAGACCCGCCGCGTGCGCGCCCTCGAGTAGGAATTCGATCTCGCGCGAGGAGCAGCCCGTGATGGTGAGGGCATGCTCGTGCTGCCACCTGCCGACGACCAAGTCTTTGTAGGAGAGCACGGGCAGTTCCAGAATTCCGTCGACCAGGTAGCGTCCTCCGAGCAGCTGGAGTTCCGAATCGGGAGGCCGCGCGATGGCGCGGGCGACATTCGACGATGCGAGAAAACCGTGGCGCGCCATGGCCCGGTACACTGCAAGATCCACCTGCATGTTGCCGGTGCGCATCGCCGTTGGGCGCGGAACGCCCCAGCGGCGAAACGCTTCCATGCCGAGCAGCAACATCTCGTCGAGCTCGGCATCGCTGCGCCCGGCGCATGAGTCTGTTCGGCCTCTCATGCGCGATCCGATTTTGCCATTGCGGGTTGCGGAAGTAGAGCCAACAAGGGTGAAGGTGCAGCTGAACGTCATGCCCTTCCTTCATGATCCGCTCGGCAATCGCAGCCATTGGGCGATCGCCGAAATAGCAGTAATTCAAGGCTTCGACAAAGAACGTCGCAGTCAGTCCAAACGATCGAAGCGTTTCGAGGATAAACCCGAGGCCATGCTCGCGACCATCCGCGACGCAGGTAACGGCCGGCTCGCCAATCGGCAAATTTCGATTCGGTGCCGCGAAAGCCCCACCGATCGAAAATTCGATGTCGACGGTGATGCAGACTTGAGTCATGTCGTGATTGCCCGAGCCGTGTGGAATGTTATTCGGGAAAGAGAGTGGGCAATATCGTGCGGACAATCGTCATGTATCGATCGATTTCCTGCGCAGAAAGCTCCTCTTTCCATTTGTTCGCGGAGACCATCGGTTCCCGATAGAGGCTGAAATATCCCTCATGTCGCGCCGGCTTTGTGCTCGCCTCGACGAATTGAGAGACGGCGGCGTCCCAAGGAAACCCGGCAAACTCGACAATCTCCCGCGCCCGCTCGAGCGGACTGGTGCAGAGCTCTTCATATCTGACGATGGAGACGTTCGCTAGCGCCGCGACATCCTCGAGCAGCTTCGCGTGCGCGAAGGCCCAGCCATGGACCCACTGATCGAGCAAAGGCAGGCTTTCGTAATCCTTCCGACTGAAGCCCAACTCGCGTGCCCGGGACGTTTCGGTGACATAGGGGCCGAACATGGTTCCCACCCCCATGGTCCTGACATTGAACCCGCGCTTCAGGGAGGCAAGTTGGCCACAGGGGTGTCGGATGATCACGATCGTGCGGCTCGCAGGCAAAGCGCGAGCAAGAAGGGCGCCGGCTCCGAGCAGGCTGAGGGATTTGAGCACATACTTCAGACCCGGCGCGTCGCCCCGGACGCAATCCGGTATGGCCACTTGGCGCGGCCATCGCGCACGAGGCGCAATGGCTTCGACAGCGCGCAGACCGTAAACGAGCGCGCGCCGAGTCAGCACTGCGGGAACACTCTGGAACGGCTTGGCGAAAACGGGCCGCGTGCCGGAAGCCTTGATCTGCCGAACGCCTACGAGGAGAGCGACATAATTTCGCACCGCATCCTCGTACTTCGGCACGTCTTCGGCCGGACAGTGCGGCGGAAATCCAACCGGCGGCAAGACCGCATCCGGTTCGTGCCGATAGAGTACCATGGGGTGGCTGTCGAATATCTTGCCGAGCCAACTCGTTCCAGAACGAGGAGCGCCAAGTATAAAAACCAGGTTGGACCCGTCAGATCGAACCTCGCTTACTGCGGAGGCTGCCGAGGCAGGAGCGTAATTAAGGGAAGATCGAATTGCGTCACGCGAGTTTTCATGTCTGGCAAGGGAGTTCCGGATATGAATAGGCACCGACAACTTCCATCAAGATGGCCGCGAACCCGACCTGATCGCGTTCATTGTTGCACCGGCGTGAAAAGAAAGCTATCTAGCCTAGAAGAGGTTAACAGGACGAATAGCGTGTGGATAACAAGCGTGCCGCCGGCCGCCCGGGTTTCATGTCGAATTGGGTGAGGCATGGCAGGCGCTGCGAGGTTACTTAGCGAGATATAAGTTTCTTTTAGTGTGACCTATGTTTGCAGGGGTGCAATTCCCGGCTGCTCTTCGGATCGTGCGTCCGGGGCAGTTTGGTGGTTACACTTCCGCTCCACGTTTCGATCTGCTCGTTCGAGGGTGTATGGCATGAGATCCCTGGCGTGGGTGCAGGTTGCCGTCCTTGCGTGCTGCATCTGGGCTTTGGCCGAGCTTGCGGGCGAACTTCCCTTTCCCTTCTCCCCTCATCAAGCCGTTCTTGCCGCCGCGCATTCGGTGGCCGACCGACCAGGTCGAGCTTTGGGTTGAAAGGGACGACATTCCATCGGATTTCCGGGATTTCTTCGCGCGCACCCCAACCGCAAGATTTCCTCCGGCCCCAACTGGGTTTCGCCAGCCGACGGTATCGCCGGTTCGGTTTTGCACTATAACGGAAAAAGCTACTTCGTGGTGAACCTGACTTTCTGGGGACGTTCACGTCATCCGATCACCCATTGCAGGTGTCGTCACGGACATCGAGAATGACGGTAGCCGCACAGTTCGGGACAAGGAGACGCCGGAGCAAGCGATCGAAGACGTATACGAGCGCGGTAAGGACGCGCCGGTGCAGAAGGTCATAACGATCCGATCGGAAATCGGGGACGTTGAAGTCCGGATGATCACGAGCTATTGGGCGTCGCGATTGAGGGTCTGGGTCCGAGCGGGGCAAAAAATCTCCAAGGGCGAGCGTATCGGCCGGATCTTGGCAGGAAGCACGGCAGTTTTCGAAGTTCCTGGCGACTTCGACTTCATTCCGAAGCCGGGCGTTCAGGTCGAGGGCGGCACTTCGATCATCTACGTCGAAAGTCCGGTACAATGAAAAGGCTCATCTGGGACCGACGAACGGTTTTCCTGGTGGTTCGTCGGGGCCTTTACCTTCGTGACGGCGTCGATCCTGGTAATCGACTTCGTTTGGCGATTTGTCACGATGCCGATCAAGCGGTTCGCTGTCTATGCCATCCTGATCGACTTGGTGATAGGAGCGTTTGCCATCATGGGTGGTCGATGGTGGTCATCGTCCCAGCGATGACGTTAGCTCACCGCCCCTGACGATCTGTCCTCTTCGGCACTTCCGTAAGCGCGTTTTTGGGCGTCCAGCTTTGTCAGCCTCGCGACGGTCTCGCGAGTCCCAGAAGCTCCCGCGCGACCGGGCGCATGAAGGCAAGTGTATAGGCGCCATAGACGATCATCCCCGCAGCTACGAGGACCAGCAATTCCGCGAGTGTCTGGAGCCTCCCGGCCAACATGGCGTCGAGTGAACGTACCGCCGCGAACATGATGAGCGCCCCCGTTAGAGGTGCCAGGAGCGGGCTCAAGAGGTGAACGGTTGTCGTGCCCGATACCTGAGCTGCCCGTCGGGCAGCCGATAGCAGCTGAATCGGATAGGCGACAAGCCACGCCCCACACACTCCGATCAAGCCCCAGTGCGAGCCGATGAGAAAGGCCACCACGAACAGAATCGTGTTGAATGTCGTGTTGCGCAAGCTTGCCGCGAACTCCCCCATTCCCATTAGAAACGACGGAATGATGAGCCTGATGGGACGGAGCGCCATCGCCACGGCGAGGATCGCAACGGGAGTGGCAGCGGCGCTCCACTTCGGGCCGAGCGCGACGGAGACCGCTTGTGGCGACACCGCTGCAATTCCGAACAGGACCGGGAAAGACAGGAACCCAAGAAGCCGCGCCGTCTTACGCAAGTAGCCGACCGCGAGGGACCGGTCATGTTGCACGAGGGAGAATGCAGGCAGCGCGACGGGCCGGACGGTGACGGAGAATTTCTCCACGGGCAAAGCCGCCAGATTGCGGCTGACGTAATAGATGCCGACGAGATCGGCGCTGAGCACCCGTCCAATGATGAAGACATCGGCGCTTATATAGATGTTCCACAAGAGCTGCTCGACCATCCGGATGCCGCCGAAATGGCGAAGGTAAGCAAGCCCGGCGAATGAGAAGCGGGGAGATTGAAAATATCGGGCCGCAACCCCGTAACCGATTGCCTGCAACGTGGCGACCAGTATCGGTCCCAAGATCAGGGCCCAGATCCCCGCGCCGGCCCATGCGAGGAAAAAGACGAATGCGCCGCCGAGAATCCTGGCGACCGCGTCCACGCGGGATACCGACTTAAGGTCGAGGCGCCGATCGAGGAGAGCGCGCGGCACGGCTCGAAAGCTCATCGGTATCAACTGCAGGCTCACGACCACCAGCAGGATGGTGAGCTGCGGCTCGCCATAGAACCAGGCGGCCGGGTAGGAGACGCCGCATATTAGGACGAGACAAACGGCATTGATCACCAAGACCAGCCCGAAGATATTAGGCAGCTCCGCTTCCGACAAGCTGCTCCGCTGCACGACTACGTCCATCATGGCGCCAGAGCCGGCCTCCGAGATGAAAGCTGCAATGGTCGTGGTAATCGCCACCAACCCATAAAGCTCTGGCCGGAGGAAATGCACCGTAGCCAGCGTCATGGCCCAGTTGACGAGTTGCGCGAGAAATCTGGTTGCGGTCGCCCAGCCAACCGCGCGCACCACGCCCGTTTTTAAGGAGCCGACGCCCTTCGGCAAGAAGGTGTCTGTGCCTTTATCTATGGCCATTCGATCGGTCAGTCGCCACCAGCCGGGCGCGCAGCCACGAACCTGCTGGATCGGTGAAGCAAGAGGTATGGCGGCTCGTCACTGGCAATGTTACGACGAATTTTGGATTGGCACGATGCCTTGGAACGATCAAGCATTTGTTTCCTCGAAGGTTCTATAAAGTACCTGCGTGATCAATGTCTGCTCACGCCTGCGGCAACAAGAGAGCTTCATATGCCGCGAGCATACGTTCGAGCGCGTACTCGGCGACGATCCGCTGCCGGTTGAGCGAGCCAATTGCGGCGCGTCGTTTCTCGTCGCTTGCCAATGTTGCGATGGCCTTCGCCAACCCGTCGAGGTCCATTATTGGCACGATGAATTCGCGATTTTCCTGAGAGACTATGGACCTGACATCGCCAACGTCGACCGCCGCAACCGGCAATCCGGCGGCCATGGCTTCGAGCAGCGCATTCGGCATCTGCTCCGTATCGGAGGAGAGGCAGAATATGTCGAGTTCGTGGAGCACGGATGGCGTGACAACCACATTGCCGCGAAAGGAGACGCGCGCCGCAATGCCGAGGTCAGTGGCGAGTTTCTCCAATTTCGCGCGTTCCGCACCATCTCCCATAATGACGAGACGGAGCTGCGGCAAAGAGGTAATCAGCGAAAACGCACGGATCAGCCTGCCCACATTCTTCTCCGCCCGCAGCGGGGCGACCGTGCCAACCGTTATCGTGGCTTGGGCGGGGGCGGCACGTTTTCCGAGCCCGTCGACCGGCGCAACTTCGATCCCGTTCGGGATATAGCGCAACTTGTCCTTCGGCAAACGCCAAGTCTCCAAAGCGACGCACTCCAGCGTGCGAGATGGAACCACCACCTTCTCCGACGCTTGAAGCGCAACGCGCCGCACCAGGACTCGCCGCCAAAGTTGGCGGAATGCTTCCTCCGCGCCAAAACCCGATTCGAAGTGAATATGCCGGCGATGGCACCAGAACGTGTTCGCCAAAGCCCATTCAATCGAACCCCAATTATAGGTCAGGAGCACATCCGGGCTCGCCGCGGCGATGTAGCGGGCGCTGTGCATGATGGAGGCAACCATTCCCGTTCTTTTTCCGGCGATGAACTCGCGCTCCACGCCGCGAGAAATTCTGGCTCCCGCGCCGAAATCGCCATCGAGTGCGACAATCGTGTGGCGGCACCGCGAACCCAAGTAATTGATTACACGCACGATTCTGAGTGGGACGCCCCCGATTCCGAAGCTCGGAAACACGTGAAGAAAGTGAACGCTCGCCGCCTTGGCCCGCGAGGCATCCCGTTGGAAGCTACAGTTGATACTCATTGCGCGTCGGCGGAGGCGGTTCGCCGATCGCCAAGGACGCCCCGGAACAACTTCAGTTGTCCTTGGGTTGTCGCATCCCAACTGAACTGCTCTGCATAGACGCGTACCGCCGCTCTATCCGTCTTTCGCTGCAAAAGGCGCGTGATCGCTTCGGCAAGTGCGACGGGCGTGCGCGCATCGACCAGTTCGCCAGCAATCGGTGAGGTGATAACCTCCGGCGTGCCACCCACGCGCGTGGCGACGCAGGGCGTGCCGCACGCCATTGCCTCGAGGAGAACATTCGCCCACCCCTCGCGGCTCGAGGCGAGCACCAGAATGTCAGCGGCCGTGTAGATTTCCGGCAATGCCTCTTGTGGCAGCCGGCCCAGAAACCGGACGCGACGCGATACGCCCTCCTGCGCCGCGAGGGCCCGTAGTGCTGCCTCCTCGGGCCCGCTGCCGACAATGAGCAGCTCGAGGCCGGGGAGCCGTGCCAAAGCCAGGATCACGAGATCGTGCCCTTTAAGCTCCACCAGGTTACCCACCGAAAGCAGGGTGATATTTGCGAGCGCGAGCCGGTCTCGTGCCTCCTGGCGCGGCACAGGGCGAAACCGCTGAAGGTCCACGCCATTGCGTAGCACCGTAATTTTTTCCGCGGGCACATCGAGGGCGACAAGCGCGTCTTTGAGCGCGGCGCATACCGTAATGACAGCAGCAGCGCGACCTGCTGCCCATTGGATCATGTGTCGGGGGAATCGATATTGGGCGATAAGATTAATATCCGTTCCGCGCGCCGTTATTACGGTCGGGCAGTTGAAGGCCGATCCGAGTAGCGCAGCGGCAACGCCGTCGGGATAAAAATAATGCGCATCGATCAAGTCAACCGAGCCGCCGCTTTCCACGAGACGACGCAGTACCGGTTTTGCCGCGGCATACATGAGAAAGGGCGCTATGCCCATACCGACCTTCGGCAAAAGGGGGAAGCGGGGGTGATACACGGGGATGCCGCCACGCGTCTCGTACTTCAAGATCCGCGCAAACTCACCGTACCTTCCGAAGGCTCTGCTGCCCAGCGGAAACCAGGGGCAAGGAGCGACGACCTGCAGCGACACTCCCTCTGTCCGCGCCAATTCACGGATGCGGCTCTCGACGAAAATACCGTGAGTTGTTTGAACATTGTTCGGGTAAAGTGAAGTAAACGTCAATATTCGCATGGCGAAGCTGTCGCGGGGTTCGGGGAATCGTCGCCGAAATACGCGCGGGCGCGCTTCGCGCCACGGTCCGTCGCGCCATCAACTCCCGTGTATGGTTCCGCGAAAGTGTGCGAGCTGCTTATAACCCTGGACATCGTTCGTTAGATTTTGGCGGTTCACTGTCCAAGGGAGTCTACGTAAGTTTTTACAGGTTCCATCACGGCAAGAAAATTCCGGAGCACGTTCCGCGGATTGTCTGTACTTGTTTCGTCAATAGCGAACGCAAAAAAAGCTTCGACACGATCAGAACGGCCGAAAAGATCTCGCAGTTGAACCAGTCTCGCCGCCAGGGGCGCGGCGACCAGGCGACCGTCGACCAGATAGAAGGACCAGACCAGCAATCGGCGCTCGCCTTCCGCGATCCGCTCTTCAGTGACGGCTTCTGGTTGATTGTTGATGCGTATCAACTCGATCGATCGAGATACGACAGCCCAGCGCTCTGTATCGGCAATTCGATTGGAAGAGCGAACAAGGTAGTTGCCTGACGGCGAGGATTTATACACTGCCACGAATCGGCCGACAACGTCGGAACCATCGCCAAAATCGGTGCGGAACAGCCGATCCGCCCCATGCACGACCGGTTCCCAATCTAGTCGCTTTTTAGCAAGTGGGTGCCACGGCGAAGTGACCGCGGGCTCGCTCGCGTCGGCAAAATCAATGTTCGGAGTGCCGTAGCCTCGCCACTCAATGTACGCGGGTCCGCTTGCGGAGACAGTGATTCCAAGAACTCCTGCGAGCGCCATGCGGGTCCAGCGCGGCGTCTCATTCGAACGCGGCTCACCCGAGCGCGGCAGTGACCTCGCAACAACCGGCTTGCGATCTTCCGCAAATGTGAAGCCGATGGCCATAAGGAGCAAAGTCACAAGGGAAAAAAATCCCCAACCGTAGATGACGTGGTCCGCTTCGACGGCTGCAGCATTGCCGGAAATCTCACCAAGCTCGATTGTTCCAAAAACGCGGATGCCATTAGCAATAATTGGGACAACGACGCAGAGGGCGAGAAAGGCGAACCATCGCCAGATCGATCTATACATTAGAGCGGCGAAAAACACCCCGAACGCGAGCGAGGCTATGAGGAAACGAATACCGGCGCAGGCCTCGGCGACCCGGTACCAGCCCGACGGTACCTCAATGAGAGTGCCATCCCAGTAAACGGGAGTACCGACCAGCTGCAAACCTTGAACGGCGAGCGTTGCCGTTACATGTTGCAGCGAAGGTACGAGGAAATATCCAGTGGGGACTAGAAAGAACAGATAAAGAAACGGAACCAGCAATCCGCGATAAGCCCGCCAACCCAAAATATTCAGCGCAACGACCTGGAACATCGTCATAATTGTGAGCTGTTCCAGTTCGACAACACTGAGATTCTTGGCGACAATCCAAAGGAGCGTCAGCGGTCCGAGCAATATCAGCGGCAACACACTGGGTTTTGGCAACATCCGTTCTAAAACATCGCGGCGCTGCCATATCAAATAGGCGGAAACTGGGGCTATCAAAAAGCAATGATTATAGGCAGTAGTCCCAGTCCAGGTGTCATAAGCTGAGCGGGCCTCAGGCCAGAACAGCGCGATCAACGCCGCCGCAGCCAGTCCGAGGAGGGCCGCCGCAGAAAGCCAGGCTCCGCGCGAGGTCGCCCGCAGCAGAGGATCAGGTTGGACATCCGGAATGATCATCGGTCAATACGCCGTTGATTTCCTTAATGCTCTATTAATTTCGTGCAAATCGACGCGCTCGGACGGCGAACTGATTATCTTGTCAAGCGACTGGAAGTTCTACGTAAAATTCGCCGCACTCGTTCACGAGCATGATACCCGGGGGTTCGCGGCCGCCTCCTACGATGGTTCGAGTGTCTGCGCGGCGCCGTCGCTAGCTCAGAGCGCCCAATAGACGATTTGGTCCGGCACCGCGGCGCGGTCGATCGCCGACTTCACGTCGACCAGCACGCCGCCCTTGGTCAGCATCGCGAAAATGCGCTCGCCGTTGCGCTCGCGGAAGCTCTTGTGCGGCACGGCATAGATGACGCCGTCCAGGTCCTTGAACGCCTCGGCATCGGCAAGCTCGATGCCGTATTCGTGCAATGCTTCGGCCCGGTCGGCCATCGGATCGTGCACGAGCGGGTGGATGCCGAAGCCGCGCAGCTCAGCAATGATGTCGGGAACGCGGCTGTTGCGCAGGTCCGGCACGTCCTCCTTGAAGGTGAGGCCGAGGATGCCGACGCGCGCGCCCTTGACGGCGCGCTGCGTACCGATCAGCAGCTTGACGAAGCGCTGCACCACATAGGCGCCCATGTTGTCGTTGATGCGCCGGCCCGACAGGATGATCTGCGGGTAGTATCCCGCCGCCTCCGCCCGCGCGGTGAGATAGTAGGGATCGACCCCGATGCAGTGCCCGCCGACGAGGCCCGGCGAGAAGGGGAGGAAATTCCATTTCGTGCCGGCCGCCTTCAGCACGTCTCGTGTCGAAATGCCGAGCCGGTCGAAGATCATCGCCAGCTCGTTCATCAGCGCGATGTTGAGATCGCGCTGCGTGTTCTCGATGACCTTCGCGGCTTCGGCGACTTCGATCGTCGGCGCGCGGTGGATGCCGGCCGTGACGATCGACGAATAGACCGCCGCCACGCGCTCGAGCGTCTCTTCATCCTCGCCCGCGACGATCTTGGTGATGGTCTCGAGGCGATGGACCTGGTCGCCGGGATTGATGCGCTCGGGCGAGTAGCCGAGCTTGAAGTCTGTGCCCTGGGCGAGGCCCGACGCCTTCGCCAGGAGCGGGCCGCAGATCTCGCGCGTAAGGCCCGGATAGACCGTCGACTCGAATACCACCACCGCGCCGCGCCGCAAATTCGGGCCGATGACTTCGCAGGCGCCGACGAGCGGCGCGAGATCGGGACGGCGCTGCTCATCGATCGGCGTCGGCACGGTGACGATGATGAAGCTCGCATTGGCGAGATCATCGGCGCGATCGCTCAGGCGCAGCTTGCTCGCTTTCAGCTCCTGCGGCGCCACCTCGTGCGTCCGGTCGTGCCCGGCGCGAAGCTCGCTGACGCGGCGTTCGGAAATGTCGAAGCCAAAGACCGGATCGAACCGTTTCGCCAATGCGATCGCGACGGGGAGACCGACATAGCCCAGACCGACAACGGCATAGCCTCTTTCGCCCACTTCAGCCTCTCAAGCTTGCGCACCGGCCGCGCGGCAGCTTCCGCCGGCGCCGTGCCGCCAGTCCGGTGAAATGCCGGCCCAGGCCAAAAAACTGTTGTATCATTGCCCGCCTATACCTCATTTCATATGTACCAAGCGAATGTCCTGCCGACAATCACAATGAAGCTCGTTCATGTCATCGGCGCGGCGCGGCCCAACTTCATGAAGATCGGCCCGCTATACCACGCCTTCCTTAACGAGCGGTACTGGGCGAAGGCGCTCATCGTCCATACCGGCCAGCATTACGACTACAGCATGTCCGAGGCATTCTTCGCCGATCTGGGCCTGCCCGAGCCCGACGTCAATCTCGAGGTCGGGAGCGGCACCCACGCCGAGCAGACGGCCGGGGTCATGCTGGCGTACGAGCGGTTTTGCCGCGCATCGCGGCCCGATTGGGTCATCGTCGTCGGCGACGTCAACTCGACGCTGGCGTGCGGCCTCGTCGCGAAAAAAATGGATTTGCGTCTGGCGCATCTCGAGGCGGGGCTCAGGAGCCGCGACAGGACCATGCCGGAGGAGATCAACCGGCTCGTGACCGACGCGATCGCCGATCTGCTCTGGACGCCGTCCGAGGACGCCGACGAGAATCTCCTGAAGGAAGGGATTGCGCCGGAGCGGATCGTCCGGGTTGGCAACATCATGATCGATTCCTACGAGTTGGTGCGTGGCAAGATCGAAGGGATCGACGTCGCGCGCGAGCTTGGCGTCTCCGATCCCTACGGCGTCGTGACGCTGCATCGCCCGTCGAACGTCGATGACCGGTCAGCCTTGTCGGAATTGCTGGAGCGACTCGTCGAGACCTCTCGGCGCGCGAGCCTGGTCTTTGCCGTACACCCGCGCACGGCCGCCCGCATTCGCGAATTCGGCCTCGAACCCCTGACCGCGGCGGCCAAAAACCTGCGCATCGTCGAGCCGATGGGCTATATCCGCTTCATGGCGCTCGTGCGCAAGGCGCGCTTCGTCATCACCGATTCGGGCGGCATGCAGGAAGAGACGACATATCTCGACATCCCCTGCCTCACCTTGCGCGAGACGACGGAGCGGCCGATCACGGTCTCGCACGGCTCGAACCGGCTCATCAAGCCGGGCGAGCTCGTCGCCGCCATCGACGAGGTGCTCGCCGGCAAATGGCCGCACGGACGCAAGCCGCCGCTCTGGGACGGGCACACGGCCGAGCGCGTCGTCGCCAACCTCCGGGCCCAGTGCGGGGTCTAGGAAATCTTGTGATAATCCTTGTACCACGCGATGAAGCGTGGGATTCCGACCTCGATCGGCGTGGTCGGCGCGAAGCCGAGCTCTCGTTGCGCGGTGTCGATGTCGGCGTAGCTTTCCGGTACGTCGCCCGCCTGAAGCGGCAGATATTCCTTCTGCGCCTTGCGTCCGAGCGCCGTCTCGATCACCTCGATGAAATGCTCGAGCTGCTCGGGGTGATGATTGCCGAGATTGTAGATCCGGTGCGGCGGCGAAGTCTCCGGCGGCCGATCGAGTGCCGCCACCGTTCCGGCGACGATGTCGTCGATATAGGTGAAGTCGCGCGCCATGCGGCCGTGATTGAAGACCTTGATCGGCCGGCCGGCCAGGATCGCATCGGCGAAGAGATAGGCGGCCATGTCGGGTCGGCCCCAAGGGCCATAAACGGTAAAGAAACGCAAGCCGATCGCCGGAATGCGGAACAGATGGCAGTAGCTTTCCGCCACGAGCTCGCACGAACGCTTGGTCGCGGCGTAGAGCGAGACCGGCTGATCGACCCGGTCCGCAACGGAGAAAGGCTGCTTGCGGTTGCCGCCATAGACCGAAGATGAGCTGGCATAGACGAAGTTCCGGAGCTGCCGCAGCGTGCGCGCCGCTTCGAGCAGCACGACCTGGGCCATGACGTTCGCTTGGACATAGGCATAGGGATTTTCGAGCGAGTAGCGCACGCCCGCTTGCGCCGCGAGATGGATGATGCCGGTCGTGTCCTGATGCCCCTTCAGCGCCGCCGCAACGGCGTCGCGATCGGAAATATCGAGCTCATGGAAGCGGAATTTGGCAAAAGCGTGCAAATTGGCGAGGCGCGCGCGCTTCAACTCGACCGAGTAATAGTCATTTACGTTGTCGAAGGCATAGACCTCTTCGCCGCGCGCAAGAAGGGTGTGTGCTACGTGGTAGCCGATGAAGCCGGCCGCACCCGTGACGAGAACGCTCATGCGGTCTCCCGTGATCCTCGCGCGTTACTGCCGACCGTAGTCGAGCGGTGCCATGTCATCGAGAAAATTCTGTAGCGTCTGCCGCGCGGCGGCGGCGCCGGGCTCGGCTTCATCCGTCGCGACGGCGACGTAGGCGGCGACCGAGTCGCGCCGGAAGAGACCGCGCAGCTCGGCGAGCTTCGCCTGCATCGGGCTTGCGACAATGTGGTCGCCAAGCACGTAGAACGACCAGACCAGGAGCCGGTGGCTGTTCTGCTCGAGCTCCGTGCTCGCGACCGAGATGGTGCCGCCGTTAAAGTGGATCGATGCGGTGCCGCGCGCGGCAATGTTCCAGCGCTTGGGATCGGCGATCTCATTGTCACTGCGCACGAGGTTGTCGTGAACGCCGCTTGTCGCATAGACCGCGACGTACCGTATCACGGTCGCCGCCCCATCGCTGAAGGCGTCATGAAAAGCGCGGTCGGGCACCAGAATCATTGGCTGCCACAGCGCTTCGGCGCCCTGTGCTGGCCGCCAGGCGGCTGACACGGCGGGGGGCTCGATGCCGTCCGGCAGCACGCCGGCGCGCCAGCCGCGCAGCTCGGCATAGGCCGGGCCCGCGGCGGCAAGGATGACGCTCGCAGCGGCGACTGCCCATAAGCGTTCAGGCCGCACGCTCCTCGCATCGGCCGCCGCAGCCAAGGGCACAGTCCGTTCTGCCTTCACGTCCGAGAATGTCATGCCGATCGCGATGAGGAGCGCGGTCACGAGCGAGAAGAAGAGCCAGCCATAGAGAATGTGATCGGTCATCACCGCGTTCTGGCTGCCGAAGAATTCCGAGATCACGATGAGCCCGAGCCCGCGGAACCCGTTGGCGATGATTGGCACGAAGATCGAGAGCGCGATGAACATGCTGCGGCGCAGGCGGCTCTGGTACATGAGCGTCGCGAACAGCACGCCGAACGCGATCGAGGCGATCAAGAAGCGCAAGCCCGCGCACGCCTCGGCGACGACGAACGTGCCTGACGGCACCTCGATGACGGTGCCGTCGGAGAAGACCGGGATCTGCAGGAATTCCAACCCGCGCACGATGAAGCGCGCGGTGAAATCCTGAAGATACGGCACCAGGAAATAGCCGCTCGGCACGAGGAAGAAGAGATAGAGAAACGGCGTCAAGAACGCACGATAGGCCGCGAATCCGACGATGCTTAGCGCCGCGACCTCGAAGATCGCCATGATCACGAATTGCTGCGCCTCGAGCACGGAGAGGCTCGCGGCGGCGAGCCACAGGAGCGACAGCGGAACGATCAGAAGGAGCGGCCGCAGGTCGGGCCGCGGCGTCAACGCCATGAGCGCATCGCGCCGCTGCCAGGCGAGGTAGAGCGCCACCGGCAGGATGAGGAAGCAATGATTGTAGGCGGTCGAGGTGAGCCATACGTGGAGCGCGCCCGCCGCCTCGCCCGGAAAGAGCGCGCACAGCACGAGACCGACCACGACGAGCGCGCCCGAGGCCGCGGCCCAGCGCTGCACGATCGGCTGCGCCGCGAGCGCGGAAGCCGTCATCCTGCTCATGCCGTTTTCATCCTGCCGCGGCGGCGCCGACACGCGCGCGCCCTGAGATTATTCCATCGAAATTCGCGAAATTCCATTGATAATCGGTCAAGACGCGCTGCCGCCCGCGCGCGCCGAGCTGCGGATGGGCGCCGTCGAGAATTTCGCGCACCCGCGTCGCGAATTCGGGCGCATCCGCCGCCACGAGCGCGTCACGGCCCGAGACAAGATCCAATCCCTCGCCCGCCTGCGGCGTCAGCACGACGGGCCGCGCCATCGCCATCGCCTCCAACACCTTGTTCTGCACGCCGCGTGCGATCTGCAACGGCGCCACGATTGCGGCGGCATGCGCGATGTAAGGCCGCACGTCGTCGACGCGGCCGGCGACGCGCACCGCGGGGAGGCGCGCGAGGCGCGCGACCGAAGCTGCGGGCTTCGCGCCGACGATCCAGAATTCGAGGCCGGACGTGCGCACGGAAAGGAGCGGCATCACGCGCTCGGCGAACCAGCACACGGCATCGACATTGGGCCAATAATCCATGGCGCCGGTGTAGCAGAGGGCGCGCACGCCGGCGGGATAGGGATCGACGTAGGCGCAGCCGGGATCGAAATGCGCGGCGTCGACCCCGTTCGGCAGCGCCATGATCCGGGCCGCCGATTCGGGCGCGAGTCGCTTTAGAAAATCCGCCTCGGCGCGCGAGACGAGCAGGGTCGCATCGAACTTGGCCGCGATCTTGCGCTCGAATTCCTGAAGCGTGCGGTGCTCTCGCGCATAGATGGCGCTCGCGGGCCAGGCTTTGGTCGCGGCATATTGGCGCCACTTGTCGCTGTCGACATCGACCATGTCGAGGACGCGAGTTTCGGCCCGATGCGGCAGCGCATAGGGCGCCATTGCCGAGCAGAAGACGAAAATCCGCGACGGACGATGCGCGGCCACAGTCGCATCGACCCAGTTTCGCAACGCCTCGTCGGCGAAATATCCAAGCGTCAAGGGCGCGCCGGTGCCGAGATTGGCGAGGCTCTTGAGCTTCGCGCGTTTGGGCGACAGCGGCCGGCAGCACACGCTTGCGCACACGGTTTCGAGAAACGCGACATGCCGCAAATCGGCCGGTTCATCGCAGAAGCAGCCGAGATGGACACGAAAGTTCTTGGCGAGATGGCTGAGAATATGCCAGGCGCGGATCTTGTCGCCCTTGTCCGGCGGATAGGGAATGCGCTGCGTCAGAAAAAGAAGCTGTTCCACTCGCGTATTCGGGTCAGGCGTCGATGTGGCCGGCAAAGGCGCGGTCGATGCGGCCCCAGCGAAAATCGCCGAGAAGCCGCCGGAGGCGCCCTTCAGTCGCCGCGAGGTTGGTGTAGTGCCGGAAGCGCGATTTCCAAGGCGCTCGTTCCTGGCGCGGCTGCTCGGGGTCGATTTCCCACGGATGGAGATAGAAGATGCAGGGCATCCCTTCGCGATTGACGCGCCCCATTGCCCAGCGCGTGAGCGCATAGGGCAGGAGGCGGAAATAGCCCCCGCCGGAGCAGGGAAAATTGCGGCCGAGGATTCGCACCGTCGTGAGCGGCAGCTCGGCGAGGCCCGATGCCTTCTCGCGGAACGGCACGCGCGAGGCATCGGGCGTTCCGTAGAGATCGTGCGCGATCGGGAAGAGGCTCGAGCTATAGGCATAGCCCGCCTCGGCCAGCACCTCGTAGGCCCACCAGTTCCTGGGGCCGATCGAGAAGGTGGCGGCGCGATAGCCGCGCACGGGCGCGCCGCCCACATCCTCGAGCAGGCGCTTCGTCTTGACGATGTCGGCGCGGAACTGATCCGGCGTCTGGCTGTCGGCGCGGCGATGCTCGAAGCCGTGGCTTGCCACCTCGTGCCCCTCGTCCGCCATGCGCCGGATGAGACTTGGATGGCGCTCGGCGACCCAGCCGAGCGTGAAGAACGTCGCCTTCGTGCCGCTTTCGGCGAGGAGGTCGAGGAGCCGGTCGGTGTTGCGCTCGACCCGGCGCGGCATGCCGTCCCACGCGTCGCGCGCGATCACGTCGGCAAAGGCCTGAACCTGGAAATAATCCTCGACGTCGATCGTGAGCGCATTGAGGATGCGCGGATCGGGGGCGTCGGGCGGCACCTTCACCGGACCCTTGGATGTCTCCATCGCGGCGCTCATTGCGGCGGCGCTCCGCGCACGTAGCTCGCGATGATTTCGAGCGCCCGCTTGATGGTGCGCTCGTGTTTGCTCATGGTCAGCTCGATTGCGGCGACGCGCGTCATGATTTCCGACAGCATCGCGTCCGTGCCGTTGCCGCGCGGCACGGCATCGTGCGCGGCGGCGGATGAGAGCGCGGTGCCGCCGACCGGGGACAGCTCGCTTTGCAGCTCCTCGGCGACCTGCGTCACCGCGTCGGCGTCAAGCGCGTGCCGCTCCTCGAGATAGCCGAAGAGCAGAAGGCGCGAGGCAAGCGTGTTGATGCGGCGCGGCACGCCCTCGCTGAAGCGATAGATCGCGCCGAACGCGTCCTCGCCCAGTACCGGGTCGTCCTTCCACTCCACCGTCTTCAGGCGATGGAGCACATAAGCCTTTGTTTCTACCTCGGTCATAGGCCCAAGGTGATACGACGCGATGACACGCTGACGGAGCTGGTCGAGCTCGGGGCTCGCCATGATATTGCGGAATTGCGGCTGTCCGACCAGGAAGCTCTGCACCGGCGATGTGCCACCGCGCGCGAAATTCGACAGCATGCGCAGCTCTTCGAGCGCGCCGATCGAGAGATTCTGCGCCTCGTCGATCAGGATGAGCGAGCGTTTGCGCGCGCGCATGTTGGCGTGGATGAAATCCTCGATGCGGCGCAGCATCGCCGCCTTTTCCATGCCGGGGACATAAAGGCCGAAGGCGGCCGCCACCATGCGCAGGAGATCGTCGCCCTGGAGCTGGGAGGTCACGATCTTCGCCGCTGCGTAGGCCGAGGTGTCGAGCTGCGAGAGCAGGAGATCGACGAGCGTGGTCTTGCCGGCGCCGACCTCGCCGGTGATGACGATGAAGCCCTCGCCCTGGTGCAGCCCATAGGTCAGATGCGCCATGGCGCGGGCGTGCCCGGCGCTGCTGAAGAAGAAGCGCGGATCGGGCGTGAGCTGAAAGGGCAACCCCTTGAGACGATAGAACTCTGTGTACATCGCCTCAAAAACTCTTGTGCAGACCGACCGAAACGAGATCGACGAGCACGGCGCCGCCGAGTTCCGGACTGGCGTGAGAGCGCGTAGCTGGCGTTGCCCGAGAACGTCTCGCTGAGCGCATAGCTCAGCCCCACCGACGCCGTCACCGCTTCGGTCGAGGTCGGGAGCGTGCCGGCACCGGTCGCGCCGCTCGTGGTCGTCGAATAGCCGGCGGAGACAGTGCCGGACATGTAGGGCGACATGTCCCTGAGCCAGCTGATGACGCCGCCGCTCGAGGTTTCCGAGACTCGAGCCGGTCGTAAGTGCGGCCATTTCGGTGCGGGTGAACTGGAAGCTGTATTTGTTGCGCTCGCCGCCCTGGACCAGACGCGCCGGCCTGAAGCGTCTTGGTGCGCGTGATGCCGTTCTGCAATGGCAGGTTGGGGTTGACGAGCGCAAGCGGCAGGTTCGTCTGCTGATTGATCGTTTGACCCGGCGTCGTCTGGGTGGCGAGGCCGAGCGTTTGCAGGAGCTGCTGCTGCTCGGTTTCGGTCTGCGAGGCATAGGACGCACTGAGCGTCGTGAACGGCGTCACGGCCCAGGCCGCGTTTCCGGAGAATGTGTCCTGGCCCTCGGTCTTACCGTAGTTGATCGAGAACAGGCGATCGTCGCGCGGGTGATATGTTACGCCACCCTGGTATGTAGGGCCGACATAATTGCCGTTGAAGCCGCTCGCCGCGCTCTGCTCGGGGAAATCGAGCCGCTCGTAGCCGCCGTTGACGAGCACGAGCAAAGGTGGGCGTGACCGCATACTGGCCGCCGACCGTGAGGAGCGTGTGGCGCTCGTTCTCCTGGCTTTGATCCGATGCCTGATAATCGGCATCGGCGTTGAACTGCATGCGCGAGAAAACCTCGCCGCTGGTGAACTTCAGGCTGCCCTCGTTCTGCGTGCTGTTGGAGAGCGCGCCCACAGACTGGCCGGGGATGGTGCTACTAATCGCCTCGGTATTGCCGCTGAAGACGGTCTGCGAAAAGATATAGCGCAGCTCGGCGTCGCCGACGGGGCCGAAGTGGAATTGCAGATAAGGCGAACCGCTATAGCCGGTCGTCTGGGTCGAGGTGCTGGTCGCAGGCAGGGTCGGATTGCCGAAGCCGCGGTCGCCGGTGCGCGATTGTTCCGACATCTCCGCGTGCGCATCGAAGAAGAACCGCTCCGGCACGAGCGTCGCCGTGCCGTTCAGCAGCATGTTCTGGATGATCTGATCCTGGCTCGTGACGTTGAGGTACTCGATCGCCTGCGGATTGTAGCTGAACATGCCGTTGAGGCGCGCCGTGTCGGCCGTGGTGAAGATCGACGGCGAGATCGTTTCGTAGACGTCGGCCTGTTTCTGCGACGGGGTGCTGAGCGCGTTGTCGGTGAAACTGGTGATGAGATCGAGCGCGGGAATGAAGACGATCGGCGGCGGCGTCTCGACCGCGGCCCCGGCGGCGCCCGGCGGCGCCGGAGCACCGGGCGCGGCATTGAGCGCCGGCGGCTGTCCGGGTGCCGCGAGCCCGCCCGGCGCCGCCCCCTGCCCCGGAACCTGGCCGGGCGAGGGCGCGGTATTGGGCGCCGGATAGGGATTGGTCGGAAAGGTCGGCTGCGCCGGCCCCGGGAACGGATTGGCGGGATATTCCTGCGCCGGCGCCTGAAACGGGTTGGCCTGCTGCGCCGGCTGCGGATAGGGATTGGCCGGATATTCCTGCGCCGCCGCCGGCAAAGCCCCGCCGAGCGCCGCCGCGACGGCCAAGCCTAATGCGACCGCGTACGGTATGCCGCCGCCCGGCTGGTTCGCTTCCGATCCGGCGCGATCCCAAGCTTCACCCACGCCCACCAGTCCCCCTCAGTAGTAGCCATACGAACCGAAATAATCCGACGAGGTGCCTTCCGTCTTGTTCAGGACCAGGCTGATGTTCGGACAGGTGCTGATGAGACGCAGCGATTCGTCGATCTCGGGTTCCTGCGTCCGATTCGCTTCGACGACGAACACGATCTGCCCGACCATCGAGGCGAGGATCGAAGGATCGCTGGTGGCAAGGCACGGCGGCGCATCGACGATGATGTAGCGGTCGGAATAGCGGTGCGCCATCTCGCTCAACACGTCGCGCATGCGCCGGCTCGACATCAGCTCGGGCACGCCGGGTCGGCGGATGCCGGCGGGGAGCACCGTGAGATTGGGAATGTCGGTGCGCAACAGGATGTCGCGCATGTCGAGCAATTCTTTCTCGAGTACGTCGAAGAGGCCGATATCGGCATCGATGCCGAGAATCGAGGTGAGCGATTGGCGCTCGACGTCACAATCCATCACCAGCACGCGGAAATCGCGCTGCGAAGCGATCGCCAGCGCGAGGTTGATGGCAGTGAAGGTCTTGCCCTCGCGCGGGCGCGCGCTTGTCACCATGATGAGCCGCGAGGGGCCGGTCTCGATCGTCTCGGCCTTGGCCAGGATCTGCCGCAGGATGATGCGGAACTCCTCGGCGATGCGCGAGCGCTCGGTGACGGCAAAGGTGATGCCAGCCTTTGCGAGCCGCAGGCGGTCGATCTTGACCTCGCGCCGCGTGCGCAGCGCGTCCGACTCGTCGGCGGCCGCCTCGGGATCGACGCGCGGTGGCACGATCACGGGCGGCGCGCTCTCGGCGGCAGCGATGGCCGGCGGCGGCGGCGGCGCGGCGGCGCCGGCAGCGGGCCGCTGCGCCGCCCTGAGGCGCTCCGCCGCTCGCTGTATGAGGCCGCCCGAACGCTCGTCCATCGCTCAGATCACCTTGTGGATTGCGGAGTAGTTCGCGAGCAGCAAGGCGCCGTAGATGATGAGCAGCATCGCCGTGCTCGCCGCAAGCCCGGCGGCCTGCTGCACCGATCGCCGGCGCGTGTCGAGGAAGGTGACACGCGAGATCGAGCCCAGAACCGGCAGACCGAAGGCGCGCAAGCCCGCGAGCGTCGAGTACGAGCGGTCGAGCTGGACGAGGAGGAAGGCCGCGCCGAGGCCGGCGCCGAGCCCGGCGATGAGTACCCCGGTATAAAGGATCGGCCGGTTCGGAGAGATCGGGGTCAGCGGCACCTGCGGCGAATCGACGATCCGGAATTGCACCTTGTCGGCCTGCGTATCGGCCGCCTGGGCGAGATTGGCGGCTTCGCGGCGCTGAATCAGCTCGTCATAGTTCTTCTTCAGGATGTCGTAGTCGCGATCGAGATTCTGCGCCTGGAGCTGGATGCCGGGCGCGGCCTTCACCGCCTCTTGCAGGCGCTTCTGCTCGGCTTCGCTGTAATCGAGCTGGCGCTGCACCGAGGCGACGTTGCTCTCCGCATCGACGAGGCGCATCTTGACCTCTTGATAGAGCGGATTGGGCACCGAGCTCTTGCGCGAGTCGTCACTCGCGCCGGTGCCGGATGTGTCCGCCTTGATCGAGGCCTCGAGCGAGGCGATGTCGCGCTTCGTCGCGACAACGTCCGGGAAATCATCAGTATAGCGCGACTGGAGATCGGACAGCTTGCGCTTCGCCTCGTCGAGCTGAATCTGCTTCGGCGATTCGGAGCTGCCGTTGTGGATGATGACCTGGGCCGCCTGATCGAGCGAAAGGGTCGCGGGCACGCTCGCCGCGTCCTTGGCGATCGCGTCACGCCGCGCCTGCGCGTCTTCGAGCTGGAGCTTGAGCTTGCCAACTTGATCCGTAGCCTGCTGGAGACGCGATTCGTTGGCCGTCGACTGTGGCAGCACGTCGCCATAGGTTTCCTTGAACTCGGCCCGGCGCTGTTCGGCGGCGCGCAGCTGTTTCTCGTAGTTGGCGATCTGTTCCTCGAGGAAGCGGCGGGCGTTGTCCATATCGCTGCGGCTGTTGCCGGCCGAGGTCTCGGAGAACACGGTCAGCACCGCCTTCACAACGTTCTTACTCTCCACCGCGTCGGTGTCGTCGTAGCCGATCGAGAAAAGGTTGGTCCCTTGCAGGCTGATACGGACCGACTGGGCGAGCGAAGTCAACAGCGCATCCTTGTCCTCGGGCGTCTTCGCCTGGGAATCGAGATCGGCGAGATGGATGACCTGCTCGAGATTGGGGCGCGAGAGCAGCGTCCGCTGCATGAAGTCGAGCTGTTGCAGCGGATTCGATTCGACGGCGAGGCCGCGAAGGAGCGGCGTCAGCATGCTGTCGACATCGATATAGACGCGCGCCACGGTCTCGTAGGTGTTCGGAATGAAGAAGACCGCCGGCCAGCCGACGAGGCAAACCGCCCAGCAGATCGCGACGGCCATCCACTTCCGCCGCCAGATGCCTTGCAGGTAGAAGAAAATGATCTTGCTGTTCATCGCCCGTTCTTGCGCATCATCAGCAGGCCAGCCGAAATCCCCAACCGCTCAGAAATTCGATTGCGGAATGATCAGGATGTCACCGGGCTGCATCGCGAAATTGTACCTGACGTCACCGTACTTGATGAGATTGTCGAGCTCGGCAGGGAAGGTTTCCGCCTCGCCGTTGATCCTGCGCACCAGGACGGCGCGGTTGCCGGCCGCATATTTCGTGAGGCCGCCCACTTGGATCATCACGTCGAGGACAGTCATTTTCTCGCGATAGGGCACGGCGCGTGGCTCCGCGGCCTCGCCGATGACGCGCACCTGCTGATCGAAATCGCCAACGAAATTCTGCGTGATCACCGTGACGATCGGATCGCGGACGAATTTCTTCAGTCGCTCCTCGATATCGCGCGCGAGCTGCGTCGGTGTCTTGCCGACCGCGTCCACGTCCTCGACGAGCGGGGTCGAGATCTTGCCGTCGGGCCGCACCGGTACCGTCGCCGACAATTCGGGATTGCGCCAAACGAAGATATTGACCACATCGCCAGCGCCGATGAGATATTCGGAGTTTTCTGCGTTCTGCTTGTCGATGGGCGGCGGTGTCGGGTTGCCGGAGCACCCGGCGACCACCGCAACAACCGCCAGGACCAGAACGCGAAGCGCGGAAATTTTCAAAACCCCCTCCAAATCCGCTGGGCCATCCGTCGAATCTGCCTTGCGTCGAAGGCGTCCGAATACTCCGCATTATATCCGGTTGATTCGTTAATTCAAATTTACAAGCGCGATCCATTATTCTGACAGATACGCAGGGCGGGACCGCTCGGATTTCAGTAACAATGCCGCCCCGTGATCCGGCCTCGGCCCGACCCCGTATCAGGTCCGAGCCATGGCGGCGAGGGGCGCCCCGCGGACCGCATCGGCGGCTGCGCCGGCTGTACGTCAATGAATTATTGACGCCCGCCCGTCATCATCGCTAACGGTTTGGCGCGGTGGAGATTTACGCTTTATGGCACGTTATCTCGTTACCGGCGGCTGCGGTTTCATCGGCTCCCACCTCGCCGACACGCTGGTCGCGCGGGGGCACCGGGTGCGAATTTTCGACAACCTCTCCTCTGGCAAGCGTGAAAACGCCCCTTCCCCGGCCGAACTCGTCATCGCCGACGTGACCGATCCCGCCGCGGTGACTGCCGCGGTCGGCGGTATGGACGGGATTTTCCATCTGGCCGCGATAGCCTCGGTCGAAGAAAGCCGGCGCAACTTGCTGCACTGCCATGCCGTCAACCTGACCGGCGCCATCAACGTGTTCGAGGCGGCGCGCCGCGGCGGCGCGCATCCCCGCGTGGTCTATGCCTCGAGCGCCGCCGTCTATGGCGATTGCCCGGCCGTGCCGCTGAACGAGGCCGACACGCCGCGGCCGATCAATGCCTATGGCGCCGATAAGCTCGGCTGCGAGCTGCACGGCCAAGTCGCGACGCTGCTCCACAGCGTGCCGACCGTCGGATTGCGGCTCTTCAATATCTACGGGACGCGCCAGGACCCCTGCTCGCCTTATTCCGGCGTGATTTCGATCTTCGCCGACCGGCTGCGCCGCCGGCAGCCGATCGACATCCACGGGGACGGCCGCCAGGTGCGGGATTTCGTCGCCGTGTCGGACGCCGTCGAGGCTCTCGTTGCCGCCATGTCGGCCGAGGACGCGCCCGGCGAGGCGTTCAACGTGTGTAGCGGCTATGGCACCACGGTGCACGAGCTCGCCAATATCGCGGGCGAGCTGTTCGGCATCACGCCTGACATCCGCTTCCAGCCGGCGCGCCCGGGCGACATCCGCATTTCCCTGGGCGACCCGACGCGCGCCGCGCGGGTCTTGAGCTTCCGCACCAAGCTCGCTATCCGCCAGGGATTGGCGCTGGCCTTCGCCAAGGCGCCGCAAAGCGTCGGCTGAGCCCCCCTAGTTCCAGCAACCGATCTGGCGTACGAAGCCGTGCGCCTTGTCGAGCAGCGACTCGGGCGCGAGCGCGGAGCCGCCCTCGGTTTTCGCGACATCGACCCGATTCGCGCGCAGAAAATCCATGACCGCGCAATTCGAGATCGCGACGCCAATATTGTCCACGACCGCGCCGGTCTTCTGATAGACCGCAACGGTATCAACCTTCATCACCACGACGCCCAGAACGGCGCCGCTGCCGTCGAGGACCGGGCTGCCACTGTTGCCGCGGCGCACCTCGCCGTCGAAACGGTAGTGTACGTCCTTCGTGGCGACGGCACCGGGCTCAGCGGAGACCGGGCTGACCTCAGCGATGCGCACCGGCAGTCCGTGCTCGGGATAGCCCACGACCGAAAGCGGCGCTTCGACGGCGCCAGCAGGGAGGGCGAAGCGGGCCGGATCCGCGATGCGCCGGTCGGTGCGCAGCAGCAGGAGGTCCACCGCCGGGTCGCCGCCGATCACCGTCGCCACCGCCTCCTGCCCCTCGCTGTCGTTGCCGACAGTGACCGCACCGCATTTTCCGGCGACGTGAAAATTGGTCAGAAGCTCGTCGCTCGACACGTAAAAACCGGTGCCGACGGCAGCGAGGCGGCGCGAGCCGACGCCCGCCGGCGCCCGCTCAGCGAGCGACTGCGCGACATAATCGTCGCGCGCGGCGGGCGCCGCCGGCACTGCCGGCGGCGCTGCCGACATGCTGCCCGGCGGCGGGCCGAGCTGGGGCGAGCAGCCAGTTAACGCGCTAAGACCGGCGCCGGCGATCGCAGCGGCGATCGCTGCGGCATTTCGACGCCCGCGCCACCGTGTTCGCGAATTATGCCGCGGAATCTTGACTGGCATCACTGTCGGTTGGCTGCTGCCCTCTTTCGTAACGCGGGACATTTGCCACTTTCGTTGAATACTCGCAATTCTTTTGTATAATTTGCTTGATAAGTAAAATTAAGAAATCCCCTACAAAAGTCCTAAGGGCGGCCGTGCAGGAGAGAAAGTGCGTGCGCAGGCAAGTGGCGCTGCGGGACTTGGCGCTGGCGACGCTGGTTGCCGCGTCGCTCGTCGTGCCGTGGCGCATGGCAGGCGCGACGACGCTTGGCCGGGACGACATGGCGGCGGTCAATTCGTATGCGGCGATGGCATTCGATCCGCTCTTCGCCGACAACGGCGACGATTGGAACCTGCTTCTCCCCACCGATGTCTTTGCACGCTCTGGCTTGTGCCCGTCGATCCGGCCGAGACCGCCCTCAACCAGGTCGCCAGCTCGCTTCGGGAGGATGCCGGGCTGCAACAAATCCTCGGCATGACCGAGGCGCTGCGCACGCCGGAACCGGTGCTGGGCGGCCTGCGCGCCGGGGCCGATGCATTGTTCGATGTGGCGAACGGCGATAGCGAGCGGACCCGTTTCGCGCGCAATCAGGCGGCGGACGGCGCGCCTGGCCAGGAAGCCGCCGCGCGCCTGTCTCCGTTCGCCGCCGATCCGGGCGAAGAGATCGGGATCAACGATGGCGAAACCCTGCGCCAAGCACTGCGCAGCCTCGTCGGCACGCGGCGCGTCGGCGGATCGGTCCAGGCGGGGACCGCGGCAAGCGGCAATGATCCTGCGTACGGCCTCAGCGAAACCGCGCTCGACAGCCGGGTCCTCGGCGACGCGCTCGATGCGTTCATTCACCGCGCTGACAATTCCGATTTCGAGCCGGCTTTTTCATTGTTCGGATTGGGTCGCTTCGCCTTCGACGTGGGCAGCAACGGCAGCGTCGAGATCGCGGAATATTCGTCCGGACTGTCGATGACGGTGCGCTCGCCGGGCGATGAGCCGCGCCCTCAGACTCCGCGGGGAATGATCGACATCTGGATCAAGCTCCGGACGTTCCTCGCGACGCCGACCGGAGCCTTGTCGGTGATCGCCGTGAGCGTGCTGTTCGTCGTCTGGTGCATGCTCAGGGCGGCGACCGCGCTCAGGCGCTGAGGCGCCGCGCGAGGTCTCAGGCGCTGGAATCGCGGCGCGGGGCGGTCACCGGCGGGGTGGCGTGTGCATGCGGGCGCGGACGCGGCGGCAGCCACACCAGCAGGATGACGATAACCGTGGCCGTAACCGCGCCCGAAAACTCCGCGAGCGTGCGGTCGGCCGAAGCGAGCGTCAGCCGCACGTTGGCGGCATAGAGCACGACGAAGCTGACGAGCCAGATCAAAGCGAAGGCAAAGACGCTGAGCGCGAACCAATGCCAGCCGGTCCGTCCTTTGTAGACGGCAAGTAAAGTTACCAGGGCGCCGACCCCCGCGCCCGCCACGAGGCTATGCATTAACACCCCCGCGCGAATTCGCTTGCGCCAGAAAAAACGGCCCGCGAATCGCCTGCGCGACTTTAATCGAATCCTCCATGCAGGTTCAAGCAATGAGAGACTAATTCCACGCGTTCTTAACGGTTGCGCGGCCCTTTCTTTAGCCGTGCTGCAACCGATTGAGCAGCGCCTTGGCGTCGTCCCGCCCGTCGAATGCGGCATCGCCCGCGAGCGCCCGCTCGAGGACCGTGCGCGCCTCGTCCTTGTTCCCAGTCGCTTCCAAGGCGGCGGCGAGGTGATACTGGATTGCCGCGTCGTTCGGTTGCGCCGAGCTCGCGTCCTTAAGATATTGCAGTCCACCGGCGGCGTTGCCGCCCTCGACGAGTGTCCAGCCGAGCGTGTCCGCCGTCTGCGGCGAGGGCGCGAGGCGATAGGCTTGGCGCGCCAGGTCCGCGGCACGCGGGTCGTGCCGCTGGCCGTAGATCCAGGCGAGATTGTTGAGCGCGATCACCTCGCGCGGCGCGACCTTGTGGATCGCCTCGTACTGCGCCGCGGCCGCGTCGTAATTTCGTTCCGCCATGAGGAAATCCGCGAGCTTCACATGCGCCGGGACATCGTCGGCGTGAGCGGCGAGCCAGGTGTTCAGCAACGCCTTGGCGTCGTCGTGCTTGCCGCCGGAATAGGTAAGCGCGGCGAGCTCGACGGTGAGTGCCGAGCTTGGCGTTTTCGCATTTTCGGCGGCCAGGAGCGCAATCGCGTCGGGCGTGCGTTTGGCGCGGATCAGCTCTTGCGATTGCAAGATTACTGAATCGATATTCGCCGATGGCGCGAAGGATCTTGCCGTCGCGAGCGCCGCATCGACGCCTTTGTCGTCGTCGTCGAAGCGGACGAGATCGGCCATGTAGCGCATTTCGGCGGGAGCGAGCTCGTGTGCCTTGGCGAGCGAGGCGCGCGCGCCGGCCTTGTCGCCGGCGGCCTGCTGAAAGGCGGCGTAGCGCTCATAGAACGGCGCCGCATCGGGATGACGCTCGACGAGCGCGCGGAAATCGGCGACCGCGCCCTGCTTGTCGCCCGACTGCGCGCGCACCTCGGCCACGGCGTTGACGACCCGGCTGTCGTCGGCGAAGCGCAGCTCGAGCTGCTGGCCGGCTTTGAGCGCGCTCGCCCAATCCTTGCGATTGGCGTAAATCTGCAAGAGCTGCAAACCCGGCACGATATTGCCCGGCGCTGCTTGCTGCGCCTTCGTCAGCCATTGGATCGCCTGATCGGGATCGTTGCCGACCAGCGCGATCTGCGCCAGCGACAGTTCGGACGGCTCGTCGTTGGGCTTGTCCTGCAACAGCGCGAGATAGATCTTCTTCGCGTTGTCTGTGTCGTGCATTGCGCCGTAGACGCTCGCGAGATTGCGCCGCGCCGCAATGAAGCTCGGGTCCTTGTCGATGAGCTTCTGGAACAGGTCGCGCGCCTCGGGAAGACGTCCCTGCGCCATCCGCACCGAGCCGAGGAGATTGAGCGCCACCGGATCGTCAGGCTTCCGCGCGATCAACGCTTCGGCCGTGCTCGCCGCTTTGGCGACGTCGCCGCCGCGCAAATCGCCCATCACGAGAAGCGGCGTCGCGAGGTCGGCGCCTTCGCTGGTGCCGGCGATCTTCTCGAGATCGGCGATGCCCGCGGCCGCATCGCCGAAGCGGATGCGCATAAGCGCGGCCGATGCCTCGGAATTGGCGTTGGGCGCCTCTTCGGCTGCGTGCTCGTAAAGCGCGACGGCCGCGTCCTTCTGGCCGGCCGCGACATAGGCCTGCGCCAGCAGATTGATCGAGGCCGTATCCTTGAGGTTGGCGTCGACCTGCGGTTTCAACTGATCGATCGCCGCCTGCGGGTCGTTCGTGCGCAATTCGATCGAGGCGAGGAGCCGCCGCGCCGCCGGCTGGTTCGGATTGTGCGCGAGATATTTGGTGATTTCTTCCTGCGCCTGCGCGTATTGGCGGAGCGCGTACTTGACGGTGGCCTGGAGGAAAAAGCCGTTCGGCATATTCGGGAAATTGCTTTCGATCTTGGTCAGAAGGTCGTCCGCCTTGTCGAGATCGCCGGCGCGCGCGCGCAACAGCGCCGCGAGGTAGATCGCCGACGCGCTTTTGGGCGCGAGCTTCAGAACGCGGTCCACGTCGACCTGCGCGTCGGCCACGCGGTTCATGGCGATGTAGAGATTGGCGCGGCTCGTCAGCGTGGCGAGATCGTCGGGCTTGCCGGCGATGATCTTGTCGAAGATCGCGAGCGCGCCCGGCATGTCGCCCGTGACGCGCAGCACTTCGCCCCGTAAGCGCTGGATTTCCGGCCGGTCGGGTGCGATCTGCGCCGCGGCGTCGAGCTCGCTCTTGGCGGCCTGGATGTCGCCCGAAAGCATGTCGAGCCGCGCCACCGCCATCTTCGGTCCCCAGTCGTCGGGCGCGAGCCGCTCGGCGTCGGCGAGCAGTTCCTTCGCCTTGTCGGTCTCTCCGAGCGACAGATGCGCGAGCCCGAGCGCCAGGCGCACGCTCGCCTCGGCCTTGGCCTCGCGGTCGGCCGGCTGCACCTGCTCCAGGAGCTGGTTGATCTTGCCTTCCTGAATCAAGGTTTGGGCGAGGACGGGGGCGACGAGCTCGTCGTCGCCATGGGTACGCTGCGCCTCGTGCGCCTCGGCCTCGGCGGCGGGAAGATTGCCGATGCGAAGATAGAGCCGCGCGAGCTGGATGTGGCCCGCGGGATCGTCGGGGTTGGCCTTGATCGCGTTCCGGAGCTCGATCTCGGCGCCCCGGAGGTCGCCCTTGTCGATCAGCTGCTGCGCCTTGTCGAGCGCGGAGTGCGTCGCGTCGTCGGCGGGCGCGGCGCCGGACAAGGCCAGACCGGCGAGAAGCGCGGCGAGGATCATGCCCTTGGCGCGCGGTTTCAAGAACATGTTCACTCCTTCCCGCACGACGGGTTCAGGCCTCGATCGCAAGTCCGTGTTCCTTGGCGAGGCTGTAGAGGGTCGGGCGGCTGATGCCGAGGAGCTTTGCCGCGGTCGAAAGGTTGCCCCCGCTCTGCGTCAGCGCGAGCTGCAACACCTCGCGCTCGGCGCGGCTGCGCGCGGTGCGGAGATCGAGCGAGAAATCCTCGATCTCGACCGCGGCCAAATCCATGTCGGCGGCGGTGACGGTAGCGCCCTCAGCCATGACCACGGCGCGCTTCACCCGGTTCTCGAGCTCACGCACGTTGCCGCGCCACGGATGCCGGCTCATCGCCGCCAGCGTCTCGGTCGCAAAGCCCTTGCAATTCCGCCCGTACTGCTCGTTGAACTTCTTGAGGAAGTAGCTCGCGAGCAAGGGCACGTCGCCGCTGCGCTCGCGGAGCGGCGGGATGCTGAGCCGGACTTCGTTGAGGCGGTAGAACAGATCCTCGCGAAAACGCCCGTCGGCCATCAGCTTGTCGAGGTCCTGGTTGGTCGCGCACACAATGCGCACATCGACACGAATCTGCTGCCGCCCGCCGACGCGTTCGACCACGTGATCCTGGAGGAAGCGCAGCACCTTGACCTGCATGGCAAGCGGCAGGTCGCCGATTTCGTCGAGGAAGAGCGTGCCCTTGTCTGCCTGCTCGACCTTGCCGATGGTCTGGCGCACGGCGCCGGTGAAGGCGCCCTTCTCGTGTCCGAAGAGCTCGCTTTCAAGCAACGTTTCGGGAATGGCGGCGCAGTTGATGGCGACGAACGGACCCTTTGCGCGCGCGGAGAGGCGATGGATGGCGCGCGCCAGCAGTTCCTTGCCCGTCCCGCTTTCGCCGAGCAGCAGCACCGCAACGTCGGTCGGCGCGATCTTCTCGATCATGCGCAGATGGCGCATCATCGCCTCGCTCGCGCCCAGGATCCCGTCCATCGGCGAGCGCGACGCGAGCGCGGCAAGACGGCGGTTCTCCGATTCGAGCTCGGAAAGGCGAACGGCGCGCTCGACGATGAGGCGCAGCACCTCGATATCGACCGGCTTCTGGAAGAAGTCGTAGGCGCCGAGCGCGATGCTGCGCAGCGCGTGCTCGCGGGACTCGTTGCCGGTGGCGATGATGACCTTGCAGTCGGGCGCCAACTGGCGCAGGCCCTCGAGCGCGGCCAAGCCTTCGCTCGCGCCGTCGGGATCGGGCGGCAAGCCCAGATCGACGATCGCCACCCGCGGCGGCGCGCCGCGCGCCAAGGTCAACGCCTCCTCGCGCGTGCTGGCGAGCAGGAGTTCGTACTCCGAGAGCGCCCATCGATATTGCCGGCGCAGGCCCTCGTCATCCTCGAGGATGAGCATGCGGCTCTTGTCGTTGGCCATGGGTCAGGCCGCCGGAGAGACGCGCGAGACGCCGGCCGAGCCCAGCACAATCCGCATGGTCGTGCCGGCGCCGGGCTTGGTGATGACGTCGAGCTGGCCGCCCGCGGCGCGGATCAGCTCGCGCGTCTGGAACGCGCCGATGCCAAGCCCGGTGTCCTTGGTCGAGCGGAATGGGCGGAACAATTCGTCGCGCACGAAGCTTACGTCCATTCCCGGGCCCTCGTCGGTGATGTCTATTGTAACGCGCTCGCCATCGTCGCCCAAGCTGACCCGGACGCGGCCCGCGGCGCCCGAGGCCTCGACCGCGTTGTTGATGAGGTGCGCCAGCACCGAGCGGAGCTGCTCGGCATCCATCAACACGCGGGCGCTCGCCGCGGCGCCGACCTCGACGCGGCCGGAATGGGACGACATCGCCGCGAGCTCGCGCACGATCGCTGCGGCATCGGTCGCGTCGGGCGATGCCGGCGCGGATGCGTCCGCGGCGGCCGCAAAACGCAGCTGCGAGATCAGCTTGTTCATGCGGCCGACCGAATTCTCGACGGTGCGCAGCACGTCCGCCTGGAATTCCGGGTTGTCGCCGTGGCGGCGGGCATTGGAGAGAATTAACCCCAATTGGCTTGACAGATTCTTTATGTCGTGGACGACGAAGGCAAAACGCTTGCTGTATTCCTGAAGAAGTTGCGCATCGGCCAAGGCGCGCTCGGTCTGCTGCTCGAAGAGATAACTCGCCATCTGCCCGGCGACGGTGCGCAGGAGATCGAACACCTCCCAGTCGGGGTGGACGGGTGCGCGCGCCTTTTCCAGGAGCACGAAGCCCATGACGCCGCCCTGGCGCGGCAAGGCCACGGCAAGCCAGAACTCGTCGCGCCCGGCGAGCCAAGCCGGACGAGGCCCATCGGGCGCGTCCGACGCGCTGGGACCGGTCAACTCCTGGATCCAACGCCCGCCGCGGAAGCCGGCGATGAATGCGCTGTCGGCCGGCTCGCGCGCCTCGGATGCGACGTGCGCGTTCCAGAACGCGGTCGGCAGGTAGGCGTCGTCGCGCAGCTGAAACAGCACGCCGCCGGGGCTGTTGACGATGTCGGCGGCAACGCGGATGAGGCGCTCGGGAAGATTCCCTGCGGCCTCGCCCGTGGACAGCGCCTCGATCGAGCGCAGCCACTCGACCCGGTAGTCGTAGCGGTAGGAGTAGAAGTTGCGCAGCACCACCATGCGGATCCGCGAGCGTGCCGTCTCGGATGACACGACGGTGGCGAGGACGAGCGCGCTGCCGAAGAGCGACGTCACCTCGAGCAGGATGCCCCACTGGCCGCCATAGCGGCGGAACATCACGCCGACCACCGCCGCCGCCATGAGAAAGACGCCGCTCGAGACGAGCGTCACGGCGTGGAACGCGGCCTTGCGCGAGACGCGCACGTCGGTGCGCAGATTGTGACTCCGCACCAGCGCCAGCACCACGAGCGGCACGCTCATCGCATCGGCGAGCGCGCGCGCGGCGATGAGGGGGGCCACGAATTTGCGCGAGAGCTGCGCATCGACATAAAAGAACAGGTCGAAGGAAAACATCGCGCCGATCGCGATGACGAGCGGCACGGCGTTCCAGCGGTCGTCCTCCTGCATGTTGCGGTAGTAGTTCTCGACAAGCGAGAGGCCCAAGACGGCGATGGCGATGCGGGCGATGATCTGCGGCTGCAGCAGCATCGGCTCGGCCGGGAGCAGCGCCAGCACGGCGAGATCGAGCGCCACCGCAAACGCCACGACCGCGAACGATGTGGTGACGACGGTGCGCGCCCACGGCGGCATCGGCCCCTGCCGTGGCAGGAGCAGCGCGCGCATGAAATAGAGCCAGACGGCGTCGCGCAGGGTCTCGACCGGCGCCAATACCATGACCGGCACCGGCCCTTCGAACGCGGCGGCAAGAGCCCAGATCGCGGTCGCGGAGCACGCCATGGCAAGGGCCGTCGCGGCGCGGCTTTTCGCCCGCCCCGCCAGCAACAACAGCCCCAAAATTCCGAATGCCGCAGCGCAAACAAGGTGCGAAATCAGAACGACATTCATTTGCAGTTTATCGTGCGCCTTCTGGGAAGAGAATCACCCGCACGGTCTGAATGAGAACGATGAAATCCAACAGGAGCGTGTGGTTCTTCACGTAATAAAGATCATACGACAATTTGTTGCGCGCGTCTTGTAGAGAAGCGCCGTAGGGGTAGTTGATCTGCGCCCAGCCGGTGATGCCAGGCTTGACGGCATGGCGCTCGCCGTAGAACGGGATTTGCACCGCCAGCTGCTCGACGAAATAGGGCCGCTCGGGGCGCGGCCCGATGAAGCTCATGTCGCCCTTCAGGACATTGATGAGCTGCGGCAGCTCGTCGATTCGCAGCTTGCGGATGACGCTGCCGACGCAGGTGATACGCGAGTCGCATTTCTGCGCCCATTGCGGCACCGAATGGCGCTCGGCGTCCTCGCGCATGCTGCGGAACTTGTACAGCGTGAAGGGGCGGCCGAAGAGCCCGACACGCTCCTGCGAATAGACGACGGCGCCGCCATCCTCGAGCTTGATCGCGAACGCCGTCAGGAGAAGCAGCGGCAAGGTCAGCACCAGCATCGCCGCGCTCACCGTGACGTCGAAGAAGCGCTTCACGGAGCGCGCGATCCAGCTCATGCGGAAGCCGTCGGAGAAGATGAGCCAGCTCGGCTGGAGCGCGTCGAGATCGACGCGGCCGCTCTCGCGCTCGCAGAACGACAGGAACTCGGTGATCGCCACGCCGCGCGCCTTGCAGCCGAGCAGTGAGTGCACCGGCAGCCCGCGCCGATCGTCGGTCGCGACCACGATCTCGGCCGCGCCGCAGCGCCGCGCGAAGCGGTAGAGCGCCTCGGCGTCGAACGCATCGCCCAGCGTCAGCGTGCTCTCGACGAGCCGGCGCTGGTCCTTGGGCCCGGCGATGAAGGCGGACGGGATGAAGTGCGCGCCGCCGGCGCGATCGGCCAGCGCCTTCAGGCGACTCGCGCGCTCGCCCGCGCCGATTACAACGACTCGACGCTTCAGCGCGCCCGAATCGGCGAGCAGCAGAAATGCCGCGCGGGTGATGAGGAGGCAGGCGAAGAGGGCAAGGATCGCTTTCAGATACCAACCCGACCAAGGCGGTGCCGCGGTCGAGACGAAATCGCGATAGAGGAAGCTCGCGACCAGGATCACCGGAAATTCGAGCGCGAGCACGAGCACGATGCGCGCGAGCATGGCGCGGTAGTCGACGAAGGCGTCGTAGTTGTAGAGCCCCGCCGCGACCATCGCGACCATGGTCAGCACAGCGAGCACGATCGAGAATTGCGCCGACAGCCCGACCGGCAGGATCGGATGCAGAAACAGGTGATCGTCCGCCGGCGCCACGAACAGGTAGAAGGCCAAAGACATCACGAGCACTTCGCTCAAGAAGAGCGCAAGGGTGCGGACGGGCAGGAACAGCCCCCGAACTCTCAACATTGCCTACCCCGGGGCGGGGCCCATTTATGGTTATGGGTAAACCGCCGAAAATGCTGGTAAGATTTAGATGGCCGAGTTTATATCATGTCACGCCGAACGGGCAAAGCCCGTATTTCGGCGGATGGCCAAGCGTAACCCCTAAGTGGGGCGAGAAATCTCCCAGTGACAATTGCGGAATTTTTCCGTTAACATTGATTAAGAGCTTGATCCGCATGACGGTGCGCGCACGGATTTTTGAATATTCGGCGACATTGCTTTTTGCCGCACATGAAAGTCGCAAGCGAATCCGCCGGCCGTCGGCGCGCAACACGGTGTATAACTGCGGTACAGCCTGTGACTAAGCTGGGATTTATTGCAGCGCCGCATTTGCGCTCCCGCCCGGCCGAATGCGCCGTGATAGGATGGCACGTCTACGAATTGCCGAGCGGACCCGTCCCGTGAAGCTTTCCATCGCCACCGGCGTCAGTCTTGCCACCGCCCTCGCCGGCACGTCGGTGGCGTGGCGCGTCGACATGCTGGGCCAGCCGCCCTGGGCGGTGCGCGGGGTGGCGACGGCGCTCGCCGCCACGGGTGGGCCGGGCGGGCTCTGCCTGCTGCTTTATGCACTCCTGTCGTGCACGCTCGTCGCCGCGAGCGCGCTCTATGGCCTCGGTGCCTTGGGCGCGGCGCTCCAGGCGAAGATGGACGCCGACCCGAGGCGCCTGCCCGAGGCATGGCGTGCGGTGCTTCAAGCGACCGATTTCGCGCCGCTCGCAGGATCGATCACCGGCGACGAGCTGGCGATTGCGCCCTTGGCGTTGCTGCGCGTGCTGCGCGCCGAGATCTGGCGGGTCTTCATCAAGCGCCTCGTGGGATCGCAGACCGTGACCGTGGCGCTCGCCGCCGCGGCGCTCGCCTTCGGCCCCGATCTCGTGCCCAATCTGACGCTGGCGCCTGCGCTCGTCTTGCGCATCGACGCGCTCGCCGCGGGCGCGGTGCTCGTGGGCGGCGTCGCTGCCTCGCTCCTGCTCGATCGCGCGATCGAGCGCTTCGCCGCATCGGTGACGCGCCTTTCGGCTGCATGGGAGCGGGCGCTCACGCCAGCGCTCGCAGCGACGCCCGCCAGCGCCGCGCCCGCCCCCGCGTCGGCATCGCCGCGCCCGGCGGAACACGCGCTCGTTCTATCGGGCGCGCAGATCGCGCAATTGACGGCATCAGTCGATCGCCTCGCGACGCTCGTCGCGGAGGCCTCCGGGCAGCAGAGCGAATTGCTCGCGGAGACGGCGCGCCTCATGACCGGCGGCATCGAAGCGCTCGCGCGCGTGCTCGATCGCGCCGAAGCGCTTCCTGCCGGCGATGCGGCAGCGGCCGGCGCGCCGATGGCGCAACTCGCCGCCGCGGTCGAGCAGCTCGTACAGCCGGTCATGGAACAGATGAAGCTTTTGGGCGCGAGCGACCGCCGCCTCATCAGCATGCTCCGGCGCCAGGAGGAAGTGGTGGGCGCGCTCGGCCTGCGCTGGAGCGAGCTCGTTACCTCGTTGCAGACGATGAGCGCCAACCTTGCGAGCGCGGCCCTGGCCGCGCGCAGCGATCCCGACCCGCGGCTCCTCGCGCCCTTGGGCCGCGAAGCGACGCCCGCGACCGGGCTCGAGGACGAACTCCAGGAACTGCTCGACGAGATGTCGGAGTACGACCAGCCAGGGGAAGATCCCGGACGACTCAGAGGCTGAGCCGCAGCGCCAAGCCCAGCAGCAGCCACAAAGCGAGACTCTATGCTCGCGATGGCGAGGATGCAGGTCGGCAGCGGCAGACGCTCCGGCGCGGCGCCGGCGGGGCGATCCGTTAACGAAACTTCGCGAAACTGCGCCATCGGCCTAGAGCCCCGGTTCGTCCGCCAACACTTTCCACCCGGTCTGGTTCCAAGGGCGCCCGGGAGCGGACGCTGGGCGGCATGCGATCGTGCGCCGGCGCTCGTCAGCCCGTGAGTTGCGGCCGCTTCTGTGCCATAGTGACGGCCCCGCCATGAATGATGTGCCGAATCTCGAACGCGCGTCCCAATCGGGAACCGTCGCCGTCCGCCCGCTCGCTCCATCCGAGGAAGGCGCGTGGGAAGCGTTCGTCGAGCGCGCAAGTCATGCGACGTTCTTCCACCGTCTGGCCTGGCGCCGCGCGGTCGAACGCGGGCTCGGCCATCCGAGCCACTATCTCTGCGCCTGGCGGGATAGCGCGCTAGCGGGCGTGCTGCCGCTGAGCCATGTGCGCTCGAAACTGTTCGGCAGCGCGCTCCTCTCGACCGGCTTCGCGGTCTATGGCGGCATCGTGGCAGAGGATGGAGCGGCCGCGCGCGCGCTCGCCGAGGAAGCGGCGCGGCTCGGCCGTGAACTCCACGTCGATTATGTCGAGCTCAGGCACATGACGCCCAGCGCCGCGGGATGGCAGGCAAAACCCGATCTCTACGTCACCTTCAGCCGCGCGCTTGCGCCTTCGGCCGACGCCAATCTCAAGGCGATCCCGCGCAAGAAGCGCGCCGATCTCAGGAAGGCGCTTGACGACAAGCGCCTTCGCGTTGAGGTCGGCGGCGCGTTCGAC
>CAVSNJ010000022.1:0-30859 GCA_963729295.1 uncultured Alphaproteobacteria bacterium
AACGGTTGCGCGGCCCTTTCTTTAGCCGTGCTGCAACCGATTGAGCAGCGCCTTGGCGTCGTCCCGCCCGTCGAATGCGGCATCGCCCGCGAGCGCCCGCTCGAGGACCGTGCGCGCCTCGTCCTTGTTCCCAGTCGCTTCCAAGGCGGCGGCGAGGTGATACTGGATTGCCGCGTCGTTCGGTTGCGCCGAGCTCGCGTCCTTAAGATATTGCAGTCCACCGACGGCGTTGCCGCCCTCGACGAGTGTCCAGCCGAGCGTGTCCGCCGTCTGCGGCGAGGGCGCGAGGCGATAGGCTTGGCGCGCCAGGTCCGCGGCACGCGGGTCGTGCCGCTGGCCGTAGATCCAGGCGAGATTGTTGAGCGCGATCACCTCGCGCGGCGCGACCTTGTGGATCGCCTCGTACTGCGCCGCGGCCGCGTCGTAATTTCGTTCCGCCATGAGGAAATCCGCGAGCTTCACATGCGCCGGGACATCGTCGGCGTGAGCGGCGAGCCAGGTGTTCAGCAACGCCTTGGCGTCGTCGTGCTTGCCGCCGGAATAGGTAAGCGCGGCGAGCTCGACGGTGAGTGCCGAGCTTGGCGTTTTCGCATTTTCGGCGGCCAGGAGCGCAATCGCGTCGGGCGTGCGTTTGGCGCGGATCAGCTCTTGCGATTGCAAGATTACTGAATCGATATTCGCCGATGGCGCGAAGGATCTTGCCGTCGCGAGCGCCGCATCGACGCCTTTGTCGTCGTCGTCGAAGCGGACGAGATCGGCCATGTAGCGCGTTTCGGCGGGAGCGAGCTCGTGTGCCTTGGCGAGCGAGGCGCGCGCGCCGGCCTTGTCGCCGGCGGCCTGCTGAAAGGCGGCGTAGCGCTCATAGAACGGCGCCGCATCGGGATGACGCTCGACGAGCGCGCGGAAATCGGCGACCGCGCCCTGCTTGTCGCCCGACTGCGCGCGCACCTCGGCCACGGCGTTGACGACCCGGCTGTCGTCGGCGAAGCGCAGCTCGAGCTGCTGGCCGGCTTTGAGCGCGCTCGCCCAATCCTTGCGATTGGCGTAAATCTGCAAGAGCTGCAAACCCGGCACGATATTGCCCGGCGCTGCTTGCTGCGCCTTCGTCAGCCATTGGATCGCCTGATCGGGATCGTTGCCGACCAGCGCGATCTGCGCCAGCGACAGTTCGGACGGCTCGTCGTTGGGCTTGTCCTGCAACAGCGCGAGATAGATCTTCTTCGCGTTGTCTGTGTCGTGCATTGCGCCGTAGACGCTCGCGAGATTGCGCCGCGCCGCAATGAAGCTCGGGTCCTTGTCGATGAGCTTCTGGAACAGGTCGCGCGCCTCGGGAAGACGTCCCTGCGCCATCCGCACCGAGCCGAGGAGATTGAGCGCCACCGGATCGTCAGGCTTCCGCGCGATCAACGCTTCGGCCGTGCTCGCCGCTTTGGCGACGTTGCCGCCGCGCAAATCGCCCATCACGAGAAGCGGCGTCGCGAGGTCGGCGCCTTCGCTGGTGCCGGCGATCTTCTCGAGATCGGCGATGCCCGCGGCCGCATCGCCGAAGCGGATGCGCATAAGCGCGGCCGATGCCTCGGAATTGGCGTTGGGCGCCTCTTCGGCTGCGTGCTCGTAAAGCGCGACGGCCGCGTCCTTCTGGCCGGCCGCGACATAGGCCTGCGCCAGCAGATTGATCGAGGCCGTATCCTTGAGGTTGGCGTCGACCTGCGGTTTCAACTGATCGATCGCCGCCTGCGGGTCGTTCGTGCGCAATTCGATCGAGGCGAGGAGCCGCCGCGCCGCCGGCTGGTTCGGATTGTGCGCGAGATATTTGGTGATTTCTTCCTGCGCCTGCGCGTATTGGCGGAGCGCGTACTTGACGGTGGCCTGGAGGAAAAAGCCGTTCGGCATATTCGGGAAATTGCTTTCGATCTTGGTCAGAAGGTCGTCCGCCTTGTCGAGATCGCCGGCGCGCGCGCGCAACAGCGCCGCGAGGTAGATCGCCGACGCGCTTTTGGGCGCGAGCTTCAGAACGCGGTCCACGTCGACCTGCGCGTCGGCCACGCGGTTCATGGCGATGTAGAGATTGGCGCGGCTCGTCAGCGTGGCGAGATCGTCGGGCTTGCCGGCGATGATCTTGTCGAAGATCGCGAGCGCGCCCGGCATGTCGCCCGTGACGCGCAGCACTTCGCCCCGTAAGCGCTGGATTTCCGGCCGGTCGGGTGCGATCTGCGCCGCGGCGTCGAGCTCGCTCTTGGCGGCCTGGATGTCGCCCGAAAGCATGTCGAGCCGCGCCACCGCCATCTTCGGTCCCCAGTCGTCGGGCGCGAGCCGCTCGGCGTCGGCGAGCAGTTCCTTCGCCTTGTCGGTCTCTCCGAGCGACAGATGCGCGAGCCCGAGCGCCAGGCGCACGCTCGCCTCGGCCTTGGCCTCGCGGTCGGCCGGCTGCACCTGCTCCAGGAGCTGGTTGATCTTGCCTTCCTGAATCAAGGTTTGGGCGAGGACGGGGGCGACGAGCTCGTCGTCGCCATGGGTACGCTGCGCCTCGTGCGCCTCGGCCTCGGCGGCGGGAAGATTGCCGATGCGAAGATAGAGCCGCGCGAGCTGGATGTGGCCCGCGGGATCGTCGGGGTTGGCCTTGATCGCGTTCCGGAGCTCGATCTCGGCGCCCCGGAGGTCGCCCTTGTCGATCAGCTGCTGCGCCTTGTCGAGCGCGGAGTGCGTCGCGTCGTCGGCGGGCGCGGCGCCGGACAAGGCCAGACCGGCGAGAAGCACGGCGAGGATCCTGCCCTTGGCGCGCGGTTTCAAGAACATGTTCACTCCTTCCCGCACGACGGGTTCAGGCCTCGATCGCAAGTCCGTGTTCCTTGGCGAGGCTGTAGAGGGTCGGGCGGCTGATGCCGAGGAGCTTTGCCGCGGTCGAAAGGTTGCCCCCGCTCTGCGTCAGCGCGAGCTGCAACACCTCGCGCTCGGCGCGGCTGCGCGCGGTGCGGAGATCGAGCGAGAAATCCTCGATCTCGACCGCGGCCAAATCCATGTCGGCGGCGGTGACGGTAGCGCCCTCAGCCATGACCACGGCGCGCTTCACCCGGTTCTCGAGCTCACGCACGTTGCCGCGCCACGGATGCCGGCTCATCGCCGCCAGCGTCTCGGTCGCAAAGCCCTTGCAATTCCGCCCGTACTGCTCGTTGAACTTCTTGAGGAAGTAGCTTGCGAGCAAGGGCACGTCGCCGCTGCGCTCGCGGAGCGGCGGGATGCTGAGCCGGACTTCGTTGAGGCGGTAGAACAGATCCTCGCGAAAACGCCCGTCGGCCATCAGCTTGTCGAGGTCCTGGTTGGTCGCGCACACAATGCGCACATCGACACGAATTTGCTGCCGCCCGCCGACGCGTTCGACCACGTGATCCTGGAGGAAGCGCAGCACCTTGACCTGCATGGCAAGCGGCAGGTCGCCGATTTCGTCGAGGAAGAGCGTGCCCTTGTCTGCCTGCTCGACCTTGCCGATGGTCTGGCGCACGGCGCCGGTGAAGGCGCCCTTCTCGTGTCCGAAGAGCTCGCTTTCAAGCAACGTTTCGGGAATGGCGGCGCAGTTGATGGCGACGAACGGACCCTTTGCGCGCGCGGAAAGGCGATGGATGGCGCGCGCCAGCAGTTCCTTGCCCGTCCCGCTTTCGCCGAGCAGCAGCACCGCAACGTCGGTCGGCGCGATCTTCTCGATCATGCGCAGATGGCGCATCATCGCCTCGCTCGCGCCTAGGATCCCGTCCATCGGCGAGCGCGACGCGAGCGCGGAAAGATGGCGGTTCTCCGATTCGAGCTCGGAAAGGCGAACGGCGCGCTCGACGATGAGGCGCAGCACCTCGATATCGACCGGCTTCTGGAAGAAGTCGTAGGCGCCGAGCGCGATGCTGCGCAGCGCGTGCTCGCGGGACTCGTTGCCGGTCGCGATGATGACCTTGCAGTCGGGCGCCAACTGGCGCAGGCCCTCGAGCGCCGCCAAGCCTTCGCTCGCGCCGTCGGGATCGGGCGGCAAGCCCAGATCGACGATCGCCACCCGCGGCGGCGCGCCGCGCGCCAAGGTCAACGCCTCCTCGCGCGTGCTGGCGAGCAGGAGTTCGTACTCCGAGAGCGCCCATCGATATTGCCGGCGCAGGCCCTCATCATCCTCGAGGATGAGCATGCGGCTCTTGTCGTTGGCCATGGGTCAGGCCGCCGGAGAGACGCGCGAGACGCCGGCCGAGCCCAGCACAATCCGCATGGTCGTGCCGGCGCCGGGCTTGGTGATGACGTTGAGCTGGCCGCCCGCGGCGCGGATCAGCTCGCGAGTCTGGAACGCGCCGATGCCAAGCCCGGTGTCTTTGGTCGAGCGGAATGGGCGGAACAATTCGTCGCGCACGAAGCTTACGTCCATTCCCGGGCCCTCGTCGGTGATGTCTATTGTAACGCGCTCGCCATCGTCGCCCAAGCTGACCCGGACGCGGCCCGCGGCGCCCGAGGCCTCGACCGCGTTGTTGATGAGGTGCGCCAGCACCGAGCGGAGCTGCTCGGCATCCATCAACACGCGGGCGCTCGCCGCGGCGCCGACCTCGACGCGGCCGGAATGGGACGACATCGCCGCGAGCTCGCGCACGATTGCTGCGGCATCGGTCGCGTCGGGCGATGCCGGCGCGGATGCGTCCGCGGCAGCCGCAAAACGCAGCTGCGAGATCAGCTTGTTCATGCGGCCGACCGAATTCTCGACGGTGCGCAGCACGTCCGCCTGGAATTCCGGGTTGTCGCCGTGGCGGCGAGCATTGGAGAGAATTAACCCCAATTGGCTTGACAGATTCTTTATGTCGTGGACGACGAAGGCAAAACGCTTGCTGTATTCCTGAAGAAGTTGCGCATCGGCCAAGGCGCGCTCGGTCTGCTGCTCGAAGAGATAACTCGCCATCTGCCCGGCGACTGTGCGCAGGAGATCGAACACCTCCCAGTCGGGGTGGACGGGTGCGCGCGCCTTTTCGAGGAGCACGAAGCCCATGACGCCGCCCTGGCGCGTCAAGGCCACGGCAAGCCAGAACTCGTCGCGCCCGGCGAGCCAAGCCGGACGAGGCCCATCGGGCGCGTCCGACGCGCTGGGACCGGTCAACTCCTGGATCCAACGCCCGCCGCGGAAGCCGGCGATGAATGCGCTGTCGGCCGGCTCGCGCGCCTCGGATGCGACGTGCGCGTTCCAGAACGCGGTCGGCAGGTAGGCGTCGTCGCGCAGCTGAAACAGCACGCCGCCGGGGCTGTTGACGATGTCGGCGGCAACGCGGATGAGGCGCTCGGGAAGATTCCCTGCGGCCTCGCCCGTGGACAGCGCCTCGATCGAGCGCAGCCACTCGACCCGGTAGTCGTAGCGGTAGGAGTAGAAGTTGCGCAGCACCACCATGCGGATCCGCGAGCGTGCCGTCTCGGATGACACGACGGTGGCGAGGACGAGCGCGCTGCCGAAGAGCGACGTCACCTCGAGCAGGATGCCCCACTGGCCGCCATAGCGGCGGAACATCACGCCGACCACCGCCGCCGCCATGAGAAAGACGCCGCTCGAGACGAGCGTCACGGCGTGGAACGCGGCCTTGCGCGAGACGCGCACGTCGGTGCGCAGATTGTGACTCCGCACCAGCGCCAGCACCACGAGCGGCACGCTCATCGCATCGGCGAGCGCGCGCGCGGCGATGAGGGGGGCCACGAATTTGCGCGAGAGCTGCGCATCGACATAAAAGAACAGGTCGAAGGAAAACATCGCGCCGATCGCGATGACGAGCGGCACGGCGTTCCAGCGGTCGTCCTCCTGCATGTTGCGGTAGTAGTTCTCGACAAGCGAGAGGCCCAAGACGGCGATGGCGATGCGGGCGATGATCTGCGGCTGCAGCAGCATCGGCTCGGCCGGGAGCAGCGCCAGCACGGCGAGATCGAGCGCCACCGCAAACGCCACGACCGCGAACGATGTGGTGACGACGGTGCGCGCCCACGGCGGCATCGGCCCCTGCCGTGGCAGGAGCAGCGCGCGCATGAAATAGAGCCAGACGGCGTCGCGCAGGGTCTCGACCGGCGCCAATACCATGACCGGCACCGGCCCTTCGAACGCGGCGGCAAGAGCCCAGATCGCGGTCGCGGAGCACGCCATGGCAAGGGCCGTCGCGGCGCGGCTTTTCGCCCGCCCCGCCAGCAACAACAGCCCCAAAATTCCGAATGCCGCAGCGCAAACAAGGTGCGAAATCAGAACGACATTCATTTGCAGTTTATCGTGCGCCTTCTGGGAAGAGAATCACCCGCACGGTCTGAATGAGAACGATGAAATCCAACAGGAGCGTGTGGTTCTTCACGTAATAAAGATCATACGACAATTTGTTGCGCGCGTCTTGTAGAGAAGCGCCGTAGGGGTAGTTGATCTGCGCCCAGCCGGTGATGCCAGGCTTGACGGCATGGCGCTCGCCGTAGAACGGGATTTGCACCGCCAGCTGCTCGACGAAATAGGGCCGCTCGGGGCGCGGCCCGATGAAGCTCATGTCGCCCTTCAGGACATTGATGAGCTGCGGCAGCTCGTCGATTCGCAGCTTGCGGATGACGCTGCCGACGCAGGTGATACGCGAGTCGCATTTCTGCGCCCATTGCGGCACCGAATGGCGCTCGGCGTCCTCGCGCATGCTGCGGAACTTGTACAGCGTGAAGGGGCGGCCGAAGAGCCCGACACGCTCCTGCGAATAGACGACGGCGCCGCCATCCTCGAGCTTGATCGCGAACGCCGTCAGGAGAAGCAGCGGCAAGGTCAGCACCAGCATCGCCGCGCTCACCGTGACGTCGAAGAAGCGCTTCACGGAGCGCGCGATCCAGCTCATGCGGAAGCCGTCGGAGAAGATGAGCCAGCTCGGCTGGAGCGCGTCGAGATCGACGCGGCCGCTCTCGCGCTCGCAGAACGACAGGAACTCGGTGATCGCCACGCCGCGCGCCTTGCAGCCGAGCAGTGAGTGCACCGGCAGCCCGCGCCGATCGTCGGTCGCGACCACGATCTCGGCCGCGCCGCAGCGCCGCGCGAAGCGGTAGAGCGCCTCGGCGTCGAACGCATCGCCCAGCGTCAGCGTGCTCTCGACGAGCCGGCGCTGGTCCTTGGGCCCGGCGATGAAGGCGGAAGGGATGAAGTGCGCGCCGCCGGCGCGATCGGCCAGCGCCTTCAGGCGACTCGCGCGCTCGCCCGCGCCGATTACAACGACTCGACGCTTCAGCGCGCCCGAATCGGCGAGCAGCAGAAATGCCGCGCGGGTGATGAGGAGGCAGGCGAAGAGGGCAAGGATCGCTTTCAGATACCAACCCGACCAAGGCGGTGTCGCGGTCGAGACGAAATCGCGATAGAGGAAGCTCGCGACCAGGATCACCGGAAATTCGAGCGCGAGCACGAGCACGATGCGCGCGAGCATGGCGCGGTAGTCGACGAAGGCGTCGTAGTTATAGAGCCCCGCCGCGACCATCGCGACCATGGTCAGCACAGCGAGCACGATCGAGAATTGCGCCGACAGCCCGACCGGCAGGATCGGATGCAGAAACAGGTGATCGTCCGCCGGCGCCACGAACAGGTAGAAGGCCAAAGACATCACGAGCACTTCGCTCAAGAAGAGCGCAAGGGTGCGGACGGGCAGGAACAGCCCCCGAACTCTCAACATTGCCTACCCCGGGGCGGGGCCCATTTATGGTTATGGGTAAACCGCCGAAAATGCTGGTAAGATTCTAGATGGCCGAGTTTATATCATGTCACGCCGAACGGGCAAAGCCCGTATTTCGGCGGATGGCCAAGCGTAACCCCTAAGTGGGGCGAGAAATCTCCCAGTGACAATTGCGGAATTTTTCCGTTAACATTGATTAAGAGCTTGATCCGCATGACGGTGCGCGCACGGATTTTTGAATATTCGGCGACATTGCTTTTTGCCGCACATGAAAGTCGCAAGCGAATCCGCCGGCCGTCGGCGCGCAACACGGTGTATAACTGCGGTACAGCCTGTGACTAAGCTGGGATCTATTGCAGCGCCGCATTTGCGCTCCCGCCCGGCCGAATGCGCCGTGATAGGATGGCACGTCTACGAATCGCCGAGCGGACCCGTCCCGTGAAGCTTTCCATCGCCACCGGCGTCAGTCTTGCCACCGCCCTCGCCGGCACGTCGGTGGCGTGGCGCGTCGACATGCTGGGCCAGCCGCCCTGGGTGGTGCGCGGGGTGGCGACGGCGCTCGCCGCCACGGGTGGGCCGGGCGGGCTCTGCCTGCTGCTTTATGCACTCCTGTCGTGCACGCTCGTCGCCGCGAGCGCGCTCTATGGCCTCGGTGCCTTGGGCGCGGCGCTCCAGGCGAAGATGGACGCCGACCCGAGGCGCCTGCCCGAGGCATGGCGTGCGGTGCTTCAAGCGACCGATTTCGCGCCGCTCGCAGGATCCATCACCGGCGACGAGCTGGCGATTGCGCCCTTGGCGTTGCTGCGCGTGCTGCGCGCCGAGATCTGGCGGGTCTTCATCAAGCGCCTCGTGGGATCGCAGACCGTGACCGTGGCGCTCGCCGCCGCGGCGCTCGCCTTCGGCCCCGATCTCGTGCCCAATCTGACGCTGGCGCCTGCGCTCGTCTTGCGCATCGACGCGCTCGCCGCGGGCGCGGTGCTCGTGGGCGGCGTCGCTGCCTCGCTCCTGCTCGATCGCGCGATCGAGCGCTTCGCCGCATCGGTGACGCGCCTTTCGGCTGCATGGGAGCGGGCGCTCACGCCAGCGCTCGCAGCGACGCCCGCCAGCGCCGCGCCCGCCCCCGCGTCGGCATCGCCGCGCCCGGCGGAACACGCGCTCGTTCTATCGGGCGCGCAGATCGCGCAATTGACGGCATCAGTCGATCGCCTCGCGACGCTCGTCGCGGAGGCCTCCGGGCAGCAGAGCGAATCGCTCGCGGAGACGGCGCGCCTCATGACCGGCGGCATCGAAGCGCTCGCGCGCGTGCTCGATCGCGCCGAAGCGCTTCCTGCCGGCGATGCGGCGGCGGCCGGCGCGCCGATGGCGCAACTCGCCGCCGCGGTCGAGCAGCTCGTACAGCCGGTCATGGAACAGATGAAGCTTTTGGGCGCGAGCGACCGCCGCCTCATCAGCATGCTCCGGCGCCAGGAGGAAGTGGTGGGCGCGCTCGGCCTGCGCTGGAGCGAGCTCGTTACCTCGTTGCAGACGATGAGCGCCAACCTTGCGAGCGCGGCCCTGGCCGCGCGCAGCGATCCCGACCCGCGGCTCCTCGCGCCCTTGGGCCGCGAAGCGACGCCCGCGACCGGGCTCGAGGACGAACTCCAGGAGCTGCTCGACGAGATGTCGGAGTACGACCAGCCAGGGGAAGATCCCGGACGACTCAGAGGCTGAGCCGCAGCGCCAAGCCCAGCAGCAGCCACAAAGCGAGACTCATGCTCGCGATGGCGAGGATGCAGGTCGGCAGCGGCAGACGCTCCGGCGCGGCGCCGGCGGGGCGATCCGTTAACGAAACTTCGCGAAACTGCGCCATCGGCCTAGAGCCCCGGTTCGTCCGCCAACACTTTCCACCCGGTCTGGTTCCAAGGGCGCCCGGGAGCGGACGCTGGGCGGCATGCGATCGTGCGCCGGCGCTCGTCAGCCCGTGAGTCGCGGCCGCTTCTGTGCCATAGTGGCGGCCCCGCCATGAATGATGTGCCGAATCTCGAACGCGCGTCCCAATCGGGAACCGTCGCCGTCCGCCCGCTCGCTCCATCCGAGGAAGGCGCGTGGGAAGCGTTCGTCGAGCGGGCAAGTCATGCGACGTTCTTCCACCGTCTGGCCTGGCGCCGCGCGGTCGAGCGCGGGCTCGGCCATCCGAGCCACTATCTCTGCGCCTGGCGGGATAGCGCGCTAGCGGGCGTGCTGCCGCTGAGCCATGTGCGCTCGAAACTGTTCGGCAGCGCGCTCCTCTCGACCGGCTTCGCGGTCTATGGCGGCATCGTGGCAGAGGATGGAGCGGCCGCGCGCGCGCTCGCCGAGGAAGCGGCGCGGCTCGGCCGTGAACTCCACGTCGATTATGTCGAGCTGAGGCACATGACGCCCAGCGCCGCGGGATGGCAGGCAAAACCCGATCTCTACGTCACCTTCAGCCGCGCGCTTGCGCCTTCGGCCGACGCCAATCTCAAGGCGATCCCGCGCAAGAAGCGCGCCGATCTCAGGAAGGCGCTTGACGACAAGCGCCTTCGCGTCGAGGTCGGCGGCGCGTTCGACGATTTCTACCGCACCTATGCCGAGAGCCTGCGCAACCTCGGCACGCCAGTGCTGCCGAAGAGTTTCTACCGCGCCATTCTCGAAGAGTGCGGGCCGGCGGCGGAGCTGTCGTGCGTGTACGGGCCGAAGGGGCCGGTCGCCGCGCTCATGACGTTCTATTTCAAGGACCGCACCATGCCCTATTACGGCGGCGCCACGCCCGAGGCGCGCCCGCTCCATGCCTATGATCTCCTTTACTGGCGCGCGATGGAGCGCGCCGTGGCGAAGAACGCGCCGATCTTCGATTTCGGGCGCAGCAAGCGCGGCACCGGCTCCTATGACTACAAGACCTATTGGGGCTTTGCGCCGGAGCCGCTGCACTACGAATGCCGGCTCGTCGAAAAACAGGAACTGCCGGAGATCAACCCGCTCAATCCCAAGTATCGGCTGATGATCGCGACGTGGCAGCGCCTGCCTCTTGCGGTCGCCAACGCGATCGGGCCGTGGGTCGCGCGGCAGATCGGATGAGCATGGATCATCGCGCCCTTCTCGATCTTGCCTGCCGCGCCGTGCGCGAGGCGGCAACCCCGATCCTCGAAATCTATGGCAGCGATTTCGCGGTCAGGAGCAAGGACGACCGCACGCCGGTGACGCTCGCCGACGAGCGCGCCGAGGCGATCATCCTGGCGCGCTTGCGCCGCGAAGCGCCGGACATTCCGGTGATCGCCGAGGAGGAGACCGCGGCCAAGGGCGCGGGTGCCGCGCCGCCGGTCTTCTGGCTCGTCGATCCGCTCGACGGCACGCGCGAGTTCATTCAGCGGAACGGCGAGTTCACCGTCAATGTCGGGCTTATCGAGCACCATCGGCCGGTGCTGGGCGCAGTCCTCGTGCCGGTCTCGAGTGTGCTCTATGCCGCGTGCGGTCCCGGCACCGCGACGCGCCAGGCGGGCGACGCGGCCCCCGAGCCGATCACCGCGCGGCGTGCGCCGGCGCGCGGCGCAATCGTGGCGCACAGCCGCTCGCATGCCGACGAGAACCAAATCGCCGCCTATGTCGCGACATTGCCCGAGGCCGGGCGCCGCATCATGGGCAGCTCGGCCAAGTTCTGCCTGCTTGCTGCGGGCGAGGCGGATTACTACCCGCGCTTCGGCACGACGATGGAATGGGACACGGCGGCGGGCCAGGCGGTGCTCGAGGCGGCGGGCGGACGGGTGCTGACGCTTGAGGGCGCGCCGCTCGCCTACGGCAAGCCGCAATTCCGCAACCCGCATTTCATCGCGACGGGCGTGGCGAGCTAGCTACTTCCACACGACCGCGGATTCGACCTTCTCCGACGAGCCGCTCAGGACGAGCTGCATGATCTCGAAGAGATAGGCGAGCTTGTCGGCCGGCAGGCGGCGCTCGAGGAAGCCCGTCGTCAGCGATTCCCAGCAATGGATCGCGTGGTTGATCTTGCTCAGCGAATCACCCATGCGCCAATAGATCTCGCGCGACTTGCGCAGGAAATCGAGGAACTCGACGACGCCTTCGGGCACGCGCAGGAAATTGGCGTAGAGCGCTTCGTACTTCCGCGCGACGTTCTCGACCGCGGTCCACTGCTCGCGGAACCGCTCGACCATCAGCTTCCGGAGCTGCGTCAGGTGGTCGAGATCGCCCTTCGAGACGTAATTGCGCGGCAAGGCCTTGTGCTTGAGCCAGAGCGCGAACGCCTCGCGCTTCTGCTTCCCGCGGTAATATTCGAACGTGTAGTAGTTGATGCCCTTCCACGCGGCGAAGATGGCGAGCGCCTCGTCGTCGGGGAAGCGGAAGGCGCGGATCAAAGGCTCGAGCGCCACCTTGTCCTTCGCTTCCCAGACCTTGTCGATGAGCTGGCTGACCTTGTTGGCGAGCGTCGACTGCTCGTCGCATGCGGCGCGCACGAGCGGCTCGAACTTCTTGCGCACATACTCGTAGATCTGCGAGCGCTCCTGCTCCGAGACCTCGAAGTAATTCTCGTTGGCGGCGATGCCGTCGAGCTCGAGCGCGTCGCGCATCAGGAATCCGTCGAGCGAGGGCAGCCGGTCGAGGATCTCGAGCACCTTCAGGTCATGATCGAGATCGACCCGCGATTTCGCGGCGGCGCCCAATCCGAAGAGATCGTTCAAGACGTCGAGCAGGCGAGGATCGCTGAAATAGATCGAGCGGCCGCCCTCGTACACGTCGTCCTGGTTGTAAGGCAGGTAGATCTTGGTCGTCACGATCGGCGAGCCGGGATCGCGGCGCGATTCGAGCACCGGCTCCTTGATGACGACGAGCCCGTGCATCTTCGGCACGCGGAAGAAGAACGGGTCCTCCACCTGATCCTTCACCAGCTTGCGCGAGCGCTCGCAGCAGTTGAAGACACGCGTGGAGCCCGAATCGAGCATCGGGCGCAGATATTGGTCGTTCGAGATCGCCAATCGGGCTCTCCGGTAGCGGAGAGAAACCTTAGCGATGGCGTATTAACCAGGGGTTTACGAGGCGTCTTTCGTGAAACCATCAGACACCTAAATTTGCGCACTTTTGTGCCCGCTTTGCCGGTTCCGGCTCGGAGCGCCCACGGTTACACCACCGGCGACATGCCGCCATCGACGTTGATCGAGGTGCCGGTGACGTAGCTCGCGGCGTCCGACGCGAGGAAGCAGGCGAGGTTGGCGAACTCCACCGCCTCGCCGAAGCGGCCCAGGGGGATGGCCTTGCCGCGCTCGCGATATTCGGTCGCGAGGTCGCCGCTCGCAAGCCGCACACGCTCCTCATGCTGGTTGCTCTTGATCAGCCCGACATGGAGCGCGTTGACGAGGATGTTGTGCGGCGCGCCCTCGCCCGCCAGAAGCTTTGTGAGCGCCAGTCCCGCGGCGCGCGTGACGGTGGTCGGCCCCGAACCAGGCCGCGGCGCCTTTGCGCCGATATTGAGGACGTTGAGGATGCGGCCCCAGCGCCGCTCCTTCATGCCCGGCAGCGCGAGCCGCGCAAGCCGGATCGCGGCGAAGAGCTTCAGGTCGAAATCGTCCTGCCACACGGCATCGGTGATCTCCTCGAATCTCGCGTTCCGCGAGGTGCCGGCGTTGTTGACGAGGATGTCGATCTTGCCGAGTTCGCCCGACGCCTTCTGCCATGCGCGCGCGATGTCGTCGGCTTTCCCGACATCGCATTGGATGGCGAGGACACGCACTTGCGTCGCCGCGCGGATCGAGCGCTCGGCCGCGACGAGCGCCTCTTGCCCCCGCGCGAGGATCGCCACGTCGGCGCCCGCCTCGGCAAAGCGCCGCGCCATCGCCACGCCCAATCCCTTGCTGCCGCCGGTGATGAGCGCCGCGCGCCCGTCGAGCCTCACATCCATCTTGCCCTCCTAACGCACGTATTTGTCGGTGAAGAGACCGTCGAATGATTTGAGCGCCTCGCTCGGCTGCATCAATCCGGCCTCGATGTTGAAGGTGTCGTTCGCGCGGATCGCGTCGAGCGACGGCGTCGGCGGCACCGGCGTGATCTTGCGCAGCGCCGCGAACGACGCCGCCATTGCCTTCGGATCGATCGTGGCAAAGCGTTTCTCGAGCGCGGCCAGGGCCTCGTCGGGATGATCCCTGACGATGAACGACGCCGCGACGATGGCATGGCCCATCTTCTCGCACGCGCTCTCGCGCTTGGCGCAGAAGTCGGGCCGCATCAGCAGCACCGTGTTGGCGAGCGGCACGAGATTGGACGGATCGCCGTCGGGCGCGCTTGCGATCAGGACGCCGCTGCCGCGCGTCAGCAGCTGCTCCGGCCAGGGCGGCGTCATGGCGAAGCCGTCGATCCGGTTCGAGTCGAAGGCGGCGGGCAGGCTCGGCGGCGCCACCACGGCGATCTTCAGCGCGTCGGGATCGAGCCCGCCCAATTTGGCGATGAGGCGCAGATAGCCGTGGTTGACGGCATTGATCGAATCGACGCCGATCGTGCGGTTCTCCAGGATCTGCGCGCGCTTGGCGAGCGGCGCCTTCGGATCGAATCCGGCCGCGTCCGCGATCGACTTCCGCATCACGATCTGCACGAAGAGCCGGTCGTGCAGCGCCGCGATCGCCGTCAGCTTCTGGCCTTTGGCCGCCGCGCGCGTGAGCGACAGGCCCGAGGCGAGCGCGAAATCGACGCTGCCGGCGATGAGCGCGTTGATCGAGCCGAGCCCGTTGATGTCGAGATGCTTCACCGCGAGCCCCTCTTTCTCGAAGAGGCCCAGATCCTCGGCGAGATAGGGAAGCGTGAAGGAAACGCTGAGCGCGGGATAAGCGAGCGTCACCGTTTCCTGGTCGGCCGCGCGCGCAGTCCCCGCCAGCGCGGCCAGCGCGAAGACCATCAGCGTCGCCAATCTGCGCCAGCGCATGGCGCCCCCCTTCTTCTTGTCTCGGGCGAGGATAGCCCGCCGCCTACCGGGGCTCCAGGCGTTCGCGCGCGAGCGTGGCAAGGGCGGTGCGGTCGATCTTGTTGGTCGAGGCCAGCGGCAGCCGATCGATGAGGAAGACGAAGCGCGGATGCTGATAAGCCGGCGCATGCGCGAGCGCGAATTGTCGGATCGCGTCTTCGCTGGGGGCGTGGCCCTCCTTGGCGACGATGAAGGCAACCGGCTTCTGGCCCTTGACCTCGTCGTCGATCGGCACCACGCAGGCCTGCGCCACGTCGGGATGGCGCTCGAGCATGCGCTCGACGTCGCCCGGATAGATGTTCTCGCCACCCGAGACGAACATGTCGTCGCCGCGGCCGATAAAATAGTGGAATCCGTCGGCATCGCGCCGGAACACGTCGCCGGTGACGTAATAGCCGTCGGCGGTGAAGGGCGTGAGATCGGGGCGGTTGTGGTAGCCGAGCATGAGCGCCCCGCATTTCATCTCGAGCACGCCTTCGTCGCTTTCGCGGCCTGCCTCGTCGATGAGGCGCGCCCGGATTTTCGCATGCGGAAACCCGAGCGAGTTTTGCGGCGTGGCGATGCCCTTGGGATGGGGCCCGAACACGACGGGGCCGGCCTCGGTCGTGCCGTAGGCGTTGGTGATGCGCGCCTTGGGCAGGAGCGCACGGAGGGCTTCGAGGAGGCTCGCGCTCACCGGCGCCGAGCCCATGCGGATCGATGCGACCGAAGAGAAATCGGTGCGCGCCACGAGCGCGCGCTCGCGCAGGAACATCGCCATCATCGGCGGCACGCCGGTCAGGAACGTCGGGTGGAAGCGGCCGATCGCCTCGAGATATGCGGCGGCGGTGAATTGCGGCAGGAGCACGAGGCTCGCATGCGCGAACGCGGCGAGCTGCGCCAGCGCAAGCGCGTTCATGTGATAAAGCGGCGCCGCGACGAGGAAGCGCTGCGGCGACAGATCCTCGGCCTCGGCCCGTGTCGCGACCGTCCAGAGCTGCCCGCCATGCGACAGCACCACGCCCTTGGGCCGCCCGGTCGAGCCCGAGGTGTAGAGGAAAAGCGCCGGCTCGTCGGCGCCGCATGAAACGGGATCGTGCGCGCCCGGCTCGCAGAACCGGTCGAATTCAGGGCCGAACGCGATCGCGGGAATGTGCGGCGGGCAATCCGCGCGCCGCGCGGCGTCGCAAAAGACGAGGCGCGCCGCGCAATCGGCCAGGATGAATTCGATCGTCTCGCGCGGGAATTTGAAATTGACCGGAACGGCGACCAGCCCGGCGCGCATGATGCCGAAGACGCTCGCAATATATTCGGCGCGATTGGCGGCCAGAATCGCGATCCGCTCGCCGCGCGGAAGGCCTCGCTTCTGGAGCGCGCGGGCGACGGCGTCGGCCTGCGCATCGAGCGCCCCGAACGAGACCTCGCGCGGCGACGCCTCGCCGCCCAGATCGACGATCGCAATCTCGGCCGGATCGCGTTCCGGCCGGATGAGGGCGCCGGCATTGCCGGATTTGGGGCCTGTCACGTTTGTTCTTCTACAGTCCTCGTCGCCCCCGCGAAAGCGGGGGCCCATGGACCCTTCCGGTAGCTTGCACTGGCGAGATTCGCGCCAAAGTGGAACGTGGGTAGGGCCACGCGCGTTAACCGCCGCAAGCGCCGCAGGCCCGCGCCCCCATGATCTTCACGAGCTTCGTTTTCCTCATCTTCGCCGCGGTCTTCCTGCCCGTGTTCTTCCTTGCGCGCGGGCGCGGGCAGCGGCTCGTCACGCTCTGCGCCAGCTATTTCTTTTACGGCTGGTGGGACTGGCGCTTCACCTTCCTGCTCGCGACCTCGACCATCGTCGACTACACGCTCGGGCGCCTCATCGCGGCGTCGGAAGACCGGCGGCGGCGGCGCTTCCTCGTCGCGCTCAGCATCATCGCCAATCTCTCTTATCTCGGCTTCTTCAAGTATTGCGATTTCTTCGCGGCGAGCTTCGCCGGCCTGTTGCAGCGCTTCGGCATGGAAGCCGACTGGGCGACCCTCCACATCGTGCTGCCCGCCGGCATCTCGTTCTACACGTTCCAGAGCATGAGCTACACGATCGATGTCTACCGCAAACGCATTCCGCCCGAGCGCGATTTTTTGACCTTCGCCACCTTCATCTCCCTCTTCCCGCAGCTCGTCGCCGGGCCGATCGTGCGGGCGCGCTGGCTCCTGCCGCAGATCGCGCGCACGCAGCATTTCCGCTGGGCCAATTTCTTTTTGGGGCTCGAGCTCGCGATCACCGGCTATTTCCTCAAAATGGTGATCGCCGACAATCTCTCGCCCTACGTGACGGCGATGTTCGATCTTCCTTACGCCTATGGCGCGCTCGCGCTCCTCGTCTCGGTCGTGTTCTTCGCGTTCCAGATCTATGGCGATTTCGCCGGCTATTCGCTCATCGCCATCGGGCTTGCCCGCATGATGGGCTACAAATTCCCGGCGAATTTCCGCCGGCCCTATCTTGCGGCGAGCTTCAGCGAGTTCTGGACGCGCTGGCACATCTCGCTGTCGTCGTGGCTGCGGGACTATCTCTATATCTCGCTCGGCGGCAACCGGCGCGGCACCGCCCGCACCTACCGCAATCTGATGACGACGATGCTGTTGGGCGGGCTCTGGCACGGTGCCAGCTGGACCTTCGTCATCTGGGGCGGCTTGCACGGTCTCTATCTCGTGCTGCAACGGCTCTTGGCCGCCCTGTGGCCAAGTGCGCGCCTGCCGAAAGTGCCGGAAATCGTTCGGCGCATTCCGCAGATTCTTCTGGTCTTCGCGCTCGTTTCGGCCGGCTGGGTGTTCTTTCGCGCGAGCGATTTCACGACAGCGCTCACGATCTTGGACCGCATCGCCACGGCCGGCGATTGGAGCTTCGACGCGCTCCCCTTCAAGTTCACGGTGGTGAAGGGGCTGATGCTGATCCTCGTCGTCGTCGCGGCGGAGATGTGCCTCGAGAGCGCGCGGCTCAGTGCGATCTGGCGCCGCCAGCGCTGGGGCCGCACGGCGGCGGCGCTCGGCATGCTGTGGATGATCCCGCTCGTCGCCGCCTTCTCGGGCGCGACCTTCATCTATTTCCGGTTCTGAGCGATGCGACGGCTCGCGCCCTTCGCATATCTCGCGCTCGTGCTGGCGCTTCTCTTCGCCGGCGACCGCGCGGGCGGCTTCGTGCTGGGCCGGCTCGTCGACCGCAGCGAGTTCCGCTTCTCGCGCATCTACCGCGGCGGGATCGACGCCGACATCCTGGCGGTCGGCGATTCCCGCGCGGTCCATTCGGTCTATGCGCCCGCGATCGGCAAGGACACATGCATGAGCGTGTTCAATGCCGGCTTCAACGGCATGTCGACCGAGATCGCAACGGCGGTGGTCGAAGATTATCTCGCGCACAATGCGCCGCCCAAGGCGGTGCTGATCGAGGTGTCGGACGTGGGCGATGCGCCCGATCTGTTGAGCGAGATGCGGCTTTACGCGCGCGACGGCGGCGCGACGCACGAGCTCGTTGCCCGGCTCGACCCGCGCCAGCTCTTCTGGTCGGAAGTCTCGCACCTCTATCGTTTCAACAACGAGATGACGCTCCGCGCCCTCTATTACGAGCGGCGCCCCGACCAGGACTGGATTCTGGACGCCACCACGAATCCCGAGGCGATCCGGCATGTCGATTGGCAGCCCTATGCCGAATGGCGGCCGCTCGAGGATAACGTCGCCGCGCTGAAGCGGCTCGTCGCCGATCTGCGCGGCCGCGGCATCGCGCCCATCCTGTTCCTCGCGCCCTATCACCCGATGCACCAGAAGATGGTGCCCGGCTTCGCCCGGCGCGTCGCCGAGCTCGAGCGCGAGCTCGGGCCCGAAACGCCGGTACTCGACCTGTCGACCAGCCTCGACGGCGACAAGTATTTCGCCGACGTGCTGCATCTCAACATTGCCGGCGCGCTGGCGCTGGCGCCAATCCTGAGCGACCGCGTGCTCGCGCGCGAAGGCGAGAAGCCGGCCACGGCGTGCAGCTCCGTCGCGCCGCCCGGCCCGGCGCAACGCACCGCGGCCGAGGATTGATTGCGCCATCGCGCGCACGCAGCTACGGTCGCGCGATGAACGAAGGCTTCCGCGGGTTCCTGGACCGGCTGCGGCGCGAGCGCCAGCTCGTCGACCTGAAGCAGCCGGTCGACATTCGCCACATCGCGACGCTCGTCGATCAGGCCGAGACGGCGCTCTTGTTCCACAACGTGATCGGCTACCGCATGCCGGTCGTCTCTGGCCTCATCCGCACGCAAGAGCGCGCGACGATGTCGCTCGGCTGCAAGAATTACGGCGAGATCGAACAGAAGCTCGCGGCCGCGATCGCTGCGCCGATCCCGCCAAAGATGGTCAATACCGCGCCGCACCAGGAAGTGACGGTGCTGGACGACGAGGTGGATCTCTACGATCTGCCGATCCCGATGTCGTCGATCTATGACGGCGGGCCGATGATCACGGCGGGCGTCGTCATCGCGCGCGACCGGGAGCTTGGCATGAACAGCGGCATGTACCGCTTCATCGTCAAGGAGAAGAATCTCACCGGCATCGACCTCGTCACGCCCAACAACATGCGGCTCTTCGCCGATCGTGCCTATCGCGCTGGCCGCCCCTGCCCCATCTCGATCAGCATCGGCACCCACCCGTTCGAGATCATGGGATCGGGCTATCGCGCGGCCCTGGGCGTCGACGAGATGGCGATCGCCGGCGCCTTGCGCGGCGAGCCGGTGCAGCTCGCGCCCTGCCGAACCATCGACATGCCGTGCATTGCCGACGCCGAGATCGTGCTCGAGGCGGAGATCCTGCCGACCGGCTGGACCTGGCCCGAGGGGCGGTTCGGCGAATTCACGCGCCTCATGGGCGGCCTGCACTGGAACCCGCTCGTGCGCATCAAGGCCATGACGCGGCGCAAGGACGCGATCTACTACAACCTGCACATGCCATGGGAGAACACGTGGCTCGCGGCGCCGACGCGCTATGCCGCGATTCGCCAGGCGTTGAAGACCGCGGGCGTGCAGGTGAAGGACATCAACGTCACGCTCGGCGGCTGCGCTTTCTGGCACGCCGTCATTTCCATCAAGAAGCAGGCGGGCGAGGGCAAGAACGCGCTCTTGGCCGCCCTGTCGGTGATGGATCTGAAGCATGTCGTGGTGGTGGACGACGATATCGATGTGTGGAATCCGGTCGATGTCGAATGGGCGATCGCGACCCGCGTGCAGGGCGACCGCGACGTGATGATCGTAGGTAACGCGCGCGGCAAGCCGCTCGATCCGAGCCTGCCGGTCATGCCGGTGGGCGTCGTGCCGACGACCGCGAAAATAGGTATCGATGCGACGATTCCAGAGAACGTGCCGAAAGAACGCTACGAGCGCATCGCCTATGCCTATGCCGAGCGCGCGAAGATCGCAGACTATGTTTCCGGCAAGGCGGACCGGCCCGGCTCCGCCATCGATGCGACGCTCGCGCAAAAAATTCTCGAACTCATCGCCAAGGAGCCGCTCTACTACACCGATATCGCCGAGCGCCTCGCGGCTTACGATTTTCAGGCGGTGGCGCGCGCCTTGGGCGAGCTGCACAAAGCCGAGAAACTATGGCAGGACGAGAAGGGCCGCATGTGCCTGCGCGGGTCGAAATTCGCCGCCAAGCCGCCGGGCTGACGGATCATCCTTCGACGAATTCGAGAATTCCGTCGGACATTGTTTCACGTGAAACGAGGCGGTCGCCGCCGTCGCTATAAATTTGGCCGGTGAGCGCGCGGCGCGTTGCGGCGAGCGAGCGCGTGCGCAACGTGAGCGACGCGATGCGGTCGCGCTCGGCCTGGCGCAGCTTGAGGCGCGCGGGGCCGAGAGCGACGACGAAAGACGCACCCTCGTCGCGCACGGACTCCCCGCCGAAGAGGCCGCGATAGAGCATTGCCGCGGCTGCCGGGTCGCGCACCTCGATCACGATGCGAGCGACGCCGATGGCGGCATTTCGATGTGCGTGCGACGCTGCCCCCCACACGATGTCGCGGGTGAAATGCTGGCAGAAATAGAGCCGGCCATACGGCACCGCGTCCGCCGCGACGTGGACGGTGCGAAACCGCGCCTCGCCCGCGCCGGCGACCGGCCGCGAGAAATCCATCGGCGCCTGCACCGGCGCGCCGCGCGCCTGAAGCGTGCGGTAGAGCTGTGCCGCATCGTCGGTCGCGAAGACGATCGCGTTGAGGCCCAATGCCGAGCGCAAAAGCTCCGCGCGCGGTTGCGCCGCCTCGGGGTCGATCCCCAAAAGTTCGAGATAGTCGTCGTCGAACAAGGCGAGGCGGTTCATCGAGCCGAGCGTGTGGCGCGATGGATCGGTCAGGGTGAAGCCCAGCGTCTCGTAGCGCGCCGCGGCCGCGCCGAGATTCTGGCGCACGTTCACCACGACGTGGTCGAGGCGAGGCGGTCGGAGTTCGTTCGGCATGGTGCGGCCTTCGACTTGGCGTACTTTGCACGCTTCGCTCGGGATGAGGACGTTTTCTTTACCCCATGCTAGCATCGCGCGCATGGCCGAGACGATTTTCGTCCTGGTGCACGGCGCGTGGCATGGCGGCTGGTGCTGGCGCCACGTCGTCGCCCGGCTCGCGGGCCGAGGCCACCGCGTCTATGCGCCGTCCCTGACCGGGCTCGCCGACCGCTCGCATCTTCTGAACGAAACGGTCAATCTCAGCACGCACGTGAGCGACGTCGCGAATCTCGTCCGCTGGGAAGAGCTTTCGGACATCGTGCTGGTCGGCCATTCCTATGGCGGCCTCGTCGTGACCGGCGTCGCCGACAAGATTTCCGAACGCGTCGCCTCGCTCGTCTATCTCGACGCTTACGTGCCGGAGAGCGGGCAATCGATGCAGGATCTGCGCCCGCGCGAGCTGCCGAACGCGCTGACCATGCCGCCAACCCCGGCCGAGACGTTCCGCGTCAACGAGCGCGACCGCGGCTGGGTCGATCGGCTCTGCACGCCCCATCCCGTCGCCTGCATCACCGAGCGGCTTCAGCTTTCGGGCGCCTACCGCGCGGTGCGGCGAAAGACCTATATCCGCGCCGCCGATTATCCGCACCCCGTGTTTCAGGCGACCTACGAGCGGCTCAAGGACGATCCCGGCTGGATCGCGCATCTGCTGCCGTGCGGGCATGACGTGATGGTGGATATGCCCGACGCGCTCGCCGAGATCCTTTTGGCGGCATGACGCCAGCTCTCCCGTCGCGAAAAATTTTTGCCGCACCGATCCGATCCGCCCTTGCCATTCGTCTTGGTAGCGTGAGGCATCCCGCCTCGACGGCATGGAGAACGACAATGGCCCGGATGATTGCGATCTACCGCACGCTGAAGGACAGAGCCGCCTTCGAACGGCACTATTTCGATACGCACGTTCCGCTCGCCAAGAAGCTGCCCGGCCTCAGGAAATACGAGGTCAGCGCAGGTCCGCTTGCGAGCCCCGCCGGGCCCTCGGGCTTCGACTTCGCTGCGATTTTGCACTTCGACGACCTGGCCGCGATCCGGCGCGCTTTTGCCAGCCCCGAAGGACAGGCCTGCGCGGCGGACCGCAAAGCCCTCGCCGCCGATGCGGACGTCCTCGTCCTTCTCTTCGAATGCCGGGAGGTGTGAGCCGGCATGGCGGATCGCGAGCGGTTCGAACGGCTGATCGCGGAAATGCGGCCACGGCTGCACCGCTATTGCGCGCGCATGACCGGTTCGGGGATCGATGGCGAGGACGTTTTGCAGGATGCGCTCGTCAACGCGGTCGGGGCTTGGGGCGGCATGGAACCGCCCGCCAATCCTGAAGGGTGGCTGTTCCGCATCGCGCACAACGCGGCGCTCGATTTCCTGCGCCGGCGCCGTCGCATCGAGGCGGCTTATTCCGCCGAGGAGCTGGAGATGATCGCCGTTCCTGTTAACCCCGTACATGAGCGCGAGATCGCAGCGATGGGTCTCCGGACCTTCATGCGTCTGCCGGTGTCGCAAAGGAGCGCCGTGATCCTGAGGGACGTGCTCGGGCATTCGATGGAGGAGGTGTGCGACGCCATAGGCGGCACTCTTCCCGCGGCGAAGTCAGCGCTGCAGCGCGGCCGGGCGCGATTAAAGGAGCTGGCGCGCGAACCCGACGAGATGTCCCCGCCCGCCTTGGCGGAACCCGAGCGCACGCGCCTCGTCGAATATGTCGAGCGCTTCAACGCCCGCGACTTCGACGCCATCCGCCGTATGCTTGCCGACGAAGTCCAGCTCGATCTCGTCAACCGACTGCGCGCGCGCGGCCGCGCCGAGGTGGGCGAGTATTTCTCCAGATACGCTCTTGCCGACCAATGGCGGTTCGCCGCCGGATTCGTCGACCGGCGTCCTGCGATGCTTGTCTTCGACCGGCACGATGCGGCGGGACCTCCCGCCTACTTCGTGCTGCTCGAATGGGGAAACAGCAGTGTCATCGCGATCCGCGATTTCCTGTTCGCGCGCTACGCGCTCGAAGGGGCGGAATTGCTAGCCTTCGTGTGACGGCCGTCACGCGCTTGACGTTGGCGGACCGCGGCGGGAGAGTGGCGCACCCTTCGCGGAGACAGCCATGAACGAGATGCCGGCGCGCGTGCGGCCGCTGCCCTGGGATGAGCTCCGGACCCGGCTCGACGACAACCGCGCCTTCAACACGATGCGCGACACGCCCTATTTCCGCGACGCGTCCTACGAGCAGTTCTCGCCCGAGGAATATGCGCGGCGCTACCGGGCGCTCCGCGCGAAGATGCGCGAGAGCCGCCTCGACTGCCTCATAGCACCCGGCGGCCCGTCGCATTGGAGCTTTGGCGGCGCGATGCTGTGGCTCTCGGGCCATTGGGAATGGCATTCGCTCGCCTGCTACGTCGTCGTGCCATTGGAAGGCGAGCCGACACTGGTCTACGCCATGGGCGGCACGCATATCGAGGCGGTGCGCAAGGAAACCGCCGCCGCGCTCAAGGATGTGCGCTCAAGCCGCGGCGGGCGCTTTGCCGAGGTGATGGTCGAGCGCATCAAGGAGTTGAAGCTCGAAAAGGGGCGCATCGGCCTCATGGAGATCGACCCGCGTCATGAGGACTACATGCCGGTGAACCAATTCGAGGTGCTGAAGGCGGGATTGTCAGGCGCCGAGTTCGTCTTCACCAAGGGCTGGCTGCATGAGCTCCTGTCGGTGCACAGCGAGGAAGAGCTCGCCTGCATCCGCAAGGCGGGAGAACTGTGCGAGCGCGCGATGCGGGCGATGACGGCGCGCGCCAGGCCCGGCGTCACCGAAGCGGAGCTGCGCGGCGCCGCCGGCGGCGCCATCCTCGAAGGCGGCGGCGACATCGATTTCTGCATCATCGGCGCGACATCGGGCGAGAACCCGTCGCTCGTCTTCGGCAATCCGCGGCCGTCGAACCGCGTGCTTGCCAAGGGCGACGTCATCACCATGGAGCTCGCGGCCGGATATCGCGGCTATAGCGCGCAGCTTGGCTGGCCCATCTGCGTCGGCGAGCCGGCGCCCGCCGTGCGCAAATTCTACGACGAGATCGCGCTCCCTGGTTTTCAGCGCATCGTCGCCGAGATCGGCCCCGGCAAACCGGTGGACGACATGCGCCGCGCCGCGCAGTTCTTCCGCCAAAAGGGCGCGCAGTCGCGCCCGATCCACTGCCACGGCATCGACCTCGTCAGCGACGGCCCGCACGTCTTCAACGACCATATCGACGTGCAGCCGTTCGAGCAGGTGATGAAGCCCGGCATGGTCATCATGGCCGAGCCTACGGCGATCACCGCCGACGGCATGTTCGGCATGTTCCTGGGGCACACGTTCGTTGTGACCAAGAACGGTTACGATTGCTGCGACGCCCTGCCGTGGGATCTGCTGGTGGCGGGGTGAAACGACAAGAATGAGGGGGATCATGCGTTCCTGGAAAATTTTGGCGGCGGTCGCGCCGCTCATCCTCGCCGGGGCTGCCAAGCGCCTCGATTGACCAGCCCTTGAGCCTCGCCGAGCCGCCGCGGCCGACCTTCACGAAGACGGAGATCCTGGCGATCCTGTCGGGACTTCTCTTGTCGATGTTCCTTTCGAGCATCGACCAGACGATCGTAGCAACCGCGCTTTCGACGATCGCCAAGGACCTCGACGGCTGGCAGGGGATGGCGTGGGTCGTCTCGGCATATCTCGTCACTTCGACCGTGACGACGCCGATCCACGGACGCCTTTCCGACATTTATGGGCGGCGGCCGATCCTGCTGTTGTCGATCGTGCTGTTCGTGGGCTCGTCGGTCGTGTGCGCGCTCGCCTGGTCGATGCCCGCACTGATCGTCGGGCGCGCGTTGCAGGGCTTGGGCGGCGGCGGTTTGCGCGCGGTCTCGCAGGCGGCCTTGGCCGACATCATCCCGCCGCGCGAGCGCGGCCGCTACCAGGGCTATTTCGCGAGCCTCTTCGTGATCTCGAACGCGCTGGGGCCGGTGCTCGGCGGATTTTTCGCGGAAGATCTGTCGTGGACCTGGATCTTCTGGATCAACCTGCCGCTCGGGTTCGGCGCGTTCCTGCTGACGAACCATTATCTGAAGCGCCTGAAGGCGCCCGAGCGCATCGCCCAGATCGACTGGTGGGGCGCGCTTCTGATCCTCGCCTCGGCGACGCCCGTTCTGCTGGGCGTCGGCAATGCCGAGCGCGCCGGCGGCTGGACCGCACCCGAATCCTGGATGCCGATCGCGGGCGGGCTCGTGCTCACGCTTGCCCTCATCCTGCGCGAGCGCATCGCGGTCGAGCCGATGCTGCCGCTGCGACTCTTCTTCAACCCCGTCTTCACCGTCTCGATGTTCATCACCATCTTGGTGCAGGTGGTGATGACCGCGATGATCATTCTGATCCCGCTCAATTACCAATTGGCGGCGGGATTGTCGCCGGACGAGGTCGGGCTCCGCCTCATGCCGCTCACGGTGGGATCGGTCATTGGCTCGGCATCGGCCGGCGCGCTCATCTCGCGCACCGGGCGCTACCGCATCTTTCCCCTGGCCGGCAGCACGCTTGCCTGCCTTGCCTGCGCGTCGATCGGCTATGTCGGATTGGGCCGTTCGCTTGCCTTCGACATCGTCGCGACAAGCATCCTGGGCCTCGCCTGGGGCGGGCAGTTCTCGCCCCTCACCATCGCCGTGCAGAACGCGCTGCACTGGCAGGACACCGGGATAGGCCTCTCGTGTCTCATGTTCTTCCGCTTGATCGGCGGCGCGTTCGGAGTCGCATTCTTGAGCACGCTCTTGATCGGATATCTGACGAGCGGCGCGCTTGCCGTGCCGGGGCACGAAGCGCTCGGCCCCAACCCGGGCCTCGCCCTTCTTCATCTCGACGAGCCGGGCGTCCACATTTCGCCCGAGCTGCACGCGGCGCTCGCGGTCACCATCCGCCACGCCTTCGCACATCTTTACGTGATCTCGACCGTGATCCTCGCGCTCTCGATCGTGCCGGCGGTGGGCTTGCGCGAAATGCCGCTCAGGTCCACCTAGCGGCGACGTAGCCGACGGCGGCGCCCAACGCCGTTAGCACCGCGCCCCAACTGATATCCAATACCGTCACCAGCACCGACCAAGAACGCAAGGTCGCGAGATTGGTGAGATCGTAGGTCGCGTAGGCAAAGAGACCGAAAAGCGCGCCCTGCCCTGCGGCGCGGAGCCACGATTGCGCGATGAGCGCCGGCGCCACCGCGAATACGACGACGCCCACGGCATAGACGAGATAGAACAGCACCGCCGCCCACAGCACCGGGCGCTCGAGCAGGAGCCCGCCAAGCCGCGGCCGGTAAATGCTCGTCCCCATCGTCGAGAGCCACACGAAATCGCATGCCGCGAGCACGATGAGGGTCGCGACATAGGCGATGGCGTGGGTGCGCATGGGCTCGGTCTTACCGCACGACGGGCCTCGCCGCATCGAAAACCTGCGTCCCCCGACTGCGAGCGCTGCGTGCGCTTCGCTCAGGATGCTCAGGATGAGGATTCACCTTTGCGCCTCATCCTGAGCGAAGCCCCGCCGCGCAACGGAGGGGCGTAGTCGAGGGACGCGCAACTCTCTACATTGCCAAGATGCAAGCGCCGTCACGCCAGACGCTGGTGCCGCTCATCGTTGCCTGCGCGCTCTTCATGCAGAATGTCAATTCGACGGTGATCGCGACCGCGCTGCCGCCGATCGCCGCAGCGCTGCACGAGGATCCGCTGCGCTTGAACCTCGCCATCACGAGCTATCTCCTGTCGCTCGCGATCTTCATTCCGCTGTCGGGCTGGACCGCCGACCGGTACGGCTCGCGCACCGTGTTCCGCGTGGCGATTTTGGTGTTCACGCTCGGCTCCGTGTGTTGCGGCGCCGCCACGAACCTTTGGGAGCTGGTGCTGGCGCGCGTCGTCCAGGGCATGGGCGGGGCGATGATGGTCCCGGTCGGGCGCCTCGTGCTGTTGCGCGCCGTGCCGAAGTCCGAGCTCGTGCGCGCCATGTCGATGCTGACCGTGCCGGCGCTCCTTGGCCCGATCATGGGGCCGCCCTTGGGCGGTTTCATCGTGACCTATGCCTCGTGGCGCTGGATCTTCTACATCAACGTGCCGTTCGGGTTTCTGGGCTTCCTGCTGGTCGGGCGCTTCATCCCCGAAGTGCGCGAGGAGACAACGGTGCCGCTCGATCTGCGCGGCTTCGCGCTCGCGGGCTTCGGCCTCGCCGCGCTCATGTATGGGTTCGAGATGGCGGGGCGCGGCATGCTCGGCCCCGAATTCGCGGCGCTGCTGCTCGTGGGCGGGACATTGCTGCTGGGACTCTATGCCGCCCACGCACGCACCACCGCGGCACCGATCATCGACCTGGGCCTCATGCGGATCGCAAGTTTTCGCGGCTCGGTCATCGGCAGCGGCGTCTTCCGCATCGGCGTCGAGGGCTTGCCGTTCCTCATGCCGATGCTGCTGCAACTGGGATTCGGCCTGTCGCCCTTGCGTTCGGGCCTGTTGACCTTCGCCACATATGCCGGCGCCATGACGATGAAGGCATCGGCGACGCCGATCATCCGCGCCTTTGGCTTTCGCACGGTGCTCGTCGGCAATGCCGCGATTTGCAGCCTCTTCATGCTGAGCTACAGCCTGTTCCGGCCGACAACGCCGCATCTCGCGATCTTCCTGGCGCTCTTGGCCGGCGGCTTCTTCCGCTCGCTCCAGGTGACATCGACCAACACGCTTGTCTTCGCCGACGTGCCGCCGGCGCTGATGAGCCGCGCGACAAGCCTGGCCAGCATGGCGCAGCAGCTTTGGATGAGCCTCGGCGTCGGATTCTCCGCACTCTTCCTCCATGTCGTGCAGGAGGTGAAAGGCGGCCCGCTCGATGCTTCGGACTTCATTCCAGTCTTCGTCATCAATGCCGCGATCGCGCTCTCGGCCATGGCAGTCTTCGCGCGGCTTCCCGTGGACGTGGGCGCGGAGCTGTCCGGCCATCGCTCTGCCGCCGCCCCCGCCGCCAGCGGCCGCCCGGCCGAGTGAAAAAAAGGTAAGGGCCTGTGACCCCTGTCACAATCCTTTAGGTTTCTCGCCAGTATATAAATGCAGCAAGAACAGAATCCCGTGGGGCGGCGATGAAGCGGCCGGACGACAAGCGCAGAAAGCCGAAGCAGCTTTCGCCGATGATGCGGCAGATCGATCGGGTGTGCGCACAGATGAACGGCGCGCTGACCGCGGTCGCGATCGCACTCGCCATTCTCGTGACGCTGACCGCGGCGGTGCGGGCGCCGAGCCTGCTCGCCACCAGCTCACTCACCTCCGGCTCGCTCCAGCAAAGCGACGACTGACCCCTGCTTGACAAGCATTTCGGGCGATATGATGGTGCCTTAGGAGGCGCCATGATCGTCCGGAAAGAAGCGAATGGGCTGGTCCTCGTCGGCCAGACCGATCATTCGAGACTCGTTGGCCAGTTCGCGGCGCATTGGGGCAATGCGCGCTTCGAGGGCGTTCAGCCGTACAATTCGGTGGTGCGCGCGGCCGTCTATCACGATTACGGCTGGCTTGCCTACGAGACGAGCCCCGTCATTACCGATGCCGGCGAGACGCCTGATTTCCGCCAGGTCGGCGCGAAGCAGCTCGATTCCTACCAGTGGTGCGTCGACTGGATGACCGGGATCGACCGCTATTCCGGCCTGCTCGTGTCGATGCATCGCACGGGATTGTGGCGCGGGCGCTATGGCACGATCGCCTATCCGACCGGGTTCAACCCGCGCGCGCTCAACGACGCGACCGAGGCATTCATCAAGCGCCACGAGGCTTGGCAGGAAGAGGAGCAGCGCAGGCTGGATCCGGCGCAGGTCAGGATCAATTACCGGCTGCTGCAGGTTTGGGACCTGCTGGGACTTTATTTCTGCTGCGCCGATCCGGGCGACGACCGGATCGAGCCGGTCCCCCAATCCTACCGCGCCGGCACGGGCGAGGGCGTGAGCCTGAAGCTCCATGCCGAGGGGAAAAGGCGTGTGGCACTCGAGCCTTACCCGTTCGAGGCGCGGCCCTTGAAGGTGCAGCTCACGGCCAAGCGGCTCGGGCGGCAGCACTGGCCCGACCTCGCGAGCTTCCGGCGCGACTATTTCCAGGCGCCGACCGAGCTCCTCGAATTCGAGCTCGTCTGAGCCCTATGGCGGCGCAAAAGCGGGCCTATCCCGACCTGCACGAGCACCTTCGCGCCCTTGAAGCGCAGGGTTTGCTCACTCGGATCGACCGGCCGATCGACAAGGATTCCGAGCTTCACCCGCTGATGCGCTGGCAGTTCGTCGGCGGGCTCGCCGAGCAGGACCGCAAGGCCTTTCTCTTCACCAACATCGTCGACGGCAAGGGCCGCAAATTCGATATGCCGGTCGTGGTCGGCGCGATCGCCGCCAACCGCGCGATCTACAGCGTCGGCATGGGCGTGCCGGTCGACGGGATCGAGGCGAAATGGGCGCACGCGATCGCCCACCCGGTGCCGCCGCGCCGCGTCAACCAGGCCGCGTGCCAGGAGGTGGTGATCGAAGGCGCGGCGCTCCAAGGCGAGGGGCACGGGCTCGACGCGCTGCCCATCCCGATCTCGACGCCGGGCTTCGACAGCGCGCCGACGCTCACCGCGACCAACGTCATCACGCGCGATCCCGAGACCGGCGTGCAGAACATGGGGACCTACCGCGCGGCGCTGAAGGCGCCCGACCGGCTCGTCGTGCGCATGGCGACGCGCGTCGGCGGCGCGGGGGGCTATCAGCATTACCTGAAGCACCAGAAGCGCGGCGACAAGGAGATGCCGTGCGCGATCGTGCTCGGCTGCCCGCCTTATGTCGCGTTCCTGGGGCCGCAGAAACTCCCCATCGACAGTGGACGAGATGGAGGTCGCGGGCGGGCTCGCCGGCGCGCCGATCAACGTCGTCGCCGCGATCAGCGTCGATCTGCTCGTCCCGGCCGAGGCGGAGCTGGTGATCGAGGGCATGATCGACACCGAATATGTCGAGCCCGAGGCGCCGTTCGGCGAATCGCACGGCCACGTCGCGCTCGAGGAATACAACATGCCGATGCGCGTGACCGCGATCACGCGGCGGAAGGACGCGGTCATCCCGTCCTATATCAGCCAGGTGGCGCCGCAGCGAATCGAGCGTCATCAAGCGCGTCGCCTATGAGCCCTTGTTCCTGGCACATCTGCGCGACACGCTCGGCATCAAGGGCGTGAAGCGCGTCGCGCTGCACGAGCCGCTGACCGGCCTCTTGCGCGTGACCAGCGTCATCCTCGAGCGCGGCGTGCCGCGGACCGAGATCTGGCGCGCGCTCCATGGCGCCGCGTTCTTCAAGGGCGATTGCGGCAAGATCTGCATCGCGCTCAGCGACGACATCGATCCCGACAACGCCGACGCGATCCTGTGGGCGATGGCGTATCGCATGAACCCGGTCGAGGACATCGAGACCCTGGGCCATCGCGGCCAGGGCCATGGGCCCAAGCGCGAGCATGAGGGCGACGAGGACGGCACGCTGCTCATCGACGCGACGATGAAGGGCGACATGCCGCCGCTCGCGCTGCCGAAGCGCCCCTACATGGAGCGCGCGCGCGCGATCTGGGACGAGCTGGGCTTGCCGGCGCTGCGCCCGCAAGCGCCGTGGTTCGGCTATTCGCTGGGCGACTGGGCGCCCGAGTGGGACGAGGCGGCCGAGCGCGCGGCCAAGGGCGATTACCTCGAGAACGGCCGCATCAGCAAGGGCCGCGCGAAGAAGGGCGTGAAGCCGGAGACGA
>CAVSNJ010000023.1:0-19410 GCA_963729295.1 uncultured Alphaproteobacteria bacterium
GTCGCTCCGGTCACGGCCGCTGCGCTGAACATGCTCGCCGGCGTGCGCGTGGCGAAGGGCGACGTAGGCTTCGGTGCCGCCGCCGCCGCGGGCGAAGCCGCAGCCGGCGCCCGGCATGGCGCCGGTCGGTCCGCCGCCGGCGCTCGCCGAGCAGGTCGCCGCGCTGCCGGTCTGACCGACCAGCATCTACGTCCAGGCCGGCGCCTTCTCGCAAGCCGAGAACGCGATCCGCCTGCAAGCGAAGCTCAGCAATCTCGGCACCGTCCGGGTGACCGGCACGAAGCTCAAAGGGTCCGATCTCTTCCGCGTGCGCATCGGCCCGATCCCGTCCGTGAACGCCGCCGACCAGCTTCTCGACCGCGTCGTCGGCAGCGGCTTCCCCGAGGCACGAATTGTGGTCGACTGAGTTGCCTTGAACCACAATTTCGGGCGCAATTTCCGTTATGCTTCCGCTTCGCCTCGAGCCCGTCCCCAGCAGAGCATTCCGCATGAGCCATTTGATGCCGCCGCGTGCCGCCGCGAGCCTGACGCTGGCGCTTCTCGCCGCGCCCGCCTTTGCCGACCCTCCGCCGACGATCGACACGACCGCGCTCCACGCGATCGTCGTCGACTTCAACACCGGCACGGTGCTGCTCGACAAGGCCGCCGACGAGCGGCTCGAGCCGGCATCGCTGTCGAAAATGATGACCGCCTATGTCGTGTTCGACTACATCAAGAAGGGGCAGGCGACGCTCGAGGACACGCTGCCGGTGAGCGAGCGCGCCTGGGCCAAGCACAAAACCGACGAATTGAACATGTTCGTGGCGCTCGGCTCGCGCGTCAAAATCGAGGATCTGGTGCGCGGCATGATCGTGCAGTCGGGCAACGACGCTTGCTACGTGCTGGCCGAGGGGTTGGCCGGCAGCGAGAGCGCCTTCGTCGACCGCATGAACGAGATGGCGAAGCAGCTCGGTCTCGACCACACGCACTTCGCAAATGTCGATGGCCTGCCCGATCCCGAGGAATACACCACCGCGCGGGATCTGGCGACGCTCGCGCATCATCTCATCGCCGACTTCCCCGACTACTACCATTACGAAGCCGAGAAGGACTTCACCTATAACGGCATCAAGCAGGGCAACCGCAATCCGCTGCTCTACAAGGATATCGGCGTCGACGGCATCAAGACCGGTCATACCGAGGAGGCGGGCTATGGCGTGGCGATCTCGGGCGTGCGCGACGGCCGCCGCATCATCGAGGTGCTCGCCGGCATGAAGAGCATGAAGGAGCGCTCGAGCGAGAGCGAGAAGGTGTTCGAATGGGCCTTTCGCGAGTTCGCCGATTACCATCTCGTCAAGGCCGGCGATCCGGTCGACGATGCGCCGGTATGGATGGGCGAGAGCACGAAGGTGCCGGCCACGACGGCGGCGGACGTTTCGTCACGCTGCCGAAGCGCGCGCGCCACGACCTCAAAGTGACGGCGGTCTATGACGGCGCGGTGAAGGCGCCGGTGCAGAAGGGCGAGCCGGTCGGCAAGCTCGTCGTCAGCGCGCCCGACATGAACCCGATCGAGGTGCAGCTCGTCGCCGCGCAGCCGGTCGCGAAGCTCGATCCGCTGGGCCGCGTCGCGGCGGCGGCGGGATATCTGCTGTGGGGCAAGCGCTGAGCCAGGGACGGTTCATCACCTTCGAAGGCGGCGAGGGCGTCGGCAAGACGACGCAGATCGAGCTTCTGGCCGAAGCCCTGCGGCAGCGAAAATTCGACGTTGCGACGACGCGCGAGCCCGGCGGATCGCCGGGCGCGGAGGCGATCCGCGAGCTGCTTCTGTCGGGCGCGGTCGAGCGCTGGGACGGCGAAAGCGAGGCGCTGCTCATGGTGGCGGCGCGGCGCGATCATCTGGTCGCGACGATCTGGCCCGCGCTCGCCGCCGGTCGCATCGTGCTGTGCGACCGTTTCGCCGATTCGACCGAGGCGTACCAAGGTTTCGGCCGCGGCGTCGCGCGCGCGCGTTTGGCCGAGCTGCATCGTCTCGCCGCCGGCGACTTCGCGCCCGACCTCACCTTCGTGCTCGACCTTCCGGCCGCCGAAGGGCTCGCGCGCGCGGCGCGGCGCGGCGCCGTGACCCGGTTCGAGCGCATGCCGCTCGACATGCACGAGCGCTTGCGCCAGGGCTTCCTCGAGATCGCCCGGCGCGAGACGGCGCGCTGCGTCGTGATCGACGCGCGGCGCGAGATCGGCGCGATCCACGCCGACATAACCGCTGCGCTCCGGGAGCGGCTCAAGATCGCGTGCTGACTCCCGCGGCGAGCCGCTATTCTGCCGCCATGAGCGATGACGAGGACGAGGGCGAAGGCGAGGCTGGGCTCGAGAGCGCGCCGCCAGCGCCACCGCCGCGCGAGAATCCCGACCTCTGGGGACACGAAGCCGCCGAGGAGATTTTTCTCGCCTGCTGGCGCGCGGGCCGCATGCCGCATGCCTGGCTCATCACCGGCCCACGCGGCGTCGGCAAGGCGACGCTCGCCTTTCGTTGCGCGCGGTTTCTGCTGGCGCAGCAGGGGGACGGGCAGGACCTGCTCGCCGCGGCGCCGCGCTCGCTGACGCTCAGCCCCGAGCACCGCGTCTTCCATCTCGTCGCCTCGGGCGGGCATCCCGATCTGCTCGTCGTCGAGCGTGCCTACGATCCGCGCCGCAAGCGCCTGCGCAGCGAGATCGTCGTCGACGACACGCGCAAGATCGCGTCGCTCCTGCGCCTCACCGCGTCCGACGGCGGCTGGCGCGTCGTCATCGTCGATGACGCGGACAACATGAATACGAGCTCCGCCAACGCAGTCTTGAAGATCCTCGAAGAGCCGCCGAAGCGCGCCGTGCTGATGCTGCTGAGCGAGAACCCGGGCCGGCTGCTGCCGACCATCCGCTCGCGCTGCCGCATCCTCGCGCTGAAGCCGCTCGCGCGGGCGGAGATCGCGGCGGCGCTCGAGCGCTATCGGCCCGATCTCGGCGGCGCGGCGCGGTCCGAGCTCGCGAGCCTCGCCGATGGCAGCATCGGCCGGGCGCTCGCGCTCGCCGCTTCGGACGGGCTCGCCCTTTACCGCGCTCTGTCGCAACTCCTGGTCCGTCTGCCGGAGCTCGACGCCGAGGCGCTGAACACTCTCGCCGACACAGTCGCGCGCGCCGGCGCCGACGAGGCCTGGGCGCTGGTCGCCGAGCTTCTGCCCGGCTGGATCGCGCGCATGGTGACGCTCGCCGGCGGGGGTGCCGCGCGCGCGGTCCTGCCCGGCGAGGAAGCGGCGATGCGCGCGCTCGGCGGCCGGCGCAGCCTTGATCGCTGGGTCGAGGTGTGGGAAAACGTGAACCATCTCTTTCGCGAGGCGGACAGCGTCAACCTCGACCGCAAGCAGGTCGTGCTGAACGCCTTTTTTGCGCTTGAAGCGGCCGCGCGTCCGGCCGCCGGGGAGAGGCCATGAGTGCCGGCGAGCCGTATTACCTGACCACGCCGATCTACTACGTCAACGATCAGCCGCATATCGGCCACGCCTATACCACCGTGGCGACCGACGTTTTGGCGCGCTTCATGCGGCTCGACGGGCGCGACGTGTTCTTCCTCACCGGCACCGACGAGCACGGCCAGAAGGTCGACAAGTCGGCGCGCGCGGCGGGCGAGGACCCGCAGAAATTCTGCGATCGCGTGTCGCAGAATTTCCGCGACATGGGCAAGCTGATGAACATCAGCAACGACGACTACATCCGCACCACCGAGCCGCGCCACATCGTGGCGAGCCAGGCGATCTGGCGCGAGCTCGAGGCGAAGGGCGAGATCTATCTCGGCAAATTCGCCGGCTGGTATTCGGTGCGCGACGAGGCGTTCTACGACGAGAGCGAGCTCGTCGCCGGCAAGGCGCCGACCGGCGCCGAGGTCGAATGGGTCGAGGAGGAGAACTATTTCTTCCGGCTCTCCGCCTGGCAGGACCGGCTCCTCGAATTCTACGAGCGCAATCCCGATTTCATCGCGCCGCGCGCGCGTCGCAACGAGGTGACGAGTTTCGTGCGCGGCGGCTTGAAGGATTTGTCGATCTCGCGCACGAGTTTCTCGTGGGGCGTTGCCGTTCCGGGCAACGAAAAGCACGTGATGTATGTCTGGCTCGACGCGCTCACCAACTACCTCACCGCCGTGGGCTATCCCGACCGCGAGAGCGCGCTCTACCGGCGCTTTTGGCCGGCCGACCTGCATATGGTCGGCAAGGACATCGTGCGCTTCCATTGCGTCTATTGGCCGGCCTTCCTGATGGCGGCCGACATCGCGCCGCCAAAGCGCGTCTTCGCCCACGGCTGGTGGACGGTCGAGGGCCAGAAGATGTCGAAGTCGCTCGGCAATTTCATCCCGCCGCAAGCCCTCGTCGGCCAGTACGGCGTCGATGCGGTGCGCTATTTCATGCTGCGCGAGCTGCCGTTCGGCAGCGACGGCGATTTCTCGCACCGCGCCATCGTCAACCGCATCAACGGCGATCTCGCCAACGATCTCGGCAATTTGGCGCAGCGCGTGCTGTCGATGGTGCAGAGCTATTGCGCAGGCCTGGTACCGGAGCCGGGCCCGCTTGACGCACCCGACGAGGCGCTGCTCGCGGCGGCGCGCGGGCTCCTCGACAAGCTGCGCGCCGAATTCGCCGAGCAGGCGTTCCATCGCGCGCTCGAGCTCGTGTGGCAGGTGGTCGGCGACGCCAACCGCTATGTCGATCAGGCGGCGCCGTGGACGCTCCGCCGCACCGATCCGGCGCGGCTGCAGAGCGTGCTCTGGAGCCTGGTCGAGACGATCCGCCAGCTCGCGATCTATGTGCAGCCGGTGGTGCCGGACGCGGCCGCGCGGCTCCTCGACCAGCTCGCCGTGCCGCAGGACCGGCGCAGCTTCGCCGCGCTTGCGGCGCATCCGATCGCGCCCGGCACGGCGCTGCCGAAGCCCGAGGGGATTTTCCCGCGCTATGTCGAGGCCGAAGCGGCGCGCTAGCGCTTCCCTTTGGCGCGCCGGGCGCATAGAGTTTCCCGGTACGGTTCGAGGCGGGGAGGGTGACGTGAAGATCGAGGATGTGAAGCGCACGGCGTTCGCCATGCCGCTGACGAGCCCGTCCTTTCCGCGCGGGCCGCACCGCTTCGTCGACCGCGAATATCTCGTCGTGACCTATCGCACCGATGCGGCGGCGATCGAGCGCATCCTGCCCGAGCCGCTGAAGGCGCCGCAGCCGCACGTGCGGTTCAACTTCATCCGCATGCCGGATTCGAGCGGCTTCGGCGAATACCGCGCGGCGGGGCAGGTGATCCCGGTGACTTACGACGGCAAGCCCGGCGCCTATGTCCATTCGCTGTTCCTCGACGCCGAGGCGCCGCTGGCCGGCGGGCGCGAGATCTGGGGCTTCCCGGAAAAGCTCGCGGCGATCTCGTTCAAGGTCGAGACCGACACGCTTCTGGGCACGCTCGATTATGGCCGGCTCCGGCTCGCCACCGGCACCATGGGCTACAAGTACCAGGTGCGCGACAAGGCGCAGATGACGCGCGACCTGGCCGAGCCGCAATTCCTGTTGAAGATCATCCCGCATGTCGATTGCACGCCGCGCATCTGCGAGCTGGTGCGGTACAATTTCGAGGAGGTGACGGTGAAGGGCGCCTGGACCGGCCCGGCCGCGCTTTCGCTCCTGGGCCACGCGCTTGCGCCGGTCAACGAGCTGCCGGTGCAGCAGATCGAGTTGGCGGTCCATTTCGTCGCCGACCTGACGCTCGGCCTCGGCACCATGGTGCACGACTACCTGCGCTGAGACATCACCTGAGGTTTATCAGGTATCTCTCTGATTTAACGATATAATCAGCCTGTCTCAGCGCTCGCGCGCAACAACTCGCACGCAGGCATGGACGCCTGCGTGCGCTCGGTGCGGCGAAATTGGCCTCGTGTCGTCAGGCCCGGGGTTGCCGCCGGTCGACGCTCGCGTGCCGCCGCGCCAGAATTAGCGGATTCCCACCGCGCCGCTCGCGTGGCACGCGGCCAAGGCGAAGATCAGGGCCGTCATCATCCAAAATCTCAGCATGATTCCTTCCTCGACATGGTACCGATAAGCGAAACACGACGAGCGCCCGGCTCGTTCCCTTCGGTTCGGTCGTGCCCATGAACCCCAGGTTGATCGACAGCCATTGCCATCTCGACTTTGCCGCGCCGGCGGAGCGGGCGGAGATCATCGCCCGGGCGCGCGCGGCGGGTGTCGGCACGATGCTGACCATCTGCACCAAGCTCGCCGAGTTCGGGGAAGTCGAGGCGATCGCCGCGGGCGATCCCAACATCTGGTGCTCGGCCGGCATCCATCCGCACGAGGCGGCGGCCGAGCCCGAAGCCGGTACGCCGCAGCTCGTGGCGCTTGCGGCGCATCCGCGCGTCGTCGGCATCGGCGAGACCGGGCTCGATTTCCACTACGACCACAGCCCGCGTCCGCGCCAGGCGGAATCGTTCCGCGCCCATTGCGCGGCGGCGCGCGCGACCGGATTGCCGCTCATCGTCCATACCCGCGCGGCGGACCCCGAGACGATTCGCATCCTGCTTGAGGAAAAGCCGCCAAGCGGCGTCATCCATTGCTTCAGCACGGGCCGGGAACTTGCGGAAAAAGCGCTCGAAATGGGATTTTACATCTCGCTCTCGGGGATCGTGACCTTCCGCCGCGCCGAGGAGCTGCGCGCGATCGCCAAGGACGTGCCGCTCGAGCGGCTCCTGATCGAGACCGATGCGCCCTATCTCGCACCCGAGCCATTGCGCGGCCGCACCAACGAGCCCGCCTTCATCGTCCACACCGCCGCCGCCGTGGCGAAGCTCAGGGGCGTCACGGTCGAGGAACTGGCGGCGCGCACGGCGGAGAATTTCTTCCGGCTCTTCGCGAAGGCCAAGCCATGCGCGTGACCATGCTCGGCTGCGGCCCGTCCTGGGGCGTGCCGAGCATCGGCAACGAATGGGGCGCGTGCGATCCAGCGAACCCGAAGAACCGCAGAAGCCGCGTATCGGTGCTGGTGGAGGAGGGCGGTTCGCGCCTCCTGATCGACACGTCGCCCGATCTGCGGGCGCAGCTTCTGGCGGCCGATGTGCGCGGGCTGGACGCCGTCATCTTCACGCACGCGCATGCCGACCATCTGCACGGCATCGACGATCTGCGCGCGGTCAACCGGCTGATGCGCCGGCCGCTGCCGATCCATGCCGACGCCCAGACGCTCGCCGAGATCCGGACGCGCTTCGGCTATGTGCTGGGGCCGGCATCGCCGGGCGCCAAGACCGGGTTCTACAAGCCCGTGCTCGAGCCGCACGAGATCGCCGGGCCGTTCGCGGCGGCGGGCGTCCGCGTGAACCCATTCGCCCAGGACCACGGGTTCTCGACGACGCTCGGCCTGCGCATCGGCGGCTTCGCTTATTCGACCGACGTGATCCGGCTCGATGCGGCGGCCTTCGCCGCGCTCGCCGGGATCGAGGTCTGGATCGTCGATTGCATGCGGCGCGCGCCGCACGTGACGCACAGCCACCTGGCGCAGACGCTCGACTGGATCGCGCGGGTGAAGCCGCGCCGCGCCATCCTGACGCACATGGACCAGAGCCTGGACTATGACCGCCTCGCGGCCGAGCTGCCGCCCGGGATCGAGCCCGGTCAGGACGGGCTCGTGGTCGAATTATGACGGCGGATCATCGGATTCGGGACCGTCGCTGCGAACCGGGACGATATTTCCCATAATATACATTATGCGACATTGCTGGGTTGCGCCCAGCGCATACAGAAATCCTAGTCTCCCCCAACGACAATCAAAAAATCGGGGGAAAGCCGTGGAATTCTCGCCATTTGACGAGCTGTTGAAACTCCTGCCGCCTGGCACTTTGCGGAGCGCCGCGATGCACTACCGGAAGCTGGCCTTCGATCTCGAAGAGCGCGCCGACCGCCTTGACGGCGCCGCACTGGACCGGAAAGAGCGCGAGGCGCGCCTGGTCCGCGTCAGGCGCGCGGCGAGTTGAGTAGCACAAGCGATCGTGGCGCACGGGGAAGGCCGCACACAAGCGATTGAAATGGCCGCCGCCGCCGAGCGCGTTGAGCCCGAGGCGGTCGCCGCCGGCCTTCCCTACGCGGCGAGGATGGAGCGTGAGCGACGGGAGAAGGAGATCGGGCGCCTCGCCCTCGCGCGCTGGTCGAATGACGAGATCGCGGCGAGGATGAAATTGCACCCTAACAGCGTATCACGGATCATCGGACGGCTGCGCCGTCAGGGCACGCTAGTCTCGTTGAAGGCCGAGGCCGAGGCCGGCACTACCGCCGCGAGCGGGACCGGCAGGAACACACAGGGAGAGTAGAACATGAAGATCACCGTCGCCTGTCTCTCTTTGCTTCTTTCGGCCGCGACCGCCTCGGCCGACGCAACCCATCCCGTCATTAAGGCGCCCGACGCGCTGAAGTGCTTTCACCCTACGGCGCATTTCATCCGCCATGTGAGGCTCGCCGATCACTGGGAAGGCGCCGCCGGGTACGGAGCCGATCGGAGCGAGATCGATAGGATTTTTTACAGCGGTGACGTCACAGCGCACCCTTACCGCCTCGATGCCGCCGTGCTCTGGCGCAAGGGCATGGTGCGCCTCGTGCTGCTTTCGGACACGGCCGTCGTGCCGCCTGACAACACCTGCCCTCTTCTGAACTGGAACGGCTAGCGAAAGCGGACGAGCGTTCCTACGAGCTCGCCCCCATTGATCGTGTAGAGCCGCGCGATCGTATCGGCGCCTTCATTGAGCGTGACGCCAAGGAAGAGCGGGAGCTGCGCCGCGCGCGCGAGGCGCCTGCATCCGGTCAGCAACTCGAGGAAACTCTTCTGCCCTTGCGCGACGAAGTAGCGATCTACCAAATATGCCGCACCGCTCCAATCCCACTCCCGGCGCACGAGGCCGGCGCACGAGACGATGCAGCCATGCTCTTCGCCGACGATCGCGAGCCCGCGCGCCATCGTGTCTAAACCGATCGCGCGCAGGCGCTCGTGGGTTGGCTCCGACACGGCACGGCCGTGATACGCGGCGTAGGCGAGATCAACCGCCTCGTCGAGATCGGAAGGCTTCATGGCACGGATCATCGCGGGATATCGCCGTCCATGTCGGATTGACCGCTCGTGAGCATCGCCAAAAGCGCGCGCAAGAGCCCGATCAGGAATTGCCGAATCACGCCAGCACGACGATCAGGAGTGCGCCGATCAGGATGTACGGCAGATAGGGCGAAAGCGTGTCGAGCGCGCCCTGCGCGGCGTTTGATCCGGCCGAATAGCCGATATCCGGCGCGGCATCACTCAAACTGTCAGTGACACCGCTCGCAAGGTTCGTGCCGAATTGCGAGAAAAGGTCATCCATTAGCGGACGAATTTTATCAGCAAGATCGCACCGAGCCCGGCCCACACATACCACGGGATGCTCGAAAGCCCCGAGGCGAGCGAGCTACTCACACTTGGCGAAATGTCCGTCGTGCCGACCGGCTGCGTGCCGCCATCAGTGCCAAGATCGTTGAACACATCGAGCACGTCGCCATCGCCGCCGTAGAGAGTGGAAGTATCAGAGCCGTCCATGCGTCACCTTTTGAGCGCGAGAAGAACCACGAGGCCGGCGATGGCATAAGGCGCCCACGTCGATAGGGTTGCGCCCGCGGCGGTCGCATCCGACGCGGCGGGCGCAACCGCAGCCGCCATATCGGACGCGATGCCTTCCGGGTTCGAAGAGAACACCGAAGTGATGCCCTCCCCTATCGACGTGAACAAATCGTCCATCAGCCGCCGTTGCCAGCCGCGCCGCCGTTCTGCGGCGCCACGGCCGCCTGTGCCACGCCATCTGACGTGAGCGGGACGACGGGCGTCGTCGTCGCTTCGACCGCCGCGCCCGCGTCGGCCGCGAGCTTGGCGAGCGAAGCGAAGGCCGCGCCGACTTTGGCGAGACCGCCTTCGCCATGGGCGATGGTCGAATACAGCGCCATCGTGTCGGAAGAGAGAGACGGGCCGGCCGAAACGGCCAGCTCTATGAGGGTGATGATTTCGGAGACGGGCATGTGCTGAACCCTTTTTCAAGGAAAGAGAAGCGGCGATTGTCCTCCCGCTCGTGATCCGCCTGCCGCTGTGTCAGCGCCCCGAGCCTTAGAAAAATTCCGAGTAGGATCACGAGCTGCGATCCGCCGATGACGTGATCGATCATTGAACCCCCGACCCGAGAGCGCGCTGCCAATCGAGCCGATAAGCGAGCACGTTGCCGACGTAGCGAGGATCTGGGTTGCCGCGCAGCGCGGCGCCCACGCCCTCGTTGAAGGCGGCGATCTCGGCCGCGAGGCCGAAGGCCGACCGCGCGCGCAGAAAGGACGCGATCCATTCGAGCTGCGCCACGCCAAGGCGCACGTTGGTCGTTTCATCGAAGAGGCCGGGGCCGTCGCCGGTGTAGCCGCGATCGCGCGCGGTCGGAAGATCGAGCTGCATCAGCCCGAAGCTTCCGCCGTTGCGATCGGGGCGAAACGCGCGCGCATTGAAGGCGCTTTCCTGTTGGATAATCGCGAGGATCAGCGAAGGGTCGCGCTGCCCGTAATCGCGCACCACCATGCAGGCGATCTCCGCCTTGGTCATGGCGCGTTCACGAGCGCGGCGCCGATCGGCACTTCCGCCGCTTGCGGCATGACGCCGCTCCCTTCCGCGCCGCCCACGGCGCCCGGCGCAGAGATCAGGGCGCTTGTCGTGACGGAGTTAGTGATGGTGCGCGAAGGCGGCGCGGTCCCGGCCGCGATCGCGGCGGCGATCGCATCATCGTTTGTATCCGCGCGCGTGACTGAGATCACCGTGGCGCCGCCGGAGAGGTTGTTGATGGTGCGCGAGATTTCGACGCGGATCATGGGTCAGCCCTATTCGATGTCATAAGTGAGGTTGGCGACGTTCGCGAGGGCGCTGTTGTAAACGTAAAGCCCCTGCCCGGCCGGCAAGAAAATCTCACGCGGCAAGATTGCGAGGGCGCCACCGTAGGACGTGAGCACGGCGGGGTTGCTCGTGACGCTCGACGGCGCTGACGTGCCGCCGCAGATAACGCTCGTTGCCGTCGAGCCCGCCGCCAGCGCCGCCGCGCGGATCACAATGCCGTTCACGTTCGATGCCGGCGCAACGATCGTGATAGCGCCCGACGCAGTGTTTCCCATGGACGAAGATGCGCCCATGCTGCCGGGCTGAATTTGTGGGGCTGCCGCCGCGCCCGATTGCGGCAGGGTGTTGAGCGACGGGTTGCTCTGCGTCTGCGCGTTCGTCCCGACCGGGCCCGCCATGACGCGCACGGCGCCCGACGCGGCGCCGTTCGAGCCCGAGATTTTATCGGCGGGACCACCCCACGGCTTCAACGCGATCGCCATAAGATCGCTCGTTTGCAGCGATCCATTCACATCGACAATGGCCGTGTTGCCGCCTTCCACGAGCGACATGGAGCCGAGCGTCACCGAGGGCGGCGCGACGACTTCAACGCCATTGCCGTCCGCATCGTCGCTGACGACAATCACCGCATAGGTGCCGCTCTGCGCCAACCATTGCAGCCTGATCCAGTCGAATTTGTTTTCGACTTTCACCGAAGAGCCGACCTGGAACGGGAGAGGGTCGCCCGGCGTCTTGCCGATCTGCACGTTGACGATGGCCGAGGTGGGCGAGCCGCCGGAAAGAATTTGGTAGCCGCCATTGATCGAGATCACCGACGCGCCGCTGTAGGCGCCCGCCATGACGACGCGTGTGCCGATCGCGGGAATGTCGAGCGTTCCCGCGACGGCTAGGTTGACAAAGTAAACCTGATAATCCGGGCGATTGCGCGTCGTCATGCTATGCCCTCAGTCGCGCGGGGAGCTTGATGAAACCAGCCGTGAAGCCGAGCCCGACCACGGCAACGATGATGAGAATGACCGTCGTTCCCGAGATGCCGGATTGCGCTTGCGCGGTGATCTGCGCCGCGCCGATCTCGCCAGCCGCTTCGTAGAGCCCGGCGGTCTGTTCCGATTGCGCGAGCGTGTTCACCGCGTCGGCGAGATCCGACGTGTCGATGGAAAAATTCGTGGTCGGGTTGACCGTGACGCTCGTGTTGCTCGTGACGGTCGAGGTCGATTGAGCAGCCGAGCTTCCGCCGGAGAAGCACATTCATCGCTTCCCCGCCGGCATGACGAGCACGAGCAGGAGAACGCCGCCGATAATCAGAAGCGTGGTCGAGCTGAGCTGCAACGGAGCCGTCGTCGTCGCCGCCGCCGCCGCCGTCGTCTCCTGGCTCGGAAGCGCGGTCAAGAGCGTGCCGCCGGTCGTGCTCGCCGTGGGCTCTTCCGTCGCCGTGTCCGTGGGCGATGCCGTGATCGCGCCGGAGCCCACGTCAAAGATCGGGTTGTAATTGATCGGAAGTGAGCCCGAGGCCGACGAATTGAATTCACCCTCTGCATTGCCGCCTTCGATCGGGACGTTGATGGAAAGCGGCAACGCCATCAGAGCTTGCCCTTGAACAACCACCACGCGGCGAGCGCGGCGGCGGCGAGAATGAGATACGTGGTCGCATCCGTGGTCGTGGCCGGCGTGCCGGCATTGCTCGCCGTGCCAACGGCCGCGCTTCCAGGAAGCGCCTCGTTGATGGTGCTCAGGCCTTGGCCGGCGGGATAGGGCGAGAAAATGGGATCACCGTAGTCGTTGACGGTCGGAAGGAAGCTCACGGTCGCGGTTTGGTTTGAGGTCGATGTTGACCCGCCGGAAACAGTGCCGCCGCCGCCGATCGTGAGAAGGCCCATGCGTCACCGCCGAATCATCACGAGAAGCAGAAGCAAACCGCCGCCGATAAGGAGAAGCGTCGTGGTTGAGTAGGCCGTGCCGCCGATGACGATGGTCCCTTGCGGCGCAGTCGTCGCGGGCGCGGCGCTCGCGAGCTGATTGGCGGTCGCGACCGTCGTGGCACCCGAAATGAGCTGCGAAAGCAAATCTTCCGCGTCGAGATCGGTTGACGGATTGGAGGCATCCGACGTGGTGCTCGTGTCCCCCGTGGTATCGCCATCATCGGTGATATCGGTGCTGTCGCCGCCGATTACGTCAAGGGGATCGTCGCTGTCGTCCATCGCCCGCCTTTCAATGCGGCGGCGCGCCCCCGGTGCTCAGCATCCGTCCGCGCGCCGCCGCTCCCCAGGGATCACGGCCCGACGTTGAGCGGCCTGACGCTTTCGCGCTGCACGTAGAGCACGGTATTGCCCGACGTGTAATTCTCGTTGATGAGAAGCTGCAAATTCGCGTCAAGATTGCCGGTCGGGATTGCCGTCGAGAGCTTACCGTCGTAGCGCAAATCCATCGCGAACAAGCCCGCCTGTTCGGGGTTGATGATGCCGGTCGACGGCATCCCGCCGTTGATGAGCTGCCACTCATCGCGCGCTCGCGCCTTGATCTCGCGCGCCTGCGAAATCAGGTAGTATTGCCCGCCGCTCTTGAGCTTCATGTCGCCCTGGAACGTCGAGCCGTTGATGAGGCCGGTATCGTCGCCGGCATGGACGCCCGCAACCGGCGTATCGAAGAACGCCATCAGCGAGCAGAGATTGACGCCCGTGCGCTGGTCGATATCGACCGTGAACTGGTTGTTGGCGCCCTGGACCGGCACATTGATCTCGTCGAGCTGGCGCACGCCGAAGATGATCGGATTGCCGCGCTTGTCCTTCGCGGGCACCTGCTCCATGAAGGTCGCTTCCACGTCGAGAATGACGTTGGTCAACGTCACCGTCGCGCCGGGCGTGCCGAAGAGATTGGTCAGTCCGCCGAAGGTGACGTAGAGCTGCGCCGCGCGGATGCCGCGAAGATCGATCGCGCAATCGTTGCGCTTGCGGCCTCGCAGAAGATCGAAGCGCAGCGGAATGTTGATGTCCACGTTCGTCGTCTGGTTCGCCCCCATGTTGATCGGCGTCTCGAAACCAAGCGGCAACACGCCCGACCGCTCGTAAAGCAGCCGACAGATGTAAAGCCACGGCTGAATGTTCCACACCGTGTCCTGGCCGTTCACCACGATCTCGATGCGCTGAATGAGCTGCGCGAGCTGCAAGAGCGTGTTGAACATCAGGCCGGTCGGCGCGGTCGCGCCGGTCGTGATCGTGTAGCGAAGGCGGAGCATCAGCGCCACGAGCGGCGCGCCCACGTCGAGATTGAGCGGCTGGCGCCCCGTGGTTTGCGCGAACGTGCCTTCGCGATTGACAAGCTTGAATTGATTGGTCAGGGCCATGCGGTCCTCTGTGTGCTTAAGGTTCCGTGGGGCCGAGGGTCAGGGCAGGTAGCTCTGGACCTTCGAGTAGGCGAATAGCGCGACCACGAGCAGCCCCGCCGTCACCAGAATGTTCCGCGCGCTCACGATACCGTCACCGTGCCGAGGAACTTGTTGTAGGCCCAGATCGCCACGATCATCGAAACGGTCATGGCCATCGCGCCCTTGATCGAAATACCGCCCATGCGGTGCTCCCTTCCAAAGAAGGTTGAGCCGCTATCGGATCAGATTTTTGAGGCCTTCGGGAAACTTCGCGTTAACGTTACGGGAAGGGCGCGCGCCGGACTTGCCATCCGGCAGGGCTCCAATCGACCGCCTCGTGGGCGCCGTAGTCTAGGGTTTTGATCCGCTCCACCAGCTCGCGCGAACCCATCGCACGATACCAGCGCAGATCGTCCTCTTCGGTGCTGTGGAAGATGCAGGCTCTAAAAAGATTTGCTCGGAAATCGGCACGAAGAGAAGCGGGCCGCTGAGAGCACGCAAACAGGTGGACCCGTCGATGTCGTCCTGCCATCCAGAGATTGAAGGCATGTGGCGCTGAGCCCTTAAGCGATCCGCCGATGGTGTACCGTCCCGCCTCTTCCCAGATGACGGCGCAGCCGCCAGCGTGCCAAGCCGCCTCATTCGCCCACTCCCATTGTTCGATATCGAGGAAGGTCGGAAACGCGATGCGCCACGTCGGCGCGAGAACACGCTTGACGAGATCGGCCCGGTCGCGCGTCACGGTCCAGCCGCGCGGGATCGGTTCGCTTTCGTCGGGCAGCACGAGTAGCACGCGGTCGAATTCGTCGGCATGCCGGCGCGCGAGCGTGCTCTTGCCGCTGCCGCCTCGGCCGAGATAGAGCCGGTTGTCAGGACGCGGGAGGGATGGCATCGGCCGCGCGCTCTTCTGCCGCGTGCTGCGTCGGCGAGGCCGTCATGCGCCGGATATCGGAGATGATGCGCGGGACCATGATGCCGACGAGCGCGCCTCCGAGGTTGAGCCCGGCGCGCCAGCGTGGATCGGTGATGAAGAGCGACAAGTCCCACGCGTTGAGATTTTCGAGGATCGCGGCGGTGAGCGCCGACGCCTCGTGGTCAGTGAGCGCCGCCATGCGAAGGCGCACAAGCCCCACGGTCATAATCCCGGTGATGCCCATCGCGAGACCGGGATAAGCCGCCGCATCGATCACGAGCTGCGCGGACGGCGCCGCATCATCCTTCGGCGCCGCGCCGATCTCTTCCGCGCGCCCGAGCATGTCGTTAAGCGCCGCCTCGTCAGCGCCCGCTACAGGATCGTGTCGAAGATACTCTTCCGCTTCGGCGCTTCCGGCGCCGGTGCTTTCGGCGGCGAGCTCTTCGGCGCGGATTTCGGGGTCGGCGCCGGCGCCGCCGGCTTCCAGTTTGCGAGCCCATCGCTTGGTTCCACGATATTCCCGGCGTCGCTGTGCCATCGCTCAATTTTCCTCATAACGTTACGTGATGCCGTGGCGCCGCGCGCCATGTGCTGCGTTCCCCCGTTAACGTCCTCGCCGCGACAGGACGAGCAGTTAAAATAAGCCCACCCGCTCTTGCTCGTCTTGACGGTCGCCGGCTTGCCGCACCATGGGCATGTCAGCGTGCCGAGGGTCTTGAACGGGACGCGCTTCATAGGATCACGTCATCGATCGAACGGCGCTCGATCGATGCCAGCCTAGTCTCGAAGTTGCGGATCACCGCGACGGCTGTTTCAAGGAAGTCGGATACGAGCGCCGGCAACATCATCACCGCCGCCGGAGATTTCGACGCGAGCCGAATTCGCTCATGCTGCGCGTTGAGCTGGTCCATCAGGGACACGGATGCCCTCCCCTTCCAGAAAAATCAGGACGCGCGCCCATCCGCCACGCTCGGCAGCCTCAAGCACGTCGGCCGCGAGGCCGCAAAACATGATCGATCGATAGATTGCGCTCGGCATAAGGCCGATGATCTCGGCCGGCGCATCCGCAAGCTCTTCATCGCTCGCGGCACGGAGCCCCATCGAATATGTCACCTGACGCGCGCCCTTGAACGCATCGGCGAATTCGCGGAAGAGCTGCGCCGCCTTTCCGTCGCAGGCATCGGCATCGGCGAGAAGCTGAAACGGAGATCGCCCGCCGCGCTTAGCGTCCTTCATATGCCCGCGCGTCAGCTCGTAATCGAAATTGCCTTTGACGACGTAATCCGTCACCGCGTCATAGTGAGCCGCGCTCTCGAAGCTCCATGCGGCCGGCGAGCACTCGCCGAAGCCGGCACGCGCCACGGCGCGCGCCCATCGCTCGAAAAGCCATATCCCGAATTCGGCCGCGTTCGCTTGTTGCTCAAGGAAAAAGACGGCGTGAATGTGAGGGTGCCAGCCGTTGCGGCCGTGCGTCACTTCGAGCGCGCGCACCCATCCCCGGCACGTCGCGCGCGCCGCCGCGAGCTTCCATGACTTGCCGGCGATCACCTTCGACCAGCACGCGGAGACGGCGCGGCGCAGCTCGCGCGCCGACTGAAAGCGATAATGCGAGAGCGTGAACGCCGCCATGTAGATCGCGCCGTCGCGGAATGCGCGACCGTGCGCGTCGGCGAGCTCGCGAAGCTCGCTGCGGCGCCCTTCCGCGACATAGCCGGCGCAAACCGGGCACATCCAAACCGAGCCGCAAGTTTGAACCCCATGGAAGCCCGCACGGCCCTCGCGGACCTTCACGCCAACGAGGCCGGCTGAAGACGCGCCGGCCGCATCGGCAGACCGCCTCGCGCGGCATGATGCGCCCGGCGGCGTAGCGCAGCCGGAAGGCGCGGCGGCGCCCTTCGGACCATGCCGGTGAAAATCTACGTCCCATCTTGTCAAGGGATAGGTGCGTCATGGGAGCGACGCACCAGCAGGGTCCATCGCTCGCACTGGGTAACGGCCGTCAAGGAACAATTCGAGGTACGCAGCCGCGATTGCCCCCGCCTCACTACGGTAGATCAGCTCGCTCCGTCGATAGTAGAGCGGACCGCGATCGTCGCCAATTCTGAGCGTGAAGCCGCAGAAGTGCGGACCCCGGCGGATCGTGAGACGCACGCGGTCGCCGAGCCAATGCTGCCACAAGACTTCGAAGGTCTCGATAGTGGCGACATGGCGAGGCGCCCGGCTCATAGGTGCCCGTTCAGCAGCGCGTGCGCGAACGCGATTGCGAGGATCGTCACGACGGACTGGACGATGACGCCGATCATAAATCCGTCGTGGAAGCCTCGGCTATACTGCGCGCGCCAGCTCGCCGGAAATTGCCAGCCGCTCATTGCTGGCGCCTTCGCCAGACTTCGAAGAGCACAACGCCGCCGATCACGGCGAGGCACGCCGCGACCCAAATGGAGGCGCTGATAACTTCCTCGCGCGGCGTCGGCCGAGGCTCGCGCGGCGGGATGACAAGGTGAACGATTTTGCTTCGATCGGCATCGTCGCCGGCGAGCGCCGGCGCTTCGGTTTTCTCGGTCATAGAAGCCCTCGCAAAATTTGTGCGCGCTTAAATCGCTCGTCAGAGACGCGCCAGAAATATCGGACCAGCTCGCGCCGGTGCCTCTCGTCCTTCGGCGTCCCGCCGCCCGTGTGAAAGAAGAGCGCGGTCGCCTGGAAGTGGATCGCGTCCGCTTCCAGGCGTGCCGCCATCGTTAGATCGACCGGTGAGGGATGCCTCACGCCGTCCCCTGGTCGCCCGGTCCGACGCTATCGGCGCCGATCAAGTCTACCGGGAGTGGGTTGCCGGGCGCCGGCGCGTACATTGCATCCGCCAGCTCACGGTAGTAGTCGGCTCGCCGCTTCGGATCACGCATCGCCCTTTCGACGCGCGTCATGTGCGACGGCTTCGGTAAGACCGGCGACACGTCGACGCCGATCATGCGCGCCGCCTCCAGCAGCTTGAAAATTTCGCGCTGACGACGCGCCACTTCTTTCAACAGCGGATGGAGCTGCGCGCGCTTCGCCTTGCGCCGCCGCTTGCGAGGCGCCGGCTCCGTCGCCAGCGTCTCGGCATTGAGCACCGTACTCACGGCGCGACCCTCCCGGCGTCGGGTTTGAACGTGGACGGATCGACGCGCGGTCGGCTCCAAGTGATTTCGAGATTGCCGCCGTCGCGCTGAAACGCGGTGACGTTGAGCGGCGCGTCAAGCGACGGGTCATCGACGGTGATGGAAAGGAACCACTCGCCGACACGCTCGCCGCGCGTCGTCGTCTTCTCCCAGGCCGCGCCGACTTCAACGTAGTCGCCGTGGCGCGTGCGCGCCGCAACGAGGTACTTCGGAATGTCGGGACTGTCGGCGCCGCCCTTGAAGCGTGGATTGCGCGTCAGCTCTACGTCGAGCCGAACGGTGAGCGTTTGGATGATGCCGCGAAAACCTTGCTCGTGCGGCGCGAGCTTTCCGTTGCTGGCCATATTGGCAATCTCCGTTGCCGGTTGCGTGCCGGTGCGCGCTCCGCGCCGGGGCAGGACCGCTCGGTTTCAAGGAGGGGCAACAGGCTTGCACCCGTCGCCCGCCCCTCCCCGAAATCCGTCGCTCGCGTCCTGCCAGGGCCGAGCGCCGGCAAAGGTCGGGCCGGATGGGGCGCCGCTGTTGAGCGCGGCGACGCCCCTGACCGGCAAAGGTCCGGACCACTGGAACGTGATCCGGACCTTTGACCGCACGCGCCGCCGTAGATTGCAAGAAAAATCCGGACGTGGTATCCGGTCCGGACCGGCAAAGAGGTTCCGATGCTCAATCCAGAAGACTTCGGTGAAGGCGAGTTCCCGTCGATCAAATCCGTGCTGATGATGGTGCGCGAGGGAGGTCGCTTCCCCGGCAGCGACGGCGGAGAAAACTGGGTCGCCGAGAAGCGCGCGCGCCGCGCTTTAGCCCGCGAAATCGGCATTAGTCCGAACGCGCTCATTCGCATTGAGCGCGAGCACGGGTTGCCGTGCCCGGAGACGATGATAAAGCTCGGCGCGCTCGCGGGCCTGTCGGCGCAGGTTTCGGTGCTTTTACTTAATTACTGGTCTGCTAAAGACGCCGGAAGTAAATCGGTGTTCCGCGCCCTGCTTCGTCAGATTTGGCGCACGGGCGGCGCAATCATCGCGATAGTAATGGCGATTTTTTTGACGGAACAAACGCCGGACAATTTAGCGTCGATCGCCCCTAAT
>CAVSNJ010000024.1:0-31564 GCA_963729295.1 uncultured Alphaproteobacteria bacterium
GATCGGGTCGGCGTCGAGGACGATTTCAATGATCTTGGCGCCGACTCCTTTATCGCCGCCGTCATCTTCGGCGAGATCGAGGAGAAATTCGGGATCACTATTCCGATGGCGACCATCCTCGCCGCACCCACGATCGCGCAACTGGCGCCCAGGGTCGAAGCGCTCATCAAGGCGCGGGGGCCCGGCGCATGATCGTGACGCTGCGCCGCTCGGGCACGCGGCCGCCGGTATTCTTCGTGCATGGGCTCTACGGCGTATTGTCCCATACGGTCGAGATGGCGCAAGCGCTGGCGCCGGATCAGCCATTCTTCGCGGTCTTCGCTCGAGGGATCGACGGCAAGGAGCCGCCCTGCGCTAGCGCCGCCGAGATGGCCGCGAACTATGAGCAAGAGATCCGCGCCATCGAACCGAATGGACCCTACGCCCTGGCCGGGAAATGTGCCGGAGCTCTGCTGATCGTCGAGATCGCGCGCGCGCTCGCGGCGGCAGGCAAGCGGCTCGCGAACGTGCTGCTGGTCGATCCGCCGCCGCTGCCCTTTGCCGATCAACGATACCGGCTTGCCGAGCGCCATCCGCGCGTGCATCAGCAGCTCTACGACAACGCCCTCGACACGTTCCGTCGCAAGAGCCCGAACGCCAACCTGCCTTTCGATCTCCACGATCCCCGCCAGTTGCATGTCGCCGCGTCCGTCGCAGTCGAAACGGCGTCCGCCTTGTCCGGCTATCAGCCGGAACCCTATTCCGGCGCCGTTGATCTGATCGTGAGCGCCAAGCGCGCCACGGCATTTTCCCAGCCGGACCTGCCCTGGCAGAAGATTCTCCTCGGCCCGCGGCGCATGCATGTCCTGCCGGGCGACCATTCCGCCATCATGCGCGCACAGTTCGGCGAACTCCTGCGCCTGATGAGGCGCGTCCTCGACGGCACAACTGCACCGGCGGCGGCTGCGACGATGGACGCGCGGGCGCTGCAATGAACCTCATCGAGCCCATTCTTCGGCACGCCAAGCTTCAACCGGACGTCATTGCCATCATCGATTCCGAGCGCTCGATCACGTATCGGGAGCTTGCGCCGCTCGTCCTGCGCACCGCCGGCCATCTCGCCGCACACGGCGTCGTGGCCGGCGATCGGGTCGCGCTCTGCCTCAAGGACCATTGGCAGCATCTCGTGGCGCTTCTGGCGGTCGGCCGCATGGGCGCGGTCGTTGTCGCCATCGACTGGCGAGCGCGAACCGCCGAGCAAGAGCGCATCGCATCCGCGCTCGAGGTCAAGCTGGTCCTGGTCGAGCCGGAAAGCAGGGCCAATTTCCATTGTCCCGCGATACCCCTCGATGCCGCGTGGCAACGCGGCGTCGGCATGGCGGCGCCGTGGGCCGAATCATCCTGCGATTGGAACGCGCCGTTCCACGCCACCTCGACCTCGGGGACGACGACGGGCGCACCGAAATTCCTGATCAAGACGCATCTCCAGGTCTATTTCGCCATCACCATCCGGTTCGAGCTGCTGTCGTTGCCGCGGGGCTGCCGCCTACTGTCGACGCGGCCGCTCTTTACTGGCGCGGCCCGCCAGCGCCTCGTGGGGCATCTCTGTCGCGGTGACGGGGTCATCGTTCACCCGCCACTCGTGACCGCCGAGGAATATGTGGCGCTCGCCACCCGGCTCAAGGCCACGGTCGGACCGATCGGGCCGCCCTTGCTGCGCCAGTTGCTGCGCTTGCCGGCCGCAGGCGGTCCGCTGCTGCCGGGCATGGTGGCGCTCTCGAGTGGCGGCGCACCCCTTCTCGCCGAAGAGAAGCTCGATGCGGTGCAGAGGATCACGCCGAACTTCTTCGAGTGTTACAGCACCGCCGCCACCGGGGCGCTCGCCGTGCTCCGGCCGGAAGATGTTCGCCGCCGGCCGGAGAGCGTCGGGCGGCCGCATCCGCTGGTGGCGCTCGAAGTGGTCGATGAGGACGACCGGCCGCTCGAGCCCGGTGCCGTCGGACTGCTTCGTTGTCGCAGCCCCTCGCTCGGCACCGGCGTGACCGGACCGGGCGGCTGGGAGGCCGCGGGCGAAAGCTTTCGCGATGGCTGGTATTACCCGGGGGAGTATGCGTCGCTCGACCGGGAAGGCTACATCTTCGTCAGGGGCCGCACGGCCGAGACCATCACGCGGGGGAGCGCAAAAATCCATCCGCCGGAGATCGAAACAGTGCTGCGCCGGCACGCCGCCGTGGCCGAGGCGGCGGTGTTCGGCCGGCCGACCGCGGACGACAACGAGATCGTGGCCTTCGTCGTCGGACGCCAGCCGGTCGAATGCGGCGAGCTCATGGCGTACTGCCGCACGCATCTCACACCCTATAAAGTGCCGCAGCACATTTTCGTCATCCCGGAGATGCCGAAAAATGCCGCCGGCAAGATCGAGAAAACGGAGCTGCGGCGCCGGCTCGACATTGACCGGGAATTGAAAGCGGGCGCAGCGGCCCGCCCGCTCGCTTCGGCCGACGATTGACCCTCAACTCGCGGTCGTTGCGATGAATTTCATCGAGCCCATACTGCGCCACGCCAAGCTTCAGCCGGACGCGCCCGCCATCATTGACGACGAGCGCACGATCACTTATGGCGAGCTAACGCCGCTCGTGCTGCGCACCGCGGCGCATCTCGCGTCGCTCGGCGTCAAGGCCGAGGATCGCGTCGCGCTCTGCCTCAAGGACCATTGGCAGCATCTCGTGACGCTCCTGGCGGTGGGCCGCATGGGCGCGGTCATGACGCCGCTCGACTGGCGCGCGAAGCCGCTGGAACAGGCGCGGATCGCAGCGGCGCTCGGCGTCAAATTCGCGCTCGTCGAGCCGGGCAACAAGGCAGAGCTTCCCTGCCCCACGATCCCGATCGATGCCGCATGGCGGCGCGCTGTTGCAGCGACGGCAGCTTGGCAGGAAGTTCCGTGCGACTGGAACGCACCGCTGCTCGTCGCCGCGACCTCGGGCACGACGAGCGGCGCGCCCAAATTCCTGCTCAAAACCCACCTGCAGTTCTATTTCACCATCGCCATCCTGCTCGATCTTCTGGCGCTGCCGAAGGGCAGCCGCCTGTTGTCGACGCGGCCCCTTTTTTTCGGCAGCGCGCGCCAGCGCTGTCTCGGGCATCTGTGGCGGGGCGACAGCGTGGTGATCCACTCGCCGCTCGTGACGCCGGCCGATTATGTCGCGCTCGCCAATCGTCACGGCGCCAATGTGGGCTCGATCGGGCCGCCCTTCCTGCGCCAGTTGTTGCAGCTCGGCGCCGACAAGGGACCGCTGCTGCCCGGCATGCGCGCGCTCTGCTGCGGCGGCTCGCAGCTCGCGCCGGAAGAGAAGCTCGACGCCGCGCGCATCGTGACGCCGAATTTCTTCGAGAATTACAGCACGGCCGCGACCGGCGTCATCGCCATGCTGCGCCCCGAGGACATCGCGCGCCGGTCAGCGAGCGTCGGGCGGCCACATCCGCTCGTGGCGCTCGAGGTGGTGGACGAAGAGGACCGGCCGCTCGAGCTCGGCGCGACCGGGCGGCTGCGCTATCGCGGGCCCTCGGTCGGGCGCGGCCTGACCGGGCCGGGCGGCTGGGAAGCGGCAAGCGAAGGATTTCGCGACGGCTGGTATTATCCCGGCGAATACGCCTCGTTCGACGAGGACGGCTTTGTCTTCGCACAGGGGCGCACGACGGAGATCATCACGCGCGGCACGGTGAAGATCCATCCGCCGGAGATCAAATCGCTCTTGCGCCGGCACGCGGCCGTGGCCGAGGCGGCGGTGCTCGGCCGGCCGACCGCGGACGACAACGAGGTCATCGCCTTTGTCGTCGGACGCCAGCCGGTCGAACGGGGCGAGCTCATGGCCTACTGCCGCACGCACCTTACGCCCTATAAGGTGCCGCAGCACATCTTCGTCATCCCGGAGATGCCGAAGAACGCCGCCGGCAAGATCGAGAAGGCCGAGCTGCGTCGCCGGCTCGAACAAGACCGGGGCGAAGGCTGAGAGCGGGCCGCGGCGAGCGAGGCCGCGCATGGGGGACATGGCGAGCTTCCTCGATCGTTTGACCGGCTGGGCCACCGGCCGGCGCGCGCGCCAAGGGGCGCTCATCGAGCTGGCGCTGACGCTCAAGGGGAAGGGGCAGCTGGTCGAGGCCGCCGCATGGTGCGAGCGCGTGCTCCGGAGCGATCGCGACAACGGCGAAGCGCTGTTGCTTTCGGCGGAAATCGCCGCGGCGCGCGGCGAGCGGGAGAGCGCGGCGGGCGCGCTGGCGCGACTCCAGGCGCTCGAACCGCACAGCGCCAAAACCGCCGAGCGCATGTCGGCGGCCTTTCGCCGCGCGGGAAAGCCCGAGCTTGCCGTTGCCGCGCTCGAGCCGGCGCTGCGGCGCGCGCCCAAATCGGCCGCGCTCCTGTGCGAGCTGGGCGATGCGGAAGCAGCGCTGGGGCATGGCGATGCCGCGCTCGCCGCCTATGACGGAGCGCTTGCGGCGCGGCCGGGCAAGAGCCGCACGGCGACGCAGCGCGCACTATTTCTGCTGCGGCGGGACTGGGGACCGCCACCCGGCGCGCCGCCGGACAAGCGCCAGGCGGCGCAAGCCGGCGGCCGGATTATGTCGTCGCAGCTTGGACTTAGAGGGCGCTTCGGCACGCAGCTCGCGCACTACATGGCGGTGCGGCTCTGCGGCGAGACCTACGGCCTCAGCGTCGAAGTGCCGGCCTGGATCGGCCGCTGGCTGTTCGAGCTCGACGATCCCTATCCCGGCGCGGCGCTCGCCGAGCTCTCCGACAGCGACACGCTGAAGCGCCGCATGTTCGACGGCGCGAGCGGACACATCGTCGCCGAGCACGATCTTGCCGGCTCGTTCTTCGTCCACACCGCGTCCTATGCGCCGCACCGCGCGTTCATCGAGACGCTGTTCCGGCCGGGCGAGAGGACGCGCGCGGCGCTCGATCCGGCGCTGGCGCGCTTGCGGCAGAAGGGCGCCACCGTGATCGCGCTGCACCTGGGGCGCGGCGAGGAGCGGGGGCGGAGCATCGGCCCATCGCCTGGCCGCTCGCCTGGCTCGATCAGGTGTGGACTATGGCGGAGCGCCCGGTGCTCTATCTCGCCGGCGAACATGACTATGCCGCGGAGCTCGAGCGCTATGCGCCGGTGCGCGCGGCCGATCTCGGCCTGGGCGTTCCGGGCGCGCCGTTCGTCACCGATTTCCATGTCTTTACGCAGGCCGATCACGTCGCGAGCGCCGGCATCGAGAGCTTCGTCGCGAGCATGCTGAACCGCGTGGCGCGGAGCTTCGTGCGGCCCAATCCGGCGGCGCAAGAGTTCTCGCCCTATGCGCCGTGGAACGCGCCGATGTGGCCGCCCGCGGCAACAGGCGACGCGCGTTAGCGGAAGAGCCAGCCGGTCACGTCCGAGCCGAAGCGCGCCTCGATCTCGGTGATGCCGGGAATGCGCCACAGCATGTCCAGATCGTTGAGCTTGTTCAGCGCGGGATCGACGATCGCGGCGAGCGCGCCCCGCGCCTCCGGCCCAAGTTCGGCGGCCGATGCGCCGAGGAATTGGAAAATGGGCTCGATGCGCGAAACCCGTTCCTCGACATCGCCCGGCGCGAACAGATCCTCGTAGGCGAGATCGAGAGAGCGGATGCCGGAAGCGGCGAGATGCCGGCGCACGCGGTCGAGCGCGTCCGCTTCGCGGCCGAGCTCCAAGGCAATGCGGTCCTCGTCGAGCCGACGGAACGGGAACCAGCGCAGCGAGTGACGATACTCGGCAGGCGGTGCCGCGGACTGGAAGATGCCGGACTGGCGCGCGATCTCGGACGAGACGAGGCGGCGCAGGATGTTGCTCCGGCGCAGCAGCAGGACGGGCCCGAACGAATTCAGCAGCTCGAGTTGCAACGACGGGTCGTTCGCGAAAGGCGGCCAGCCCATGAAATTGCCGATATGCTTGATGCCGTTGAAATCGGCCGCGATCGCGTCGAGCGCGCGCAGCAGCTCGGCGCGGGTTTGGGCCTGCGCGATGGCGGGGCCCGGACCGAAAGGCTCGTTCGCGACGGCGATCTCCGGGTGACATTCGAGCGCGCGCATCAGGCTCGTGCTGCCGGTGCGGGCGAGCGCGAAGATGAGAAAGCGCTGGGCGATTTTGCCGCCGCGCACGAGCGGCTTGCGCGGTTGGGCCGGCGCCTCGCTTGCGCGCGCAGGCGCCGCCGCGCCGCGCGCGAAGCCGAGATCGAGGCTGAGACGCGTCAGCGCATTGAGGCCCGTGAAGAGCGCGCCTTCGAACCGCCCCAGCGCGCGGCGATCGGTCTCGGTCCGCGCCTGCACAAGACGCGTCCTGGCGCGCTTCCACCAATAAAAGCGCGGGCGCGCATCGGGCGGCCAGTGGCCCCGGTCAGGCGGTGCGTGCTCGAGGGCGAGCTCGCGCCCGACGCCCTTGCCATAGCGGTAATAGCGGCGGAAATGCGATGCGGGCGAGCTCGTCATGTCGTGATGGACGAACCACGCATCGTCGAGATGGAACATCGCGCCGCGCAGGCGGAGCCGGTAACCGAGATTGCGGTCCTCGGTCGTGCGCATCGTCTCGTCGAAGCCGGCGACGCGCTCGAACGCGACGCGCCGCACCGCGAGATTGGCACTGATGAGAACCGGATGCTCGACGAGAAGATAGGGCCGGGGATGAAAGCCGGCGCGGACCAGGAATTGCTGGAAGAGTTTCGGACGCGGCGCCGGCAGCGGACGGGTCGTGCCGCTGACCACGTCGAGCTCGGGATTTTCCGCCAAAACGCTCGCGAGCCAGTCGAGCCAATACGGCGGCGGCACGCAGTCATCGTCGATGAAGACGAAAAACTCGTGGCCCGCGTGCCGGGCGCCGAGATTGCGCGCCGCCGCCGGGCCGCCATTCGCGGGCGCCGCGACATAGCGCACGATGTCGCTATTCTGCTCGGCGAGCCGGGCATAAGCGTCATCGTGAGTGCCGTCATTGACGACGATGAGCTCGCGCTTCGCCGTGCCGGCGATCTGGCCGCGCAGCGCCGCGAGCAGGCGCGCGAGCCCTTCCGGCCGGCGAAACGTCGGCACGATCACGCTCAATCCGATGTCCTCGATACCCTTGGCCGGCGCGGCGCGGCGCGCGCCGTGGCGCGTCGCCAGATCGAGGAAGCGATCGACGATGCGGCTCGGATCGCGCTCCGGGCGGCGCCCTTCGGCACGCGCCGCCTCGGCACAGGCGGCGTAGGCGGCATCGTCGTCCCAGAGACGCGACAACGCGGCGCGCCAGGGCGCGAGCCCTGCTTCGGCATCGACGACGATCCCGCCGGCGCCGACATTCTCCGGCAATCCGCCGCGCCGGCTCGCCAGCGCCGGGATGCCGCTCACCTGCGCCTCGACGACGACGCGCGCCCAGGCTTCCTCCCAGAGGCTCGGCACGAGGAGAAGTTTCGCGCGGCCGTAGAGCTCGCGCATGTCAGAGACGGCGCGGCGCAAGGTGACGTTGCCGAGCGCGCCGCAGCGCTGCTCGAGCTGCGCGAACTCCGCCTCCGAGAGCGGCCATGCCTCGACGAAGTCGAACGGGATGTCGGGCCGCGCCGCGGCGAGCGCGAGCGCGATCTCGACGCCTTTGACCGGCACGGGATTGACGAAGAGCACGCGCTCCCGCGTCGATCGGACGCGATAGTCTTCCGGCAGAACGAGCGGCGTCACGACCTCTGCAGAGAAGCCAAAGCGTTGCTCGTAAAAGCGCCGCACGAAGTCCGAGTTCGCGACATAACCGAGAAGCGGATGCGCCAGCTCCGCGTCGGGCGGAACCCGCGCGCGCGCGAAGAGCCAGGCGGGGTCGGCGTGGCGCAGATAAAGGAGGGTCGGGAAGCCCGCCGCGAGCGCCGCGCTCGCGAGCGAAAACTCGTTCTGCGCAATCACCGTCGCGGCGTGGACGGACTCCGCGATTGCCGCGATGGCGCCCGTGACATCGCGCACGCGATAGACGGGGTAGCCCAAGCCCTCGTCGAGCGTGCCCCAACGGTTCGCGCGCGAACCTTCGGGCGGCGCCGCGCCGGCGCGCGCGAGCACGGCGACCGGCACGCCGCGCGCCGCGAGCGCCGCGCAGAGCGCGTGCGTGCTGCGCTCGGACCCGCCGACCTGATCGGGCAGATAGGGAACCGGATTGACGAACAGCAGCAACCGTCCCCCGTCACGCGGCGAGGCGCAGGCAAAGGTCGGTGGCGTGCGCCAAGGCATCGAGAGGCGGACGGGCGGCGATCGCGTCGGCGCACGCTTGCGCGCTGGTGGCGGCGGCGGCGTCGGCGAGCACCGCCTTGAGCGCCGCGTCGATCTCATCCTTGTTCGAGCCCGGCCTGACGCGGCGGCCGGCGCCCAGCGCCACAACTGACGTGGCCGTCAAATCCGACTCGACCGTCCATGGCAGCAAGAGCTGCGGCCTTCCCACGGCGAGCGCGGCATGAGCCAGCGTCGCGCCCGCCGACGACACGACGAGGCGCGCGCGCGGCAAAACCTCGCCGAGCGGTGGCGGCTCGCGATGGACCTTGGCGCCGCGGCTCAGCAGAAGCCGCTGCAACGCGCCGACGCCGCCACGCAGATAGGCTTCGACGCCGACGCCGAGATCGAGCAGCGCTTGCAGCGCCAGCGCCAGCGCCGGCTGCTCGTCGCCGAGATAGACGAAAACCCGCGACTCGGACGGGAGCGGCGCTTTCGGCGGCATCCGCTCCAGCGGACCGATCACTGTCTCGCGACGAACGGACTGGTAGGGATCGAGCTCGGGCCAAGTCGTGACGGCGCGCCCGGCGCCGGCGAAGAGTGCCGGCAAGGCGCCCGGCGCGGGCCGGCCGCGTTTTCGCTGCACCTGGTGCACGGTCTCGAGCAGATGCGATTGCGTGGCGAGCGGCGGGCGGTCGTAGTAGAGCGGCGGAAACACGGCATCATCGGCCGGCGGATTGACATAGCCGTTGCCGACGAGCGCGACCGGGATAGCGCCGTAGGCGGCAAGACAAAGGGTCGGGCTGAAATCGGCGACGATCAGGTCGGGCCGGACAAGCGCCAAGAGCGCATCCCACGCATCGACCATCGCCGCGAGATCGCCGGCATCGGCAAAGCCGATGACCGCGAGCAGGTCGGGATAGTTCGAGATGCGGAAGGGACGGCCGTCGATCATGGCCGCCTTGGGCCAGACCGGCGCCTGCAGGAGCGGGCCATCATCTGCGGCGAGGATCGCGCGCGCGCCGACCACGTCCTTCAGGGCAAAGACGGTGTTGCAGCCTTGGCGCCGGAGCGCGCGCGCAAGCTGCGACAGCGGGCCGACATGGCCCAAATTCGCGCCGAGCTCGCACGCCAGCAACACCGTCCGCATCCGACCCCGCTCGTCGATGCCGCCGGCCAAACCGCGCTACGGCGCTAACACATCGGCATCGGCGTCGGAGAGCTGCCGAATTGCGGGCCCAGGATCTGGTTGATGACCAAGGGATCCGGGTCGTCTTCGCGGTGCCGGCGGATGAGCGTCTTGGTCGCGCCAAAATAGTAGCGGAAACCGAACAGCGCATAGCTCGGGCGCTCACCGCTGACGCCGCCTTCGGCAAAGACGCTGAGGCCGGGGAGAGCGGAGTAGCCCAGTTGGTACTCGACATCCGCCAAGGCAAGATCCTTGCCGGGATTGAGGTCCGCGCCGCCCCGGATCAGCAGATTGTCGGTCGGATACCAGCCGAGCTCGACCACGCCGAACGCGCCGTTCTTGGTGCCGCCGGACTGGAAGCCGACCTCGGCCTGCGGCGTGAACCGGCCGAGATAGAGCGCGCCCTCGACGCCCGAGCGGCTGAGCTGCGTGCCAGTCATGCCCGGAAACGTCAGGTCCTCGTGCATGTGGGCATAGAAGCCGCCCACGAGCCCGAGGTCGGGATTGCGCCAGAAGCCCTGGCCGGCCAGACCCCAGATGGCGTGGCCGCCGTCCGAGGCGCCGCCGGCATCGATCTGCCCGCCGAAGCTTTGTCCGAGCGGGAAGGTCAAGCTGCCGATGCCTTCGCCGAGCGGATGGGCGTCGCCTTCGCCGGCTTCGAGCTGGACCTTGCCGTTGACCCCCGAGACCGCGGGCAGGTTCGCGTCTTGGGCGCGCGCCGGGGCGGCCAGCGCCATGCCGAGCAAGGTCGCGACGCCGCCGACGAGGATCTCGGCATGGAGCCGCGCCATCCATGGCAGACGTTGCAGCGAATTGTCGAGCGACAGCGGATCGAGCGGAACGAGCGACACGGGCGGCAGCTCGAAGCAGAGACGGATCGAGAGGCCGAACGCAGTGCCGTCCTCGCTCTGCCAGGAGGCGACGATGGCGCGGGCCTCGCCTTCGAGGCGATCCTTCGTGGCCGCGTCGAGCGCGCCCTCCTGCAGGAATTCGTCCGGGCGATAGAGCAGGAAGAGGCTGCGGCTGTCGGGCTCGAGATAGAGGCCGCGCAAGCCATAGCCGAACGCGCCGCGCAGGCGGCGGCCGAGCTCGACCAGCGCCTTGGCGCGCGAGATGCTGTGCGTCGGGTCGTAAACGATCGCATCGTGCGCGAACGAGCGCAGCACGTCCTGGAGCGTGCGCGCGAGATCGATCGAGCCGTGGTCGATCCACCGCACCCGGCAGTCCACCGCGGCGCCGGCCCGCGCCATGGCGGCAGCGGCCTCGCGCTGGAGCGACTGGCGGTCGCGCTGGCGCGCGATATGCAATGTCAGGTGAGGTGTGTCGTCGCCGTCGGAGCCGGCCAGGAAAACCGGGACGCTGAGCCCGGGAAGTGCGTCCCTCGCCGCACGCGCAATGAGGTGCTGGTCCACCTTAAATTCCCCCGCAAAGGTTCGTCGGGCAAGGTTAACCTATGCAACGGCGGCGTTCAAGGCTGCGCGCGCAATCCTTTCGGGGGCAATCTCGGTCCCTCGGACAAAAGCACCTGGCGGTAGACGCTGGTGTCGAAGAGGCGCGAGCGCGGCACGGCGGCGGGGTCGGTCGGGTCGAACGGCTGCCAGCTTCCGTCGGGCGGCGGGACGATCATGGCGGCGACCTTCCCGTCCGGTGCCAGGTCGATGCTGAGCGCGGGATAGGTCCAAGGCCACGACAGCGGCGCGAGCCCCTCCGCCTCCGCCTCGGCGAGCGCGACGGGGCCGCGATGGGCCGCGAGCACGGCGCCGAATTTGTCGAGGAAAGAGGCCCAATACTGCAGCCCCGCGAGATGCCAGCCGAGCTGCCCCGCGGCGAGGATGGCGAGCACCGCGACGAGCGGCGTCTGCGTCCAAAATGAGCGCAGCCGTGACCGCATCATGGCGGCGAAGAAGAGGCCGGCGAGCGGCACGGAGAGGAAGGCAGCATAGTTCCGCGCCTCGAACTGGAGCGACGGCTGGAAGAAATAGGGCCGCCGCGTCGTCATGACGACGGCGCCGAGCGCGATGCCTGCAAATCCGCACAGCAGCCCGGCGGCGATCCACCGCCCCGCGCGACTCGGGAACCGCCAGCGCAGCCCGAGCACGGCGAGCGCCACGAGCGTCGCGAGCAGGCCGAGGACCGTCGGCACGTTGATGCCCCAGGGCGCGGCGATGAAGCGCAGCGCGAGCGTCGAGGCGATGAAGCTCGCGCGGTTGGCGGTCTCGTCCGTGAAAATCGTGAACCAGAGCTGCGTCGCCGCCACGAGCGCGAACCACAGCGCCATGGCGGCGAAGAGGATGCGGCCCGGCCGCGATCCCGCGTCGCGGGCGCGCCACACGCATGCCCCCGCCAGGATCGGCGCCAGGAACACCATCACCTCGTGCGAGCGGAGCGCGGGAAGCGCCGCCGCGACGACCGCGAGCTGCCCCGGCAACGAGCGGGCGCGAAATACGATGAGGAAGAGCAGGAACCAGAAATAGGCGGTGACGGCCGGCGCTTCGGCCAAGGGCTCGAACGCGGCGGCGAGCATGCCGGCGAGATAGGTGAAGAGCGGAAAGACGAACCAGGATTTCTGCGCCTTGGGCAGGACGAAGTAGCACGCGACGACGAAGAGCCAGGGCAGCAGCTCCATCGTCAGGCTGTAGAGCATGGCGAGACCGATGAGGTCGCGCATGCCGAGCTTCAGCGCAAGGTAGGTCGGGAGCTGCTGGACGATGTGGGTCATCGCGCGCGGCGCTTCGGAGCGCACGAGCTCGCCGCCATGGCGGACGATGAGCAGGAAGATATAGGCGCCGTCGCCGTAAAATCCGCGCAAGAGCAGCGCCGCGCACAGATGGACCGCGAGAGCGGCCGCAAGGATCGCCGCGGCGCCGAGGCTGAGGGCGCGCGCGAATTTCCGCTCGGCTTCGTCGGTCGGCACCACGGGATAGTATTGCGCCGCGCGGACCCGGTCGAATTCTTCGCGCGGGCGCCGTCTTCTCTCGGCATCGCGCTTCATGCTAGCTTGCCGGCACGATGGCGGGCGCGGGCATGCAGTACCAGATCGAAGCCGATTGGCACCTGCTCAATACCTGCAATTACCGGTGCAAATACTGCTTTTCCACGCCCGCGAGCCTCGGCGAGAAGCTGCGCACGCATGGGAGCGCGCGGCAATGGCGCGCGGCGCTCGATGCGACGGGCCTCGTCTGGCTCCTGCACATGACCGGCGGCGAGCCGAGCATCTATCCGAATTTCGTCGAGCTGTGCGAGCTCCTGACCGAGCGCCATTACATCTCGATCAATTCGAACCTGACCAACGCCTCGCTTGGCGAGTTCGCCCGGCGCATCGATCCCGCGCGCGTGAGCTTCATCAATGCCGGGCTGCACCTCGTCGAGCGCGAAGGCCGGAAGGATACCAACGTCTACCTGCGCCACGCCGAGCTGCTGCGCGCCAAGGGCTTCACCGTCTTCGCCTCGCTGGTCGCTTCGCCCGCGGCCTTGGCGCGTTTTGGCGACGCCGTGGCACTCCTCGGCCCGATCGGCTTCTATCCCATCCCGAAGCTCTTGCGCGGGCCGTTCGAGGGGAAGATCTATCCGAACGCCTATAGCGATCTCGACCGCATCCGCTTTCGCCTGCGCGCGGCCGAGGCAAGGAGAGCCTACCACGCCATGCTGGCGCAGAGGACCGAGCCGCCCAGCATCGACATGTTCTGCGATGATGAGTTCCTGGACAGCGAGCGCTCGTTCGCCGGCATCCCGTGCGATGCGGGCGCGCGCTTCGTGAAGCTCTACGAGAACGGCGACGTCACGCGCTGCTCGGAGACGACGAAGCTCGGCAATCTTCTCGCGGGCACGTTCCGGCCGCGCGCGGAGGCCGCGCCCTGCGACACCGCGCACTGCTTCTATTTCTGCCGCAAATACGCGGCCTGGACGCCGCCCGCGCCGGCCGCCGCCGAAGTGTCGGCCTGAGCGGTCGCCGCGCCCGCGAAGGGCGACGGCATCGCGCGCCAGTCGCGCGCGCGCCGCTCAGCCTCGGCAATCTGCTCCGCCGTCAGTCTTTGCGCGATCGCGGCGCGGAGCTTCTCCGCCGCCGCGCGGTTTTCGCCCCACAATCGATCGTTGGCGATCCGCGACCACATATAGGCTTCGAGCGCAAGGTCGATGCAATCGTCGCGGCCCGCGAACATCTCGGCGAGCAGCACGGCGAGCGTGTGTTGCGCCAGTGCATGGCCCTGGTCGGCCGCGCCCAGGATCCATTTCAGCGCTTCCCCGTCGTTCGGGCGAACGCCTTGCCCGCGCCGGTACATGAGGCCGAGCCAGAATTGCGCATCGCCATGGCCTTGCTCGGCGGCGCGGCGGCACCATCGCGCCGACGCACGGAAATCCTGCGCCGCCAATCGTCCGTCGTAGAGCGCCAGCGCGAGATTGTATTGCGCCTCGGGCAAGCCCTGCTCGGCGGCGCGCGTCCACCACGAGACGGCGTCGGCGCGACGAGCGGCGAATTCCGTGCCGCCGGCATGACGATTGCCGAGCTCGAATTGCGCCCGCGCGTCGCCGCGCGTGGCGTCGTCCAGAAGCTTCCGCGCCGCGCGGCGCGCCGATTTCCGGCGCGAGAAGAAGCCGAACATCGCCCGGCCCGCCGTCACGGCCAATGCCAGGCGAGCGCGCGCCCCCAGGCCGGCGGCAGCGGCAGCGCATCCGCGCTCACCGACAGCACGACGACGCCGAGAAACGACAGCATTGTCGCGATCGTCACTGCGGGTCCGAACACTTCATGGCGCGGGTTGAGCCAGTGCGAGATATGGATGCGGATGATGTTGCTGATGGCCGAAACGGGCGCGATGATCGTCACCGGCGCGAGCGACACCCCCATGTAGTAAAGGAGCTGCGAGACATAGACCGTCACCGCCGAGCCGAGGAACCACTTGGCGGCGACGGAATTGACGGCGCGCGTCTCGCGCCAATGTCCCGGCCACAAAAGCACCAGGACGATGGCGATCGTCGCCGTCACGGTGCTGATGACGCCGCCCGCGAGCGTCGCCCGGAGACCGAGGCCCTGTCCGGCATAGCGCACCAGCACCGGCGTCAAGCCATAGCAGACCGCGGCAAGGCCGGCGAAGAGATAGCCCTCGAGGTGCAGTGGCGTGAATTCGAGCTCTTCCGCACGCGCGGCCCGCACGCCCTCGCGCGAGACGACGACGGGCCCGACGAAGATCAGGAGAATGCCAAGGATGCGCAGCGGCGTCAGCGTCTCGCCCAGAAAGGCGATCGCCAGCACGAGCGAGACCACGAGATTGAATTGCAGCACCGGCCCCGAGAGATTGGTGCCGAGCGCGCCGATGGCGCGGTAGTTGGCATAGCGGCCGATGATGAAATGGGTCGTGCCGGTGACCGCGAAGGCGATCATCGAATAGCGCGGCAACTGGCCCAGCGCGCCAGGCCCGCCGCCGAGGAAGAGCGCCGCCGCGAAGATCGGCACGCCCACCGGGATCGACATCGCCATCGCCTGGAGCGCCGAGCCGCTCAGCACGCCGCGGCGCACGGCCGCGTTGCTGATGGCGAAGGTCACGGCCGAGCACAGCGCCAGGAGACCGCCCAGCACGCCTAGTCTCTCCCGCGCCTGAACTCGAACAGCACGAGCGTCGACAGCAGCGCGAGATTGACGAAATTGAAGCCGACGCCAAGCGCGAAGCCCGGCGCGTAGGCGCCGTAGACATCGTAAAGCGCGCCCGCCGACCAGCTTCCGAACGCCATCCCCGCGCCGCCGAAGAGGAGCTGAAACGGCACGCGGGTCGCCGCCTGCGCCGGCGGGAAATGCTGTCCGATCGCGACGATGTAGCCCGGAACGATGCCGCTGAAGCCGAGCCCGAACACCGCGGAGACGGCGAAGAGGCCAGCCTCGCTTTGCGTCAGAAGGAAGCCCGTCATGGCGACCGCCTGCACCACCGAGGCCGCGAGCGAGGCGCGCAACCCGCCGATTTGGTCCGCGGCCCAGCCCCAGAATTGCCGGCTGAAGAAGGCCGAGGCGAGCAGCACCGACAGCATCCCCGCGCCGGTGACGCGCGAAATGCCGAGATCGCCGCAGAAGGCGACGAGATGGGTTTGCGGCATCGACATGGTGACGCAGCACGAGAACGACGCCGCCAGCAGCAGCGTGGTGACGAGCGCGGTCGGCATGCCGAGCACGCGCTGCCCGCCGTCGCGGCCGCGCGTCGCGGCGGCAAGCGCCGTATGGCTCGGCGGCGGCCGCAGCAGCCACAGCGCCGCCGGCACGACTGCGACGCATTCGAAGGCGGCGAAGCCGAGCATGGTCGTGCGCCAGCCGTCTGCCGATGTCGCGAATTGGAAAAGCTCGGGCCACAGCACGCCCGCGACATAGGCGCCGCTCGAGATGAGGGCGATGGCGGAGCCGAGCCGCCGGTCGAACCAGCGGACGACATAGACGTAGAGCGGCGCGTTGATCGCGCCGTTGCCGAGCAGGCCGATGAAGAGGCCATGGCCGATGAGGAGCGTCGCGGGGCCGCCGCTCGCGGCCAGCGCGAGGCCCGCCGCGATCATGGCGGCGCCGAACACCACCGTCGTCCTGACGCCCACCCGTTCGGCGACACGGCCCATGACCGGGCCGCCGAACGCCGCGCCAAGCCAGGAGAGCGAGGCGCACAGCGACACCATCGAGCGCGTCGTGTCGAGCTCGGCCGAGATCTCGCGCAATGACACGATCGCGATGAACGGCGCGCCCAAGGTCACGGACATGATGCCGAGGGCGGTGGTCGCGGCCACCCACGACGCCCGGGTCTCGATGCTCGCCGCGCGCGACTCGACGGCGGCGCGCGGCAGTGCGATCTCGCTTGCCATCGCGCCAGAGTGCGTGAGCCCGCCTCTCGTTACAATGGGGATGGATCAGCGGTGCCGAATCGACACCGCCGTCACCGGAACCGGTCGCGCAGCGCGTCCCAATCGTCGGCGCCCATGCGGCGGAAGCGCTCGCGCAGGCTCACCGTGACCTCGGGCAAGCGGCGCCGGACCTTCACCTCGTCGAGCGACGTCTCGAACGCGGTCATCGCCGACTGGAAGAGAAGTCCGGGCAGGATCGCGATGCGATAGCCCGCGCGTTCCGCTTCGGCCAGATCCTCGACCGGCGTCTTGCCGCCCAGCACCATGTTGAGAAGGCACGGGCCCTTGACGAGGCGCGGCACGGCGGCGACCTCGTCATGCGTCTGCGGCGCCTCGAGGAACGCCATGTCGGCGCCCGCCTCGAGCGCCGCGTTCATGCGCTGGGCCGCCGCCTCGAGGCCGAGCGAAGCGCGCGCGTCGGTGCGCGCGATGATGAGGAAGGCGGGATCGGGCTTCGCCGCGACGGCGGCGCGCACCTTGGCGATGAACTCGCCCGAGGAGATCACCACCTTGTCGTCGAGATGGCCGCATTTCTTGGGGAAGGCCTGGTCCTCGATGTGGAGCCCCGCGACGCCGCGCCGCCAATACTCGCGCACCGTGCGCGTGACGTTGAGCTCGTTGCCGTAGCCGGTGTCGGCATCGGCGATGACCGGCACGCCGACCGAGGCGGCGATGCGCCCGGCGTTCTCCGCCATCTCGCTCATCGTGACGAGGCCGTAATCGGGATAACCGAGGCTCGCGGCCGTGCCCGCGCCGGTCATGTAGACGAGCGGGAACCCCGCCTGCTCGATCATGCGCGCGCCGATGCAATCGTAAGCGCCCGGCGCCACGATCAGCCTGTTGTCGCGCAAGAGTGCCCGAAGCCCGGCCGCGCCGCCCGCCGCCGCCACCGCCGCCATGCGCCCGCTCCCTCCTCGAAACTCCGTCCCCGCCATCATGGCATCGCCAGGCGCGGCCGTCGAGGAAGGCCGGGGGGCCGGCTACTTCGCCGCCGGCACGGCGCGGCGCTCGTCCTGCTCCTCGGCGATCTTGCGCGTGAGGAACCGCCCCATGTGCACGCGCGCGACATCGCTCGGGATCGCGGTCAATTTCTCCATGTCGTAGCCGTCGAGGCGAAGCTGCTGCTGCTCGATGAGATTGGCGTCTTCGCGCAAGACGGCGGGCTCGGCCATCGCGGTGTTGCTCGCGGCGCCGGCGCCGCGATAGCCGTCGATGAAGGAATAGAAATAGAAGCAGGTGCGCTGGGTCTCGGGCGCGAAGGTGTGGATCCCGCGCAGATGATGGTGGCCGCTGCGGACGCCCTTCTTGTAGTCGCCGGCGTTGACCGCGCCGGTGAATTGCAGCACCGAGGCCGGCGCCACATATTCGAACTCCTCCCAGCGGTCGATCCGTCCCGTGAAGCCATAGCGCTTGGCGTAGCCGGGCGGCGGCGCGGCATCGAGCATGAGCCGCGCGAAGCGCACGCCGGTCGCGGTGTCGCTCGTCGCCATCTCGGCCGCGGCGTGATCGGGCGCGTGGCCGCCGATCGTCGTCTTGTGGACATAGGGGAGATGCGTCAGGTCCATCAGGTTCTCGAGGAACAGCACGTAACCGGCCTTGACGTGCATCACGCCGTGCGAGCGGCGCGGCTCTCGCTCGTCCGCGCTCGCATGCGGAATGCTCGGGATGAGATGCTCCGCGGCGCGCGCGCGATCGCCCATCCAGATCCAGACGAAGCCGCTCCGCTCGGCCACGGCATAGGATTTGACGCGCGCCTCCGCCGGGATGCGCCCGTGGCTTCCCGGCATGTCGACGCAGACGCCGTCCGTGTCGAAGACGAGGCCGTGATAGCCGCACACGAGGCCCGCCGGCGTAATCTCGCCCAGCGACAGCGGCGCGCCGCGATGGCAGCAGCGGTCCTCGAGCGCCACGAGCTTGCCGCTCGCGGGGTCGCGAAAGAAGACGATCGGCTCGTCGAGCAGCGTGCGCGCGAAGAGCGGCGCGGATGCGATCTCGTCGATGGTCGCCGCGACGTACCACGCATTGCGCAGATACATGGCCTCTCTCCTCCCGCCGCTCAGCCGCGCATCGCCCAGCGGCTCGGCGGCACCGGCAATCCCAAATTCTGGCGCAACGTGCGTCCCTCGTAGGCGCGGCGGAAGAGCCCGCGGCGCTGCAACTCGGGAATGACGCCGCCGACGAAATCCTCGAGCCCCTCGGGAAAGGTGAGCGGCATGATGTTGAAGCCGTCGGCCGCGCCCTTGCGATACCAGTCCTCGAGCGAGTCCGCGATCTCGGCCGCGGTGCCGCAGATCGCGCGGTGCGCGCGGGCGCCGGAGACGCGCATATAGAGCTGACGCAGCGTGAGGCTCTCGCGCCGCGCCATGTCGAGTACGACTTTCTGGCGGCCCTGCTGCTCGGTGTTGGTGCGCGCGAGCTCCGGCAGCGGACCATCGAGCGGATAGGGCGAGAGATCGAATCCGACGATCTCGGACAAGGTTTTTATGCCGAGCGCGGGATGGATGAGGGATTGGAGCTTCTCGTAGCGCGCCTCGGCCTCGTGCCGCGTCCGGCCGACGATCGTCATCACGCCGGGCATGATCTTGACGTGGTCGGGCGAGCGCCCGTGCTTTGCAACGCGCGCCTTCATATCAGCAGAGAAGCCGCGCGCCTCCTCGAGATCCTGCTGCACCGTGAAGATCACCTCGGCGAAGGCAGCCGCGAGCTCGCGGCCGGGCTCCGACTGCCCCGCGTGCACGATCACCGGCCGGCCCTGCGGCGAGCGCTTGATGGTGAGCGGGCCGCGCACGGCAAAATGCGCGCCCGCGTGATCGAGGAAGTGGAGCTTGTCCGGGTGGAAGAAGAGCCCGCTCGCCTTGTCGGCGACGATCGCGTCCTCGTCCCAGCTATCCCAGAGGCCGAGCACGACCTCGGCGAACTCGCGCGCGCGGTCGTAGCGCTCGCCATGCGGGACATGGGCGGCGCGGTTGAAATTGAGCGCTTCGGCGGCCGCCTGGGATGTCACGAGATTCCAGCCCGCGCGCCCGCCGCTGATCTGGTCGAGCGAGGCGAACAGCCGCGCGACGTGATAGGGTTCGAGATATGTCGTCGTCGCGGTCGAGACGAGGCCGATCCGCTCCGTCACCATCGCCAAGGCCGAAAGCAGCGTGAGCGGCTCGAGCCGCAGCGCGCCCGTGGTGCGGCTCCAGACGCCGATGTCGTCGGGACCGAAGGTCGCGTTGGTATCGGCGGTGAAGAGCAGGTCGAAGCAGCCGCGCTCGGCGACGCGCGCCATCTCGACATAATGAGCGAGGCTCAGCACCGCTTCGGCATGGGTCCCCGGATCGCGCCACGCGGCGATGTGATGCCCGCTCCCGGCGATGAAGAGGCCGAGCTTCATCATGGCGCGAATGATCGCGCCGCCCGGCGCCCGGCGCAACGGCGGAGGTGCCGCGCCGGCCGGCCGCGCCGGTCGCGATCGCGGCCGAACGCGGCGGGCCTCAGCTCGTCATCGCTCCCGGCACGCTCGGCACCGGCTTCAGCTCGATCACGCGCCGCAGCGCCGCAAGCGCGCCGCCGATTTCGAGAGCGGGCCGCTCCGCCCGCGCGCCCACGCTCGCGGCCTCCGGGAAATCGCGAAAGGCCGCACGGACCGCGGCGGCGGCGGCGAGCACGATCGCGTCGTCGCCGATCTCGTTGGCGAGGACGAGCGCGAAGGCGGCGAGCGCGGCGCGCGCCGCGTCGTCGCCGAGGCCGTCCGCGAGCGCGCGCACCGCCTCGTAGATGTCGTCGGGCGCGGCGAGGCGCAATTCGGCGTGGAGCGGAGGTGTGCTCATGCGGCTCCTTTCACGACGGGTCGCCGAGCGCGCGCCGCACGGCCGCGCCGACGCGCTCCGTGCCGAGCGAACGCCAGCGCGCGACGACATGCTGGTCGGGCCGGAACAGATAGGCGCTGCCCGGCTTGAGGTCATAGCGCTTGCGCACCAATGCTTCCCGGTCATGGACCGAGTCGATGTCCGCGATCGCCGCGCCGGGTTCGGCGAAGGCAATGACGGCGCGCACCGGAACCGGGGCATTTCCGAGCGCGGCAAGCGCCGCCACGGTCGCGGGCGCGATGGCGGCGCGCCGCTCGGCGTAGAAAAGGAGAACGAATCCGCCGCTCAGATGGTGAATGAGCCAATCGCCGTCGCCCACGGGCGCATCGACCGCGGCGCTGCCGGGCGTCACCACCCCATCCCACGGATCCGCGTCGGGCGTCAGCAGGGCCGAGCCGCGCAAGTTCGGTGCCACCGACAGGCGCCCGGTGTTGATCATCACCTTGGCGAAGGCGTGGTGCGGCGCGAGCGTGAGCACGGCGTTGCGGAGCGCCAGCGAATGCGGCGAGGTCGGACTGATGAATTCGACCGCGCGGCGCGACAGCTGCATGTTCTCGTCGGCGACCGGGATGCGTTCGGCGTCATAACTGTCGAGGAGGCGCTCGGGCGCCGCGCCGCGCAGCACATGGGCGAGCTTCCACACGAGATTGTCGACGTCCTGGATCGCGGAATTGCCGCCGCGCCCGCCGCCGAAGGGCGAGAGCTGATGCGCCGCGTCGCCGGCGAAGAAGACGCGCCCGTGCCGGAACTTCTCGATGCGCCGTACCTCGAACGCATAGATGCTGGCGAATTGCGTCTCGAACGGCACGTCGGGGCCGAACATAGTGGCAAGCCGCCGGTTGACGCGCTCGGGCTCGCGCTCGATCTCGGGATCGTCATCGGGCCCGAGCTGCCAATCGATGCGCCAGATCGAATCGGGCTGCTGATGCATCAGCGAGATGTTGCTCCGATCGAAGGTGGGGGCGAACCAGAACATGCGCTGCGGCGGGAATTTGAACGCCATCCTGACGTTGCAGATGACGAACTTGTCGACGAAGCTCGCGCCTTCGAACGGGATGCCGAGCGCCTGGCGCACCTGCGAGCGCACGCCGTCGCAGGCGATGACCCAGTCGGCGCGGATCGCATAGCCGCCTTCGGGCGTCGCGACGTCGAGGCGCACGGCATCGTCGTCCTGCGCCACCGCGACGACGCGGCTCAGCCACCTTATATCGACGCAGCCGAGCTCGCGCGCGCGCTCGATCAGGATCGATTCGACGTAGTATTGCGGCAGCGCGAGGAAGGCTTGGTATTTCTCGTTGCCTTCGGGCAGCAGGTCGAAGGAATAGATGATCCGGTCGCCGATGAGCGTGTTGCCCTTCGACCAGTGGACGCCCTTCTCGGTCATGCGCTCGGCGATGCCGAGCCGCGTCGCGATTTCGAGCGTGCGCTTGCCCTGCGCGATCGAGCGGCTGCCGAGGCTCACGGTGTTGTTGTCGTCGAGCAGCACGCACGGGATGCCGTGGACGCCGAGATCGACGGCCGCCGCAAGGCCGGCGAGGCCGCCGCCGACCACGACGACCGTGTGCTGGCCGATCCGGCGCTCGCGCAGCTCCGCCGGCGCCGCGAACGGAAACGCCGGATATTCGAAAGCGCCGGAGCGCAGCCGCCCGCTCTTATTGCGGCGCAGACCGCTGGGATCGGCGCGGTATTCGGTATAGGTCGGCTCTTCCGCCATCGCGCGCGCCTATTTGAGACGCTGCGCCGCCTCGTCGATGAGACTCAAATCGACATAGTCCTTCACCGGGAAGGTGGTCTTGAAAAATCCGAGCTTCTGCTGCTCGTCGATCGAGCTTTGCAGCGAGGAGATGTTGGGCTTGCCGTCGGGCGCGCGATAATAGTCGCCGCTCTGCCCATTCTTCCGGAAGAGCCAGCTATCCCAGACCGTGGCGGGAAGCTTGCTGGTCTCGGCCGCGATCTTGACCGCTTCGTCGTGATGGGCCGGATCGACATACCAGCGTTCCTCGCGCAGCGCATCCGCCATGAAGTCGAGGAGTGCCGCGCGGTTCTTCGCGATGAACGGCGCGCGCGCGACCCAGAAGCCGAGCTCCGTCACGCCCATGGCGTCGCCTTGCGTGAAGAGCGTTCGCGCCGCGGCGCGGGTCGTGGGATTGGCCGTGAAGGGCAGCGGGATGCCGATCAAATCGACCTTGTGGTCGATGAGCTCCGCCGCCAGCGTCGGGATCGGCGCCTCGACGATGGTGACGTCGCGCTTGTCCTGCATGTTGTATTTGGCGAGCATGGCGCGGATCGGAATGTCGAGCCCGCTGCCGATGCCGCCATCCGCCAGGATCTTGCCCTTGAGATCGGCGACGGTCTTGATCGGGCCGTCCTTCAGCACCATGAATTCGTCGCTGTAGTAACCGGGGACGCCGTCCTGGAGCTCGTCGGCGATGACGCGGGCATCGGTCATGCCGGCATTCTCGATGAGGAGCGGCAACGTGGTGAAGCCGAGATTGGCGATCTCGACCTCGCCCGCGGCGAGCGCCTGCACCGTGATCGACGTATTCTGGAAATGCACGGCCTCGAAGCTGTAGCTCTTGCCGAGATTTGGCGCGAGCTCGGGCTTGACGAACAGGATCGTCGCCCAGTTCGAGACCGGAACGATGTAGGAGAGCCGGATCTTGAGCGGATCGGCCTGCGCCGCGCCCGCGAGCGAGAGGAGCGCGACGATGCCGGCAAGGACGCGCGATGTGATAGACATGCTGTTCCCCCGATCGGACCGCTTGCGAGCGGGATACCAGAAGCGGCCGGGCGGCGCCAGACATCGCCTCGCCCGGTGCGCCGGCCCATGCTAGAAAACGACGAGCGTCGACGCAGAAGGCGACGCAGAAGATGAGGGCGGCATGAAAGCGATCTGGTACGAGCGCAAGGGCGCGGCGCGCGAAGTGCTCACCTTCGGCGAACGGCCGAACCCCGATCCGGGCCCCGGCGAGGTGCGGGTCAAGGTCGTCGTCTCCGGCCTCAATCCGTCCGACCTCAAGGGCCGCAGCGGCTGGCGCGGCGCGCGCGAGATGCAGTACCCGCTGATCGTTCCGGGCCAGGACGGCGCCGGCATCATCGACCGCGTCGGGCCGGGCGTGGCGCCGGCGCGCGTCGGCGAGCGGGTCTGGCTCTACGAGGCGCAGCGCGGCCGGGCCTTCGGCACAGGCGCGGAATTCGTGGTCCTGCCGGCCGAGCAGGCGGTGCCGTTGCCCGAAGGGGTTTCGTTCGACACGGGCGCGGCCTTGGGCGTGCCGGCGCTGACGGCGCACCGCGCGCTCTTCATCGACGGCAGCATCCTCGGCCAGACCGTGCTCGTCACCGGCGGCGCCGGCGGCGTCGGACAGGCGGCGGTGCTGCTCGCCAAATGGGCCGGCGCGCGCGTGATCGCGACCGTGAGCCGGGCCGAGCAGGCGGAGGTCGCGACCCGATCGGGCGCCGACTGGGTCATCAACCGCAAGGACGAGGACGTGGCCAAGCGCATCCTCGCCGTGACCGGCGGCGCCGGCATCGACCGCGTCGTCGATGTCGCGTTCGAGGCCAATCTCGAGACCAATCTCGCGGTCCTGAAGACCAACGGCGCGATCTCGACTTACGCGCCCGCCGCCGAGTATCCCGACATCAAGCTGCCGTTCTATGCGCTCTTCGGCAAGGCGATCACGGTCCATCTCATCTATGTCTATGTCATGCCGCGCGCGGCGCACGAGGCCGCGGTGCGCGACGTGACGGCGGCACTCGCGGCGGGCCGCTATCGTCCGCAGATCGGCCCGCGCTTTCCGCTCGCCGAGACCGCGGCCGCGCACGAAGCGCTCGAAAGCGGCAGGACGGTCGGCAAGATCGTGATCGACGTCGCGCGGCCCTGAGCGCCCCCGCGCACCGTCAGCAGCGCACCGTCAGCGGCGCACCGGCGGGTGCGCGCGGACCGCCTCTTCGTTGACGGCTGCGCCCCACCCCGGACCCGAGGGCAGGACGAACTCGCCGCGCTCGAGGCGGCTCGGCTCGCTCAGCAGCTCCTGCTTCCACGGCACGTCGTCGGCTTCGTATTCCATGATGCGGAAATTCGGCACGACGGCGCAGAAATGCGCGCTCATCAGGTCGGCGATCGGCCCGTAGAAATTATGCGGCGCGACGTTGACCTCGAAGGCATCGGCGAGCGTCGCGATGCGGACGGCCTGGTGGAGGCCGTTCCACGGCACGTCGATGATCGCCGCATCGACCGCGTATTCCTCGAAGAACGGGCGGTAGCCGTGCAGGCCATAGATCGATTCGAGCGAGGCGATCGGCGTCGCGGTCGAGCGGCGCACCTGCGCCAGCGCCTTCGGATCGTGCGTGTCGCATTCGAGCCAGGTGAGATTGTAGCGCTCGGCCGCCTTGGCGATGCGGATGAAGCCCTCGGTGCGCTGGCTGAAATTGAGATCGCACAGGATGCCCGGCTGGCTCCCGAGCCCCTCGCGGAACGCGGCCAGCACCTCCGTCACCGAGCCGACGATGCGCGCGTCGACATTGCGCTCGAGAAATCCGGGCGCGATGCGGAAGCCGCCGTTGAAGCTCCTCGGCTCCGGCCCGTCGAGGAAGATCGGATTGGTCTTGATCGCCGTGAAGCCGCGCGCGAGCGCTTCCTCGCCGAGGCGCTTAATGTCGTCGCGCGAGCGGATGCGCGGCTTGCCCAGGTGCTTTTCGAAGAATTCGGGAAAGCGCAGGCGGAACATGCCGCAATGCGACCAGTAGACGGTGAGGCGGTCGCGGACCGCGCCGCCGAAGAGCTGGCACACGGGAACGCCGAGCGCCCTCGCCTTCACATCGAGGCAGGCATTCTCGATCGCGGCGATCGCCTGGGCATTGAGGCCGCCGGCGGCGAGCCGCGTCACGGCGTGGAGCGTCGTGCTGAGCCGGCCGACCTCGCGCGGATCCATGCCGACGACGAGTGCCGCGAATTTCTGGATGAGCTCGCTAGTGCCGCCGGCGCCGAACCCGTCGCTGTATTCCGACCAGCCGACGAGCCCCTCGTCGGTCGACAGCTTGAGGAACGAGAAGGTGCGCCAGCCGCCATCGGCGTGCAGGCTTTCGAGCTTGGTGATCTTCATCGGACTGCTCCCTCGAGCGCGATCCCATGGGCGAGCGGCGCGCCGTCCAGATAGCGGCGCAGATTGTCGACCGCGACCGCGGCGAGGCGCGCGCCGCCCACGGGCCCGCACGCTCCCGCGACATGCGGCGTCACGATCAAATTGGGCGCGGCCCAGAGCGGATGCCGCTCGGGCAGCGGTTCGGGATCGGTGACATCGAGGCCCGCGCCCGCAATCACGCCATCGCGGAGCGCCGCCGCGAGCGCCGCGGAATCGACGAGCGCGCCGCGCGCGATGTTGACGAGCACCGCGCCGCGCTTCATCAGCGCCAATTCCTGCGCGCCGATCAGGTGATGCGTCTCCGGGCCGAGCGGCAGCGCCAGGATGACGGCGTCGGCGCGCGGCAGAACCGTGTGAAGATCACCGATCGGCAGGACCGCGTCGGCGAGCGGCGACGGGCTCGCACGGCGTCGGAGCGCGGTGATCCGCGCGCCCATCGGCCGCACGATGCGCGCGATCTCCGAGCCGATGCTGCCGAAGCCGGCGATGACGATCTCGCCGCCGAACGGGATCGACATTTTGGGCGCCATGGCGCGCTCCCAGCGCGCCCTCGCCGTGTTCGCCGCGCAATCGAGGAGGCGCCGCTCGAGCGCCAGCATCAGCGCCACGGCATGGGTCGCAACGGCCGGCGCATAGGCATCGCCCGCGCCGGTCACGACGAGCCCGTCCGGCACGCCGAATTCGACGAGCGCGTCATAGCCGGCGGTGAGGAGCTGAAGCCATGCGATGGCGCTGTGACGCTCGCGCAGCGCCGCCGCGAGCGGCGCGGTATAGACCGGGTTCGGGCACATCAACACGTCGTGCGCGGCGAGCGCGCGAATGACGGCGTCGACATCGGCGGCGATCGTCAGCGCGACGCCCGGCATGGGCTCGAGCGCGGCCGCGATCTCGGCCCGGCCGAGGCTCGCGCAGAGCAGGACGCGAACGGGTTTCGGGGCGTTCATGTCATCGCGCGCGCTTGGTGATGGGAGGTCCGCCGCTCAGTCGAGGTTCATGACGAGCTTGCCGACGTCGAGCTTGACGCTCGGATCGAGCTCGCGGAAGGCGTTGTAGAAATTCGCGATCTTCGCCGGATCGACATGCGCCGAGGGCACGAAGAAATCGATCTTGCGCAGGAAATCGTAGGATTTGGCGATGTCGTCCTGGTTCATCTTGGTTCCGGCGAAGAGAATTCCGTCCGCCTCGTCCTTGTTTTTCCCATCGTCGAACCACGCCTCGGCCTGGACATAGGCGTCGAGAAACTTCTTCGCCGTCGCCTCGTGCGTTTTGACCCAGCTCACATTGACGATCTCGGCGGTGAACGGCACGTCCTTCGCATAGTCGATGGCGTAGCCGAGATTGGCGAAGCCATGCGCCGCGGCGGTGAAAAGCTGCGGCGCCGTCAGGATGGCGGCGTCGGCCGTTCCGGATTCGAGCGCCGCAAAGCGCGCCGCCGTCGAGCCGGCATAGACGAAATCGATGTCCTTGATCGTCATGCCGTTGCCTTCGAGCATCTTGTTGAAATAGACCAAGGTCGCGCCCTTGGGCCCGTCGACGATGACGATCCGGCCCTTGAGCTCCTTGAAGCTCTTCAGCTCCTTCTTCGCCATGACGGCATAGGGGCCCGACGCGCCGTCGATGGCGACGATGGCGATGCCCGCGCCCGCGGCAAAGGCATTCATCGGATCGGCGATGCCGGCGGCGATCCCGACCGTGGTCGAGCCCGCGGTCAGCGATTGCAGCATCGCCGAGCCGGTTTGCGACGAGACGAGGTCGATCTGCAAACCCGCTGCGGCATAGAATCCCTTCGCTTCGGCGATGTAGTGCGGCCACAGCACCGCGCTCGCCGTCCCGACCGAGCCGACCTCGACGAGCTCGGCGGCGCGCGCGAGGGGAGATGCGGCCAAGACCAAGGGCGCAAGCGTCACCGCGAGCTTCAATCCCGTCCGCATCGGTCCCTCCGCCTTCCGCCGAAATTCCGCGCGCCGGCTCAGGCGAGCGCTTCCTCGCCCAGCGGCACGCGCCGCACCTCGTGCGCCTGAAGCGCCGGCAGCACGTCGCGCGCGAAGCGGCGGATCTGTTCGAGGAAAAGTTCCTGCGGCAGGCCGCCGCGGTTGAAGCTCACATTGATGCAGTTGGCGCCGGCCCGCTCGGCCGCATCGATGATCCGCTCCTTGACCTCGCCGGCCGTGCCCCAGGGCATGTTCTCGGCCTGACGCGCCACGTCGTCCATCGTCAAGCCGCGGAAATCCTCGCGCGCCCGCTCGATCGCCTGCAGATTCTCGGGCCGCACATAGTCGCTCGAGCTCGTCGACATGTAGCCGCGCTCGCGGCCGATGCTGGTCTCGGTGAAATTGCCGTGACTGTACAAGGTGCGATTGAAATAGAGGTGATAGGGCCCCATCTCCGCGACCGCCTCGCCTTGCTGTCGGCGACGTAGGCGCCGACGCCGAGCGACAGGTGGTCGGGCGTGATGCGGTGCCCGTGCGCGGCAAGGCATTTCGCGTAGTAGCGGATGATGTCCTCCTGCAAGCCGCGCCCGCCCGGGCCGCGCCCCTGGCCGGGCGTGATGGTGATGTTGTGCTTGCCGGCGAACTCGATCGATTCCTTGCTGCCGGTGATCGGGATCCAGACCGGCGGATGCGGCCGCTGCACCGGGCGCGGCCACATCGCCACATCCTTGTACGACCAGAACTTGCCGCTATAGGAGAAGACTTCTTCGGTCCAGGCGCGAACCACGATCTCGTAGGCCTCCTCGAAGCGGGCGCGAGAATCGGCGAGCGGAACGTTGTGGACCTGGTACTCGCGCGGGATGCCGCGCGCGAAGCCCGAGATCAGGCGGCCGCCGCTGAGGCAATCGATCATCGCCAGCTCCTCCGCGAGCCGCATCGGCTCATGCAGCGGCAGGAGATTGCCGTAGATCAGGAGCTTCGCGCGCCTGGTGCGCTGCGCCGCCGCCGACGCCATGAGGTTCGGCGAATTCATGAGGCCGTAAGGCGAGCAGTGATGCTCGTTGAAGCCGATGCCGTCATAGCCGAGCCGGTCGGCTTCCTCCCACGCCGCCAGATGCTCGGCATAGGTGCGGACCGCCACCTCCGACTTGAAGTGCCGCGCCGGCAGCGGATAGGGCAGCTCGTTCGCCACCTTGAGATGGTCGAGCTGCTCGCCATAGGCCAGCAGGTCGAAGACGAAGACTTTCATCGCGGCCTCACCAGACAGGTTGCGTCAATCATCGTGAGGGCCCCGGCCGGGAACGTCAACGTGCCGGCGCTGACGGTTCCGCGGCAGCGTGGCCTTACAACCCGAACACCCGCTTCGCGTTGTCGCCGCGGATCGCCTCGCGCGCATCCGGCGCGAGCGCCCCGGTATTGGCGAGCGCGCCGGCCATGTCGTGGACCTGGTGGGGATAGTCGGTGCCGTAGAGCACCCGGTCCGCGCCCACGACATCGATCATGTAGCGCAGCGCGCCAAGATCGTAAGTGATGCAGTCGTAATAGATGCGCTTCAAATACACCGACGGCCGCGCCTTCACCTTGCGGCGCGACGGCAGCTCGACTTCGTCGCCCTTGTCGAAGCGGCCGACCAGATAGGGCAGCGTGCCGCCGCCGTGGGAGGCGATCAGCTTCAGGTTCGGATAGAGGTCGAGGAAGCCATCGAAGATCATCCGGGCGAAGCACAGCGTGGTATCGGCCATGAAGCCGACCGCCCAGGAGAGGTCGTATTTCCCCATGTCCATCATGTCGACCCCGGGCGGATCGGTGGGGTGGATCAGCACGGGCAGCGCGCGGCGGTCGATCTCCTGCCAGATCGGGGCGAAGACCGGGTCGGTCAGGCTGCGGCCGGCGACATTGGCCAGCACCATGACGCCCGACGCGCCGGTGTCGCAGGTGCGCTTCAGCTCGGCCACCGCGCGCGCGGGATATTCCCAGGGCAGCGATGTGTACCACAGGATGCGGCCGGGATATTTCCGCTGCGCCGCCGCCATCGAGTCGTTCGACTGGCGGGCGACCTGGAGGCTGATCTCCTCGCCGCCCCAGTAGCAGTTGGGGCACGTCAGCGAGACGATGGCGACGTCGATCTTGTTGGCGTCCATCGCCGCCATGCGCAGATCGTAGTCGAGATGCCCGGGCTGCGGGATGGCGACCGGCGTGTCGCCGCGGAAAATCTCCTCGCGCCCGTCGGGCCGCATCTTGAGACTGTAGACGCCGCCCTTGGCGCGCAGCACGGCCAGATACTCGTTCGTGTACATGTGCGTGTGCACATCGATGATCGGCATGATGCCTCCTTCGTCCCGGCCGCGCTCGCGCGCGCACACCTTATTCGAGCGGCGGCGCGGCGCACTTCGCCGCAGCGTTACTTCGCCCGCGCCATGCGGATCGGACTGACCGGGCCTTGCGGCGACAGGCCGGCATAGCCCTCGACCAGATCGAGATCGACGATCATCGCGACGCCGAGATGGGCGAAGTCGTGATCGCGTTCGACCTGCGCCATGCCGTCGTAGATCCTTTTGCGCGCCGCCTCGCTTGCCTCGATCCAGGCACGGCCTTGGAAGCTGTAGGTCGCCTTCGAATCCTCTTCGCGATACATCAGCGCCACTTTCGGGTTCGTCCGGATCGCGTGCAGCATCTTGCCGCCCTCGTTGCGCACCCAGATCGCAAGCTGAGTATCGCTAAAGGCCTGGGTCGAGCCGCGGAACGTCACGTTGGGCTGGCCGGTCTCGTCGACATAGCTGATGAGGATCGGATGCCGCTCCTGCAACGCAGCGTTGATGCGCTCCTTGAGATCGGGCGGCAGCTTGAGCTCGCCTGGCGGGCGCGGCGCACCCGGCAGCATCTGCTGCTGGAGGCGCGCGATCTGGCCGCCTTTCACCTGCACAGTGAGCACGAGCCGGGCGCCGTTCGGCATCGTGCCGACCGCTTGCACCGCGTCGCCCTTGTCCTCGCAGGTCCAGCGCGCCTCGACATAGGCACCCGCGGCGGGCGATTTGGTGAAGCGTTCGAGGACGCCGTCCTTGCCTTTGAGATCGACGTTCAATGCCTGAAAACGTGCGTCCGGCGCCAAAAGATCGGGCGCAAAGTTCGCCAGGAATTTTGCGACGATCTCGGTTTGCTGCGACATGATCCCTCCTCCTCGTTCTGCGATCGGCGCCCGTCAGCGCTTGAGGTCGTCCTCGCTGGCATCGAAAGCCGCCATGAGGCGGCCGTGGCGCGCTTCGACCGCGCTCCGCCGCGACGGGTCGGTGACGATGTAGAGCCGGTTCTCGCGGATGGCGCGCAGCACCATCGGCGCCACGCGGTCGGGATCGAGCCCGGCGGCGTTGTCCGCCAGAAAGCGCGCGTTTCGTTCCGCCAAGGACGGGTCGGCCATGATGTCGAGGCCGCCGCCAAAGCGCGCCGGCCGGTTGCGCCCGTTCATCGGCATGTTGGTGCGCACGCTGGCCGGGCACAGAACGCTGACGCCGATCGTGCTGCCTTTCAACTCATCCGCCAGCGCTTCGGAGAGTCCGACGATCGCGAACTTGGTGCTGGCATAGACGCCCGCCAGCGCGGTGCCGATGAGCCCGGACATCGAGGCGGTGTTGACGATGTGCCCGCCCTCGCCGTGCGCCTTGATGTGCGGCAGAAATGTGCGGATGCCGGTGACGGTGCCGCCGACATTGACGCCCCAGACCCAGTCCCAATCGGACGCCGCGATCTGATCGACCGGCCCGGCGCGCGACACGCCCGCATTGTTGCAGAGGACATGCACCTTGCCGAACCGGGTGAGGGTTTCCTCGGCCGCCGTCTCGTACGCCGCGCTCAGCGACACATCGAGCACGGTCCCCTCGAGCCGGTTGTCGTAGATCGCGAGCGATGCGAGCGCCCGCTCCAGCGCGCTCTCTTCGATGTCGGCCAGCATCACGTTCATGCCGGCCTGGAGAAAGGCCTTGGCGAGCGCGAAGCCGATGCCGCTGGCGCCGCCCGTGACGAAAGCCGTTTTGCCGTTGAAGTCCTGCATCTCGATCTCCGGGGCCGCGGCCCTAGCCAACTCTCACCGCGGGCGCTTGATGCTCACCCTCGTGCCGCGATCGCTCTTGGTTTAATCGTACTGCGCCAGACGACGCTTGGCGCCACGGCTTGAATTTGGACGGGTGCAGAGATTTGCCCGAATTGTGCTCAGCACGGCGGCGTCTCAGGTCGGTGGTGAGACCAACAGAGCGTTGGTCGGCGAGACGGAGGCTTTCCAGCAGATAGACGTAGTGCAGGGAAAGGCCTCCTTCGCCGATGGCTTCGGAGGGCATCCGGCTTCGCGGTCGAGGTCAAGAAAATCCTGCGAAGCGCGTCAGCGCGAAGCAGGATGG